>JAFQSM010000058.1 GCA_017409575.1 Clostridia bacterium
ACAGCGTTCTTCTATGGTAAGATGTTTATAGTTCATACGTTTCTCCTCCTGTAGTTTATGGTGTGGTAACTTTATTCTACCAGAGATTCGTATGAACTTTCAACTTTTTCAAGTGTTGCACTTGATAGTATAACTCACCAAAAGGTAAAAGACGACTTATCGTTTGATAAGTCGTCTTTTTCTTTGTTGTCTGGCGAAATCTGTAATTACAGATTAGTAGCCGACCTTTTCCCAGCAATCAAACGGAGCTGCAAGCTCATCACTGACATAAACCTGTGTCTTCATGAGCTGGAGCATTGAGCTCGGAACAAGCGGAGTAACAGGTCCGTGGAGAACAAGTCTTGATGTCATTCTCTGCCATGAGGAGAAAGTACCGTTAGTCATGAGTGCATGAACTTCAATTCTTTCTCTTGCGTTCTTGACATCAACAGGACCGATTGTAGCTGCCATAGGCGGAACATCTGCAATGTAACCGGACTGACCGAATACACCGTGAAGTGAGTTCTGAGCAACTGTAAGCGGATGAAGCTTAACAATGCGAGCATCCATATTGAGCCACTCTTCGATATCGTATTCGCCGTTTTTCATGCCGGGCAGAAATTCCGGAACCGGATCGATAAATGCCATATGACCTGTCCAACCCGGAGAAGAACTGCAGATATCTGCACCGCCTTCACCACAGTCTGTAATCATCTTGGAATAATCCTTAATGTTCTTTGTTGTGGGATAGTGTACATTTTCAAGCGGCATACGAAGCTTTTCGTCAATCTGGAATACGAGATACTTCAGCATTGAATGAGCAAAACCTGCCTTATATGTTTCAGGAGCGATATTGCCCTGGTCATCTGCCCACTCATCCATTGCAAAAATATGAACGTTTCTGCAATCGACCTTGAAGTAGTTGATAAGCTGAGCCAAAGGAATATATGTATCCGGCTCGGGATTACCAAGAATAAGGGTGATTTTTTTGTTGTTTTCGGAAGCTTCTTTGATACGTGAGAACAAAGTAGCAATAAGTACGGGATGCGGATTCATCATAACCTTGATGTTGAAATCAGGATTAGGATGCTTTTCCAGGTCTGTACCGCTGATCTTGCGAAGCTTTTCGCAAAGCTCCCTGTCCTTGAACGGGACATAATCACCGGGGACAAAGCTAAAATCTGTTGGGGGATCGAAAATAATGTTTTTCATTTTTTGTTGCCTCCTTTTTTATTTTTAATTAAATATTTAATTTAATTAAATTCACTTAACAAATGTCATTGTACCAAAGCACTCCGCGCGATGGTATGAAAACGGTAATCCCTCAATCGGGCTCCATGAAAGGTAATGAGGGTATTCACCGCGATCTGAACACTTGTAGCAATTTGCTTTCATAGATTTTCCCTCACACGGTTTAAAGTCAGGGAAAAATCGACGGATGAACTCGAACGGAATACTGTAGAACAAATCCCAACCGCCATCCTTTTTATCAATTTGCGGAATGATTATTCTTTCAGCTACAAAGTCAGATGAAACCAAACGAGTTAAATCTTCCAAGCAGCTTCCAATTCCCAGAAAAAGGCATCCGTTGGCGTTGAACTCAACGTTAAAGTATCTTTTGTCGTTTTCCATAGGACTGAAAAAGAACTCAAGACAGCTGTCACGGCACGGTGAGCCCAGTAAATCTTTTTCCTCTTCTCTGCGTGAGGGCTCAGTGGTCCATAAATGAACATTCAGCGAATCCTCACCACAGCAAATCTGAGCATATGCCTTGATAGAGTCAGGGGGATTCTTGTAGTAACACTCCATTTCGAGCACGGGGATGTCCTGCCAGCTAAAGCCGTTACTCACCAACTTTATGCCGTAATGCTTCACTTTACAACCTCTCCTTTAATAATAGTATTTTTAACATTAAACCACTGATCAACAATGATCAAGTTACCGATATTACCTTTTCTTATCTGACCCAATTCGGGAATATTAAGAAGCCTTGAGGGATTGAGGGATGCGTATTTGAACACATCGCAAATCGAACTGCCTGTATGCACCATCATGTTGCGGCAGGCAACGTCAAGTGTAAGCTTTGATCCGGCAATGTCTCCGCCCCAATCAAAATTGATATCAAAAGCTTCTTCCAATCCCGGAATCGGAGGCCCGTCGGCTACAAACGAATCAGCTATGAGGATTATCTTATCGTCACCTTTAATTTTTTTAATCAGACGCAGCATGTAAGGATGAACATGAACACCCATTGAATCGCAAATAAGCTCTGCGTATATGCTGTCATTGTAGTTGACCGTTTCATCGACACACACACCGCGAACCTCGGGGTAATTTTCTAAAGTACCCGTTGCGTTCGTATGATGAGTTCCAAGTTTTAAACCATAAGGCATAAGTGCTTCAATTTGTTCCGGGGTTGCTTCACTGTGAGCAACAGAAAACACTATGTTTGGAATAGTCTCTTTTACATCTTTTACAAAGTCGAGAATGCCTTCTCTTTCGGGAGCTACACACCAAACCTTTGCCATATCCCTTGCAGCTTCTACAACTTCAGTATAATCAGACTTTACTATTGAGTCCTTCCACATGTTTTTTTCTTTGTCACAGCCAAAATCAGGGTTAAGATAAGGGCCTTCCATGTAAAGACCTAAAATATTTTTACCTTTTCCGCACTCAATCGCATCTTTGATTTTTTTAATTGCATCAAGATGCTCTTGCTTGGTCATGCTGTAAAAAAGAGCCGGAAGAACCGAGGTTACACCATGGTCAATAAGTGTTTGTGAACACTTTATCGGGTCTTCGTGAAAATATGTAGTTCCGTCAGCATGAGTATGAATATCTATAAGCCCGGGACCCACATAATCCCCTTTCGCATCAATGACCTGAGCGCCGGACGGGACTTTAATCTTTTTTCCGAAGTCCGAAATTTTTCCATCTTCAACAAGAATTGTCGCATCCGGAATATAGTGATCAGTCATTACAAGAGTTGCATTTATAATAGCCAGCATATAATCAACCCCTCGTCTTACTATGTCATAATTATATAATTCTGTTTTATACTTGTCAACAATTTTGAATTACGAAAATTTTCGAATTTTCTTTCTTATTCGATTGACTAAATTTATCTCAGGTGATACAATTAAACAAAACTTTTATACAGAATGGAGATTGTTATGAATTTTTTAGGTATAGACATCGGAACAACTTCTTTAAAGGCTGCGGTATTTTCAGATAAGCTGGAACAGCTTTCACAAGCTACGGTTGATTATACACTCGAAACAAGCGGAGTGTATGCAGAATTTTCGACTGAAAAATACTGGGATATAACAAAAGAAGGCATAAAAAAAGCGACAGAAGGTCTGGAAATAGAAGCTTTGTCAATTGATACACAATGCGAAACTCTTATTTTAACAGACGAAAACGGTATTCCCGTAAGGAAAGCCATTGTATGGGTAGACAACAGAGCCGACGAAGAAGCCAAAATGATAGAAGCCCACTTCGGACGCAAAAAAGTCTACGAAGTTACGGGTCAACCTGAAATAACAGCTACCTGGCCTGCTTCAAAGCTTCTGTGGGTTAAACGAAACGAGCCGGAAATATGGAAGAAAACAAAAAAAATCTTCCTGCTGGAAGATTATATCCTCTATAAAATGACAGGCAAATTTGTTACCGAAAAAACACTTCAGTCTTCCACTATCTACTTCGATATCAAAAAAGGAACATGGTGGGAAGAAATGCTTGAATTTATCGGCGTAGATTCGGCAATGCTCCCCAAGCTTTACGACAGCGGAGTCGAAATAGGTGAATATGAAGGAATGAAGGTTGTTACGGGTGCTATGGACCAGGTTGCCGGCAGCATCGGCGCCGGAATCGTAAGAAAAGGTATCATAAGCGAAATGACGGGAACAACAATGGTTCTCTTTGTCCCGACAGACACCATACCTGAATTTTCAGAGAATTGCATTATCCCCTGCCACTATAATTTTGACGGTAAATACGCCCTTGTTTTGTGGACCTCGGTTGCCGGTATGGCGTTTAAGTGGTTTAAAAATAATTTTTGCGAAAATTATGAGGATTTTAATGCCCTTACAGCTATTGCCGAAAAAATCGAACCGGGCGCAAACGGACTCACAATGCTGCCACATTTGTGCGGTTCAACCATGCCTAAGTATAATCCTGAAGCAAGAGGTGCCTTTTACGGTATAACATTAGAGCATACAAGGGCACATTTTGTACGCGCTATTCTGGAAGCTATTTCTTGCATGCTGAAAGCCAATCTTGATTACATAAATGTAGAAGCCGAGGAAATCCGTCTTATGGGCGGCGGCGCAAAGAGTGAGCTTTGGAATCAGATAAAATCAGATATGACGGGAAAAACTCTGACCACACTCAAAAACAAAGAAACAGCATGCCTTGGCTCGGCAATTCTTGCCGGTGTCGGATGCGGTGCTTTTTCTTCGGTTGAAAATGCTTGCGCTATGATAGAAACTGACAAGGTTTTTACTCCGGGCAACGTGGATTATTCAAAGGTTTATGAAAATTACACACGCCTCGATGATTTGCTTAACAGAAGGATTTGAGGTAGCATATTATGAACCTGTCCAAACTTGCCCAAATGGCAAATGTTTCTGTTTCGACAGCATCAAAGGCGTTCTCTACCAGCCATGAAGTCAGCGAACAAACGCGAGAAATGATATTTAGCATCGCAAAAGAACACGGCTGTTTTGATAAATACTATAAGCCGGTATACGACAAAAAGGTTATTGCCGTAATATGCCCCGAAATGCTTGGTATACATTACAGCCAGATGGCGGCATTTCTCTCAAATGAAATTTCCTCACGAAACGGAACAACGCTTATTTCTGTTCATGATTTCTCTCCCCAAAAAGAGCAGGAACTCATAGACTACTACACGAAATTCTGTAACACAGACGGTATCATCGTTATTGAGCCGCCGGGTGTTATCAAAAACAATACCGATATTCCGATTGTTCAAATAGGTATAGACAATGGAGCAAAAAACGTCGATTGCGTAAATGTCGTTGCAAATCAGGCGATGGATGATGCGCTATCTTATCTTGTAAAAAACAATTACAAAAGAATAGGCTTCATCGGCGAAAAATACGCCGTACAGGAATATGATTATTTCACCTCTGCACTGAAAAGACTCAATATTGATGTCGATGAAAACGATATTCTGATCAGCGACATGCGATTTTATGACGCAGGATACTACGGCATGGGCGATTTCATAAAACGCAACAACCTTCCCGACGTTGTATTTGCTGCATACAGCCATATTGCTATCGGCATTTTACAACGTTTAAAAGAAGAAAAACTATCTGTTCCCGGTGACATATCGGTTATATGCATGGATGACATAAACATCGCTCCATATTCGGATGTCAGATTGTCATCTATCAAAATGCATGTAGAAGAAGTTTGTGATACGGCACTTAACTTACTGTATCAAAAAATAGAGAAAAATCATATCAAGGTAAAGCGAAGCGTAAACGTTATAAGAGAATTTTCAAAGGGCGAATCATTGAAATAAATTCAAGCCTTATATTAAAAAGCGACACATCTCCTTGAGATGCGTCGCTTTTTGGTGCGGATAAGAGGACTTGAACCTCCACCGAGTTGCCCCGACCAGAACCTGAATCTGGCGCGTCTGCCGATTCCGCCATATCCGCATTTTTATTTTCAACAATTGATATTTTAACATCTCAAGCCAAGTATGTCAACAATTTTATGATTGTAGGTTTGTCAATGATGTGTTACACATTAGGGAACGCGAACAAGACGTGCTTAGGTGAGCGCCAATTGAGTGGGCGCATAGGGAAATTGTTGTATTGACGTTGACGAACAGCCAATTGCTTTTTGAAATCATCGAA
>JAFQSM010000059.1 GCA_017409575.1 Clostridia bacterium
AAATGGAAAGAAAAGTTATACAGAAAGAAAGGAGCAAAGAACGATGAAAAATATGCAAAAACTTGATGTAACAAAATTAAAGGAATTTGAGAACCATCCTTACAAGGTAAAGCACGATGATGAAATGGAACTGCTGATTGAGAGCATAAAGGAACATGGAATTTTATCTCCAATCATCGCAAGACCGCTTGAAAATGATGAATACGAAATAATCTCAGGACACAGAAGATTGTTTGCAAGTAAACGAGCAGGACTTACAGAAGTTCCTGCCCTTGTTGTTGAAATGGACAGAGATAATGCGGCAATAGCTCTTGTTGACAGTAATCTGCACAGAGATAACATTTCGCCAAGCGAAAAAGCCTTCGCTTATAAATTGAAGATGGAGGCTATGAGCAGACAAGGATATAGGTCAGATTTAACTTCGGGACAAGTTGTCCCGAAGTCAGATGACAACAGAACATCTGCTGAAATTGGTGAAGCGTATGGTGAAAGCTACAAGACGGTTCAAAGATATATTCGTCTTACAAATCTACATCCGAAACTATTAGAATATGTGGACGAAGGGCGAATTGCTTTCACTCCGGCGGTTGAGCTTTCATACCTTAATGACATTGAACAAATGGACTTGATACAGACCATTGAGAGCGAGGATTGTACACCGTCATTATCTCAGGCGGTGCGTATGAAAAAGCTAAGTCAGGCAGGAGAGCTTGACGATGATAAAATCTTTGAGATTATGTCGGAGGAAAAAGCAAATCAAAAGGAACGAATTAAAATCCCGACAGAGCGTGTAAGAAAGTTCTTTCCAAAGAATTATACAAATTCTTAGATTGAAGATGAAATTGTAAGGCTTTGCGAAGCTCATTACAAACGCAAACAACGGCAACAGCCTGAAAGGTAAGGTGAAGTTATATGTTAAAACAAGTAAACATTCCTATTGAAGTCTTAACTCCAACCTTTGATAAAGACAACCTGAATTTTGAAATCAAAATCGGTGGCACAACATACGAGGTACATTCCCATTTTAATATCGAAGGCAAGCAAAGCGTATTGGAGCAATTTAAAAACATTATTTTATCAGAAAATCTAATTTAGTATATTCGACAATTTTTATCGGGCATAGTAAAATCATTTCAAATCCTTTGCTATGCCCGGTTGTCGGGAAGGAGAAATGAATTATGACAACTCAAAATATTATAGGGCAAACAACAGAAGAAATAACAGCGTTATACGGAAGATTATCACAAGATGACGGTTTAGAGGGAGAAAGCAACAGTATTTCCAATCAAAAAGAAATCCTGATGAAATATGCCAAAGACCACGGGCTGAAAAATCCGAGATTTTTTATTGATGACGGCATTTCGGGGACTACCTTTGAAAGAAGCGGTTTTAAGGAAATGCAGGCACTCGCAGAAGCCGGAATCGTAAAAACTATTGTAGTAAAAGATTTATCCCGTTTTGGAAGAAATTATCTTGAAGTGGGTAAATATCTTGAAATCACATATCCCACTCTTGGAATAAGGTTTATAGCCATTCAGGAAAATGTTGATACAATGAGTAACACAGGAACAGAAATGATGCCGTTCAACAATATATTCAATGAATGGTATGCTGCACAGACAAGCAAAAAAATTCGTGCAGTATGGCAGATGAAAGCTGCAAGCGGAAAACGGGTAAGCTCAACAGTTCCTTATGGCTATATGAAATCACCCGAAGATAAAGAAAAATGGATAATTGATGAAGAAGCCGCAGAGGTTGTAAGAAAGATATTTTCATTAGCCCTTGTAGGACGAGGAATTGCACAGATTGCCCGTCAGTTAGAGCAAGAAAAAATCCTTATTCCTACCGCATACAAGATAGAAAAAGGATTATCAACTACTCATAAATATCCCGAAAATCCATATTATTGGGATTCATCAACTGTTGCAGGAATTATTGACAACAGACAATACACGGGATGTACTGTGAATTTTAAGACAACAACTGTAAGTTACAAGGTACATAAGGTTATCCATAAATCCGAAGATGAGCAACAAATTATCCCTAACACACAAGATGCAATAATAACTGAGGATTTATGGCTCAGAGTTCAGGAGCTTCGTCAGCATAAAAGAAGACCAACATCAACGGGCAGAACCAGTCTGTTTTCGGGATTGGTATATTGTCCTGATTGCGGAGCAAAATTACATTTCGCAGCTGCTAAAAGTATTACAAGACAGCAAGAGCATTTCAGGTGTTCAAATTACAAGAGTGGTCGTGGTGAGTGCCAAATACACTTCATAAGAGATATTGTTCTTGAAAGAATTGTTTATGAGGCAATAAGCAACTTGGCAGATTTTGTAAGATGCTATGAGCCGGTGTTTTTGTATCTTATGGCAACTAAAAACCAAACCGCAAGAAAAAGTGAGCTTCAAAAACTTAAAACTAAAGTTGAAAGCGGTAAAAGAAGAATATCTGAACTTGATGTGATAATATCCCGAATTTATGAGGACAATATTTTAGGTAAATTGAGTGACGACAGATATTCCCGTATGGCTTCTATGTATGAGAACGAACAAAGGGAGCTTATCGAAACAATATCCAAAAGTGAACAGGAATTGGAAAAGGCAGAGCAACAGAATATTGATATGCGACTTCTGTTAAAAACTTTGAGAGAACTAACCGATTTCCGAGAGCTTACCCCAACAATAGTTAATTCTCTGATACAAAGAATAGAAGTTCACAACAACGACAAATACGACGGTCATTGTCATGTGAAGGTTGATATTTATTTTACTGCCGTTGGAATGATTGATATTCCTGATGAAAAAGAAATATTGGATATAATAAACAAAATCCAAGAAAATCCGCAAATGTATAAGGTCGGATAACAAGGAAAATGGAGTAGTTCCTTGATTTTGGAACTACTCCATAAAAAACTTCCTTATGTGGCTGTCGCTAAAGAGAAACACTTTTTATGTTTTTCGACAAATTTCAAAAAAGGTGTTGACAATATATTTTTTTTGTGTATAATAAACTTTATAAATCTTGTGAAGCCTTTGGAATTTTTTAAGACCGAAGGTGGAGGAGACTCCGGAGAATCTCTTTTTAGAGTGCCGAAGGTGCAAGGCTCAAATTTTTTGGGCTGAATCTCTCAGGCAAAAGGACGGAGCAGACAAATCTTTAATTTGTATTTTATTATGTCTGTGTGTCATTTCCGGAGCTGCCAAACAAGGCGGCTTATTTTATTTTTAAGGAGGCATTTTTATGCAGGAAACATTGTTAAACATTGTGGCAAAAGCCAACGCATACCTTTCGGATTACATCTTGATTATCCTTTTGGTAGGAACAGGTTTGTTCTTCTCAATCAAGACTCGTTTTGTTCAGGTAAGATGCTTTGGCGAAGGTATGAAATCGGTATTTGGAAACTTCAAGCTTTCCGGTGGCAAGCAGGAAAGCGGTCTTTCATCGTTCCAGGCACTTGCAACCGCTATTGCGGCGCAGGTTGGAACAGGTAACATCGTGGGTGCTTCGGGCGCTATTCTGATTGGTGGTCCCGGTGCAATATTCTGGATGTGGGTTATCGCATTTTTGGGCATGGCTACAATTTATGCCGAAGCAGTTCTTGCTCAGGAAACAAGAATCAAAGATGAAAACGGCGAAATTCACGGCGGACCTGTTTATTACATAAAGAAGGCATTCCCCAACGGCTTTGGTACATTCCTTTCGGTATTCTTCGCAATCGCAAGTATACTTGCTCTTGGTTTTATGGGCAGCATGGTACAGACAAACTCGATTGCAGAATCGTGCAACAATGCGTTTGGCGTTGAAGGCTGGATTGTGGGTGTTATTATAGCAATTATTTCAGTTATAATCTTCATCGGCGGTGTACAGAGACTTGCGTCGGTTACTGAAAAACTGGTACCCATTATGGCTTCTCTTTTCTTAATTGGTGGACTTGTTGTACTTGCTGTTCGTATCAAATACATCCCCGAGACATTTGGTATGATATTCAAGTATGCATTCACTCCCTCGGCTCTTATAGGTGGTGGAATCGGTTATGCACTTAAAACTGCAATCAGCCAGGGTGCAAAGAGAGGTCTTTTCTCGAATGAAGCAGGTATGGGTTCAACTCCGCATGCTCATGCAATGGCAAATGTAAAGAAACCTCACGATCAGGGTGTTGTAGCTATGGCAGGTGTATTTATTGATACATTTGTTGTTCTTACAATGACAGCTCTTGTTGTTATCTCTTGCCTCTATGCAGGCGACGGTATTCTTGCAGGTCTTTCGGGTGATGCATATCTGGCTGCAACTTCGGGCGCAGATGCTGTTGTTACAAAGACTACTGCGATGCAGACAGCAGTTTCTATGGCAATTCCTTTTGGAAACTTTGGTAGTATCTTTGTTGCTATTTGTCTTTTGTTCTTTGCTTACTCGACGGTTTTGAGCTGGAATTTCTTTGGAAAACTTAATGTTCAGTATCTTTTTAAAAACAACAAGATTGCTGTTACCATATATTCTTTGGTTGCGATTGCGTTTATATTTATGGGAACGCTTCTGTCAAACGATTTGGTTTGGGAGCTTACAGACTTCTTTAACTACCTGATGGTAATTCCCAACGTTATTGCGCTTAATGCTCTTTATAAATTGGTAGCAAAAGCTGCAAGAAATAAAGAAGATAAATAATTTTTGAAACCAAAAACAGCCATCCAAAAGCTTTGGATGGCTGTTTTTTTGTGCTTTTTGTCAAAAAATTTTTGTTTTTCATAAATTTCTCTTTTTTTTTCTGTGTTTCTATTGACAATTTTTTTGTTTTGTTGTATGATGTATATGTTAAATTAGAAAAAGTGTATTTCCATAGAAAGAAGGAGGAATTACAGTGGCTAAATTTTATACAGCAGATATACCTGTGTCACCCCGTATCGAGAAATTGAGAGACGCATTGTTTCAGAAAATGCCCGAAATCGAGGCTGACCGTGCAGTTATATTGACTGAAAGCTATAAAGAAACAGAAGGGCTTCCTATGATTTCAAGAAGGGCTAAGGCTTTCCGCGCTCTTATGGAGAAACTTCCTGTTACAATCAGAGACAACGAACTTATCGTCGGCAGCTCAGCTAAAAAGGCAAGAGGCTGTCAGATGTTCCCTGAGTTTTCGTGTGAGTGGGTGGAGGACGAACTTGAAACTGTTTCAACAAGATCGGCTGACCCGTTCTATTTGGCAGACGACACAAAGGCTACATTGAAAGAAGTTTTCAAGTACTGGAAGGGCAAGACAACAAGTGACCTTGCAACTTCGTATATGAAGCCCGAAACTCTTGACGCAATAAAACACAACATCTTTACACCGGGCAACTATTTTTATAATGGTGTAGGACATGTGACCGTAAATTACGGCGAGGTTTTGGAGATTGGCTTTGGAGGCATCATCAAAAAAGCAAAGGCAGAGCTTGAAAAAGTAGATTTGAGAGACGCAAATGCTTCGCAGAAGCGCATCTTCCTTGAAGCAATAATTGAAACTTTTGAAGCCGGAATTACATATGCAAAAAGATATTCAGAACTTGCATCTTCGATGGCACAAAAATGTACCGACCCTCAAAGACGCGAAGAACTTCTGACAATTGCAAAGAACTGTGCAAGAGTTCCTGAAAACGGAGCAGAGTCATTTTATGAAGCGTGTCAGTCGTTCTGGTTTGTTCAGCTTCTTATCCAGACCGAATCAAACGGACACTCGATTTCACCGGGACGTTTTGATGTTTATATGTATCCTTACTTCAAAAAGGATCTTGACAAAGGCATAATCACCCGCGAATCTGCGCAGGAACTTGTGGACTGTGTATGGGTTAAACTCAACGACCTCAACAAGTGCCGTGACGCTGCATCTGCCGAAGGCTTTGCAGGATACAGCATGTTCCAGAACCTGGTTGTTGGCGGACAGGATAAAAACGGCGAGGATACCACAAACGATATGTCGTTTATGTGTATAAACGCATCAATGAATACAAAGCTTCCGCAGCCATCGCTTTCGATGCGTGTGTGGAACAAAACTCCTCACGAACTTTTAATCAAAGCAGCAAGACTTACCCGTACAGGTTGCGGACTTCCTGCTTATTACAATGACGAAGTTATCATCCCGGCACTTATAAGCCGCGGACTCACTCTTGAAGATGCCAGACAGTACAACATCATCGGTTGTGTTGAGCCTCAGAAGTCAGGCAAGACAGACGGTTGGCACGACGCTGCATTCTTTAATATGTGCAGACCCCTTGAACTTGTTTTCTCAAACGGTGTTGACGAGGGCAAACAGATAAGCGTAAAGACCGGCGAAGTTGAAAATATGAAGACCTTCGACGACTTTTATGGCGCATACAAAGAACAGATGAACTACATGATATCGCTTATGGCTGATGCTGACAATGCGATTGACCTGGCACATATGCAAAGATGTCCTTTGCCGTTCCTTTCGGGTATGATTGAAGATTGTATAGGAAAGGGCAAGAGCGTTCAGGAGGGTGGAGCTGTTTACAACTTCACAGGTCCTCAGGGATTTGGTATTTCCAACGTGGCAGACGGACTTTATGCAATCAAGCAGCTGGTATTTGACGAAGGAAAGTTCACACTTTCAGAGCTTAAAGCGGCTCTTGAAAACAACTTCGGCAAAGACATGGCAAACAATGAAGAAGTAAAGAACATAACAGTAGGTCTTGTAAAGGCTTTGGCAGAAAAGGGAGTAAATGTCTCCAAAGAACAGATTGCGGACATTTATCAGAATGTAGTTGCTAAAAGCGGCGGAATCATAAGCGACGGCGGCGGAAGATATCAGGAAATTCTTAAGATGATTGAAGAAGTTCCCAAGTTTGGTAACGATATAGCTGAAGTTGATGCTTTTGCAAGAGATGTTGCTTATACCTATACAAAACCTGTAGAACAGTACAAAAACCCCAGGGGCGGTATTTTCCATGCAGGACTTTATCCTGTTTCGGCAAATGTTCCGCTGGGTGCACAGACTGGGGCAACCCCTGACGGAAGATATGCAAAAACACCTGTGGCTGACGGCGTATCGCCTGCAGCGGGCAGAGATGTAAACGGTCCGACAGCTTCGGCCAACTCGGTTGCAAAGCTTGACCACTTTATTGCATCAAACGGAACATTGTTTAATATGAAGTTCCATCCGTCGGCACTTGAAGGTACATCGGGACTCGAAAGCTTTGTGGCACTCCTCAGAGGTTACTTTGACCAAAAGGGTATGCATGTACAGTTCAATGTTGTAAGCCGCGAAACTCTTCGCGATGCACAGCTTCATCCCGAAAACTACAAGAACCTGATTGTAAGAGTTGCGGGATACAGTGCTTTGTTTACAACTCTTTCGAAATCGCTTCAGGATGACATAATTGAGAGAACTGAACAAAAAGGAATTTAATTATGAACGATTACTTAAATACAAAAGGACGGATTTTTGATGTTCAAAAATTTTCCGTTCACGACGGACCGGGTGTTCGTACGATAATTTTCTTAAAAGGTTGTTTCCTTCGTTGCCGTTGGTGTTGCAATCCCGAGTCTCAGCGTCATGAGATTGAGACAATGACAATGAACGGCAAAGAAAAGATTGTGGGCAGAGATGTCACAGTTGCCGAAGTTATGGAAATTATTGAGCAGGACCGTATTTATTACAGACGCAGCGGAGGGGGAGTTACCCTTTCGGGCGGTGAGTGTCTGGCTCAGCCTGATTTTGCGGCAGCAATACTTCGCGCGTGTCATGACAGGGGTATAAACACAGCTATTGAGTCGACCGGATTTGCAAGCTTTGACAAAATTGAAAAGCTGCTTGAAAATCTTGACCTCTATCTGATGGACATAAAACATACCGACAGCCAAAAACACAAAGAATATACAACCCAGCCCAACGAGCTTATTTTGGAAAATGCAAGAAAGATTGCAAAAAGTGGTGTAGGGCTTATTATAAGAGTTCCGGTTATACCGGGATTCAACTGCTCGAAAGAAGAAATTGCTTCAATAGCGAATTTTGCAAAGTCTTTGGAGACCGTGCGCGAGCTTCACTTGCTTCCTTATCACCGTTTGGGCGAGCCAAAATACGAAGGTCTGGGCAGAGAATATGCAATGAAGGGTGTTGGCAGCATACCGGCTGAGCATATGGACCTTCTTAAGAAGACAGTAGAAGATACGGGGCTTAAGTGCCAGATAGGAGGATAACCGATGGCTAATTTAGCAGATTTTGATGACAGAATGAGAATAATCCAGGAACTTGTCCCCGGTAAGCAGATTACCCTGGCGCATGTGATAGCAAATCCTGACAAAATTCTTTACAGAAAACTGGGACTTGACCCCAACCTTGACGAAAGGTCTTCGATAGGAATTGTAACAATGTCGCCGTCCGAGACTGCAATAATTGCAGCAGATATCGCAATGAAGGCATCGGGAGCAGAGATAGGATTTGTTGACCGTTTCAGCGGTACGCTTATTATGACGGGAACTGTTTCAGAGGTTGAGGCATCACTTCGTGCGCTTTGTGACTATGCTGAAAATACTCTCAATTTTACAGTGTGCCCGATAACAAGAACCTGATGCGAAAACTTATTCTGGTGGGCAGAAGCGAAAGCGGAAAGACCACACTTACTCAGGTTTTAAAAGGCGGAAAACCCAAGTATCACAAGACTCAGTACATAAACTATCACGATGTCATAATTGATACCCCGGGCGAGTATGCCGAAAACAAAGAGCTTGCACGGGCTCTTGCACTTTACTCATACGAGGCGGATGTGGTTGGGCTTTTGCTGAGTGCGACCGAACAATATTCACTCTACAGTCCGTGTTGTACGGCACAGGCAAACCGCGAGGTTGTGGGAATTGTCACAAAAATAGACCACGAAGATGCAACACCCGAAAGGGCAGAGGCGTGGCTTCGTCTGGCAGGGTGCGAAAGAGTGTTTTTGGTATCATCTTATACAGGTGAAGGGATAGACGAGTTGCTTTCTTATCTTGAAGAAGATGAAAAACAACAAAAAAACACAAAAACACAGAAAAAATCACAAAAAGTTATTGACTAATATACTAATATATGATATTATGTATATGGAAACAAAGCAAATTAAAGAAATTTAAAGATATAAAGGAGAGAAACAACAATGATGTCAGAATACGAAATCAAAAAGCAAATTTGCGACATTGGTAAGAGGATTTATGACAGAAGAATGGTTGCTGCAAACGACGGCAATATATCGGTAAAAATTTCCGATAACGAATTCCTTTGCACACCTACAGGTGTAAGTAAGGGCTTTATGACACCCGAATACATTTGTAAGATTGACGGTGACGGCAATATCCTTCAGGCAAACAAAGGATTCAAGCCTTCATCAGAAATCAAGATGCATCTCAGAGTTTACAAGCATCGTCCTGATGTTCAGGCGGTTGTTCATGCACATCCTATTTATGCTACAAGCTTTGCTATTGCAGGCATTCCGCTTACACAGCCGATTATGCCTGAGGCAGTTATAGCACTTGGTTGTGTTCCGATTGCTGAATATGGTACACCTTCGACAACCGAAATTCCGGACGCAGTTGAAAAGTACCTTCCTTACTATGATGCAGTTCTTCTTGAAAACCACGGTGCACTTGCTTATTCAAATTCACTTCTTGCGGCTTACCACAAGATGGAATCATTGGAATTCTACGCAGAGCTTTTGTTCCTTTCGAAACAGCTTGGCGGACCCAGAGAATTTACAAAAGAACAGCTTAAGAAACTTTATGAAGTAAGAAGAGCATTCAATATGTCAGGAAAACATCCGGCAGACCTTTGTCCCAACAACAAGGATGGCTGTGTAAGCTGCCACAATTGTCATATTCCTGATTGTGCAGTTGCAGAAGATACTCCTGCCGATGCAGACCTTATTGCTCAGATTACCAAAAAGGTTATGGATCAGCTCGGCAAATAATTTTTGCGGAGGGAATTTCCATGAATGACGAAAAAATAAAAAGCATTACCGAGGCGGTTATGCTTGCACTGGGCGGCACTTTGGTTGATGATTCCAATCCGGACAACAAGACTTTGAAAGATGAGCCTTTGGAGTTTGGACTGGCAGCAGCAAAAAAGATTATCGCCAAAGTACAGCAAAAAGCAAAGGAAATGGGCGTTAATGCGGTGGTTGCAGTTGCAAACAGTGCAGGACATCCGATTGCGGTTGAATGTATGGATAACGCATACATCGCAAGCTATGATGTTGCACTGAACAAAGCGTTTACGGTTGTATCGCTCAAGATGACCACAAAGACATTAAGCACACTTGCAGCTCCGGGAGGTTCGCTTTACGGCATACAGTTTACAAACGGCGGCAAGATTGTTATATTTGGCGGTGGTGATCCACTTGTACATAAAGGCAAGATTGTTGGTGGTCTAGGTGTCAGCGGCGGCTCGGAAGAACAAGATACAGCGCTTTCGGCTTATGGTGCATCACTTATAAACGAAATAATGAACGGTTAAATCCGTTTTAACACTAAATAATGCGAAAGGAGAAATTTGATTTGAACAACACAGAATTAGAACAAATTGTAAGACAAGTCATTGCAGGAATGCAGGGTCAGCCTGCAAGTGCTCCCAAGGCTTCGGGACCTGTTCCTAAATCAGCTCGTGTTGCTATGCTTACAGGCATTGAAAAATTTGAGCTTCAGGAATATACCCTTCCCGAAATCGGCGATGATGATATGCTGGTAAAGGTTGAAGGTTGTGGTATCTGTGGAACAGATGCTCACGAATACAAGCGCGATCCGTTTGGCCTTATCCCGGTTGTTCTTGGACACGAGGGAACTGGTGAAATCGTTAAGATTGGTAAGAATGTTAAAAAGGACAGCGCAGGTAAACCCCTTAACATTGGTGACAAGATTGTTACAAGCGTAATCCTTAAGGACGACCCCGAAATCACAATGTTTGACCTTAACAAACAGAATGTAGGAGGAGCTGATGTTTTCGGACTTTTGCCCGATGACGAAGTTCACTTCAATGGTTGGTTTGCAGATTACATAGTTATAAAGAAAGGCGCAACCGTATTTAATGTATCAGACCTTGATCTTGATTCAAGAATCTTGATTGAGCCTTGCGCAGTACTTATTCACGCAGTTGAAAGAGCAAAGTCCACAGGAATTCTCAGATTCAACAGCCGCGTGGTTGTACAGGGTTGCGGACCTATCGGTCTTATCTGTATTGCGGTTCTCAGAACAATGGGTATCGAAAACATCACAGCAGTTGATGGTGAGGAAAAACGCCTTGAGTTTGCAAAGCGTATGGGCGCTGACAAAACTGTCAACTTCAAAAACCACAACGGTATCGAAGCTCTTGCAGGAGCAGTTAAGGACAGCTTTGGCGGACACTTTGCAGATTTTGCTTTCCAGTGTACAGGTTCACCTGTTGCACACAGCAATATCTACAAGTTCATAAGAAGCGGCGGCGGCCTTTGCGAGCTTGGCTTCTTTATAAACGGTGGTGACGCAACAATCAATCCGCACTTTGACCTTTGCTCGAAAGAAATCACTTTGGTTGGTTCGTGGGTTTACACACTTCGTGACTACGCAACAACATTTGATTTCCTTAAGAGAGCAATCGCAATCGGACTTCCCATCAAGGAACTTATCACTCATAAGTATCCGCTTGAAAAGATTAACGATGCGTTCGTTACAAATGTCAAGATGGAAGGTCTTAAAATAGCAGTAATTAATGAATAATTTAAATATTTAGGAGGATTTAAAAATGGCACAGGAAGCATTGGGTATGATAGAAACAAGAGGTCTTGTTGCAGCAGTTGAAGCAGCAGATGCAATGGTTAAAGCAGCAGAGGTTGTTTTGATTGGTACAGAAAAGATCGGTTCAGGTTTGGTAAGCGTTATGGTTCGCGGTGATGTAGGTGCTGTTAAGGCTGCTGTAGAAGCAGGCGGCGCAACTGCTCAGAAACTTGGCGAAATCATCGCTACACATGTAATTCCCAGACCTCATTCAGATGTTGAGAAGATTCTTCCCAAATTCTAAGAGGTGATTTGTTATGGCAGCAAAGTCAAATGTAACAAAGACTGTTATTGCAAAGACAGAAGTTATGAAAAATAATGAAACCGAAGCCAAAAAGGCTGAGGCAACACAAAATAAACCTTTAAAGGAGGAAAAGAAAATGGCATTGGAAGCATTGGGTATGATAGAAACCAGAGGTTTGGTAGCTGCAGTTGAGGCTGCTGACGCTATGCTTAAGGCTGCAAACGTTACTCTTATCGGAACTGAGAAGATCGGTTCAGGTTTGGTAAGCGTTATGGTTCGCGGTGATGTAGGTGCTGTTAAGGCTGCTGTAGAAGCAGGCGGCGCAAGCGCTCAGAAGCTTGGCGAAATCATTGCTACACACGTTATTCCGAGACCTCATTCGGATGTTGAGAAAATTTTGCCCGCTATTAAATAGTTTTATTTAAAAGCAAAGGCTATATGGCAAATTATGGGGCGGAGCCACGCTCTGCCCCCGGATGCCGTATACGGAAAGGAAATTTTGAATTATGATTATCGGCAAAGTGGTTGGAAGCGTTGTTTCGACACGCAAAAACGAGAATTTGGTGGGCAGCAAGTTTATGATTATTGAACCTACCGAAGGAAAAAAAGAAAAGTTTATAGCAATCGACAACATTGGCGCCGGTATTGGCGAATATGTGCTGGTTGCATTGGGAAGTGCGGCACGAATCGGTTGCGGCAAAGAACTTTCGCCTGTTGATGCTGCTATCGTCGGCATTATAGATGACGGGGAAAAGTTTTAACGAGTTTTTAAAAATTGACAGAAGGGAGATTGCTCACATATGAAGATGGAAGAATTGGCTGTATTGATGAAAGATTGCGGCATAGTTGGCGCAGGCGGAGCAGGCTTTCCTTCATACGCAAAGTTGAATGAAAAAGCTGACACAATTATTCTCAATTGTGCAGAATGTGAGCCTCTTTTCAAACTCCACAGACAGTTGCTTGCTCAAAACGCGGCAGAAATTTTGTGGGCTTTGGACACTGTAAGAAATGCAGTAGGTGCAAAGGATGTAATCCTTGCAATCAAGAAAGTTTACAGCGAAACAATCGAGGCTGTCGAGGAGAATATCGGCGAGTACAAAAATATGACCGTCGCTCTTCTTCCCGAGATATATCCGGCAGGTGACGAGCTTATCACTATATACGAAACTACAGGCAGAGTGGTAGAGCCGGGCAAACTGCCGATTTCGAAAGGTGTTATAGTATTCAATGTTGAGACGATGCTTAACACTTATTATGCTTTAAAAGAAAAAACTCCTGTTTGTTACAAATATCTGACTGTTGCAGGAGCAGTTAAAAATCCGGTTACTGTCAGAGTTCCTCTTGGAATCACCTTTAAAGATGCCGTAAAATTGGCAGGTGGTGAAACGGTAGAGGAATGTGAATATTTAAACGGCGGTGCAATGACGGGAAGACTTGCTAAAAAGAATGATTTGGTGACAAAAACCACAAATGCGGTTCTTGTTTTGCCCAAGGACCATCCCGTTGTAATGAAAAAGAAAACAAACACAAAAATTAACATATACAGGGCAATGAGCTCGTGCTGTCAATGCAGAATGTGTACGGACCTTTGCTCAAGAAATTTGCTTGGACACCCAATCGAGCCGCACTCTGTTATGAGAGCAATTTCCAAAGGTATGACTTCGGATATTGCGGCAGTTGTAAATACTGCGTATTGCTCGCAGTGCAGACTGTGTGATATGTATTCGTGTCAGCAGGGCCTTGCACCGGGCGCGATGATAGGCGTTTTGAAAAACGAAATTCGTGCAAAAGGTATTAAACTTCCTGACGATCCCAAGTTCAGAGGTCCGGACGAACAACGCAAATTCAAGCTGGTACCGATGGAAAGACTTGTTTCAAGACTTGGACTCAAAGAATATGATGTCGAGGCACCGGTTTCGGAAATATCTTGCAAAAACAAGGAATTCAAGATAGCGCTTTCGCAGCACATAGGTCAGCCGGCAAAGCCAACAGTAAAAAAAGGCGACAAGGTTGAGGCATTTCAGAAAATTGCTTCTTGCGAAGGATTGGGCGCAGAGATTCACAGTCCTGTAAGTGCAAAAGTTAAAGATGTTACAGAAAAGTATATAATTTTAAGCAGTGCAGAAAAGGGGGAAATTTAAAAAATGGGAAAAGCGTTAGCAATGGCTGAATTTACTACAGTTTCCACCGGCATCCGTGCTGCGGATATGATGATAAAGACTGCAGAGGTAAAGGTTATTGAGGCAGAGGTTGTCTGCCCCGGCAAATATATTGTTTTGATAGAGGGCGAGCTGAGTGCTGTGCGTGCATCGGTAGATGCGGTTAAGACAGCATTTTCGGACAAACTGATAGACAGCTTTGTTCTTGGCAATCCTCACGATTCGATATTCCCTGCTATCTACGGCAGTTCGGAGATTGATGACAGACGGGCTTTGGGCGTTTTGGAAACATATTCGGCTGCATCAATAATCCTTGCAGCTGATATCGCAGCAAAGACATCTATAGTAAAGCTTATTGAACTCAGAATTGCAAGGGGTATGTGCGGCAAGTCGTATATGCTTCTTACAGGTGAAGTTGCGGCAGTTGAGGCTGCTATCGAAAAGGCTAAATCCGAGGTTAAGGACGGAGCAATGTTCTTAGACAGCTCGGTTATTGCAAACCCTGATGATAAATTGTGGGAAACCATCATATAGCTTAATATATTACAGAGAGGTGTGTAACAAAAATGGTTGATGAAAAGTACATAAGTCGTATAGTTGAGAGTGTTATACAGAATGTCAACGTAGAACCGGACAAGAAACTTAAAGGTGTTTTTGACACAATGGAAGAAGCCCTTGAAGCAGTTTCGAAGGCATATGTTGAGTATAAGGGATACACCGTTGAGCAAAGAGAAAAGATGATTGCTAAAATCCGCGAGCTTACCTTGAACGAAGCAGAAGCAATGGCAAAGCTTGGCGTTGAAGAAACCGGAATGGGAAGAGTTTCGGACAAAATAATCAAGCATCAGCTGGTTGCAAACAAAACTCCCGGAACAGAGGATTTGCAGCCTTCGGTTAAGACCGGTGATGATGGTCTTACTCTTATCGAGATGGCTCCCTTTGGCGTAATCGGAAGTATTACACCTTCTACAAACCCGAGTGAGACTGTTATCTGCAACTCAATTGGTATGATTGCAGGCGGAAATGCTGTTGTATTCAATCCTCATCCAAACGCAAAGAAGATTGCAAACTATGCAGTTGACCTTGTAAACCGCGGTATTCTTGCTGCAGGCGGCCCCGAAAACCTGGTTGTTTCGGTTAAGAACCCGACAATGGATACATCAAATATTATGGTTAATTCGCCTATGGTTCGTATGCTTGTTGCAACAGGCGGCCCTGGTGTTGTAAAGATGCTTCTTTCGTCAGGAAAGAAAGCTATCGGTGCAGGTGCCGGCAACCCACCCGTTATTGTTGACGATACAGCTGATATTGCAAAGGCAGGCGCTGATATAGTTAAGGGCGCAAGCTTTGACAACAACCTTCCCTGTATTGCAGAAAAAGAATGTTTCGTTCTTAATTCGGTTGCTGATGCACTTATCGCTTCAATGCAGAAAAACGGTGCATATCTTCTTAAGGGTGCAGAAGTTGACAAACTTTTGAAGGTTGCTTTGATTGAAAAAGACGGAAAGTTTGGAATAAACAAAAAATGGGTTGGCAAAGATGCAGGCAAGTTCCTTAAAGAAATTGGCATAGATGCAGACCCAAGACTTATTATCTGCGAGACAGACGAGATGCATCCCTTTGTTCAGGTAGAAATGATGATGCCCATTCTTCCTATAGTAAGAGTTTCGACTATTGAAGAAGCAATTATGATGGCTGTAAAGGCAGAACACGGAAACCGTCACAGTGCACACATTCACTCGAAGAATGTTGACAGACTTACCGCATTTGCAAGAGCTGTTGAAACAACAATTTTTGTAAAGAACGCTCCCTCTTATGCAGGTATCGGTGCAGGCGGTGAAGGTCATACAACATTTACAATTGCCGGACCCACAGGCGAGGGTATTACATCGGCAAGGTCATTTACCCGTCAAAGACGCTGCGTAATGGCTGACGGATTGCACATAGTATAGTAAACAGATAATTTACCGAAAGGGATTTAATTTATGAAAGCATTAGGAATGATCGAGGTTTACACCTTGTCGACAGCGGTTTGTGTTGCTGACATTTGTGCTAAGACCGCAGACATAAAAGTTATTGCATTTGACCGAAACAGACCCAAAGACCCATCTGCACCACCGCTGGTTATGCAGGTAAAGATTGAAGGTAATATTGCAGCGGTAAGGGCGGCAATCGCAGCAGGCAGAGCATATGCTGAATCAAAAGGTAAGTACATCGTATCCCATATAATTGCAAATCCTGGTGAAGGTGTTGAAAAAATGGCATACCTTTTGGATTTCAATAAGGATAAATACAATAAAAAATTACCGAAGAGCTTTATAGAGGAGGAATAGCCTGATATGGAATCAATCGGATTGTTAGAAGTTAAGGGTTTGATTGCCTCAATAGAGGGTCTTGACGCGATGACTAAAGCGGCTGATGTAAGAGTTATACACACAGAAAAAAGACTTGGCGGCGCGCTTGTTACCATTATTGTTGCAGGAAATGTTTCGGCTGTTACTGCTGCTGTTGCGGCAGGAAGCAAAAAGGCGTCAAAGCTTGGCAAGGTTTTTGGTTGTGAGGTAATTGCAAGCCCTCATGAAGAAGTGACAAAATTCTTTGATATGGAAAAGTAGGGTAGGTGGAAAATTATATGTATGATGTAGAGACAGTTGCAAAAGCTGTAAAAAGCGTAGTTGAAAATATGAACTCAGACGGACAGATTAAAATCGGCGTTTCGCAAAGACATGTCCACCTTTCGCAAGAGGATTTGGAGACTCTTTTCGGCAAAGGCTATAAGCTGACAGTTAAAAAGTATCTTATGGGTCGCGAATTTGCGTCAAACGAGGTTGTCACCCTGGTTGGACCGTCGCTTAAGGCAATTGAGAATGTAAGAGTTCTGGGACCTGTAAGGAAAAATACTCAGGTTGAAATTTCAAGAACAGATACATTCGTGCTTAAGGTGAGTCCTCCTGTAAGACCGTCGGGAGAAATTAAAGGCTCCGAAAAGATTGTTCTTGTCGGACCATGCGGAAGTGTTTATCTTAATGAGGGTGTGATTATTGCAAACCGCCACATTCACTTGACCCCGGGATATGCAGAGGCAAATTGTCTGATGGACAATGACTATGTTGATGTCGAGGTAGAGGGCGTAAAGCCAACCCGTTTTTATGATGTTCAGGTCAGAGTACGTGACGACTTTAATGTTGAGATGCACATTGATACTGATGATGCAAACTCGGCTGGACTTAAGAATGGTTCAAAAGTCAGGATAATTAAAAAGCCAAGATAGTAAATGACAAAATCACGCAAGTTTTTGCGTGTTTTTGTGTAAATTGAAGAAACGGAGAGTTGTTTATGTTTGCACTTGAACGACAGAAGAAAATATTGGAAATTTTGTCTGACGAAGGAGCTGTTTCGGTAAACAGACTCAGTACCGAGCTTGGAGTAACAGAAGAAACAGTCCGGCGCGACCTTGAAAAGCTTGAAAAGCAGGAGTTTTTGAAGCGTACTCATGGTGGCGCAGTTGCTTTGGACGAAAACACCAATGAAATGTCGCTGGAAAAGCGCAAATCAACCAATGTTGAGGCAAAACAAAGAATCGCAAAGCTTGCTGCAGCTCAGGTGAACGAGGGTGACACTATTTTCCTTGATGCATCTACTACCACATTCTTTATGGCAAAAGAGCTAAAGAATATGCGCAATATCACGATTATTACAAATTCTTTGCGTGTAGTTGTAGAGCTTGACGGTTGCGAAGCGATTAAGGTTATATCAGTTGGCGGAGTACTCAGCCACAACCAGTCGTTTGTTGGCACACTTGCCGAAAACAGTATAGACGAGAATTATGTGGCAAGCAAAATGTTCTTTTCAAGCAAAGGGGTTTCGGCAGAAAGCGGAATTCTTGAAAGCAATGAGCAGGAATGTGGAATAAAACAAAAAATGCTTAAGAACTCAAGACACAAATACTATCTTTGTGACAAGAGCAAAATGGGAAGCGTTGGATTTGTAAAGCTTGCGCATCTTGAAGAGATAAACTATCTTATATCGGACCATGAGCCGGAGGGTGAGCTTAAGGAAAAACTTGAGGAGCTTGAGATAGAAGTTTTGACAGTTTAGTAAAAAAGAATATTAAAAGAGCGAGGCATATCAATGTGACCACGCTCTTTTTGTATGATTAAATCCGGGCTACAAAATTTTTGAAAAAAGTGTTGACAAAGGAAAATATCAATGGTATATTATAACTGTATTAATACACATAGTACAGTTGAGCGAGGTGATATTGTGGTAAAGTTGGATTATAAAAGCGGCAAACCACTGCACGAGCAGATTTCGCAGGGAATAAAAGAGCTTGTGATATGCGGGGCGCTTTCAAAGGACGAGCAGCTTCCGTCGGTGCGTGATTTGTCGGTGGAACTTACCGTAAATCCCAACACGGTCCAAAAAGCGTATAAGAACTTGGAGTCAGAAGGTATTATCTACAGTATCCGTGGCAGAGGGAATTTTGTTGCAGAGGCAAAAGATGCTGACGGCAAAACTATAGAGGATTTATACTCTGCATTTTTGGAAACGGCAAGGGAGCTTGCTTTTTATGGCGAGAGCAAAGAGGAACTTGAGCGGGTTCTGGACAAAGTTTTTGAAGAAAGAGAGGGAGCAAAGTGATTAAAGCAAGAGAAATTGTAAAAAACTTTGGCGATTTTTGTGCACTTGATGGTTTTGATATTACGGTGCCAAAGGGTAGTATATATGGCTTGGTTGGGCCAAACGGCGCAGGCAAGACTACGATTATAAAGCATCTTACAGGAGTTATTCGTCAGGATGAGGGAACCGTCCGGATAGACGGCGAAGATGTGTGGGAAAATGAAAGTTTGAAGCAAAGGGTACTTTGTATAAATGATGACTGGTATTTTTATCCCAGTTTTACAGTAAAACAAATGGCGCGATTTTATGAAGATATATACAAAAACTTCAACCGCGAAAGATATCAAAAACTGGGTGAGGTTTTAAAGATTGAAGAAAATCGTCAGATTCGCAGGCTTTCAAAGGGTATGAAAAAGCAGGTGGCATTCAGACTTGTTCTTTCGGCGATGCCGGATGTGCTTATACTTGACGAGCCTCTTGACGGACTTGACCCGGTGATGCGCAAACAGATTATGAACATAATAATTTCGGATGTTGCAGAGCGCGGTATGACAGTGCTTGTGTCGTCGCACAACCTGAGAGAGCTTGAGGATATCTGTGATTATGTAGGCATCATACATAACGGAAAGATGATTGTGGAAAAACCGCTTGATGACCTTAAGGGAAATATATTAAAAGTGCAGATGGTGTTTGGGGATGGTTTTCCTGATGCCCTTAAAGACGAAATTGATATCTTGCATTTTTCGAGCATCGGATCGGTCAATACTCTTATTGTAAAGGGAGATGCGTCTTTGATTGAAAATGCAATAAGGATGTATAATCCGGTTGTGTTAGACAAGGTAAACCTTACGCTGGAAGAGGTATTTATTTATGAGTTAGGAGGGTTGGGATATGACTTTTCGCACATCATTGTTTAACCCAGGGATATTCAAAAATACTGTCAACAGGTTTAAATGGGGCTGCATACTTTATTTTGTTATACTGTTTTTCAGTCTTCCGTTTATAATTCTGACTGAAGATTTTGCATCAATGTTGGGCCGTTATTCGGTTGACCTTGCTGTCAGTCCCATTTTGCTGAGAAGTGATTATATAATAATCCCACTACTTTTGGCGACAGTGGTGCCGACAGTTGTGGCGGTACTGGTTTTTGGTAATGTTCATTCACAAAAACAGGGGATATTTGTTCATTCGCTGCCGGTTGCAAGAAAAGCGAATTATGTGTCAAGCGTTCTTGCAGGGCTTGCTCTTATGGCTGCACCGGTTATTCTTACAGCTTTGATTTTGCTTATAATGAGCTTTACTACATACGGACAGCTTATATCGTCGTGGTCGGTAGTATATTGGGCGGCGCTTAACCTGAGTATAATATTCATAATGTTTTCGGCGGCGGTATTTACAGCGTTTTTAACAGGTAATGCGGCAGCACACATTGGCATAAATGTTTTTGTTCATATAATCCCGATGATTGTTGCTTTGGTAATTTTTCTTATAAGTGACATTTTCCTTTTTGGCTTTATGCAGGCTGACGGATTTATAGGGAACAAAATTATGGAGAACACCCCGATTGTATGGCTTTTTGGAAAGACACTCAGCCATTACCGAAACGACCTTAATATGTTCAAAAATGCAAATATATGGGTTTATCTTGTTGGGGCAACAGTGGTTTATGCGCTTGGGTATCTGGTTTATAAAAAACGCAGGATTGAAGCCTGCGGAGATGTGGCGGCATTCAGGATTTTCAGACCGATACTTAAGTATGCAATAGTTTCGGCTGTGGCGGCTGTTATATTTGCTATACTTGTCGAAACTTCAATCGGAGCAATCCCCATATTTGTTGCGGCGATTGCGGCAACTCTGATTACATATTTTGCAATTGAGATGCTTATGAACAAAAGCTTTAAGGTTTTTGGTGCATACAAAGGTTATCTTGCATTTGCAGGAGTATGTGCGGTGTTTATTACATTTTTTGCGTTCACCAATGTCTTTGGTTACGAGACAAAAGTTCCGGATGCAGACGAGGTTGAAAGTGCGGCAGTTTTTGAGCGTTGGGGTGACGAGACGCATGTAGCAGACAACGGACTTATAGATGCAACAATCGGAGTTCATCAGGAATTGATTGAGCATATCCCGGTTGTTTGTGACCCCGAACAATTCCGCCACTTGAGAGTTTCGTACAAGCTTAAAAACGGAAAAAGGATTGAAAGGGTTTACAAAGTGCCGGAAGAAACAATGGACAAAGCACTTGCCGAAATGTATAAGTTTGACGAATACAAAATGAAGGTTACAAGGTTTGATAATCTTAACATTGAAAACATAACAAGATGTACTCTTGTTACAGGGACTAATTCGTTTGGATATGATATACAGATTACGAATGATGCTTCGACGCTTATGAACTTTATCAAAAAGGATTTAGAAGAGCTTTCTTATGAGCAAATAGAAAAAACAAGAAACACTCTTAGTCTCAGCATTGATTTCAGTTATAGCTTTATGGAAAATGAGAAGCTTAAGGTTTTCAAGGAATTCCGCAATCACAGTGGGGATAATCAGTATGTATTGGAAAGCTTCAGCATAAACTTGAATTCAAATTTTAAAAATGCGTACGGATTTTTGAAAGAAAAAGGCTATTATGATGAAGTTATCAGACAGATTGCAAGAAATCTTCGCATTTGCAAGGAAACCGTAAGCCGTGCGGGAGAAATTTACAGTTACAAAGGCACAACCGGTGATTTTGGTGAATTCCAGATAAACCCGGCAGACTGCGCAGCTGTTGGATTTGATGATGCGGTAAGAATTGCCGAAACTATGGCAAATGAACCTCGCAGAGATGTGGCAGAGGGACAGAACTATTGTGTGTTTGTTCGCTCAAACAGCTCGACAGGAAACATTTGGCTTGGTGATATGTGCACATCGTTCTTGGAAAACGAGTTGCCGGAGTATTTGAGAAAATATGTAGAACAATAATATAAAAAAGAGCCTTCGGGCTCTTTTTTGTTGCTTTTTTGGGGAAAGGTAAAATATTTCATTTGTGTTAAAAATTTTTTTCAAATTGGTTAAACTTTTTTTCAAAAAACTATTGCAAAATCCCAAAAAGTGTAGTATTATATAACAAAGTGGAGCAAAGTGGAACGATTTACCCACAAAGTGGAGCGAAATCGGACCGCACGGAAAGGAGTTGAAAACCGTTGCTTATAGGTGAATATTATCACAATCTGGATACAAAAGGCAGAGTGAGCATCCCCTCAAAGTTCAGAGACGATTTGGGTGGGACTTTTGTGCTGTCCAAGGGCCTTGATGATTGCCTGTATGCATATTCCGTTATGGAATGGGAAGGTTTTCAGCGTGATTTGCTTGAGCTCCGCGGCAAAGATGCACAAAAGGTAAGAAGATTTTTCTTCAGTGGCGCATCTGAATGCGAAATTGATTCGCAGGGACGTGTGGTTATACCGCCTGTTTTCAGAGAATATGCAGGGCTCAAAAAAGAGCTTGTAATTATCGGCAACTCTAACCGCGCCGAAATCTGGGACAAAGAAAAGTGGACAAAATATATATCAGACTCGTCATTTGATTCGGAAGAAATTGCTGAAGCTATGGAGCGACTTGGATTATGATTGAAGAATTCAAACATGTTTCGGTACTGCTGGAAGAAAGCATAAATTTGCTTGATGTAAAGCCTGACGGCATTTATGCCGACGGGACTTTGGGCGGTGGCGGACATTCGGCGCTGATTTGTTCTCTGCTGGGTGCAGCCGGCAGACTTATCGGCATTGACCGCGACAAGACAGCGATTTCTGCCGCCAGCGAGAGGCTTGAAGAGTTTGGCGACAGGGTGACAATAGTTCATGACAATTTCTCCAATATAAAGCAGATTTTAAGAAATCTTGGCACAGACAGTCTTGACGGTGCGATTCTTGACCTTGGAGTTTCGTCGCCACAGCTTGACACGGCAGAACGCGGATTCAGCTACAATATGGATGCAAGGCTTGATATGAGGATGAACCGCGAAGATGCTTTAAGCGCCTATGATGTTGTAAATACTTACAGCGAAACAGAGCTTGCAAAAATAATTTTTGATTACGGTGAAGAACGCTTTGCAAGACAGATAGCAAGAGGAATTGTGAAAGAGCGCGAAACGCACGAAATAGAGACCACTTTTCAGCTTTCTGAGGTGATAAAAAGCTCAATTCCGCAAAAAGCAAGATTTGCGGACAAGCATCCTGCAAAAAGGACCTTTCAGGCAATCAGGATTGAGGTAAACAATGAGCTTGGAATTCTGGAGAATGCAATCCGGGATTTTGTCGAGGTGTTAAAACCCGGCGGAGTACTTTCGATAATAACCTTTCACTCACTTGAGGACAGAATAGTAAAGCAGACATTCCAAAGCCTTGCCGAAGGGTGTACTTGCCCGAAGGACTTTCCGGTCTGTGTATGCGGGAATAAACCAAAGGTAAAGATTATAACCCGCAAACCGATTGTTTCGGGCAAAGATGAACTTGATAACAATAATCGTGCACACAGTGCAAAACTTAGAGCGATAAGAAAAATATAAAGAGAGGGTTTTTGAGATGGCAAATATGTACGCTTACAACACAAGCACAGCAAGAAAACTGAGCGACGCTGACTTTAGCTACGGACATAATTTGCGCAGTGAAATCCAGAAAGAAGTGAATAAAACAGCAAAGAAAGCTATGCCGAAGGCAAGCCAAAAACGCGGCAAAAAGGGATTTGTGTCGGTTGTTGTGGCGTTTGCCATGGCTTTTTCTGTTGTAAGTGGATATGTTTCGATAAATGAAGCGAATAATGAAATATCCAGACTTAAAAATGAATATAATAGTATTGTTGCCGACAATCAGGCTCTTCAGGTCAAAATTGACAGAACAATTGATTTGGGACAGCTTCAGTCTATTGCAGGAGAAAAATACGGAATGGTAAGTCCCGAAAGGTACCAGATGTTTTATGTTGATTTGGAGATGGGCGATTTTTCGGAAAGCACAGATGTAAAAATAAAAAATGAACAGACAAAAAAGATGGCAATCTCGGGAGTCCCGGGTATAATCACAGGGGCACTTAATATTTTTCAGTAAAAAAAGAAATATCGGGCAGCAGGATACTATATAATTAACCAAAGCGTCTTAAATCGTTTGGGAGGTATATTGGTGCATAGCGAACAAAGCACATTTAAACAACGGAAGAGAATCATTTTTCTGCTTGGCGCAGCAATTGTGATTTTTTTTCTTTTAATGGTAAGAGTTGCGTGGCTTCAAATCGTGGATGGTGAGAAGCTTTCTTCTGCTGCGCACGAGCAGCAAACAAGCGACAACATAATAAGTCCCAAACGCGGACTTATTTATGACCGCAATATGAAGGTGTTGGCAAACAACCTGAGTGTTGAGACGATAAGTATAACTCCAAAAAATGTGCGGTCAAACAGCAAGCAAACCGCAAATCAGATAGCGACAAAACTGGCAGAAATCCTTGAACTTGACGAAGAGTCCGTTCTTGAAAAAATCGAAAAGCAGTCTAATTTTGAATATATAAAGCGCAAGGTCGAAAAAGACCAGGCTGATGCTGTACGGGCATATGTTGACGAGTATCGTCTTGACGGAATTAAGTTTTCGGAGGATACAAAGCGTTACTACCCGTATGGCAATTTTGCGTCTCAGGTTATAGGCTTTGTCGGCAGCGACAACAACGGACTTGAGGGTATTGAGATGGTTTATGACAGCAAACTTAAGGGCGTGCCGGGTCGAATTGTGTCGGCAAACAAAACGGCAGGACTTGAAATCCCCGACAATTACGAGAGTTATTATGAAGCGCAGGACGGACAGAGTGTTGTCCTTACAATAGACGAAAAAATTCAGCATTTTACCGAAAAACATCTTGAAAATGCAAGACTCGAAAACCAGCTTGAAGAGGGCGCGGCAGCAATTGTTATGAATGTCAAAACAGGCGAAATTCTTGCCATGGCGACCAAACCCGACTATGACCTCAATCAGCCGTTTGCTGTTACTGCGGCAGTTGAGGAAAAGTATCCTGAGATAAAGGCAGAGCTTGAAAAGCTTGAAGGATCCGAGTACAACGCTAAGCTTACCGAGGTTACACAATTTTTGCGCCGAAACAAAGCGGTTGTTGACTCGTACGAGCCGGGTTCGACTTTCAAAATAGCGGTTGCTTCAATGGCACTTGAGGAAAATGTTGTGGGACTTAACGACCACTTTTTCTGCAACGGCTCGATAAAGGTTGCCGACCGCACTATCCGCTGTGCAAACCGAAACGGTCATGGTGCCGAAACCTTTGTAAAGGGCGTACAAAACTCATGCAACCCTGTGTTTATAGAAGTAGGTGCAAGAGTAGGTGCCAAAAAGTTTATGGAATATGTCAAAGGATTTGGTTTCCGCGAGAAAACTGGAATCGAACTTCCCGGCGAGACGGATGGTATTTTCCATGCATCTGACAACTTTAAGGAAATTGACCTTGCGACATCGTCATTCGGTCAGAGCTTTAATGTAACACCGCTTCAGATGGTGACAATGGTTTCGGCGGTTGCAAATGGCGGAAAGCTGATGAAACCGCATCTTGTAAAGCAATTGGTTGATGAAGAACAAAATATTATAGAAGAAGTTAAACCGACGGTTGTACGACAGATTATTTCGGAAGAAACAAGCAAAACAATGTGCCAGATACTTGAATCGGTTGTGTCAGAGGGCGGCGGCCGAAACGCGTATCTTGCAGGCTACCGAGTGGCTGGCAAAACCGGTACATCCGAGAAACAGCCGCGTGGGAACGGAAAGTACATAGCATCGTTTATTGGGTTTGCTCCGGCAGATGACCCACAGATAGTATGCCTTGTTATTCTTGACCAGCCACCTGCCGGAAATGTTTATTACGGAGGTCTTATCGCAGCTCCGGTGGTTAAAAATATTCTTGAGGAAAGCCTTCAGTATATGGGTATTGAACCCGAATATACGCAGGAAGAACTTTCGATGATTGATATTACTGTTCCGGATATAACCGGCAAGACCCGAAAAGAAGCCGAGGCAGCACTTGCGGCTGTGGGTGTAAGCATCAGCATAAAGGGTCAGGGGGATATTATTCTTGACCAGGTGCCAAAAGCACATTCCAAGCTTGCTAAAAATTCCAAGGTTGTTGCGTATACCGAGGGCGAGGAAAGCAAAAAAACGGTTGAAATACCCAATGTTGTGGGATGCTATGGCTCGGAGGCTAATAAGGGAATTATAAACGCAGGACTTAATGTAAGAATAAAGGGACTTTCGAGTTCGGGCGGAGTTGCTGTCTGTGCCGAGCAGTCGCCGGCGGCGGGAACTATGGTAGAGCCGGGAACGATTGTCACTTTGGACTTCAGGTTTGCAGAAATACGAGATTGATGTGAGGTAGAGATATGACACTGTCAGATTTGCTTAAAAATGTTGAGATAAAAGCAGCACAGGGGAATATTGACATAAAGGTATCGGGCATTGCTTTTGATTCGCAAAAAGTAAAGCCGGGAGATGTTTTTGTCTGCATAAGCGGATTTAAGACAGATGGTCATATGTTTGCCGAGGCGGCGCTTGAAAACGGAGCAGTTGCCATTGTTGCCGAAAAACCGGTAGAAAATACAGCTGCAACAGTTGCGGTTGTTGAAAATACAAGATTTGCTTTGGCAAATATGGCGGCAGAATATTTTGGGCATCCTTACCGAAAGTTTAAACTTATCGGTATAACTGGCACAAACGGAAAGACCACAACAACATATCTTGTAAAGACCATACTGGAAAGTATGGGCAAAAAAGTTGGACTTATCGGAACAAATCAGAATATGATAGGTGACGAAATTATTCCGTCGCATCACACAACTCCCGATTCGCTTGAACTTATGCAGTTGTTTGACAGAATGGCAAACGAAAATGCGGACTTTGTCGTTATGGAGGTGTCGTCACATTCGCTTGCACTTGACCGTGTTGCAGCATGCAGATTTGATATTGGTGCTTTCACAAATGTCACACAGGACCACCTTGATTTTCACAAGACAATGGAAAGCTATATTGATGCAAAAGCTCAGCTTTTTGATATGTGCAAAGTGGGCGTTTTAAATCAGGATGATGCGGCATTCCCGCAAATGACTGGGAAAAGTACATGCGAAATCATAAAATACAGCACAAAAAAAGATGATGGGTTGTGTGCAAAGAATATCGTTTACAAAGCAGACGGTGTTGAGTTTGACATTGTTTATGAGGGTAAAGAGCAACATATAGAACTTTCGATACCGGGTGAATTTTCGGTTTACAATGCTTTGACTGCGGCAGGATGCTGCCTTGCTGCCGGCATTACACTTGAGGAAATTGCAAACGGACTTAAAAGTGCTGCAGGCGTAAAGGGTAGAATTGAGGTAGTAAAGACAAATACCGATTATACAGTAATAATAGATTATGCACATACTCCTGATGGGCTTGTGAATATACTGAAAACAATACGGGGCTTTGCAAAAGGTCGCATAATAACCCTTTTTGGTTGCGGCGGCGACCGAGACAAAACAAAAAGACCTAAGATGGGCAAAATTGCCGGCGAACTTTCGGACTTTTGCATTGTTACAAGCGATAACCCACGTTCGGAGGAACCTCTTGATATTATTGAGGATGTATTGGTGGGTGTAAGAGAGACGGATTGCGAATACAAGGTAATCGAAAATCGTTTTGAAGCGATTGAATTTGCAATTGACAATGCGGGCACAGACGATATAATTCTTCTTGCAGGCAAAGGACATGAGCTTTATCAGATACTTAAAGACAGGACAATAGTTTTTGATGAAAGAGAGATAGTTCTTAAGCTTATTGATTCATCTGAAGGGTAGGTTGTTTGATTGTGGAAAAGATAATGACACTTGGGCAGATTGCATCGGCTTGCGGCGGCAGACTTTGCAATTGTGACGAAAGCTTTGTGGTGACAGATGTTATTACCGACAGCAGAAAAATTTCAGACGGGTCGGTTTTTGTGGCGCTTAAGGGCGACAAGTTTGACGGACACAACTTTGTTTCTCAGGTTTATTCGCAAGGTGCAGTTTGTGCGATTGTAAACGAGGGATTTGAAAACAATTCGGGATTTGCTGTGATTGAGGTCAGGGATACACATGCGGCTCTTCGTGATATTGCGGCATATTATCGCGGCAGATTTGATATTCCGGCAGTTGCTATAACAGGCAGTGTGGGAAAAACAAGCACCAAAGATATGGTTTCGGGAGTTTTGGACGAGAGGTATAAAGTCCTTAAAACCGAGGGGAATTTCAATAATGAGATTGGACTTCCGCTTACCGCATTCAGAATGTCGGCAGATGATGAAATTGCGGTTTTTGAAATGGGAATGAGTGCGTTTGGCGAGATTTCGCGGCTTACACGCATTGCAACGCCTGAGGTTGCTATACTTACTAATATAGGCATTTCGCATATCGAAAAGCTTGGCTCACAGGAAAATATACTTAAAGCAAAGCTTGAGGTTCTTGAGGGGATGCCATCGGGCGCGACTCTTATACTAAACGGCGATGACGAATTTTTAAAGGGTGTTATCGGCACAGTTGCGGTCGAAACACTCAGTTATGGTATTGAAAACAAGAACTGCGATATAGTTGCCTTTAATATAAGCAAATTTGCAGATGCAACAGAATTTGATGTAGAAGTCGACGGCGAAAAACACCGGATACGGATAAATGTGCCGGGAGTACATCATGTCTATAATGCCCTGGCGGCAATTCTGGTGGGAATTATTTACAACATGGATATCGAAGAAATAAAGAAGGGTATCCTGGAATTCAAACCGTTGGGGATGCGTCAGGATGTTATTGAACTGGCTGATAAAAAAATCATCAAAGACTGTTACAACGCAAGTCCGGCATCCATGAAGTCGGGACTTGAGGTTTTGTCGGTTACACCGCCAAAATTTGAGGACGCAGAGTACAGACAGGTTGCGGTGCTTGGGGATATGCTGGAGCTTGGAGATTACAGCGAAGATGCACACAGACATGTCGGCGGACTTTGTTGTGATTATGACATAGGTTGCTTGATTGCTGTTGGCCCCAATGCAAAGTTTGTAGCAGAGGGTGCAATTGAAAAGGGCTTTAATTCGTCGGAGCTTTATGTCTTTTATGATACTGCTTCGGCAAAGGAACACATAAAGGATATTTTGATGCCGAATGATGTAATTCTCTTCAAAGGCTCGCGCGGTATGCGCCTTGAAGAAATTGCGGATTTTGTTGCCGAAAATTAAAAACGCTAAAAACAGCGGAGGATAAAATGGTTAAGATTTTGATGATAATTGTAATTTCGTTCATAGTGGCGGCAATTTCGGGTCTTTTTCTGATTCCGTTTTTGCACAGACTCAAATTTGGACAGGAGATACGCGAAGAGGGCCCCAAATGGCACAAGAAAAAGTCGGGCACACCGACTATGGGTGGTTTCATTTTTATAATAGCCGCTTTGGTTGGCGTTGTGTCGGGGATTTTTATAAACGGCATAAGCGAATATCAGGAGGATATTATGGCGGTTGCTGCCATGTTTCTGGCGGCACTGGGATTTGGACTGATAGGATTTCTTGATGACTACATAAAGGTAATTTTGAAACGAAACCTGGGACTTCGCGCAGGACAGAAATTTTCGCTTCAATTTTTGGTGGCGCTTATCTTTTCGGTTTGGGCTGCTGCAAGCGGACTTGTTGACACCGGGATTGTGGTGCCGTTTACCCAGAAAACACTTGAACTGGGATTTATCATTTATATTCCGTTTACAATTCTTGTTATGCTTGCTGCGGTAAACAGTGTTAATCTGACAGACGGCCTTGACGGACTTGCCGGATTTGTAACACTTTTTGTCTGCCTTTTTTATATGATTTCGGCAAATGCCATCAAACTTCCGACAGTTGCGGTTTTTGCAGCAGCGACAGTTGGCGGAATTTTAGGGTTTTTGATTTACAACAAATATCCTGCAAAAGTGTTTATGGGTGATACAGGGTCGCTGTTTTTGGGCGGTGCTGTGTCAGCAATGGCGATATTTATGAAAAACCCTCTTGTTCTTTTGCTGGTGGGGTTTGTATATGTTGCCGAGTCACTTTCGGTAATCATTCAGGTTGCATATTTTAAGAAAACAGGAAAGCGTATATTTAAAATGAGTCCGATTCATCATCATTTTGAAATGTGCGGCTGGAGCGAGAAAAAGGTTGTTGCTGTATTTTCGGCAGTTACCATAGCGTTGTGTCTTATAGGCTTTTTTGCATAGGACCTTGCAGTATATAATTTGAAAATGGGCGGGTGAAAATATTGAAAATTGTAAGAAAAAAAAGAAGATACAACAAAACTGTTATGTCTAAACCCGCACCCCAGATGCTTAACAAGTATGGGATAAAAGAAACTTTAAAAAGTGTTGATATTCAGTTTTTGGCAGCTATATATGTTTTGCTCAGTTTTGGACTTATTATGGTGCTGAGTGCCAGCAGCCCTATTGCTTTTGCAACAAACAACGACAGCTTTTATTACTTCAAAAAGCAGCTTATGTGGGCAATTCTTGGCTCGGTGGGAATGTTTATAACAGCAAACTATGATTATAAAAAATTGAAAAACTGGGCGTTCCCTGCGCTTGCTTTCAGTGTGTTGTTACTCCTTTTGGTGCTTGTTCCAGGGATCGGACGAAAGATAAATGATGCAAGACGATGGATTTATATAGGCCCCATAAACTTTCAGCCGTCAGAGGTTGCAAAGATTACGACAATAATATTCTTCTCGTACAGTTTGTCAAAAAACTACAAAGAACTTTCAAACTTCAGCGTGTTTATTTTGTACATAGCAATCATAGGGGTATTGGCCCTTGTTATTATGATGGAACCGCACTTCAGTTGTACAATGCTTATTGCTGCGACAGCCTGTGTACTTTTGCTGGTTGCCGGAGCAAAATTCAGTCATTTTGCCATTTTGGGGTGTTGTGCAATTCCTGCTGTTATTCTTATGGTAGCAAAAGCGCCATACCGTCTTGCCAGAGTCGTAACATTTCTTGATCCGTTCAAAGATATTCAGGGTGACGGCTGGCAGATTGTGCAGTCTCTTTATGCAATAGGTTCAGGCGGAATTTTTGGAGCAGGACTTGGTCAAAGCAGACAAAAATATATGAATATCCCCGAACCTCAAAACGACTTTATATTCTCAATTCTTGCTGAGGAGTTTGGCTTGATTGGAGCAATCCTGGTAGCACTCATGTTTATATTTCTTATAGTAAGAGGCATAAAAATTGCTCTTAATGCTCCCGATATGTTTGGTACGCTTCTTGCAACGGGAATAGTTGCTATGATAGCAATTCAGGCAATTGTAAACATTGCGGTTGTGACATCGTCGATGCCGGTTACCGGTATGCCGCTGCCGTTTTTCAGCTATGGCGGAACGGCTCTTGCGATAACAATGGCGGAAATGGGGATTGTTCTTAATATTTCAAGGCATAAAAAGTGATAGCAAAAAAGAAAGGCATGACGGTTTATGAAAATTTTGTTTGCAGGTGGCGGAACAGCAGGCCACATTAATCCGGCAATCGCTGTTGCAAATCACATAAAGGCAAAAGAACCCGACAGTGAGTTCTTGTTTGTTGGGACAAAAGAGGGTATGGAAAGTACTCTTGTTCCAAAGCAAGGATATGGAATTCGGTTTATAAAGATACACGGATTTAAAAGAAAGCTCAGCTTTTCTAATGCTAAAGTTGTGGCAGAAATGTTGACAGGAACTTTGAATGCCACAAAAATAATAAAAGAATTCAAACCCGATGCAGTTGTTGGCACAGGTGGTTATGTTACGGGCCCCGTTCTTCTTGCGGCGGCTCTTCTTAAAATTCCGACATTGGTGCACGAGGCAAATGCTTTCCCCGGTGTTACGGTAAGAATGCTTGCACCGTTTGTTGATGTGGTTGCACTTTCACTCAAAGAGGCAGCAGATTTCATCAAAAAGGATGTTCGCATTGAGGTTACCGGAAATCCTGTAAGACCTGCTATTCTTGAGGGAAACAAAGAACAGGCACGCAAAGAACTTGACCTTGACAATCGCCGCACAGTCCTTATTTTTGGCGGAAGTCTGGGCGCCGAAAAGATAAACGAGGCAGCAGTGGACTGGATTTCATCAATAGCAAAAAACAGAAGATATCAGATAATAATGTCAACCGGAAAGAACAACCATTATGAGGAGGTTGTCAAAAGGTTTGAAGAGAAAAATATCAATTTAGCAGATTATCCCGAAATCAGAGTTTCGGAATACATATACGATATGGATTTGTGTCTTAATGCGGCAGATCTTATAATTGCAAGAAGTGGTGGGTCGGTAAGCGAAATGACCGCACTTGGCAAGGCGGCAATCCTTATCCCTTCGCCTTATGTTGCAGGAAATCATCAGGAACATAACGCAAGAGCGGTCGAACGCTCGGGCGGCGCGGTTGTTATAACAGAAGAAAGTCTTTCGGCAGAGGTTTTGGGCAAAACTGCCGAATCAATCCTTGACAGTGATACAGTCCTTAAGTCTATGAGTGAAGCTTCAAAAAGCACAGGGATTACCGATGCGAGTGACAAGATATACAAAATAGTCAGCGGATTGGTTGAAAACCGCAAAAAAAGATAAAATAACTGATTTATGTAACACATTCAAACAAGACACATAGTATGAGAGTGTGGCAAAGGTACTTTGTGTTTGGAGGTGTTACGATGAACAAGATTTATATTTGCGGAAACAAAAAACTGGACGGAGCAGTTGATGTTCAGGGCTCGAAAAATGCGGCTCTGCCGATAATAGCAGCCAGTCTTTTAAATCACCAGGAATGTGTGCTGACAAATTGCCCCGATTTAAAGGATGTAAAGGCAGCTCTTGAAATAATAGACAGACTGGGCGGCAAAACCGCATATCAGGAGCATACAGCGATAATAAAAGCAGAAAATATACATAGAAGCGATATTTCCGATGACCTTATGGCGAGTATGCGGTCATCGGTGCTGTTTTTGGGACCTATAATTTCGCGGACAAAGAAAGCGGTTATTTCGTATCCGGGTGGGTGCAGCATAGGATTAAGACCTATTGACCTGCACCTTAAGGCATTCAAACAGCTTGGCGTTTTGGTAGAGGAAACTGGCGGGCATATATACTGCAGCACAGAAAAAATAAAATCGGGCAAGGTGAATTTGATATTCCCCAGCGTTGGTGCGACAGAAAATATAATGATGCTTGCGGCAGTGTCAAATGCCGAGGTAATAATAGCCAATGCAGCCCGTGAACCCGAGATTCTGGATCTGCAGAATTTCCTCAACAAAATGGGTGCAAAAATTTCCGGAGCAGGAAGTGAAACAATTCGCATTATAGGTGTTGAAAAATTAAACAAAGTACAGTATAATATAATGGCCGACAGAATTTTTGCGGCAACGGTATTTTGTGCTGCGGCTGCGTGCGGCGGAGATGTTGTTGTCAAAGGTGTAGTCCCCGAACAACTTGAACTGATGCTTTCGATGTTGTCGGGTGCCGGGGCTGAGGTTACCTCGGGCAAGGATTTTGTAAGAATAAAGTGTGACAAACGGATATCCGGACTTGGAAAGGTTATGACATCGCCGTATCCGGGGTTTCCAACAGATGCACAGGCAATTTTTATGTCGTCATTACTTTGCGCTGAGGGTACTACGGTTTTTGTTGAAAACATATTCGAAAGCAGGTATAAACATGTTCCCGAACTTATTAAAATGGGTGCGGATATTATTGTTGACGGACGGCTGGCAGTAGTTTCGGGGTGCAATTTTATACAGGGCGCGCCCGTCGAAGCGATGGATTTGAGAGGCGGTGCGGCATTGGTGGTTGCCGGACTTTCGGCGATAGGTGACACGGTGGTTACCGGGCTCAACCATATAGACCGGGGCTACGAAAAGATTGAAGACACATTTGCCCATCTTGGGGCGACGATAAAAAGACTTGAGTGATGCCAAAGGTATCACTCAAGGAAAAACAACAGGAAAGGAAAGCTTTTAAAATGACAGCTGAAATTACAGACCTTCAGAAGAAGAAAAAACAGCTTATAAGGAAAAAACGACGAAATCGAATTAAGCGTCGTTTGGTAGTGTTTGCGTTTTTGTTTGTTTGTATGGCTATCATTTTTACGGTACTTAAAGCGCCTTTCTTTAATGTAAAAAGCATTTTGTGCGTTGGACAGCAGACCTTGACCGAAGAACAGATTATAAAAATTGCAGGGGCTAAAACAGGGGCAAATATCTTCAGCACAGCTGTAAAAACAATGGAAAGACGCTTAAGTGAAGACCCCAATATCGAAACCTGTAATGTGCGTCGGCTTTATCCGAACAGAATAAAAATCTGGGTCCGTGAGGCAAAAGCCCTTGCCTATGTCCAGAGCAATGGTCTGTTTTTGTTTGTTGACAAAACGGGGCAGATAATAAAAGTTGCGGACCAGAAAGAGACCGAGGCGACAAAAGGCGTTGCACGGCTTGACGGCATTGAGCCTGCCACAACAAAACTTGGTGAGTACATATTTGCGACCGACGACCCTGTGCATCAAAAAACTTTTGAGTGCATGGAAATATTGACAAGTCTTGAGATGATTGACAAGGTGTCGATGATTTCGGCAACGGATTTATCGGATATAAAAGTTGATTATGACGAAAGACTTTTTATCATGCTTGGCAGTTATGAGAAGATGGAGTACAAACTGACTTTTGTCAAAAAAGTCATTTCGCAAAACCTTTCGGATTATGAAAAGGCAATACTTGACTATCGCGGTCAAAAACTTTATGTAGGACCGCGAACAACGGACAAGCCTGAGGCGGAAAACGAAACCACAGAGGTTGCCGAAGACAACGCAGGCAAAGAAGATGCAGAAGATAAAAAACAAGAAGACGAGAAGACAAATCAAAATCAAGAGTGATTGAGGGACAGAAAAAATGATGAATTTAGAGAAAAAACAAAAATTCCAGATTTCAATGTCAATAGTAATTTTGATATTGGTTTTTGGACTTACCTGGCAGATAAAGGGCGTCAGAAAAAACAATGCAGTTGAAAGCCAGATTTCAAACCGAATCGAAACTTTGCAGCAGGATTACAAAGCAGAACTTGAAAAAAATGAGAAGCTGCTTCAGCAGGTTATGGAGCTTCAGAATGACCTGACAAAATACAGAGAAGAAGTGGCAGAAAGCGGCGGTGCCACTAAAATCCTTAAAGAAGAGCTGAAACGGGCTGAGACAATAGCCGGACTTACCGATGTGTCGGGAAACGGAATTATTGTAACCATAAAAGACGGCGGACAGGCTATGGGGAATTTAGTTTATGACGATGGTTATGGAATTGTCCACGATTCGTACCTTTTGACAATCCTGAACGAACTCCGTGCGTCAGGTGCCGAAGCGCTTTCGATAAACAACGAAAGAATTCTTGCTACAAGCGAAGTTAGATGTGTGGGCCCGACCGTAAGTGTCAACAACACAAAACTTGCAGCGCCGTTTGAAATAAGAGCAATCGGCAATTCAGATACTTTGGAAAATGCTCTCAGAATGCCGGGCGGAGCGGTTGAACAAGCTGATTTTTATGGCGTAGAGGTGAGCATCAAAAAAAGTAATAAGCTTATGATTAAAAAATATGCAGGTGCAAGCACTCTTAAATATGCACAGATTGTTGAACCGGAGGTGACCAAGTAGTGTTTTTTATAGTTGCAGTTTTAGTCGGGATTTTGCTGGGAATTTTGATTCCTTACGATCTTTCCCCATCAATGCTTTCGTATATTGCAGTTGCACTTATTGCGGCACTTGATTCGGTACTTGGCGGTCTTTTGGCAAATATCCACAAGCGGTTTAACATAAATGTTTTTATAATAGGTCTTGTGTCGAATGCAATCCTGGGTATATTTCTGACATTTATCGGAAACATCCTTGGTATAAGCCTTTCGTTTGCTGTTATAATTGTATTTGGTGTAAGAATGTTTAATAATATGGCGACAATAAGACGGCTTACATTTGACATTTATTTCGAGAAAAAAGCAAAAGAAAGAGAACGCGCAAATCGTCTTCGCATCGAAGAAGCCAAAAATGAAGAAACTGAGAATTATGATGAAGAAGCGATTGATGAAACAAACGAAAATGATGAAGAGGAATAAAAAATAGACATACGCATGGACAAAAAATTGAAAAAATAAACAAAATATACACAAAATTTAAAATTGCTATTTACAAAGAAAAATTAAAATGATATACTATCTATATATGTATGTATATCATAATGATTGATATGGTTAGGAGGAATAATTTTGTTTGAGTTTGATACAGAGGCTACAAGCCCGGCTAAGATAAAAGTTGTCGGCGTCGGCGGCGGCGGAAACAACGCAGTAAACAGAATGATTGACGCAGAAGTAAAATGCGTTGAATTTATAGCAGTTAATACGGACAAGCAGGATTTGTCTCTTTCAAAAGCTACACAAAAAATTCAGATAGGAGCAAAGCTTACCAAGGGTCTTGGCGCAGGAGCTGTGCCCGAAGTTGGCGCAAAAGCTGCTGAAGAAAGCCGTGACGAGATTGCTCTTGCACTTCAGGATGCAGATATGGTCTTTGTTACCGCAGGTATGGGTGGCGGAACCGGTACCGGTGCTGCTCCTATTGTTGCAGAAATTGCAAAGGAAATGGGCATACTTACCGTAGGTATCGTAACAAAGCCGTTTTGGTTTGAGGGCGTGATGCGCGCAAAGAATTCGAGCATTGGTATCGAAAACCTCAAAGCTGCAGTTGATACATTGGTTGTTATACCCAATGACAAGCTTTTGGCAATTGCCGAAAACAAAACACCTATTACCGAGTCATTCAAAATGGCTGACGATGTTTTGAGACAAGGTGTACAGGGTATTTCGGACCTTATTTCAAGACCGGGTCTCATCAGTCTTGACTTTGCCGATGTAAAGACAATTATGAAAAACACCGGTTATGCACATATGGGTATCGGCAAGGCTACAGGCGAAAACCGTGCCGCTGATGCTGCGACAAAAGCAATCAACAGCCCGCTTATCGAAACAACAATCACAGGTGCAAAGGGCGTTATACTTAATGTTACCGGCGGCAGTGACCTTGGAATTCTTGAAATCCAGACAGTTTCTGAGATTATTACTCAGGCAGCGGACAAGGATGCAAACATCATCATTGGTGCTATCATTGACGAGACATTGGGTGACGAACTTCAGGTTACTGTTATTGCAACAGGCTTTGAAGGAAAAAACTCACCACGCATAGACAGACCCACTTCAATTTTCAGTGGAAAAGAAGAAAAAGGCGTATTTGAGGCCATGCGTGAAGAAATGAGTGAAAAAAAAACTAACGATGTCCCCCCTGTCTTTGAAAACGCCGTAAATACAAAGGGCGATTTTTACAACAAAGTCAGCGAAGATGACGGGATTGATGTTCCTGTGTTCTTGCGCAAGGGCCAGGAATAACAAAAAAATCTTTTATCACTCAAAAAAACTCTTGAAAAAATTTGGAGTTTGTGGTAATATTGATACATTGTGGCAAACACAAGGCATTTAGTGTTTAGCTGATTTAGGAGGAAAAAAAGAAATGCAGACAGCTTTAATTATTATTCATGTTATTATTTCACTTGTACTTATTGCAGTGGTTTTGATGCAGCACGGCAAACAGCAGGGACTTTCGGGTGCGATTGCCGGCGGTGCCGAAACATTCTTTGGCAAGAACAAGGGCAGAACAATCGACGCAGCACTCAAAAAGGTTACAGCAGTTGTTGCTTTGTTGTTTGTTGCAAGTTCAATTGCTTTGGCAACATATTCGATAAACACAAATAAGGCTGACGAGAATGCGGAAGCTTCGCAGCAGGTTGAAGCTCAGCTTGATGAACAGGGAAATCTTGTTGATGCCGAGGGTAACATCCTGATGACAGCAGAAGATGTTCAGAAGGCTCAGGCAGAAGCTTCGGAAAATGCTCAGCAGGATACCGGTGCAAAGACCGAATAATTAAACAAGTTGACGACATACCGCTCCAAAGTTTTGGGGCGGTTTTTGTTAAGACAATAAGATTCAGAATAAAGTTTAAAACCAACATTTTCGGGCAAAATAGGTAAAAATCTGTATGGAGGGGGAACGATATGACATTTGATGATTTGTTAAACGAGTTTCATATAATGCAGGATTTCCCGCCAAGCGTCAAAAAGTGGGAGGAGACAATTCCGCAAAAGGTTGACAAAGAAGATTTAAAGGACAGGGTTGACCTTACGGACAAGCTGATTTTTACCATTGACGGTGATGATGCAAAAGATTTTGATGATGCGGTATCTCTTGAAATTTTGGAAAACGGGAATTATTATCTTGGCGTTCATATAGCAGATGTTTCGAACTATGTCGAGGAAGAATCGGCGGTTGACCGTACTGCGCTTGCAAGGGGGACAAGCATTTACCTGATAGATACAGTTGTTCCCATGCTGCCGTTTGGCCTTTCAAACGAACTTTGCAGTTTAAGACCGCAAAAAATCCGCCTTACTGTGTCGGTGTTTATGGAGATAAGCAAGCAGGGCAAAATTGTGGATTACAAAATTTGCACAAGCTTTATAAAGTCCAAGGCGCGTATGACATATACAAAAGTCACCAAAATCCTGGAGGGTGATGCTAAGCTTGTTGAAAAATACAAAGACCTTGAGCCGACCCTTAAGTCAATGAGGGAACTGGCAGAGATTTTGAAAAAAAGGCGAGTATGCAAAGGGTCAATAGAATTTGAAACATATGAATCCTTGATTAAACTTGACAAAAGCGGTGCACCGACAAAGGTTGAAAAATATCCTATAACAATATCGAATAATATAATCGAAGAATTTATGCTCTGTGCAAATGTTACGGTTGCAAAGCATCTGACGGCGCTGAAACTTCCATGCGTATACCGCGTTCACGAAGAGCCGGATTTTGACAGAGTCGAGCGTCTTGCAAAAGTTTTGCCGGAGCTTGGGGTTAGTTTCAGGTTTAAGCCTGATATGAAACCCAAGGACTTTCAGCAAATTCTGCATTCGGCAGAAAATTTGGAGACAAGCGGAGTTGTTAATTATCTTGTGCTTCGAAGTATGAGCCGGGCAAAATACAGCGAAAAAAATCAGGGTCATTTTGGACTGAGCTTTTCGCATTATTGTCATTTTACCTCGCCCATAAGACGATATCCTGATGTTATTGTCCACAGAATCTTAAAAGAAAGTCTTAAAGGCGAACTGAGCCAAAAAAGAATTATATACTTTAAGGAAGCTGTGCTTGCTGCTGCTGTGCTTTCGTCTTTAAACGAGGCCAATGCTGCAAGTGCGGAATTTAAGTGGAAGGACATCAAAAAAGCCGAATATATATCAAATCATATAGGCGAGAAGTATCAGGCGACAATCACACACATTATTGGCTCGGGCTTTTTTGCACAGCTTGACAATACTGTTGAGGGGTTTGTACCTGCGCGCACTCTTGAGGACGATATGTATAGTATGACAGAAAACGGGCTTTCGATGATAGGCAGGCGGACAAACCGGAAATTTACAATCGGTGACAAGGTGGAAATAAAAGTTGCGGCGGTGGATTTGGCTGACGGCAAGGTGGATTTTGAGGTAGTCGGCACACGTGTCCTTAAGCCACTCAGGCACAGAAGAAAAAAGAACAGAAACAAAAGGAGAAAAAACAAATGAAAACAGCGTTGATTACCGGAGCTTCGAGAGGGATTGGCCGTGCCATTGCAATCAGGCTTTCACAGGATGGATACAGCGTGGCGATAAATTATAAAAAAAGCAAAGACGCAGCACAAGATGTAAAAAAACAAATAGAGGAGCTTGGCGGAAAGGCAGAGATTTTTTGCGCAGATGTTTCGGACAACAAGCAGGTTGAAAAAATGATGAAGGATGTTATTGCCTGCTTTGGCGGAATTGATGTTTTGGTCAACAATGCAGGAATTGCACTTCCGCAAGGATTGTTTACTGATTTTGATGATTTGACGGCAAAAAATGTTTTTGATACAAATGTATTTGGGACGATGAATTGCGCAAGAGCTGTTATTCCATATTTCGTTAGTAAAAAGTCAGGCAAAATAATAAATATTTCTTCAATCTGGGGTATTTGCGGTGGCTCGTGCGAGGTAATATATTCAGCCAGCAAGGGTGCGATAGTTGCTTTTACCAAAGCACTTTCAAAAGAGCTTGCTCCGTCGGGAATTTGCGTCAACTGTATTGCCCCCGGACTTATTGAGACTGATATGAACAAGAATTTGTCCGATGATGACAAAAAAGAATTTGCAGAGGGGATTTCGCTTGGAAGAGTGGGAAAAGCGGAGGAGGTTGCAGAGACTATAGCATTTTTGGCATCAGACGCCTCGTCATACATCAACGGACAGACAATAAGTGTAGATGGTGGTATGATTTAGGAACATAAAAAATAAAGGGGACTGTGTTAACACAGTCCCTTTTGTAGTTGTTTAGAATTTCAAAAAGCTCATTGCTATTTCAAAGTATATAAGAAGTGAAATTGCATCCACTATTGTTGTGACAAACGGACTTGCCATAACAGCAGGGTCAAAGCCAAGACGCTTCACCAGAATTGGCAGGCTGCATCCAACCAGCTTTGCACATACCACCGTTGCCAGAAGAGTAAGCGAAACGACAAACGAAACAAGAACCGGGTCTTGCCCTGAGGCTACTATGATACTTTGGTCAATAAGCATCATTTTTGCAAAATTGGTTATTGCAAGCACAGCGCCGCAAAAGAGCGAAACAAAAAACTCTTTTTTCAAAATTTTAAGAATATCTTTCATCCCGATTTCGTTAAGTGAAAGTCCGCGGATTATGGTAACCGATGCCTGGCCGCCCGAGTTCCCGCCTGTACCCATCAGCATCGGGATAAATGCAGTAAGCGCCACACATGCCGAAAGAGTGTTTTCAAAACTGCCTATAATCTTTCCGGTAAATGTTGACGAAAGCATAAGAAGCAAAAGCCAGGGTATACGATTTTTAAAGATTTCGAGTGATGAGGTTTTAAGATATGGCTTTTCTGATGGCAAAATAGCAGCCATTTTTTCAATATCCACGGTATGCTCTTCCTGAATGACATCAATGACATCGTCGAATGTTATGATGCCGACAAGACGGGTCTCCTTGTCAACAACCGGCATTGCCAGAAAGTCGTATTTGTCAAAGAGAATTGCAACATTTTCTTTGTCATCAAAGGTGTCAACAAAGATAACATTTGTTTCCATTATATCCCCGATTTTTTCTTCGGGATTGCAAAGCAGCAGCTCTTTGACGGTTGTAATACCGATAAGATGACGGTTTGAGTCGGTGACATAACAGGTGTAGATTGTCTCTTTGTCCACGCCGGTTTTGCGGATGCGGTCAAATGCCTGACCAACCGTCATATCTGCTTTGAGGTCGACATACTCGATTGTCATAATGCTTCCTGCACTGTCCTTGGGATAGTTCAGGATTTTGTTTATCTGCGAACGGGTTTCGGGGTCCGATTGCCTTAGAATTCGCTTTACCACATTTGCAGGCATTTCTTCGATGATGTCAACGGTATCATCCACAAAGATTTCGTCAAGCATCTCACGAAGCTCGATATCACTGAAAATACCAATAAGATGCTCCTGTGTTTCGGGCTCCATTTCGACAAAGACTTCGGCGGCAAGTTCTTTTGGCAGAAGTCTGAAAATTCTCAGTATATATTCCTGAGGGATTTCTTCGAGTATAAGAGCAATATCAGGGGCATTGAGGTCGGACAGGGTACTTCGCAGCTTGACAAATTCCTTGCTTTCTATCAGAGTCAAAATTTCATCAATCATTTTGCTGTTCCTCCTGTCCTAAAAAATATTTTTTGTTTTTACATAATGAAATAAAGTATTTTTGCCGCTTCGGCTTTTGTAAGTGTGTTAAGCGGCTTGATTGAGCCGTCTTCGTAGCCTTTTATTGCACCCAATGACATAAGTGTATCTATTCCGCTTGATGCCCATGTGGGAACATCGTCAATGTCGGGAGCAGAAATCGCTCTTTTAAAGAATGTGTCAGGCAGAATCCGGGCAACAATTGTTGCGGCTTCGGCACGCGTTATTGTTGCAAGCGGGTCAGCGCAACTTTCGGTTTTGGATACATATCTGCCTTTAAGGATTTCTTCTGCATACAATGCTTTAAAGCTGTCAAGTGCCCAGAATGGAATGGTATCAATGTCGCTGTATGGCAGAGTGATATTTTTATAGTTTTCGCGGTCAAGACCAAGGTGGTTTGTTATCATAACTGCAAATTCGGACCTTGTCATCGGTTTTTGAGGGTTAAACTTCAAAACGCCTTCCGTTGCATCACCGCTGATTATTTTTTGCGAATACATAAATCCGAGAAAATCCTCTGCCCAATGTCCTTGTGTATCGGCAAAAGGCGAAGGGTCAGTTTTTGCATTTGATTCGGTTGTTTTAAATGAAGTATATCCAAAAGCATTGGTTGCCAAAACTGTGATTTTGCGGCAACCTTCGGGGAGTACGCCGCGAGCAGTTTGGGATTCTTCGTCAAATTCAAAGGTTGCGGACTTCCCGTCGATTTTTACGGATATATCTTTTTCTTTGACTACTATATTATACAGATTAGAAAGTGTAATTACAAATTCGCTGTTTTGTGTAGTGATATCAATCACAGGATATGATTTTTCGTCTTCTTTGTCCGGTTTTTCAAGTGTTACCGGTATGGTAACGATTTTCTTTCCTGCCGAAACGGTAATATTGCCTGTTGCACCAAACTTGTCGGATGCTTTGAAGTTGCCGTCGGGTGTGATTTTGCCTATTTCAGCATCGGCGTTCCACGTAAAGTTTTCGGGTGATGATATAAGTTTGTTGTATCCGCCGTAAGCATCTGCCGAAAGACTCAGCTCTGTTTCTGGAGAAATAAACAGGGATTTAATTTGTGAGCCGTTTGACTTGTCTTTGACGATGATATCTGTGGGAGTTTCAAGACAGGTGATAACAAGTGAAGAACTGAGGTCGCCCGACTTGGCATAAACTGTTGCTGCACCGTTTTCCTTTGCTGTAAAAAGTCCTGATTTTGTAATTGTATTTTTGCTGCCGTCTTCTACAGAAAAAACTGTATCTGCCGGCACAGTTGCCGGATAAAAGCCTGAATCAGCAGCCTTTACCGAAAGCTGAGTGCTTGCACCGACGAGCAAAAAGTTTGTCTTGGGATAAATATGAAGACTGTCTGCCTTGCCGGTCTTTTTTGCTGTGTTTGTAAAGAAAAAGAATGTTGAAACCTTGCGCTCTTTGCCGTCGGAGGGCTTGTTGGTCAACGTGGCATTTGGGTCACCGGGCATCTGGGCAATTATAGAGGTTGAGCCTCCGCCATCAAGATTTATGGCATCTGTGCAGCCAAGTTCTTTCATCCTTTTTGCAAGGGTACTAAGCTGAACGCCGTAACTGTGATTCGATTGTCTGCCGTCTATTGTATAAAGAAGAATCGAGCCGTCTTCCTTGATGCCTATAGCAGTACGTGGAGCTGCTCCTTTTTCAAGGTTTGGGTTAACCTCGCCGTTTATCAAAAGTCTGCCGCCGATACTGCCCATTCCTACCATAACTTCATTCCAGCGCTTGTCACCGTTGACACTGAAGTTGATGGTAACTTTTTCGCCCACAGTCAAAGTTGAGATAGGCTCAAAAAATTCTTTGGGAGCTTTTTCGTCAACAGTAATGACTATTTTGCCTTTTGGTATGGGAGCGGAGCCGGTCTGCTCATTTACAGCTTCGACTGTGGCGGTTATATGACTTCCAATTTTTATTTCGCCATCAACAGAGCCAAGCACAACATCAATACCTTTGGTGGTGTTTTGGGTTTTATCCGAAAATTCGTCGGTCATCATATATGCCGAATATGGCTGCCGGTACTTGTTTATGTTGTATATATTCACTTCGCTGCCGTCTTCTTTTATAAGAACCGAATTTAGCGAAAAGTAAGAGATAAAAGCTGTGCCGTCAGGCAAAATTCCGATTGCATCCTGACCTGAGGCGTCTTTGGTAAGGATTTTGCCGTCTGCAATTGCGTTGCTCATAGGCACTCCTGTCTGCAGGGAGAAAAAGTCCGCATTGCTGCCACCGATAATTTCGGTACCCAGACCCTCCAGCCGGTTTGCCTCTGCCGAGATTGAGGTTGTGCCAAAAAGCGAAGTTCCGTTTGTAATGGATGGTACAACCACACTGTTGGGGGCGTAAGTGATATAATTTTCACTTTGTTTGCCAACGCCTGACTGGTCGCTGTAAAAAACATTGTGCGAGAAGTATGTTCCTTCGCCGATTTGTGTTGTGTAGCCTGAAATTTTTGAAGAACCAAGCACCGATGCGGCTGCCTGGATTGGTGTTGTAAAAATTAAGCCTGCCAGAAAAGCGGCAAGAATTTTTTTAGTCACAGATGCTCACTTCCTTATGTGTAAAATACCTATCTAAACATTATAACAAAAAAAATGCAAATTGTAAATAAAAAATATTGCCAATTGTCCTATATTGACAAATTACACCGAAGCGGTATATAATAGGTAGTTGTAAGGCTTTTTAAATTATTGAAACACGGATAGGTGAGGCGAAGAATATGAATTTGATGGGAATTGATGTCGGAACTACTTCGGTAAAGGCGGCTGTTTTCAACGAAAAACTTGAAATGATCAGGTCTTCGTGCATAGATTATTTGATAGAAGCGCATGGGGATATTGTGGAATTTGATGCAGAAAAGTATTGGGAAATTGTAGAAACCGAGCTCGAAAGCCTTGATGTACCGGTTGATGCCCTTGCAATAGATACTCAGTGCGAAACACTTATCCTTACGGATGAAATGGGCAAACCTGTGCGAAAGGCAATTGTGTGGCTTGACAATCGTGCGACAAAAGAAGCTCAGCAAATTGAAGAGCATTTTGGCAGACAGCTTGTCTATGAGGTGACAGGTCAGCCCGAGATAACTGCAACCTGGCCTGCCTGCAAGCTTTTGTGGATTAAAAACAACGAACCTGAAATATGGTCTAAAACAAAAAAGATTTTCTTGCTTGAGGACTATTTGCTCTACAAGCTTACTGGAAAGTTTGTTACTGAAAAGACCCTTCAATCATCAACTATATATTTTGATATACGAAACGCAGAGTGGTGGCAGGATATGCTGGACTTTATCGGCGTCAGCAAAGATATGCTGCCGGGTCTTTGCGACAGCGGAGTGTATGTAGGTGATTATAAGAATATAAAGATTGTAACAGGTGCCATGGATCAGGTTTCGGGTGCGATAGGTGCCGGAGTTGTGAAAAAGGGTATAGTAAGTGAAATGACCGGAACAACCATGGTAATATTCAGCCCGACAGATAAAATCCCCGAATTTTCGGCGGACAGCATAATTCCCTGTCACTACAATTATGACGGAAAGTATTGCCTGCTGACTTGGTCATCGACAGCCGGCATGGCGCTCAAATGGTTCAAAAATGCTCTTTGTGAGGATTTTTCGTTCCGTGACCTTGACGAACTTGCCGAAAAAGTTGCTCCCGGATGTGACGGGCTTACATTCTTGCCGTATTTGTGCGGCTCGACAATGCCCAAATATAACCCTGCTGCAAGAGGCAGCTTTACAGGACTTACTCCCGAGCATACAAGAGCGCATTTTGTAAGAAGTATAATGGAGGCAATCTCGTGCACGCTTAAAGAAAATCTGGATTACTTGAATCCTGATGTAAGCGAAATCCGTGCTATGGGTGGCGGAGCAAACAGCCCATTGTGGTGCCAGATGAAGGCGGATATGACAAGAAAGACTCTTGTTACTCTTGAAAATGCCGAGACCGCCTGCCTTGGTGGAGCTATTCTTGCCGGAGTCGGTACAGGAGTTTTTGAATCGGTAGAAAGCGTTTTGGATATGATAAAAATCAAAAAGACATTTGCACCAAAAGATACTGACTATAGTACATCTTATCAAAACTACCTTAAAGCCGATGCGATATTGAATGTTAAATAATAAAAAACAGCACTGTTTGAAATTGAACAGTGCTGTTTTTTTGTTGTATAACGAAAACCACGCGATAGTCGCGTGGTTCAAAAAAGGTTAACCGATGAACAAAAATCCTCCAATGTGTTATAATAAAGCCGACCTGCCAGTCGAAATAAAAACACATTGGAGGATTTAATCTATGAAAAAAGAAAACATAGACACAAGTAGTTTAGCACACACAAAATGAGCGTTTCGGGGTTTATGGGGTATTTGAAAGGGAAAAGTGCATTGCAAATATTTCAACGTTGGGGGAATATGAAGTTTACATACCGAAATCGCGAATTTTGGTGTAAGGGATATTACGTTGATACTGCGGGGAAAAACCAAAAGCGATAAAGACATACATAGCAGAACAGTTAAAGCGAGATCAAGAAAGTGATCAGTTAAGTCTATTTGACCCACGGGGCCCATTTATGGGTAGTAAGTAAAAGTTGCATGGCTGGCAGGCCAATAAAAAGACGCACTTGTGCGTAGCCAGTAGTGGGTAGGGCTATGCCCGAAAATGAAATACCCCCCGTTATACGGGGGGGATATTTATTTTTTGGAATTAGCTAAGCTTTAAGTCGTGGACATCAAGGTTTTCGCAGTGGTAATTCTCGATATAAGACAAAATCCGGTCAATGTCTGTACTGTAAAAATACAAGTTTTTGCAATCATCACGAATAAATCTTTCTTCAACTGAAATTTTAAGAAATTCTTCAAGCTTTTTGTAATAGCCGTTTATGTCCAAAATTGCAATTGGCTTTGCATGGCGAGTAAGTTGCTTTAATGTAAGAACTTCAAAAAATTCTTCAAAAGTGCCGATTCCGCCGGGGACAATGATGAAGGCATCAGCAAGGTCTTCCATTTTTGATTTTCGCTGAGCCATAGTCTCGGTATATATAATTTCGGTGCAGTTTTCAAAGATAGCTTCGATTTCTTCGTCGCGGAAGAAACTTGGGATTACACCGGTTATAGAACCTTTTTCTTCAAAAACTCCTCTTGCGGCAGCACCCATAAGCCCTCCGCCGCCTGCACCAAAAACAAGCGAGTGACCGCGTTTTGCCATTTCTTTTCCTAAGTTTTCAACTTTCTGAATATAAGATTCGTTTATTTCGTTGCTTGCTGCTCCAAATACGCATATTTTCATAATGATAACCTCATTTAGTATATTTTAAATTATTTTAACACACAACAAAATTTTTTTCAAGTAGGATATTTTGTAGAAATTGGTAGTAAACAGAAAAAACAAAAAATCAGCAGTTCAAAAATGAACTGCTGATTTTTTAGCTGGTGCGCCTGAAGCCGGAGCTTAGGCAAAACAATCCGGTGAATTGTTTTGCAGCGGAGGGCCTCTTCTAAAGAACACGAGCCAAAGGCGATGTGTGATTTGTAGCGAGCCCCTGTGATGAAAAAACAAAAAGCCTACAAGTGTGATCTTGTAGACTTTTTTTATGGTGCGCCTGAAGAGACTTGAACTCCCACGTCGTTGACACTAGATCCTAAGTCTAGCGCGTCTGCCAATTCCGCCACAGGCGCAAACGCTTTTTAAAGTATATCAAAAAAATGTTGTGTTGTCAATAAAAAAAATGAAACTTGATTGCAAACGACAAAGCTATGCAATGACATTCTCAAATGAATCTGTGCTATTGACAAGACGCCGGGTTTTTGATAAAATATTTCATTGATATAATGCTTGTTGCAAACATATGGATAGTGTTCAGCATTTTCGGGTTTGCAAAAAAAATAACAACAAAGTGCAGGTATAAAAATGACAGTATATTATTGGTTTTATTCTATAGTAACTTCTTTAGCTGTTTTGATATATGTCAGAAAAAAAGATGTTGACAAACAGCGCAAAAAAGTTTGTATTGTCAGCTTTTTTATGTTGTTTTTGTTGTTTGCATTAAGGCATCCTTACATGGGAGTTGACTTGGGTTGGGGATATTCAGTTGGATATCTCAAATCGTTTGAAAAAATAGGTCAAATTTCCTTCCTTGAAATATTCAGAATGAAGAACTATCTGAACTATGAAAAAGGATATATAATTTTCAACAAAATAATCAGCCTGATATCAAAAAATCAGCAGTTTTTCATAGGAAGTTGTGCCTTTGTCAGTTTGCTTCCAATTGCAATATATACATATAAACGGAGTATGATGCCGCTTCTTTCGTTATTTGTCTTTATGGGTCTTCCTGTTTTTCTTATATTTTTTTCAGGATTGAGGCAGTCTATAGCTATTGGAATAACTGTTGCATCGATGTTTTTTGTGGAGAAGAAAAAACCGATTCCCTTTATTCTAACTGTCATTTTGGCTGCAACTTTTCATAAATCGGCACTTATATTTTTGATTGCATATCCGCTATACCATACAAGGTTCAGCAACATTTGCAAAATTTTGTTGCTTTCTTTTGTGCCGGTTGTATTTGTTTTCAGAGACCTTTTGTTTAACCTGCTGAGTAAATTGTTCAGAGAAAATGCTCAAATCGGCAGCACAGGAGCGTTTTTATTGTTTTTGGTTTTTGTTTTGATATATGTTTTTCTTATTATATTTAATGATTATTGTGACAAAAACAATATTGACAACGAAAGGCAGAATGGACTGACAAATCTTTGCTATCTTGCGTGTATTGTTCAGATTTTTGGCGGTATCTACGATATTGCGATGAGAGTCGGCTATTATTTTATGATATATATGATAATTGCCATACCAAATACTATAGAAAATTTCAGACATATAAGGGTAAAATATAATTCATATTATACCATAGTAAGAATAGTGATTATGGTGTTGTTCGTAGGTTATGGTCTTTATGCAATTTATGACGATTCATGGGCACGAACAAATCCATACATATTTTTTTGGCAATTTGATTTATTTAAGTGATAAAGAAGGAATTTTTAATGAAAAGTGTGAAAGAACTTTTAAATCTCTATATGGCATTTTTCAGGATTGGTGCGTTCACCTTTGGCGGTGGATATGCGATGCTGCCTATGCTGGAAAAAGAAATTGTGGAAAAATACAAATGGGCAACAACAGAGGAACTGATGGACTACTTTGCGATAAGCCAATGTACTCCGGGTGTAATTGCAGTAAATACGGCAACATTTATAGGTTATAAGCAGAGAGGCGTTGTTGGCGGTATAGCTGCGACATTGGGCGTTGTCACTCCGTCAATAATTATAATATCACTCCTTGCTTTGGTGCTTGGGAAAATATATGAGATGCAGGCGGTAAAACATGCCTTTGCAGGAATTGGTGTGGCTGTGTGTGCGGTGCTTGTTCAGGCAGTTGTTAAGCTTGGCAAGGCAGGCCTTGTTGACAAAATAACATGGATTATTTGTATAGTTTCGTTTGTTTTGGCATTTTTCTTTGATGATTCCACGATTGGTATAATAGTTTTGGCGGGGATTGTTGGGATTATTTGCAAAAGACTCTCAAGAAAAAGGGCCGAAGAAAAAGAGGGAAAACAGATATGACATATATTTTGATGATTTATGAAGTTTTTAAGGTAGGGCTGTTTTCTGTAGGGGGAGGGCTTGCGACCCTTCCGTTTTGGTTTGAACTTGCAAAAAAATATCCGGACTGGATTGCAGAAAAAGAAATTACAGATATGATTGCGGTGGCGGAATCCACCCCGGGCCCGATTGGTGTCAATATGGCGACTTATGCGGGATTTCAGTCAACCGGAGTCTTGGGCGGCATTGTTGCTACACTTTCGCTTATTCTGCCAAGTATAATTGTTATATTAATAGTTGCAAAAATCTTAAAAAAGTTTAAAGACAGTGTGTTGGTAAAAGACTTGTTTTATGGACTAAGGGCTTCGGTTGCCGGACTTATCTGTGCTTCGACTCTTAATATTCTGCTTCAGAACCTGACTGTTCAGGGCGTTCAGACTTTTTCTTTTGATTATAAAAAAGTTATATTGTTTGCCGGAATACTTCTCGGTGTTTTAAAATTCAAAAAACACCCTCTTGTTTATATAGCATTGGGTGCTGCTTTTGGTGTTTTGTTTGGACTCTGAAAATAATTGAAAAAATAATTGTAAAAGAGTTTGATTTATGATATAATGAAACTGTATAAAAATTTCATCTGAATTTTAGGAGGATGTTATGAGCGTAGAAGAAAAAAATTTAAATACAAATATTGATAAAGATGGAAACATTTCAATTTCAACCGATGTTATTGCAACAATTGCTGCAGTTGCGGCAAAGAGTATAGAGGGTGTCTCGGAGATGGCAACTTCGCTCACGGGTGGCTTTGCTGAACTTCTGGGAAAGAAAAACCCGTCAAAAGGCGTCAAGGTTGCAATAAACGGAAATGATGTAAAGATTGATATGTTTGTTGTGGTAGAGTACGGAGTAAAAATTCCTGATGTTGCGTGGGAAATTCAGGGGAAGACAAAAAACGAAGTAGAAGCAATGACGGGTCTTAATGTTACCTCGGTTAATGTAAATATCGAGGGGGTTGATACCGCTGTCTGCGCTCAGGTTCCTGAACAGACAGAGGGAATTACCGAAGAAAAAGCCGACGAATAATAAAAGAAAGGGCAAGTCGCAATGATGAACAGAAAAAAAGCCAGAGAGTATGCATTTGTATTGCTTTTTGAATACAAGTTCCAACCCGACGAGATTGAAAATTTGCTTGCAGATTTTGTAGCAGAATACGACCCTGCCGAGCAGACCGAATATATAAAGCAAGTGGTTTTAGGCGTTGTCCGCAATGTTGACGAAATAGATAAAAAGATTGGAGAATTGTCAAAAGACTGGAAGACCGACAGAATGTCAAGCGTGACACTTTCGGTACTTCGTCTTGCTGCATACGAAATTGAGTTTTGTGAGGATATCCCTGCTGTTGTTTCGATAAACGAGGCAGTCGCACTTGCTAAAAAATATGACGGAGAAGAAGCTGCTCCGTTTGTTAATGGAATCCTTGGCAAACTCAGCTCTTTGACAGGTGCAAGCAAATGAGTTTGAAAGAATTGTTTTTGGGAATTGATACAAGCTGCTACACAACATCACTTGTGGCAGCTTGTGAAGACAATATAATCTCACTTAAAACGCCTCTGGAGGTCAAGGTCGGCGAATGCGGACTGAGACAGTCTGAGGCATTTTTTCAACATTCACGAAATTTGCCCAAACTTTTTGACGAGCTTAAAGAAAAACTTGACTTTTCAATATTTGAAAAAATTACGGTGACGGTAAGTTCCAGACCAAGAAATGTCGAGGGATCGTATATGCCTGTATTTGAGGCAGGACGGGGGTTTGCAAAAGTTGTGGCGGATGTGACCGGAGCAAATCTGCTTGAGACAACTCATCAGGACGGACATATAATGGCGGCACTTTATTCTTGCGATGCGTATGATATTGCCCAAAAGCCATTTTTGGTTTACCACATTTCGGGGGGAACAACAGAGCTTTTGCTGGCAAGAAAATCAGGAATTGGTTTTGATTGCGAGATTGTAGGTGGAACGCTTGATTTGCCGGCGGGACAGTTTGTTGACAGGATAGGGGTTGCGGCTGGATTTAAATTCCCGGCAGGGAAGTTTGTGGACAAGCATGCGCTTGAATACTGTGGAGAAAAACCCAAAGTTCAGACTTCGGTAAAAGGTGAATATATCAATTTTTCGGGCGAAGAAACACGCTACAGAAGAATTCTGGCAGAAAACAAAGACGGAGGATTTGCTGCATACTGCACAATGAAGTGCATTTCAGAGTCGATTAAGAAATCTGTAATTTCGGCTCAAAAAAAGTATGGAACAGAGAATGTGCTTATGGTAGGCGGTGTTTCGTCGTCTAAATTTATGAGAAATGAATTTTCGGATATGAAAAATGTGTTTTTTGCAGAGCCAAGCCTTTGTACAGACAATGCGGTTGGTGTTTGCATGATAGGAAGAGAGTATTCAAGAAAAGGATAAAAGGAGAAAAAATGGAAAAGAGAGTTTCAGATTCAATGACAGAACAAGTTCATATTTTGTCTCAGGGCAGTCTTAATGGATACAAAAGACTGTTTGGCGGACAGCTTATGAGCTGGATTGATGTGGTTGCGGCGGTTGTTGCACGCAGACATTCTGAAAAAAATGTTACAACAGCTGTTGTTGATATGTTGCAGTTCAATGCCCCTGCTTATGCAAATGATACGGTGTGCATTGTAGGGAAAATCACATATGTAGGGCGGACTTCTATGGAAGTAAAGGTTACGGCATATGTGGAGGAATTAAGCGGAGAAAGGAAATTAATTAACACGGCTTATGTTGTTATGGTAGCCCTGGATGAAAATGAACGCCCTACTGAAGTACCGGGGTTAATTCTTGAGACAGAGGAAGAACGGCAGGAGTATGAAAATGCCAAAGCAAGAAAAATAAGGCGGACACAATATAACCTGTAAAACAAATACTTTTGAGGCAAGGGGTGAGATGGTGGTTTTTGAAGAACAAGTAATGACGGTTGGTCAGCTTAATTTGTTTATCAAAGATATTTTTGGGCAAATACCAATCCTTAATAACATAAAAATAAAAGGTGAGATATCCAACTTCAAACATCATTCCTCAGGCCATATGTATATGTCGCTTAAGGATGATACGGGTGTGATAAGGGCAGTTATGTTCAAAAACTCTGCCATGAGCCTTAAGTTCAGACCCGAAAACGGTATGCAGGTTATTGCAGCCGGCAGAGTTTCGGTTTACGAGCGTGATGGTCAGTATCAGCTTTATATAAACGAGATGGAGCAGGATGGAAAAGGCAATCTTTATGAACAGTTTGAAAAGCTTAAAAAACAATTGGAAAAAGAGGGTCTTTTTGATTCGGCAAAGAAAAAGCTTGTTCCGCAGTACCCGAAAAAAATAGGAGTAATTACAGCGGCTACCGGAGCGGCAGTAAGAGACATAATAAATATTTTGTCAAGACGGTACAAAGCGGCAGATGTGTGTCTTTATCCGGTTTTGGTGCAGGGTGACGGAGCGGCTGAAAGCATAAAAACAGCCATAGAATATTTTAACGAATCGTCTTCGTGCGATGTGATTATTGTGGGACGCGGCGGCGGCTCTGTTGAAGACCTTTGGGCTTTTAACGAAGAAGTCGTTGCCAGGGCGATTTTTGCAAGCCGCATACCGATAATTTCGGCGGTGGGGCACGAAACAGATTTTACGATTGCGGATTTTGTTGCGGATTTAAGAGCACCTACACCATCAGCGGCGGCAGAACTTGCTGTTCCGGATGGGAGCGAGCTTTTAGAAAAATTACAAGCTATGGATTTGCGCCTTTTGAGTGGCGCAAAAAAACTCTTGGAAAACAGGCGGCTTGTATTAAAAGTGTATTCAGACAAGCAAGTCCTCAAAAATCCTACTATTAAAATAAATGAAAAAGCAATCTATCTTGACCACTTGTCAAAAATGTTTGAAAATTCCATAAATCTTATATTAGAAAAGAAAAAACAGGAATTGGGTATTATCGCATCACGGATGGAAGGATTAAGTCCGCTGAAGACTTTGGCACGAGGCTATTCGGTTGTAAAAAACAACGAGGGCAAGATTGTTAAAGCTGTTTCGCAGGTGAATCCGGGAGAAAACTTAATGATAACTGTGCAGGACGGCGAAATTTGCACGATTGTCAAATAAAAGGAGTGAAAGTATTATGCCAGCAAAAAAACAGGAAGTAAGTTTTGAAGAAAACATAAAAAAACTTGAAAATATAGTAAGAACTCTTGAGAGCGGCGAATCGTCTCTTGACGAAATGCTCAGCTTGTTTGGCGAGGGTATAAGTATAACAAAAGAGTGCACCGAACAACTTGAAAAAGCAGAGCAAAAAATTACTGTTATGATGAAAAAAGCAAACGGAGAGATGGAAGAAGAGCCATTTGAACAAAAATAAATACTTCGAGGTGCAGAAATGGATTTTGAAAGAAAAATCAAATACTATCATGATATGATCAACAAGTATCTGTCTGAGGTGTTTCAGGAAAAGGATTGTCTCCAGAAATCGGTTTATGATGCTATGAATTACAGTGTTCAGGCAGGAGGCAAAAGAATAAGACCGGTGCTTGCTCTTGCGGTGTGTGATATGCTTGGTGGCGATATCAACGATGCTATGAGAATAGCAGTTTCAATCGAGTGTATACATACCTATTCGCTTATTCATGATGACCTGCCTTGTATGGATAATGACGATTTGCGCAGAGGGATGCCGACTTGTCATAAAAAATTTGGTGAAGCGACTGCACTTTTGGCAGGGGACGGACTTCTTACCTTTGCTTTTGAGCATCTTGCAGATTTGAAAGGATACAAATGCTGTTCACCCGGGGCGGTTTTGAATATAATAAGTGATATTGCCAAATCTGCCGGCTGTGCGGGAATGATTGGCGGTCAGGTGGTTGACCTCGAAAACGAGGGCAGTGCAGATATTACCGAGAAAATACTTACATATATGCACAACCGGAAGACAGGAGCATTGATAAGGACTTCGGTTCTTGCTTCAGCAATAGCAGCAGGGGCGGACGACAGACAGAAAAAAGCACTGACTCAATTTGCAGATGCACTTGGTCTTGCTTTTCAGATTCAGGACGATATACTTGACTGCATAGGTGATGAGAAGACGCTGGGCAAGCCAATAGGCAGCGATGCAGAAAACGAGAAGACTACCTATGTTACTCTTCTGGGTTTAAAAGCGGCAATGGGAAAGTCAAAGAATTTGACCAATCAGGCTGTTTCAGCACTTGAAGGGTTTGGGGACAAAGCCGAATTTCTGAGAGAATTGGCCGATTATTTGTTGACGAGAAATAAATAATAGATAAAATATATAAAATTGCTTGCAATTTCGAAAAAATTGCGATAAAATATAATTTATATATTTAGAAGCAACCGGGGACTGCTGATAATTGCAGTCTCAAAAAGAAAATAAAGAAAGGAGCGGATTGCTATGATAAACATAACACTTCGTGGTGATGTAAAAGCTTTTGATGAAGGAACAAGCCTTCTTGATGTGGCAAAGTCCATAAGTGAAGGACTTGCAAGAGCTGCTGTTGCCGCAACCGTGGACGGAACAGTTTATGGTCTTGATTTTGTACCCCAAAAAGATTGCAGTGTGAATTTCCTCACATTCGATGACGAGGATGGCAGACGAACTTACAGGCACACGGCATCTCATGTTTTGGCTCAGGCGGTTAAAAGACTTTATCCAACAGCGAAACTGGCAATCGGTCCTGCTATAGATGATGGCTTTTATTATGACTTTGAATTTGACACTTCTGTTACAAATTCAGACCTTGATGCAATTGAAGCTGAAATGAAAAAGATTATAAAGGAAGATATTCCGCTTGTCCGCGCTGAACTTCCACGCGAAGAAGCTATAAAGCTTATGGAAGGAAAGGACGAGGATTATAAGGTTGAGCTTATAAAGGACTTGCCCGAGGATGCAGTTATTTCTATTTACAATCAGGGTGATTTTGTTGACCTTTGTGCAGGTCCGCATCTTTTGTCAACAGGCAAGCTTAAGGCGATAAAACTTCAGTATACAGCCGGTGCATATTGGCGTGGAAACGAGAATAACAAAATGCTTACCAGAATTTATGGTACGGCTTTTCCCAAGAAAGCTGACCTTGATGAACACCTTGAAAGACTTGAAGAGGCAAAGAAGAGAGACCACAACAAGCTTGGTCGTGAACTTGAGATATTTACAACAGTTGACAGCATTGGCCAAGGACTGCCTATACTGCTTCCCAAGGGCGCAAAGATTATGCAGATTCTGCAGCGGTTTGTTGAAGACCACGAGGACAAGCATGGTTGGGTAAGAACCAAAACTCCATATATGGCAAAAAGTGATCTTTACAAGATTTCAGGGCACTGGGATCATTATCAGGATGGTATGTTTGTAATGGGCGACGAGAAAGTGGACAAGGAAGTATTTGCACTTCGTCCAATGACCTGTCCATTCCAGTACCAGGCTTATCTCAACAGAATGCACAGTTATCGTGATTTGCCGATTAGATATGGCGAAACCTCGACCCTGTTCCGAAATGAGGCATCAGGTGAAATGCATGGTCTTATCCGTGTAAGACAGTTTACAATTTCAGAGGGTCACCTTATGTGCCGTCCCGATCAGCTTGAAGAAGAGTTTAAGAACTGTCTTGAAATGGCAATCTATATGCTTAAAACATTGGGGCTTTACGAGGATGTTTCTTACAGATTCTCTCAATGGGATCCCGATGATAAGGAAAAGTATATAGGCACAAAAGAACAGTGGGACGAAGCTCAAGATACAATGGCAAAAATTCTCGACCATCTTGAAATTCCTTACAAGGTTGGTGTTGGTGAGGCTGCGTTCTACGGACCTAAACTTGATATTCAGATAAAGAATGTATTTGGCAAGGAAGATACACTTATCACAATCCAGATTGACCAGATGCTTGCCGAGAAGTTTGGCATGGAATATATCGATAAGGATGGAAGTAAAAAGAATCCTTATATTATCCACAGAACTTCAATTGGCTGTTACGAAAGAACACTTGCTCTTCTTATTGAAAAGTATGCAGGTGCATTCCCGGCATGGCTCGCTCCTACTCAGGTAAAGATTTTGCCGATCTCTGACAATTACAGAGAATATGCAGACAAGATTTTTTATGAGCTCAGGGATAAAGGCTTTCGTGTGGAACTTGATGACCGCAGCGAAAAAATCGGATATAAAATTCGCGAGGCTCAACTTGAGAAAGTTCCTTATATGATTATCGCCGGCGAAAAGGAAATGAACGAAGGAACGGTTTCTGTTCGTTCAAGAAAACAGGGCGATTTGGGCGCGATGACTCTTGATGAGTTCATGGCAATGCTTAAGGAAGAAATTGACAATAAAGTAATCTAATAAAGCAATAAAAAACGGCGTATCTTAAGGATATGCCGTTTTTTTAAAAAACTTAAAAAAAGTACTTGACAATGAGGAGGAGATGTGGTAATATAAATGAGTTGCGCCAAGGAAGGCGGTCGACTTTAAAAAAATTTTGAAAAAAGTTAAAAAAAGGGTTGACAAAAGCTCCTGGGTGTGATAAGA
>JAFQSM010000003.1 GCA_017409575.1 Clostridia bacterium
AGGCTATAGTACATACAGACTTACAAAGCCTACTCTTATTGCTGTAGATGTAATTGATGTGTCAGCTGCAGATTGCTGGTCAATGGCGATCACAAGCGACGGCAAATTGTATGGCGCAGGTAGAAATACCAACGGTCAGCTCGGTACAGGTGATTACGATGTTGCCACAAGCCTGGGTGGCTATCTCGACAGAAACGAGGCTCACCCGGTAATTCCAAACCTTCAGGGCGAAATACCTGTCAAGGTCAGTACAGGTGATAATTACACAATGGTTGTTACACAAGACGGCGGACTGTGGGGCTTTGGGAAAAGCTTTTACGGTCAGCTGGGCGAAAATACTCAGACCGGAATCGGTTTGGCAGGTACAAATGTGCCGGTTAAGATTATGGACTGCGTAAAAGATGTTTTTTGCGGTGACACTTGTTCAATTATTCTTACCGTAGATGACAACCTTGTGCAGCTTGGCGGTCCTGACAAAGGATTTATAAACAATACTGATGCCGGAAATGTCCAGCTCAAAACCGGAATTTCGCAGATTAACAATACAGGACTTCCTATGACACTTGATACAAACGGATCGCTTTACCTGATCAAAAACAAGGTGTTTACTCCCATTGAGATAAAGATTCCTTACGAAGCCACAACCGAAATAAGATATGTCTTCCAGGGAGGAAGTGTAATCACGGTTTATGTAGGTGGTGACAAAGAGATAAATGGCGGTATATTCCTGATTGCTTTTTACAAAAATGATGTTTTGCAGGATGTACTTAAGCAACCTGTCAACAAGCTTGGTGATGCGATTACGTTCAATCCCCCTCCGGACAGCGACAAATGCCGTATATTCCTGTTTAAGGATTTTGAAACCATCAAGCCTCTTGCAGAGGATAAGGGTTTTGAACTGGCATCCAGCACTAATATAATAGCAACCGCGACAGAAGAAAAGGTATCTGGTTACAAAACTACATATAATGTTACTGTAGAGATGGGGCTGGAATCGCAGAACTTTGCAAATACTCCGGTTACATTGACGGTTGTTCCTGACAATGCCAAAGATGAATCTGATTTGCTTGATGCTGCATACATCTATCAGGGATTTTTGGATGATGATGCATCAGCAACTATCACATTCCCAATCCATTGCGATTATGCAGGACTTAAGGTTTGTGCAAATGCAGGTGGAATATATCTTGGCGAAGCTCATATTATAGAGCAATAAATTTAAATTGGTAAAATAATTAAAATTTCTATAAAAATCTAAACAAAGAAAGGATTTTAAAAAATGAAAAAGACAAAGATTATTTGCCTGATGTTAGTTCTTGTTATGGCTGTAAGCGTATTCGCAGGCTGTAAAAAAGACGAAAACCTTGGCAGCGGAACAAAATTGGAATCCAAACTTGGCGATTCTTATCCGCTTGAAACAGACGAAACACTTTCGTGGTGGGTTCAGCCTGATGCAAACACAAACGCTGTAGCTGAAGAATTCGGTGATACCGAATGGGCTAAAGAGTTTGAAAAGCAGGTAGGCGTTGATATCGACTGGATTCAGCCCACAGGCAGTGTAAATGAGCAGTTCAACCTTCTCCTTGCTGCAAACGACCTTCCTGACCTTATGGACAGATACTGGGCAGACTTCCCAGGCAGTGGTGAAAAGGCGGTTATTGACGGTTACATAACAGACCTTACTGATTTGGTAGACAATTTTGCTCCAAATTTCAAAAAGATTATTGCAACCGATCCTTCTTTCGAAAAAGAACTCAAAACAGACAACGGCGTTATTTATGCTTTGCCTTATTTCCAGTATCAGGTTTCAACCGGTGGCTTTATCGTTCGTCAGGACTGGCTTGATGAGCTCGGCCTTGCAACACCTGACACCATTGCTGACTGGGATGTAATGCTCAAAGCTTTCAAAGAAAAGAAAGGTGCAAAGGCTCCGCTTTCAACCGATATTTACACATTCAAATCTGGCGGTCTGACAGGTGCTTTCGATATAATGCTCGATTGGTATGTTGATGACGGTAAGGTTAAGTACGGCTACTATGAGCCCGGATACAAAGACTTCCTTATAAAGATGAATGAATGGTACAACGAAGGTCTCTTTGACAAGAACTTCTCGGTTAATGACGGTACAATCACAAGTGCTCAGTTCATGAACGGCGACACAGGTGTTGTATACGGCGGTATCACAGGTGGTATTGCAAAATATACAGAGGCTGCAAAAGCAAATGGTTCAAGCCACCGTTCTGCAGGTATTCCTTTCCCCAGCAACGAAGAGGGCAAAATCTCAGAATTTGGTCAGCTTTCTTCAATCTTTACAACACTCAGCACTGCTATTGCTGAATCTTGCGAAAACAAAGAGCTTGCAATGCGTGTTCTTGACTATATGTACTCGGATGCAGGACATATGCTCATCAACTACGGTGTAGAAGGCAAGAGCTACACAATGGTTGACGGCAAGCCCAAGTTCACAGACCTTATCTACAACAACCCTGATGGTTGGACACTTGCACAGTCACTCTCGCTTTACGCAAGACCCTACAGCGCATTCTCGGGCTACTCAAGTCTTGATGCTTATCAGCAGCAACTTACCAGCCAGGAGATGAGAGATGCTTATAACATTTGGGGTAAGACAAACCAGGCAGAACACACTCTGAGCAGAAACATTTATCCGACAAAAGCGGAACAGGCTACTATTTCAAGAGTACAGAATGCTATTTCGACCTATGCAGACGAAATGCTTGTTAAGTTCATCTCGGGTGTTGAACCTATCTCGAACTTTGACAAATACCTTTCAGAAATGAAGAAGCTTGGTATCGAAGAATGGTATGCTGTTCAGCAGGCTGCATATGACAGATATCTTGCAAGATAATTTATATCAAAATCTATGCTTTACCACAGCCGAATTTTCGACTGTGGTAAGGTTGTCTATAAGAATGAAGCAGAAAGAAAGGTGAAGACACGTGAAAAAGTTAAGACAAAGAACATATTCCCTGCTTCTGAGCATAATTATGTTGATCTCGGCACTTGGCGCTGTCAGCTTTGCATCTGATGATGCAGCAACAGACACATATCCCAAGTACGGACCCGAGCTTGCCCTCAACTACGGTATGGAAGAAGGTGCTGTCGGCGTGCGTGATACTGCATCATGGGATGTTCACTATGACGCTAATCATGCTTTTTTTGAATATGTTCACAAAGACACAGTCGGCGAAGACTGGGTATACGAAGGCAATAAAGCTCTTCGTTATACCAACATACTCGGACAGTCAAGACCCCTTGTGGAAGCCCTTGAATCTTTTAAAAACGGTAACGAAAAAATTATATTTGGCGAAACATATGAAGTTTCAGCTTATTTCAAAACCTCATCTCCGACTAATGTAAATTTTTGGATTTCTATTGGTGACGCCGAGACAGGTGCGACAAGAAATGTTGATCTCAACACCAACATCGCAACAGATGATGGTTGGGTAAAGGCTTCGGGACTTTTTGTTCCGGGTATGCTTCCTCATATCAGCCCTACCGACAAAGATAGCAACCTTAGAATCGGTGTTTCTCCCGGCGCTATTGCTTCAGACCCTGTGGGCAAAGTTGCAGAATATGTAACTAGTCACGAGACAGGTGTTTCAAACTGGACTCAAATGCGTGATGCGATTGAAGCCGAAAATACGGCTGCTTTGGCAGGCGAACCCGGTGCATATCCCACTCACTATCTGTATGTAGATAACTTCAGTTTAAGACGCGTTACTTATCTTGAAATTTTGGATCTGGAAATTAACAAAAGCGGCAACACAAAAAATGATGCAGCTTTTGTTACATATACCTATGGCGGTGCAGACACAGAAGGCACAACAACCATTACATGGGAAAAAGCTGCAGCTGCTGATGCAACCGAGTGGGAAACAGTAAAGACTGTTACCACAAACGAGGCAGAAGCTAAGGAAGATTCGTTCCTTGCTCTTACTGACCTTGGCGGAAGTTTTGTGCGTGTAAGCACAACCACAACCGATACCAAAGGCAGAACAAGTATGCCTGCTGTATCGGAACCTTTCTTTGTAGAAAATACATCTGATATTATGACCAACGGCGGTTTTTATCAGAATGCAAATGGTTGGACAGGCGCAGAATATAATAGTGGAGAAAACAACGGTGAGGATGAGACAGGTTCAATTTTGATTGCTTCATCTGCATCAACAACATTTGATTATCCGATTGCATCGACAACCATTCTTGGTTCTGCTTTTGACCTCAAGGGTACAGCAGGCACGACTGTTACCGTTGAGGTTGCAGGTACAGAAAAGACCTTTACAATGAATGGTAACTGGATATCATGCGAAATCCTTGCGACAGTAGAATCTGCAACAGATATTACTGTAACAATTGAAGGCACAGATGTATTGGTTGACAATATTTCAATCAAACCCCGTGTTCCGCTTGCACAGAATGTTTTGATTGATGGTACCCCTATGGCAGGGCAAACCATAAATGTTGGGTATACCTACAACGCTGAAAATATCGGTGGCGAAGCAGAGGGCGAAACTGTTATAAAATGGTATGCTGCTGAAAGCGAAAGTGCAGCAGGTATCGAAATTGGTACAGGTTTGGCTCTTACATTGCTTGACGAACATAATGGTAAGTTTGTTTATGCAGGTATAACGCCTGTTTCGGAATCAGGTGTATCAGGCACCGAGACATTCTCAAGCCGTGTACAGTGTTTCAGCCTTTCGGTTTCGGGTCTCAGCTTTAGCGTAAAGGGCGGCCTTAAGACAACCGGATTTTTGGTACCGACATATACTTACAACGGTACCTTTGAAGAGGTTGGATCAAAGCTTGAGTGGGTAATGGCAGATGACCCCGATGCTCCTATAGAATTCTGGGAAAAAATTGATAGCCCTAATGCTTATTTCTACAGTGAAGATGGTGTGCCGGGTGCAGCAAACTATCGTAGGTCTCCTCTTGCAACTGTTACAGAGGCAAAGGTAGAAACTGAGGGTTATCTTGCACTCAACCACGACACACGCGGCAAATATGTTGCATTCAAAATTACACCATGCGACGAAATGGGCAACGAGGGTACACCCGTACTCAGCCCTGCAACCGAAGCTCCGATTGAATTTGTCCGCAACATGATCAACAACGGTGATTTTGAATTGGGAAGTGGATTCGGACACGACTTCACACTTGCTTCCAGCTCTGTAAGAGAAACAAACAGTCCTTTGGGTGAAGCAGGTGACTATGCAATGGCAATTGACGGCGAAGGCAAAAAATCTGCGGTTGACGAGGCCGGAAAAGGCGGTACACCTCAGTATAACCAGGGTGATGATCTCTTCCAGCTCTACACAGGTGGTCTTTTCACTCCTGGTGATACCTACACAGTAACAGCTGATGTAAAGCTTGACTACGAGGAACAGGATGTTACTCAGACGACTTCGTTCCTTTTGCAGTATGCAGGCGGATACAATTACACAATGAATTCTGCAAACAGTAAGGAATGGACAACTATATCGCTTGCTTTTTCACCGGCATATCCGGGATGGTACGCAATCTTCTCCTTTCGTGCATTTGGTAATGCATCTGACTCACGAATCAAAGGTGCAGGTAAATGGTTGATTGACAACTTTGGCCTTTATACCAATGTTCCCTGGGTTACAAATATCAACATCAAAGGTAATGCACGAGTAGGAAGCACACTTACTGCAAGCTATGATTTTAATAAAGTTACAGAGGTTGGTTCGGAATTTGAATCACCATATAAGTGGCTTAAGTCAGATTATCCCTGGGGTCCCTGGGAAGTAATTGAAGAAGGTGTTACAACAGCGGCTGACAAGCCCAGTCTTGCTGTAACAAGCGATTTGGAAAATAAATATATCAGATTCAGCGTTTCTCCCCGTGAGGATACTATTGATGGTCTGGGTCTTGAAATGCAGTCAACAACAAAATTGCTTGTTGCACCCAGTGACACTATCACAGTCGGAACTTTGAGCGGTGATACAACTGCTGAGGGTAACGAAATCTCGACAACTGTTGACTTTACAAACAAACAGGGTGTTGACCGTGATATCTCAACTGTTATCGCAGTTTACCAGACAGTAAACGGTGCTGAAAAGCTTACTGCTATCACAAAAGAGACAAAGAGCGTTGCAACAGGCGAAACTGTTTCGTTTGAACCGGTTCTTACTGTAAATGAAGCATCTGTTGACGGCACAGCACGCGTATTTGTTCTCGAGGGAAGCTCGTTTGACAAGCTTATTCCTCTCCAGTGGGTTGAAAACCCTGGCGCGGCAAAAGCTTCTCTTGACGACAACCGTGCATTTGCCGACAATGACAAGGACACAGCACAGATTATCTCAAAAACCAACAACGAGGATGTTCTTTACTCGGTTGTTATAGTAAAAGACGGAGTAGACCCCGAGACTGCAACATTTGCAGACATAGTTTACTTTGGTCAGGGTATTTCAAATGCTGAAGACGGCTCGTATCAGCACACCTTCTCAATTGACGGTGCAGCTGACGGTCAGGCATTTGATGCAGTTATTACCTATGACGGCGGACTGCAGAACAAAGCAATTGACTTCACATACTACGGCGCAGTTGCAGCTTCGGCTATAGGCACAGCAGTAGATGCTGCAAACGTAGCACAAATCGAGGCTTGGCTTGAGGGTACTCTTATTGATGATACCTATGATATGGTAGAAATCCTTGCTATCAACACAAGCGATTATGATGCACTGACCGAGCGTGGTCAGGATATGGTAATTGCCGCAGTACTTGAAGGCAAAAATTACACCGGCAACCTTGGAAGAATCCGTGAAATTGTTGAAGCACAGGCAAAAGACAGGTTTGAAGACGAGACTTGGATGAAAAAAGTTGACGAGTCAATAACAGCAATCAAAGACGCTTCGGTAAATACCTTGCCTGAAGTTTTTGAAGAATACAACGATTTGTATGATTTTGATCTGGACAACGAATACGGCTTTGCAATCAATCTTAACAGCGAAAACAAAGAGACATTTATGAACCTTGTAAAGACAAATGTTCTTGCAGCACAAAATCTGGTGCTTAACACCAACGAGTTTTCAAGTGTCCATGATGTAGCTGAATTTGAAGCTAATACAAATGCTATGAAGGCTGCATTTGCAGAAACAGTTGCACTTCAGGCTGTAAACCTTGGTGCATGGGAGGATATGTCCCTTATCCTTGCAGCTCAGAATGCAGAGCTTGGCATTGACCTTGCAGGCACTTATGCAACACTTTCAGCAAATCAAAAGAATTCGTTGCATCAGGCAATTTTTGCAGATACATTTACAAGTATTGCAGATTTCCAAACCAGATTCCCCGGTCTTGTTACAGCTGCAACAGCTATTAAAGATCCCATTCCCGAAATTCCCGGCGCCGGTGGCGGCGGTGGTGGTGGAGGTGCCGCTGGAGGCACACCAACACCTTCGTTTGGCGGAGACTTCGCAGACTCATCCAATACCAACGAATCTGCAGGCAACAATACTGCTGCAGGAAACTTTAAGGATGTAAAGAACAGTCACTGGGCAGCAGAATATATCGAAGAATGCTCTAAGATGGGCATCATCAAGGGTTATGAAGACGGCTCGTTTGCTCCTGAAGCATCCATTACCCGTGCAGAGTTTCTTGCTATTATGATCAGAACACTTGGTATTACATCAGAAGATGAAGTTGAACTTACTTTTGCTGATGTACCCCAGAATGAATGGTTCTTTGATGTTGTAAAGACTGCAACAGCAAAGGGAATCGTTATGGGATCGTCTGCAACAGAATTCAACCCCAATAATAAGATTTCAAGAGAAGAAATGGCAGTTATGACATACCGTACTATGAATGCTGCAAATCTTCCGCTTGAAGTATACAACAAGCGTCAGGGTCAGACTTTTGCTGATGCAGAAAGTATTTCATCTTTTGCAACAGAAAGTATAAACAACCTTAGCGGACTTGGTATTATCAACGGTATGGGCGACGGTACATTTGCACCCAAGCAAGCAGTTACAAGAGCTATGGCGGCAAAAATTGCTTATGAGCTTTTGAAAATATCATAAGGTTTTATGGAGGACAAATATATGAGAAACAGATTTAAATCAAGCTTTGCTGCAAGACTTTTGTCCTGCATCATGGCTTTCAGCCTGGTTCTTGGTTTTGGTGCTCCTGCCGTTATGGCAGAGGAGGCAGCAGTGACAACTGCTGCCCCACTCACCGACTATGAGCCAAGCTACGAATATATAGAAGCTGAAAATTTTCTTACAGCTCTGGGCATTTCGAACAATGCACCCGAAGACATAACAGAGAATGTAACAAGAGGTCAGTTTGTTGATATGTATGTCCGCGCTCTCAACCTTGGCAAAATCGACAAGGATGTTCGTGCCTTTGCGGATGTAATGAGAAGTCATCCCTACTATGAGTCAATCACAACTGCTTACAATGTAGGTCTTGTTTCGGGCGTAAGAGATGGTTATTTCGAACCTGACACCGAAATATTGTACGAACACACAAAGGCACTTGCTCTCAAGGCTTTGGGCGTTACAGACACAACAATCAACCACTATCATTTTGTTAAAGCTCTCAATGTTCCAAGAAATGGTAATGGCATAACCTATGAAAATGCTATTGTGCTTATTTACAATATGCTCAAGAGCAATGTTATAGATATTACCTATGCAAGTGACGAAACAAGCTTTACTTACAACAAGGATACAACACTTTTCAATTACATCTGGCAGGCTTATGAGGTTAAGGGTGTAGTAACTTCGACCGAGGTTGCATCACTTGGCAGAACAACTGCTTGTCCCGAAGGTCAGATCGAAATCGATCACACCAAGTATTTAACCGACCTCAAAAACACTTACGATTTTCTTGGATACAACTGTATTGCATTTGTATCTTACAAGGATAAAAATGCTCCAAGAATAATCTCTCTTGCAAAGAAGATAGACGAGAAGGTTCTTGAACTCACCTCGCTTAATCTTGACAAGGGTTGCTATGATGGTAAAAAGCTTTATTACAAAGACGACAATGGCAGAGAACGCGAGGTAAAGATTTCACCTACAGTTTATGTGCTTTACAACGGTGCATTTGCAGGCTCACAGTTTGAAAAGAGCATTTTCAACTTTGACCTGGGCGAAGTTACTCTTATTGATACCGATGAGGACAGAGTTTATGATGTAATCAAAATCCTTGAATACAAGTATCTTTATGCTTCAGCAATACCTTCGGGTTCGTTGATGATACTTCAGGATCAGTACAACCCCAACGATTATCTCCAGCTTACACCAGAAAGTAATGATTTGATTCTTGAAATCGAGATTGACGGCAAACCGGCAGAAATTGGTCAGATTGTTCAGGGTGATTTGGTTGCCTATGCAAAAAGCCCTGCGGGCGCAAGCGTAAATTATCTTTCACTTAAGATAAACCGCGAGCAAATAACAGGCGAGCTGACAAAGACATCAAAAAATATCTGGACAATCAACGATCGGGATATGATTGCTTCGGACTTTATCCGTCAGGCTAAGGTTACAAAGGGCGACATCCCATCAATGGGTGTTATGGGCACCTACAGCCTTGATTTTTTAGGAAGACTTATTCTCTTTAGAGCCGTGGCAACAAGTGATTACAACTATGGTATTCTTCTGGAAGTTGACAATATGGAAAGTGCTTTTTCAAGTGGCGTAGCTGCAAAATTCTACACCTCGGGCGAGTCTATCGCGATTTATGAAGCACCTAATGGCGTGCGTATTGACGGCTTAAAATATACAAGCGGCGATGCTGCACGTGCATACTTAAGCGGTACTGTATTCAGTATATACGACAGCAATGCAACACTTTGTCAGCTTGTCAAGTACAAAGTTGACGAGAATGGTCACCTCCATTCAATCTACACAGCATACGAGGGTTCAAATGAGGGACATAACGAGAATGCTCCGCATACAAGCTTCCCACTTGAGCCAAGATACTTCAGTACAGCTCAGTTGTATGTGTTTGGCAACCAGGTGCGCGAGTACCGAGCTACAAATTCAACTATAATATTCACAATTCCTCCGGCACTCCAAAACGGCGGAGTTGATGAAAATCAGTTCAATATTATAAGACGTGATATACTTGAAAGCACTTTCGGGAAAAATCAGAGAAACACAGCAGGTTATGACTGCGGTCCGACAGGTGAGGCAAAAGCAATTGTTTTTGAACATCAGTTTGCCGGATCTGTACCTCCTTACCCCAACTATGAGCTTGTTATAAACAAATATCTCACGACCAACGCCAAAGGCGAGCTTGTTTATCAGTTCGAACTGATGAAGGCAGGCAACACTCTTATCTACGAAACAAGAGCACTTGACGAGCTCAAAGCACAGCTTACTGCTGAAGACTATGCACTTCTTGAGGATATTGCGGTTGGTGACATCATATGGTACGACCTTGATAATGACAACGAAATCATGTATTTTGGCAGATGCTTTAACCTTGATTCACCCAAAATTTTGCATGGTATAATCGACGGAAACACAACAGAGTTCTCTCAAAACCGTATAACTGTTGGTTATCTCGAAAGCTTTTTGGATGGTTTTGGTTATGTGACCTATGACGCATCAAAATCTGCAGACACAACTGTTGAAGCTTTCCGCAACCTTACTCACTTGGGCTCAACATACTTCAATGTATTCTATGTAAATTCGGGCAAAGCAGTGGCAGGCAATGTTATTGACCTTCCCAACTATGTTTCGCGCAAAAAAGGTGAGGATATTCTGCTTGTTATAGCTGAGCAGAATGCTGTTTCTCATTATACCTTCTACATCTACGAATAGGAGGCAGCTTGATGAAAAATTTCAGACGATTTTTAAGCTTGTTTCTTTGTTTTGCAATCCTTTCGACCTCTCTTATCGGCGTATTTGCCGAGCAGGAGTTTCTTGAGGATGACCAAATGGTTGGAGAAAAAGTTGAGGAAGTTGTTATGGACGACGACTACTTCAAAGAGCTTTACGAAGAAACAATGAAAGAATTTGAGACCGGGTATGGTACCGGAGCTGGTACTGGATCTGAAACGGACACTATCTCTGTCAAAAATATCAAAAACATGGATGATTTGGTTAAGTTTATAGAACAGAGTTATCCGTACAAGCCCTATGACCGAACCGGTATGGATGACTTTGACATTATCCTCAACAATATGCGTGGTTACTATGCTAAATACAGCATACCTACAGCACTCAACACCATCGAAAACGAGATGCATTATCTGGATGGTTACCTCGGCAACGGCCGTTTTGAAGGGCTTGACTATGATTCCTATGAAGGTATTACAGGAGTTTCGTCGTCAAGAACATCGCGTTTTGCACAGTGTCTTGCAACGGCTTATAACTACGAGGGCTGCAAATACTATAAAAGTCCCGAGATAAAGAAGGTCCTTATTGAATGTTTTGAAAACCAGCTTACACTCCTTGCGCACAGATTTACCTTTACTGACCCCTGGCACAAATCGAATAATGGAAATTTCTGGTCATGGACAGTTGGACCTTTCACCACATGGACTCCTGCTTTTTTGATGTGTTATGACATACTTCCACAGGAAGTAATTGAAGGATTTGCTAATGTGATGCTTTATATGCCGTATGAGATTATTGATATGTGGAATACAGGCACAAACGCAGTATGGTTTGCTATGCAGGCTGTTTTTCGTGGCGTGCTGCTGAAGGATGAGGAATTAGTTCTTTATGGTATCAATCGTATGAACGAGCTTTCTATCATGGCAGGCATGAAACACAAAACCGCTCAGATGGAAAATACCAGCGAAATGACACAGCCTGACGGCGGATATCACATGCATGGTCCAACTATTTATATGTCTTATGCGTTATCTGCGATGTCTGATACATCTCTTCTTGCAACCTTCCTTGAGGGTACAAAATATGCGCAGGTTTTTAAAGGAGCAGAAAATCTGTTGTTTGCAACACTTGGCGCAAGCCAGCTCGTGCGAAGCGAGCGTGCAGCAATCTGGTTCTACGGCAGACTCGCGGCATATATGGATCAAAACGATTCAAGCTTAACAAGGAGTATCCTTTGCAGATTTTATGTACTTTATCCCGAAAGACAGGAAGAAATCCTGACCGCACTACGGCATATGTTGCCCGCGGAATCACCAATGTATTTGCCTTACGAGAGTGCAAAATTCTTCTTCCGTTCGGACACCCTTGCTGTTCACCGCAAGGACTGGTCGCTCTGGATACGCGGAAAGACTACACGCGGCTTAGGTATGGAGTTTAACGGAAACGAATCCTACAAGACATTCTGGGGACACAACGGCACAACTCAGGTTGATGACGGCAAAACCCTTAACGTAGCGGCAAATCCGTTTATGGACTTTACACTTTACAACGGTGTTACTGCTCCAAGACATGTGTATGACTGGAGAAACTCGTCATCAGGTCCCGGCCCAATGGAACAGTTCTGCGGTGGTGTAACGGACGGGTACTTTGCTTCGATGTCGTTTAAGATGAACGAAGAAATGGGAACCTCGGCAAAAAAATCGTGGTTTGCATTTGACGAGGGGTATCTCTCGCTTGGCTCAGACATTAAGTCGTCACACTGGGCAGATGTAAACACCACAATCGAGCAAGAAAAGCTTGATGGAGAAGTATATATCAACGGTGCACAAATCCCACGCGGCGAAAAGAAGTACAGCAATGTAAAGACTGTTTTCCACGGCGGCAACGGATATTACTTCCCCCAGGCAGATGATGTTTGGATCAAAAACAGAACTCAGGTTGGACGACTAATAGACAACTACCGTAGTATAGATCAGAACAGCGTGCCGAACACAACCGAAAGAGTTGAACAGAGACAGGATATGTTTGCTCTTTATATCCCTCACGGCAAAAAACCGTCAGGCGAAACATATGCAGTTATGGCACTTATAAACACTACACCCGAGATTCTTGCCGAATATGCGGCAAATCCGCCGGTAAGTGTTGTTGCAAACACAAGCAAGCTCCATGCGGCTTATCATAAGAAGGATGACATTGCTTTTGCTACATTTTTCGAGTATGGAAGTGTAAAATTCCCCAATGGTATGGTTGTTAAGGTTGATGCACCTGTTATGATACTTGTAAAGCATGTTGACGGCAAACTTTCGGTTTCGGCAAGCAATCCGTACAACCATGGCTCTACTGTAAATATAACAATTACTGAAAACGGAAAAGCAAAGACCGTCAAGATAAAACTGCCCGGAGTTGACGAAGAAACTCTTGATTACGGCGGCGATACCGTGACACAAATTATCTAAACCAAGTTCCCAAGGCGGCGGATTGCCGCCGCCTTGCAGAAATTTTTGACGAAGAAAGGATTGCAAAGCGATGAAGAATATTTTCAAAAAAATACTGTGCATTTTGTGCCTTGCAGCGCTTATTCTGAGTACAGTACCTGTATCTGCTTTTGCAAGCGAATGGCAAGATTCGGATTTTGACCTCGTAACGCAAAGATTTTATGATGATTTTTATGCCCAGTGGGGCGTATACGAGTCTACAACCTGCGACTCGTATCTTGAAACACTGGATTTTGAAACAGGAAAGTTCACGGATATTAACTATGATGATGTTCCTGTAAATGCCACATCAACTGCAAGCCAGCATTATACCAGACTTGCAGTTTTGATGGGTTGTCATTTAAAAAATATCGATTTTTCAAGAAATGGAATGTCCAATACGGATATACTTAATCTTCTTGTTGATGCCTGGTATACACACAATCCGCCTCCCCTTGACGAAAACGGAAAAAGCAAAAGCTTTCCTAACAGCAACTGGGAGTCGTGGTGGAGTGATTCTATCGGACAGCAGCAGACTTTGATGCAGGTTGTTGTTATGGGCGAGAATGTTCTGGGTGAAGAACAGATTGAGGAGCTTCTTGAGTATCTTTGTGACCATATGGATATGAAGAAGTACCCCGGGTATCTGACCGGTACAAACCTGACGTGGTACACCACACAGGGTATTATTGACGGACTTATTACTCATGATTATGACAAAGTCCAAAAATCACTTGCCCGTACAAAGCAGGAAATTGAGATTGCTACTGACCCTTCAAAAGAAGGTATTCAGGCAGACTACAGCCATCATCAGCACGGAAACCAGTATCTCAACAGTTACGGAACAACCTTTATAGTTGACCCACTTAAGTTTTTTTCAAAATTCCATGGAACAGGACTTGAGGACAAAGAGGTTTACGAACTTTTGCAACAGCGTATTCTTGAAGGATACCGATGGGAGAAGTGGGGCACTGATGTCTCGCTAAATATTGCAGGACGTACAATTTCGTATACACACAGCGGTCCAAGCACAAGGGACGATGACTGTGCCGCTGCAATCCAGAAATTGATTGAAGTGTATCCCGAAGGCAGAGTTGAGGAACTTCAGAAATTTTATGATTATCTGGATGCATCCAAGGGCAAATATGCATCCGCTCCTGCGGTTGTTGGAAACAAGTACTTCTGGTGTTCGGATTATATGGTACACAACCGTCCGAACTACAGCGTGTCCGAGATGATGGTTTCGGACCGCACAGAGGTTGCTGAACAGAGTAACTACAGCAACTACAAAGGACAAAATATCGGATTTGGTTCGGTGTTTATGTCAAAAGCAGGCGACGTACAGTTTGGAAGCCCTGTGCTTTGGGATTGGACCAAAATTCCCGGAACTACAGCTTCAGACGTTCTTTATACACTGAAGACAGGAAGCAGAATCTGGTCACAGAATTCGTCTTTTGTAGGAGGCGTTACAAACGGAGTGTATGGTGCGACAGCTATGGAACTTTCGTACAGAATGACTGAAGCTAAAAAAGCGACATTCTTCTTTGATGACGAATATGTTTCGCTTGGCAGCGGTATTACTTCTGCTGAAAATGGCGTCGCAACAACTGTTGACCAGCGTTTCAGACTTGGTGAGCTTTATGTAAACGGCGAACTTAAGACTGAAAAAGGTACAAAAGAATATCAGGAAGTAAGTACTGTGCTTCAGAATAATATAGGTTATGTATTCCCCGGAAGCGCTGATATAACAATAAAGGATCAGTCGGTGACCGGCAACTGGAAAGATATTGAAGGTTCCAGCAGTGGCTTAGATTTGACTGTAACAAAGGATATGTTTGCTCTTTGGTTTGACCATGGCAATACGCCAAGAAGACAGACATATGCTTATATTACTATTCCTGAGATAACCAAGGAAGACCTGGATGATTATGCAGCAGATATTCCAATTCAGATAATTTCGAATACCGAAGACCTTCAGGCTGTTTATCACAAAGACCTGAATGTTGGAGCTGCGGTATTCTACAAAAAGGGAACTGTTACCATTGGCGATGTTGCCGTTACTGTGGACAGACCCTGTATCGTTATGATCAAAAAGAATGCTTCGGACTATGCGGTTTGGGCTTCAAATCCCAAGGCCGAGGCAGCAAAGCTCAAGGTGACACTTGAGCGTTCGGGCACTACACGAAGCATCACCTTTAATCTTCCCGGCAGTCCCCAGGGTGGAGTCGAGATGGGTGGAAGTACTGTAGGCAAGAACTTTAATATCTAGTAAATTGCATACCGTTTTGATGAGGTGTAAGGCTTTGGCTATTACACCTCATCAGTTAGGTGTGTGGTTTTTTATGTGTTTTTCAATACGACTGACAAGGGATCTTAGGAGGAATATTTTTATAATGGCAGGCAAAGAAGGCGCAGTGCTTGAACATACATACAGCAGTTTGAATTTTCAAAATGTTTTGTAAATGGCGAAAAAGCAGGCAAGGTGCTGATCGATGCCGCTATACTCGCTGAAAAGGGCAAGCCTGTGATTATGGTCAGTGGTGACGACAAGGTTTGTGCCGAGGCAAAGGCGATTATTTCCGGAATTGTCACAGCCGAAGTTAAAAAGGCAACTGGATATCGAGGGCATGTTTCTTTTGCCAAATGAAAAGGCACACAAACTCATATACGAAAAAGCAATTGGGGGGGGGTAAAGAATTTTGCGAATGTAAAATCGCTTAAGGTAAAAACTCCGGTTGAAATGAAGGTAGAACTTGTAGAAAGACGTGCACTTCCGAATCCACTCAGCAAGCCTTACATCAAGATTCTGGACGGACATACCTATACTGTAAGTGGTCACACAATGGAAGAAGTATTGTCCAGAGTGCTCTTTTAGAAAAAATAAAAGTTTTATATAAAAATGTCAAAAAAACAAGGAGTAAAAACAATGAAGAAAGAGCAAAGATATGATTTTCAGAAAAAACTTTTGTGCATTCACGAGGCAGATATCCGTGATTTTTCGAGAGAGGCAACAGAGGAAGAATATCAAATTCCTGAAATAGTAACAATCGCGGCAGGAGCAGGATTGACTCTTCGTACAGCGGCACTTGATTTGGCAGACTTTTTAAAGACTTCGATGTCAATTGATGCAAAAGTGGTTGATGTGGGCGAAAAGGCAGAGATTACAGTAGATCTGGCAGAAAATTGCGGGGCTGATCTGGGAGATGCGGCATCATACCGTGGATTTTTGATTAAAACAGACGAAAACGGAATAACAGTTATCGGTCACGATGAGAGAGGAGCAGGACAGGGACTTTATTACCTTGAGGATGTAATAACCTTTGCGAAAGCACCGGTTGTAAAATTTGGCGAAGTAAGCAAAAGGCCGCTTTTTTCCCCGCAGATGATACATTCAGCATACTATCTTGATGAATATCCCGACAATTATCTTGCAAGAATTGCACACGAGGGCAGGGATGCAATTCTGGTATTTGCAACTGATGCAAATATGACACCTTACGGACCGCTTGACTTCAACGAGCTTATTGGTCGCGCAGCTAAGTATGGTATTGATGTTTATGCTTACAGTTATCTGATAAGCGAACGTCATCCTGAAGACCCCGATGCAGAGGAATATTATGAGGGTACATACGGAAAGCTCTTCCGTGAGTGTCCGGGACTTAAGGGCGTTACTTTGGTTGGCGAGTCAGTAGAATTCCCAAGCCACGATCCGCGCGTTTCACCGGGTAGAAGATGCGACACAGCGGTTGACGGAATACCAACCGGAAAGATTACTTCCGGCTGGTTCCCTTGTAATGACTATTATAAGTGGCTTAACTTTATAAAGAAGATTATAAGAAAATACAACAAGGATGCAGATATTGTGTTCTGGTCATACAACTGGGGAGCTCAACCCGAGGAAATAAGACTTGAGCTCATCGAAAGTCTGCCGACTGACATCAGCCTTCAGGCAACTTTCGAAGCGGCAGAGTTGCGTGATTATGGTGATTGCTGGGGCAGATGCTGTGACTATACCCTTTCGTTTGAAGGTCCCGGCAAGTACTTTGCAAGTGAAGCAAGAGCTGCAAAGAAGAGAGGTATAAGACTTTACAGTATGACAAACTCGGGCGGAAGAACCTGGGATTTTGGAACAGCTCCTTACGAGCCGTTCCTCCAACAGTGGATGCGCAGATATGAGGCAATGCGAAAAGCAAATGAAGACTGGGGACTTTGCGGTATTATGGAAGGTCATCACTATGGATTTACACCATCGATTATAAGCAAGCTTGGCAAATGGTCGTTCTGGACTCCTTATGAGGATATGAGCGAAGTTTTGAATAAAATCGTTGGCTCGGAATATGGTTTTGAAAACACCGAGACTGTCACCAAGGCTTTGGATTTGTGGAGTGATTCCATTCGCCTTTATACCCCTGATGATGAGGATCAGTATGGTGCTTTCCGTACAGGTCCGTCATATCCATTCAACCTTGAGGCTGTATGTGTGTTGCCCAACGATGAGGGAGCAATTTTTGGAAGCGAAATTTGCAATGTTGAATACAGACCTGCACACTATCATTATTTGACACTTGAGGGTATAAGAGTTCCGCGCGAAATCAAAAGACTTACCGAAATGGCTGATTTGTTGCTTAAAGGTATCGAAATGCTTGAGGGTATTAATAATAAAAATGACAAGCTGCTTAGGCTTATCAACCTTGGCAAATTTATCTGGCGCACAGTTCTGACCGGTATTCGTGCGAAACAGTGGTTCTTATACAAGAGTCAGATCAGGGTTGAAAATGATCGCGAAAAACTTGCAAAATTATTTGACGATATGGAAGCACTTCTTCGTGACGAAATCAAGAATGCCGAGGAAACGATCCCGATTGTTGAGGCGGACTCGAGTATTGGTTTTGAACCGTCGATGCTTTATATGACCGACAGACGTCATCTTGAATGGAAAATCCGTCAGGTTAATTACGTTCTTGACAGCGAACTTCCAAAATTCAGAAGAAATATTAAATAGCAGAATTTATAAGACAACGGGTACGGCTTGCCTTTGGTGAGTCGTACCCAAAATAGCAAGCAATGTGTACAGGTAATGAAAATTGACGTTGGCCTTTTGAAATTTAAACGACACTTTCAATAAATTATTTTCTAAACTAATGGAGCTGAAAAAGTAAAGAACTATTACAAACTTTACAGTGATACTTTAAATAAAGAAGTTATTCCTTACTGGCTTAAAAACTCAAAGGACGAAAGCGGTGCTATCAACAACTGCATTGCCGAGGACGGATCGCTTTTGTCAAAAGACAGATACATATAGTCATAGGACAGAGAACTCTGGACTTTTTCTGCCATGCATAACTGCATCGAGAAAAAAACAGGAATATCTTGATATGGTTTGAAGGGGGAAAATTGTTTTAGGGGAGATTAGTTATGGAGAAAAATAAGAGTAGGTCTTTATGGACAGAATGGACATGAGATTCACAGAAAGCTTATTGACAACCCAAATGCAGAGCTTGTTGCTGTTTGCGGAATGAAACCCGAAGCTTTTGCTGAAGATAAAAGATACCAGGCAGGGCAGGTGAAAATTTATGAAACTCTTGCCGAAATGCTTGGGGACAAAGAGCTTGATTTGATAAGCCTTTGTTCTCCGATGTGCTCGGACCAGGCAAAAGATGCGATTGATTGTCTTAACGCTGGCAAGCATGTTTATTCCGAAAAGCCGGCGGCTCTTTCGGAAAAGGAGCTTGACGAAATTCTTGAAGCAGAAAGAAAAAGTGGCTGCGAGTTTCACGAAATGGCAGATTCGATATTTGTTGAGCCGTATTGGTCGATGAGCAAATTTGTAAAGTCTGGTAGGATAGGCGAGGTTGTTCAGGTGTATGTGCAAAAATCTTATCCTATTTGTGCAGGTTCAAGACCCTAAGATGAGGAAACCGACGCTGGGCTTATCAGATGGGTCGGCATCCACGCGATGAGATTTTTGGAGCATATTACCGGAATCAAAGTAAAGAATGTTGAGGTTGTGCAGACTCATCTTGGCAACATTACTCCGGACAAAGGACTTTATACAGCTTCATCCTGGTCAATGACTTTGGAGAACGGCGGTGTTGCAGCAGTTTGCTTAAATTACCTTAATCCGCCAAAATTCAAACGTTGGAGAAATGAATCAATCAGAGTTTTTGCTACAAAGGGTATGATTGAAATTGTTGATGGAGCACAAAGGACTGCGGTTTATGCAAATGGCGAATTTGAGGGCGAGATTGATATATTAAATTCGGATTACGAGGACTTTTTTAGTATTTATGTCGAGTATCTTTAGGGCAAAAGACCAATGCCTATGTCTAAGGAAGACGAGCTTCATCCTTTAAGGGTGGTTATAAGAGCTTTTGAAAAGGCAAAGTGTACAAATGAATAAAAAAGAGTGATATTATGAACAACAAAAAGAATGAATATGCCGGAAAAACTATTTATTTTAAAGTTCCGGTAGATTGTGCGCATCCGCACGATGACAAAAGCGAGGTTTATGAAGATACCGGACTTATAATGTTTCCTGATGATTATTCGGAAAATGGAGAAGCAACACGACTTGTCATATATTGTCACGGCGCAGGCGGCTCGATACAGACAAATGACCCGTTTATTGAGACTACTACACTTGCAAGATATTTTGTTGCAAACGGATACGCTGTGATGGATGTAAACGGTCTGCCGGCTGAATACTGCGAAAAATACGGTGTTGACAGTCGCAACAACATAGGGAGTTATGTTGCAATCCGTGCTCTTGAGGCAGGGTACAGATATTGTATTGACAAATTTAATCTTAAAAAAGAGATATTTGTTTTTGGTGGATCAATGGGAGGTATATCAAGTTCAAACTTTGTGCTTACAACTGACATACCGATTATTGCACATTTTGCATACTGTCCTGTTCTTGACACATATAACCAGATATTTTTGCATCCATGGACAAACGGTTTGCCAAAGACAGCGCTTGGCGTTTTTTATCGTTTTGACAAGGATAAAAACGGCGAATATATTTATGACGAAAAGAAAGTTTTAAATCTTAATCCTGCCAGAAACAAAAAGGCACTCGAAAGTTATCCCGTGCCGCTCAAATTCTGGCAATGCCTTGATGACGAAATTGTTGCATGTGATGTGACCCAAAGATATGTTGAACAGATTAAACAATCAGGAAGGATTGTTGAATTTACTACCTTTGAAAAAGGAGGTCATCAACCTCAGGATGCAGGGGAAGTTGTGGAGAATCCTTCTGGTAACACGATTTTCCGTGGCGAAAAACTAAAGCCAAAAACTGCTGACGAAGAAGCGTTTTTGTGGATAAAAAGATTTGATTTTTAATGAAAAATATTCAATAAAAGGAGATGTTAGTATGAATTACAAAGATTATTTAAAGAATGATGTGCTTAAGTTTTGGCTTGACAATGCTTTGGACAAAGAAAATGGAGGTATATTTACTCAACTTGATGAAAAAGGTAATATATACGGCAGAGAAAAGAGTGTATGGTTTCAGGGAAGAGCTCTGTGGACATTTTCAAAGGCTTATAATGCAATTGAGGCAAACAAGGAGTGGCTGGATGCTGCGACTTTGATTTACAATTTCTTGCCGCGTTGCAGTGGTGAAGATGGCAGAATGTTTTTTACTGTAACAGAGGATGGCAAAGAAATTCAAAAAAGAAGATATTATTTCAGCGAAACCTTTGCGGCAATAGGATGCCTTGAATATTACAAAGCAACCGGGCTTGATGAGGCTTTGGAAAATGCAGAAAAATATTTTGACATTGCTTATTCAATTTTCAAAAATCCGAAGCTTACAACCCCCAAATTCAATCCGGAAAATGCGGCTTATAAAGCTTTGTCACCTGTTATGATAATGCTTTCTACTGCACAGTGTATGCGCGATGTCAAACCCGAAAAATACGATGCAATCGCAAAAGAAATGACAAACGAAATTCTTAATGGCGGATATCTTCGTGATGATGCACTTTTGGAAAGTGTTTCGGTTGATGGTAAGTTTGTTGATTCTCCGACCGGTAGAGTTGTAAATCCTGGACATTCTCTTGAATGCGCATGGTTTCTTATGACAGAAGGTGTGTATCAAAAAAATAATGAAATAATTAAAAAGGCTCTTGAAATAACAGACTTTTCGATGAAGAGGGGTCTCTCAGATGGCGGAATTATTTCGTTTACAGATTATCGGGGCAATCCTCCAATGGCACTTGAATGGGATATGAAACTTTGGTGGCCGCAGTGTGAGGCAATAATAGCAAATAAATTGGCTTATGATTTGAGTGGAGACAAAAAATATCTTGAAGCATTTGAAAGCCTGATGGATTATGCGTTTGAAAAGTTTGCCGACAAAGAAAATGGTGAATGGTACGGATACCTTCATTATGATAACACTGTTGCAAATACATTAAAGGGCAATATATTCAAAGGTCCGTTCCATTTGCCCAGAATGCTGATGTGGCTTGCTGTTAACGAAGAAGGGAAAATGCTTTAAAATTTAGCAAAATAATATGGAGGACAAACAAATGGATGTGCTTAAGAGACTAAAGATAACTATTTATTCGGAGTTTTTGGATGAAGCATACAAGTTGGCGGTCGAAGAAAAAGAAATTCCTGAATGGTTGAAACCTGAATTCTTGAAAGAACTTAATGATGATTGGGGAATACTTGAAAAGAATATAGATATAGCACTTGGCGCACTTGATCAGGTTGTCAGGAATGATGATCTTGTTTTGCTCGCAAAGATCCTTTATTACATCCTTAAAATTAAAGGATCGGACTTTGATAAATGTTTTAAACAACTTACGCTCCCTGATGTTTCGGGTGATGACGAAGCGAACATAGGATACAACTGTGTATCACTTTTTCCAACGCTTGCATTTGCAAGAAGTGCGTGTGAATTTATGATTTCGCGTGGATTTGATGAAAAAATGACAATAAGTTCAATGAAGGGTATCGATGAATGCTTTTCTGCTTCCATTACCAAAAAAGGGTATCCGTCTTTTAATGCGTATTTTGCATGGACGGTTTATCATATAGATGCAAGGCTTGTAATGTTTGACACCCTGCAATTTCAATGGGTTCCTGTCTGCTCGCATCCCATCCGTGTATACAAAAACAAAGATGGGCAGATTAAGACTTTTATGGATGGCGTTAAGATTCACAGGAGTGGTTTTTTGCTTAACTCTGCAGGTTGCGATGATGAAGAGGGTTCATTTGAGGCAACTGTATGCGAGACAGACGAATATTATGAGGGGCATATCGTAAATGCCGAAACTCATTTGGTTGAAAAGGAACTTACAAGGCTGTCAAAATCCGAATGGACTCAGGTAATGAAACCAGGAGAGCCGTCGATTGATATACACATACCAAAGGGTGCAAAAATTGATTACGAAACATGCCAGGCAGAATTTAACCGTGCAAGGGAGATCTTCAGCAAAACTTTTCCTGAATACGACTTCAAAATATTCACTATAAGCACATGGATGCTTGCTCCTGAACTTCCCAATATTTTAAAACCCGATTCCAATATTTTAAATTTCCAAAAGATGTTTAATACATATCCGCTTCATGGAAAAGGTGTGGGAGTTTTTGGTTTTGTATTTAATATTTTGGCCGCGTCGCTGGATGAAATAGATTATGATACACTCAGCGAGGACACTTCTCTTATGAGGGGAATAAAAGAACTTTACAAAAGTGGTGGATTTATTCATGAATACGGCGGACACTTTTTGTTTTAGCTGAATCCGCTTAAATAAGATTGACAGTAGTGGCAGTATTCAATATGAATACTGCCACTTATAAAATGTAAAAAAAATAAAAACTTTTTGTAGTTTAACTGTACTTTTTGGCGAGGTTGTGCTACAATAAATTCTGTGATAAAATGTAAGTAATTCAAGGAGGAAAAATAATGGCTTCCACTACAGAAAATGCAGTAATTGAAATCTGTGAATTAACTAAAAAATACGGTTCAAAAAAAGCTGTTGACAATATCAGCCTCAGTGTCAAAAGAGGTGAAGTTTTGGGCTTTTTGGGACCCAACGGCGCAGGAAAGTCTACGACAATGAACATCCTGACAGGATACATATCTGCAACATCGGGCAAAGCCCTGGTTGACGGAACGGATGTTCTTGAAGACCCCAAAACAGTCAAAACAAAAATAGGCTACTTGCCTGAAAATCCTCCACTTTATTTTGATATGACCGTGCTTGAGTATCTTAACTTTGTATACGAACTGAAGAAGGTCACATTGTCGCGTAAGAAACACATTGAGGAAATAATGAAGACCGTAAAGATTGATGGTGTTGCAGACAGAATGATAAAGAACCTTTCAAAAGGTTACAAACAAAGGGTTGGTCTTGCTCAGGCACTTATCGGCAATCCTGAAGTTCTTATTCTTGATGAACCCACTGTTGGGCTTGACCCCAAACAGATAATTGAAATCCGTGATGTTATAAAGGTGCTTGGCAAAGACAGAACTGTCATATTAAGCACTCATATCTTGCAGGAGGTTACCGCAGTTTGTGATCGTGTTGCAATTATAAATCACGGAAAACTTATTGCAATGGATTCGCTCAAAAATCTTTCGGCAAGATTTGGCGAGAAAGGTATGTACCTGATACGTGCACTTGGCACAAAATCTGCAGTGAAAGAACTTCTTGAGAGTATAGAAGGACTAAAATCTATAAGATATATTTCTTCGACCGAGCCTGATACTGTTGACTTTAAGATTGCGTTTAAGGACGGTCTTGACCTTAGAAAGAGGATATTTGAGGTCTTTGCATCAGCAAATCTTCCGATTCTGGAATTTAAGTCTCTTGACCTTACACTTGAAGAAATATTTATAAAAGTTACCAATGACGAAAATCTTGCACAGGTTGCGGCAAAAAATAATGAAAAGGGGGCAGCGGAAGATGAAAGCAATATTTAAAAAAGAGCTGAAGGCTTATTTCCTGTCACCGATAGGTTATATTTTTGTCGGTGTATTTATGGCACTTTGTGCATTGTTCTTTTTAAACAGTGCAATCGCTTATCAGATTGCTGACATAAGCGGAATGTTTGCCAACATAAATGTTGTGTATTTGTTTTTGGTATCCATACTTACGATGCGTCTTTTTGCAGAGGAACGAAACAAAAAAACCGACCAACTGCTTTTGACAGCTCCGGTCAGCATTCCCGAAATAGTTCTTGGCAAGTATTTTGCTGCTATGGCTGTTTTTGGTCTTACACTTGTTGTATCACTTGGTTTTCCTGCGGTTTTGTTTATGTTTGGCGAGCCGTCATTTGGCGAAATACTTGGCTCATATACAGGAGTTGTTCTTTTGTGGGGAGCATTTATTGCTATAGGTGTTTTAATTTCGGCATTGACAGAAAGCCAGATGATTGCAGCAGTTTCGACATTTGGTGTACTTTTGCTTATTTATTATATGGATGGAATTGTTGCCAATATAGGGACAGTATGGATTGCCAAACTTCTTGACTGGCTTTCGCTTTTTAAGAGGTACAACGAATTCCAGAGTGGTATACTTAATATCGAAAATGTTGTTTACTATCTGAGTTTTATATTTATTGCACTGTTTTTGACTGTTCGCACAATTGAAAAACGCAGATACAGCTAAGGAGGAATGAGGCAATGAAAAACAATACCAAGCTAAGCATAAATGCTGTTGTAATTACGGCTTTTGTTACTCTGGCAGTTATACTTTTGAATGCAATATTTTCAGTGGTAGCATCAAAACTTCCTATGAAAATAGACCTTACAAAAGACAAAGTGTATGAATTTTCGGATTATACAAAAGATGTTATGAAATCGATCGATGAGGAAATCTCAGTTTATGCTCTTTATCCTTCAAATTCGTCAAACAACGAGTATATAACCTATGCCGAGGAATATCTTAAAAAATACGAGACCCTTAACAAAAATTTTAAGGTGACATATATAGACCCATACGAAAATCCCGGCTTTGCAAAAAAATATGAGCAGCAGGGCCAGACAATAAATGCAGGGTCAATTATATTTGAATGTGGCGAACGTGTAAAAATAGTTGATATGGAACAAATGTATTCGGTCAACAGTTTTAGCGGTGAGACACAAATAGATATGGAAAAGAAAATCACTGCAGCTGTGATGGATGTAGTAGGCAAAAGAAACAGTACCAAGGTATATTTTACCGAAGGGCAGGACGAATATGATTCTGTTCAGCTTGCATCGGCACTTGCCAAAGACGGCTTTGAATGTGAAAAACTTAATATATCTCTTTCGGGTATTCCTGAGGATGCAGATATTATTATGATGATGTCATCGTCAAAGGATTTGACCAAAGAGGCAAGAGATTCGCTGGAAAGCTATCTTGACAATGGCGGAAGAGCCTTGTTCGTTTTTGAACCCGGAAAGTCAAAACAGCCAAGACTTGACGAATATCTCGCTGATTGGGGAATTTCGATGAATTACGATTATATAATCGATTCAAACCCGGACTATGCGTTCAAATTTCAAAACGGTCTTACCATACCGGCTCCCAAACTTAGCAAACATAAGATAACCGAAAAACTGATAGAGCAAAAGCTTGTATTTATGGCTCCTGCGGCAAGCAGTATGACGCTGAATGAAAACAATATAAATTATGCTAAGATAACACCACTTCTTACAACCTCTGAAAAATCATGGGGCAAGATTAACTTTACATCAAATGTGATGGATAAAGAAGAGGGAGACACCCAGGGACCTTTGACTGTTGCAGCACTTGCAGAGCGTCAGGGAAGCGGAGCAGGAAAGATAATGGTTATAGGCTCCCTTCAGGCACTTGAACTTGACAGTATCTTAAACGAGACAAGCTATGCGAATGGTGATTTTATACTCAATTCTGTAGCTTATTTGACAGAAACAGAGACAAGTATGGATATAAGAGCAAAGGTAATCAGTGCGTCAAGACTTACAATGAGTCAGGCGCAGGTATCGGCAGTGTGGATAGTGTTGCAGTACCTGGTTCCTATTGCTGTAATTGCGATTGGTCTGGTGGTTTGGTTTAAAAGGAGATACAAATAATGTCCATAAACAAAAGAATGATTATAAATCTCACAGTCGGTGTGCTGGTTTTGGCTGTTCTTGGTGGGGTTTACTTCTGGGCAACCGGTTGGCAACCAGACAAATCGGGTGAGCAGCCTCTTGAAAATGACCCAATTTTGCTTTTTGATGTCGGCTCTGATGATATTTCACAGGTTTTGATAAATAACGAAAATGCGGAATTTGTTATCAAACGAACTGACAACGAAAAGTCAGATTGGTCTCTCGAAAATTATCAGGGTATTGAATTTTCGCAGACAAAAATACAAAACCTGATTGAAAATCTGTCAAGGATATCGGCAAACCGCAAGATAGAAAGCGATGGCAAGAATGCAGCTGATTTTGGCATTGAGCTAAACAAAAATGCAGTCACCATACGTACAGTTAATGGTGATGAAAGCACTTTTGTATTGGGCGGAAGACCTACGCAGGATTCGGATTTTTATTTGATGAAAATTGGTGATGCCGGGATATATACAGTTCCTGCATACAAAGCAGAGGCGATTTTGAAAACACCCAACGATTTGCGCGAAAATGTTCTCGCAACCATTGATACCGGGAGTATACAGTCACTAAAAATTGAAAGAAGCGGCAAAAATATAATGGAAATTTGCTACAGCAAAGATGCTGATGACGGAACATACAAAGCTTCTCTGTATTTGATGACCTATCCCTACAATGAGGTCGTAAATAAGCAGAGTTTTGAGACTTTGGTGGCTGCGTTTGCCGGAGTCGAAGCGGTTCAGTTTGTAAGCGACAATCCATCAGATGCTTCAAAATATGGACTTAATAAAGGTTACAGAGTTCAATTTGATGAATCCGGCCAAAAGCATACTATGATTTTTGGCGATACTGATGAATATGGAAATGTTTATGCTATGTATGGTGACAAACAATTTATATTCACGATGGCACCTGATATAAAAAAGGCAATAACAGACATCAATCCTTTTGACTATATAATTAAGTTTGCTCACATATATGCGCTTGACAATGTTTCATCTGTTACAGTCAATTACAAGGGAAAGACATATACATTGGCCGTTCAAAGGGACACAAATGATGAAAAGAAGACTAAATACCGGATAAATGACCGTTCGGTAAATGAAAAAAACTTTAAAAAACTTTATCAGTCAGTTATAGGTCTTACATTTACAGATGTTTTGCAAAATCAAGCTGCAGGCAAAGAGGTTTGCGCAATTTCTTTTGATTTGCTTGATGGAGGGACACAAACCGCACGTTATTATGAATGTGACGAGCGAAATGTCATTCTTAAACGCCATGATGGGAAAAAATATATTATGCTAAAAAAACATCTTGGCGAAATGATTAAGACTTTGGAAGAAGAGGTTAAATAATAAAAAGAAAGCCCGCATCTGCGAGCTTTCTTTTTAATCATCAATGTCAATCAATTTATTTGCCTTGATCCCAAGGGCTTTAGCAATTGTAAAAAGAGCCTTTACCGAAGGACAATATGGTAGATTGGGAGATTCCAATTGACTTATATATGATAATGTCATATCGGTATGCTCTGCAAGTTCTGCCTGAGTCATTCCTGCTTTCCTGCGGTAATAACCTATTTTCAAACCTATGTCCAACAATATTTCTTTATACTCATTTTCACTTAACATTTTACTTATTCCTATCAAATAATTATTAATTCTTATAATATCATTATAAATTATTGACAATATAAAATAAATTTGATACAATCTAGTAAACACTCAATGGCGGTGAGTGAAAAATATACTGTTATGATATTGCGGATAAGTGAGGTATGAAAAATGAAAACTATTGTCAGTGTCATAATTCCGGTTTATAATGCTGAGGATTATTTGAGGGAATGCTTGGAGTCGGTGTTAAAGTCTTCTTATAAATCATTGGATATAATTTTAGTTGATGATGGTTCTACGGATTCGTCAGGTGAAATTTGTAATGAGTATAAAAATAGATTTGATTTTATAAAGGTAATACATCAAGAAAACAAAGGTGTATCAGAGGCAAGAAATATTGGTTTAAAAAATGCTTCTGGGGAATACATAACTTTTGTTGATGCTGATGATACAATATATCCAAATGCTCTTTATTCTCTTTTAAAAAAAGCAATTGAAACCGATGCGGATATGACGATAGGTAAAATATCTGAATCAGAGACTTTGCCAGTAGGAAGTCTTAAGAATAAAGACTTATTGAAGTTTTCATTGGAAGACCGTTCTATAGCATTTTACGCTTGCAGAATTCTTTACAAGAAAGATTTTGTCAAAGATTTAAAGTTTGAAGAAGGTCGTACGCGCAGCGAAGACAGTTATTTTATATTTCAATGCGCGTTAAAATTGCCCAATGTAGCAGTTTTAGATGAGGTTGTTTATAAATATAACAACAATCTGCAAAGTGCAACGAAAGTGGATTTTACAAATAAAAATCATGATGATATTCTTTATTTTCTCGGAGAAAAAGGAAAAATTATAACAAAACATTTTCCTGAATATAAAAATCTGTATTACAATTTGATTGTTAGGGTAAATATGCAATTGTTGCAAAATATGTTATTGCATACTAATGAAAATTATGAGAAACGAGAATGGCGTGCTTTGAGAGAATTTGGAAAATACAAGAAGTATTTTTTATCAAATGTAGAGCATAATTTTAAAATGTTTTTTATATTGAAATATCATTTGTATTTTCCTGCAAAACTAATTTGGAAATGTAAAGATTTTTTGAAAAGAAAAAAATAAAAACAAGCATCTTGAGATGCTTTTTTTTTGATGGCTTCGATGGGAGAGATTTCCCTTCGGGGCAGTTGCAACATCAGTTCATAGTTCGCAAAGAGTTTGCTCCTATTCACTGTGTTGCTGCCACACCTGCACACTCCCTTAATCTGCCACTGGCAGCGGTCGTGTTCGGTGCTCTCTTGCCGTTCCGGCGCTCGAGTTCAACTCCTAAAAGAAAAACAAGCATCATTTGATGCTTGTTTTTTGGTGGCTTCGATGGGAGAGATTTCCCTTCGGGGCAGTTGCAACATCAGTTCATAGTTCGCAAAGAGTTTGCTCCTATTCACTGTGTTGCTGCCACACCTGCACACTCCCTTAATCTGCCACTGG
>JAFQSM010000060.1 GCA_017409575.1 Clostridia bacterium
AAAACGAATCGGTATAACGAGAATTCATATAGAGGAGGATGCCGGAAAGCTTGTGCATGATGATATTCACGGAACTATGATTGACTGCAACCGCTGTGGTGTTCCGCTTATTGAAATAGTTTCCGAGCCGGATATACGCTCGGCGGAGGAAGCTAAAGCATATCTTCAAAAGCTTCGTGCAATTATCCTTTATACAGGAATTTCGGATTGCAAAATGAATGAGGGTTCTTTCAGATGCGATGTCAATCTGTCAGTTCGTGAAAAAGGTACGGAGAAATTCGGTACACGAACAGAAATGAAAAATATCAACTCTTTTCAGTATGTAGTTAAGGCTATTGAGTATGAATATAAAAGACAGATTGAAGCAATCGAGGATGGAGAAGAAATCGTTCAGGAAACAAGAAAATTTGATGCTGATACCGGTAAAACATATTCTATGAGAGGCAAAGAAAATGCAAACGACTACAGATATTTTCCGGACCCCGACCTTCCGCCGATAGAACTGTCTGATGAAAAAATTGAAAAAATTAAAACTACAATTCCCGAGCTTCCGGATGCGAGAAAAAAGAAGTATATGGAAAAGTACGGAATATCGGCTTATATCAGCGAAAAGATTATTTCTGATATGGATATGGCGGATTATTTTGAAAAGGTTGCGACGCTTGCAAAAACTCCAAAGGTTGTTGCAAATCTTCTTGTGGGAGAGGTTGCAAGGCTGAACACGGCGGAGATATTTTACTGCCCGATTTCAGCAGCAAATATGGCAAAGCTGTCTGACTTAATCAGTAATGAAGTTATCAATACTTCTACGGCAAAGAAGCTGATTGCAAGAATGTGGGAGACTGACTTCGATCCTGTTGTGATTGTTGAAAAAGAGGATTTGAAGCAAATTAACGACAGAGATTTTCTTGTAAAAATTGCAACCAAAGTAATTGAAAACTCACCGAAGCTTGTAAGTGACTATAAAAATGGAAAACAACAGGCTATTAAAGCTCTTATGGGGCAGGCTATGGGCAAGACAACAGGAAAAGCAAATCCCGTTGTTATGGAAGAAATCATAAAAAATATTTTAAAGTGAATTGATTAAAATACTGTTTTGCACACAAGCATATTTAAGTGAAGCCTTCAAGAGAATTTAAGGCTTCACTTTTTAATACGCTTAACCTACAATTAACATACTATGACTTTTGGAATTAACATTGTCTATGCTAAACTGTTATCGTAGTCAAAAAGAAAACAAAAAATTTTGAGGAGAGTGATTTTGATGAAGAAAATCATAAGTATTTTGACAGTAGTAGGTTTGGTGGCTTGTTTTTTTACGGGCTGCGGTGCAGAAAAAAGCACAAGTAATGGCGGTACAGTTGCAACAGACGGCTCAACCTCAATGGAAAAGGTAATTGGATATTTAAGTGAAGCCTATATGGAAGAAAACGCAGATGTAAAGGTTACTTACAATCCTACAGGTTCAGGTAGTGGTATTCAGGCAGTTCAGGAAGGCAGATGCGACATTGGTCTTTCATCCCGTGATTTGAAGGATGAAGAAAAAGCAGACCTTGTTGGAACAGTAGTTGCGATTGATGGTATCGCAGTAATCGTAAATCCTGCAAACCCTGTTAAAGACCTGACAATCGAACAGATTGCAGCGCTTTACAAAGGCGAGGTTACAAATTGGAGTGAAGTTGGAGGTTCAGATGCTCCCGTCGTACTTATCGGCAGAGAGGCAGCATCCGGCACAAGAGATGGCTTTGAATCTATCACAGATACGGAAGATTTGTGCAAATATTCACAGGAGCTTACTTCAACAGGTGATGTTGTGCAGACAGTAGCATCTAACCCTAATGCAATCGGCTATGCTTCTGTTGCTTCTGTAAAAGATACAGTAAAGATGATAGATGTAGAAGGTGTTACACCTACAACGGAAACAATACAAAACGGCACATACAAAGTTCAGCGTAACTTCGTATTCGTAACAAAGAAAAACGCAGAGCTTTCCGAAACGGCAAAAGCATTCTTTGACTTTGCAACATCTGAAGCAGCTGATGATTTGATTGTAAAAGCAGGAGCAGTACCCGTAGCAAGATAAGGAG
>JAFQSM010000004.1 GCA_017409575.1 Clostridia bacterium
AGGAACAAACGTCATCATTTCCTTTTATATCGCTCTCAACACTGGCATGCGTGAAAGTGAAATATTCGGGTTGCAGTGGAGTGATGTTGATTTTGAAGCAAAGAAAATCAAAATACATATCGAATTTGCCTTGCGTCAAATTCTTACACAATATCATACTATAACAGAGATCGCATTCGCGGTCTCTTTTTTCTTATAAGATTTTAGCATCGTTTTGCAGTGTATAGCTAAGAGATTTTCGGTGATACCCGCTATGCTTTTGCCTTTTTTGTTTTAGACGGAGCAACACCAAACACTTTTTTGTACATTCTGTAAAAGCCGCAATATGTGTTGAATCCGCATTGCTCTGCGGCGAGGGCGGCACCGACACCGTTGTCAATAAGTCTGTTTGCCATAACAAGCTTTTTTTCAAGCAAGTATTTGTTTGGCGGAATGTGCAGTTCCTTTTTGAAAATGTGTGCGAAGTATGATGGGGAAATGTTAACCGCCGCTGCGACTTCTTCCATAGAGGAAATACTGCTGATATTGCTATTGATATATTTTACTGCTTTTTCTACAAATGGATTGATGGCGACAAGTGAGTCCTGCACATCGATATTCTTTGAGGGGGCTATGCAGAGCAGAATATCGGTGAGTGCTGCTTCAAGCAAAAGTTCCTTTTTATATTGGCTGGTATCGTTTGCGTGTTTTTCGAGGCGCTTGAAGTGCGAAAGCATTTCTTCATCGGCAGGGATGATATAGACATCCTGCATTTTCTCCTCAATCAGACTTTGCAGCCTGCCGAAAGGCGAAAAATTCAATACATATCTATGGTATTCCTCTTCAGGTCCATGCACTACAAAATGATGAAAACTCTCTTTCGGTATGATGACAAGAGAGTTCTTTTCGAGTGTTGTTCTGAAACTTCCCGAAATAAATTCGGCATCGCCGTCGAGAAAGAGGAAAATCTCATAAAACGGATGAAATTCAAGTCCAAAAATATCACGCATCCCGTTTGCGTGTTTGAAAATGACATCATTTGCGTGGATGAAATCCGCAAAAACTTTGTTTTGAACCATTTTATCACCTTCTTTTTATATATTTTAACGCAAGAAAGCAAAATAATCAATATAAAAAGCAAAAATTGATATATACATAAACGAATTTGCTCGCTATTATAATGGTATAAGAGGTGATACAATGAAAGATTTACTCATGGATATTGGAAGCACATTTGTAAAATATGCCGTTTTTGATAGCTTCGAGGACAAATATATTATATCGGAAAAACTGCCTTTTCCATCACCTTGCAGCGAAGATCCTTTTACCGTTGACAGATGTCAAATAGAAACGGTAGTAAAAGCGGTTATGGCAACAGCCATAGAGAATGATTGTGCGAGAGTTTTTATCAGTGTACAGATGCACGGATTTTTCATAAAGTATAAATCGGGTGAAATCAGCGACTATTTTTCATGGAGAAGCGGTGGCGGAGACATTGAAAGCGACGAACTTTTAGCCATTGATTTTTCAAAGCGCGGCACAAGATTAAAGGCAAATCTGCCGATAGCAAAACTGTATAGAAACAAAGCAGAGCTTTTCGGTGCCGAATACTTCACGATCGGCTCATACATTGTATATCTTTTGACGGGCAAAAATGCAACGCACAAAACAGACGCTTTTGCCAGCGGTTTTTATCTGTTCGACGGCTCGAAAGACGAAGAAACGATTCCGGGAATTGTTCTTCCGACAGCGCATGATGAGGTAGATGTATGCGGCACATGGTGCGGTATGCAGATTCTTGCCCCGGTTGGCGACCATGCGGCAAGCGTGTACGGAAGCGGAATAGGGGAAGATACATATCTTTTGAATATCGGCACGACCTCGCAGATTGCATTTGTGGGCGAGGGCAAGGCTCCTTCTGAAATGTGGGAGAGCAGACCGTATTTTGAAAAAGGAAAAACTTTATTCACGCTCGGAAATCTTTTTTACGGATTGTATAAAGATACTGATAAATACTGCACAGAGGCGGCAAAGATTATAAATTCACTTCCCAAAAGAGCACGGATACTTGTCGGAGGCGGTGGAGCTTCGGACATAATGGAAAAGTTAGGTGCTTGCGTGGATATGCCTTGCACCTCGGTTGGTTGCTCAATAGGTCTTGAAGGTCTTGCAAAATTATCAAAACGAAAAAAGATATCGGTTGGCAT
>JAFQSM010000005.1 GCA_017409575.1 Clostridia bacterium
CATATGATAATCGTTGCCAATATGCTTGGCTTAGATGAAAGTATCGCTCATGTATTTGAGGTGTTTGTCCAACTTGGTGCAATTCTTTCTGTTATCTTCATATATAAAGAACGCTTTTATCGCTTTTTTACCAAAGAAGGCTGGCAAGTAGATAAGGGCTTGAGCGTGTGGCACGTAGCTGCTGCCACCGTACCTGTAATGATGGTAGCCTTTTTCCTATACGATTATATTAAGGAATATCTCTTTGGACCTTTAACTGTTATATACGCCTTGGTGGCAGGTGCTTTGCTTTTAATTTACGCTGAGCATAAAACCAAGGATAAGCAGGACGAGCTGGTGCAGGATATTGATAAGATTACCATTAAGCAGGCGCTTTGGGTTGGCGTTTATCAATTCTTGTCTTTGTGGCCTGGGTTTAGCCGTAGTGGTAGTACTATTGCCGGTGGTCTCTTGGTTGGCTTGAGTAGGGAGGTAGCTGCTCACTTTACCTTTTTGATTGCTGTGCCTTTAATGTTTGTGGCATGCACCTACGATTTATTAAAGAACTTACATCTTCTGACCGCAGATGATTTGCAAATCTTAGCAATCGGTTTTGTAACTGCTTTCGTAGTTGCCTACTGGTCTGTACTGTGGTTCTTAAAGTTCCTACATAAATATAGCCTTTCTGCCTTTGCTTATTATCGTATTTGTTTGGCAGCAGTATGTTATTGGTACTTTTATATGTAGGAAGTTGACAAAGATTTTTATTTACGTTATAATACATCAAGTATGATGCTGGCGTAGCTCAATAGGCAGAGCAGCTGACTTGTAATCAGCAGGTTGGGGGTTCGATTCCTCTCGCCAGCTCCAGCAAAAAACACGCCCAGACTTAGGTTTGGGCGTTTTTTATTTTATGTGATTACGAAAAAATTAAAAATGGGTCAATGTGTGGGGCATTATTCAGCAAAAATGAAGAAAACCACGGAAGAAAATTTATTCTTCCGTGGTTTTTTGTGCCTGTATGTCAAAAATTGGTTTAGCAGATTCTTTGGCAGCAAGAAGGTTATGAAGTGATGTAGTGTATAAATTCTGTTGTTGCTGTTTTTTCTCATACACTGCAATATCAGAAAACGATTCAAGATAATAGCTCCTGTTAATTCTTTTGGATAGTACAGGATTAGATTCTTCGGCAAAATAATGAATCAATCGTGCTCGTTGATTTGCTATGTAGTTGTGTAGCAAGAAAATAATATTAGCTCGTACAGGTAAAGAGTAAGTTTTGGAACGAAGTTTTATGTCCCAATATTCTTCTGTCATCCATGAAACCTTGCGTAGCAATGGGATTTTTACACCATTGTTCTCAACTGTTTCGGAGAAAAGCTCATCTTCAATAGTTGATATAACTTTTTCGTTATATGGTTCATCAGTATAACCAAGAAGCCAAGCGGGAGAAACGGCAAAAAGTGTAACAATATCACCGAAAACGTCTAAAGAAGGGATGTGGCTCCCTTTTTCCCAAAAAGAGATGTTGACTGGACTCTTTATGTTTAATATTAAAGCTATATCTCTAACACCTAAATTATGAGATTTTCGCAAAACAGAAAATTTTTCGGAAAAAAAGATAGAAATAGCCATAAAAACCCCTTGCAAGAACAATTTAAGTGATGTATAATTTAATTATACAAAATGCGCAATTAAATTATACGAAATGGTTGAATATACCATTTATTAAATTATATCACAAAAAAAGGAGTTGAAAACGCTATGGAAGCAAAAAAAGAAAAACTGTATTTTCCGGTGCAAGATGTTCAAGAACAGATATTCCCCGATATCAGCAAAGATTCTCTTGTAAGACTAATCGAACGTAAAGAAATTCCATCAATTCGGATAACTAATAAGTATTTTATTCCGAAATGGTGGGTCGACGAGAAAATTGATTTTGCATTGAATCCGCCAGCGAAAAAAACTAGCATATGAAAAAACACCCTTGTTGCCTTGTTGTTATATAAAAACAATAATGGTAACAAAAATGTGCATTTGCAGAAGTTCGCTCTAGGAGCTGGTTTGAGAGGTTCGTCACTGACTTTTAGGTGCAGCTGGACTGACTTTTAGGTGCTAATTTTGCTTGCCAAAAGCCGAAAAAGTTGACTTTTAGGTGCGTTTCGCTGACTTTTAGGTGCAGGAGTAAAACTGTGGATAACTTAGAGAATTTGCTGGCAAAGCCAGTACCAATAAATCTGCCTACGCTAAATAAATCCGTCAAAATATGTAATGGTTTTGACGAAATTTCGGGGAATCTTAATGTTCTCGAGTGGAAATTTTTATTTGCAATTCTGGCGGTTATGGTACCCGACAAAAATAAAAAAGGTGGATTTATTCTTCGTGTAAGTGAAATTGCGGATTTGTTCGAGTTGCAAAGAAACCGTAAACGAATAATTTGGAACATGTTGGATATTCTTTGGGAAAAGACAATATGTTGGGGAGAGCGAGGCAGGCTACGTTGGTTCTATCGCCTCGAACCATTTGAGGGCAACGACGATTTTATCTATTTTCGCATGGACGAAGATTTGGCTAATTTTCTCTTGCGTTATGACAAAGGTTATGTTTTGGCTAAATTTGAAGAAATATTTAGATTCAAATGCAAATACAGTTTTCAACTTTACTTCATTACCGTCAAAGCAAAAAAATTTCGAAAGTGTAAATACGAAGTAAGTAGGCTGATTGATTTTTTAGAGGTTCCGGCGTCTTACAACTTAACAAATTTAAGAACGAAGGTACTGTGCCCAGCAATCAAAGAAATTAACCAAGTCACAAATTTAAGGGTTGAATTTACGTTTTCGCGTGATTTCCGGTTTGTTAACTTCCAAATCATCGAAGTCGATACCTTCTTCGAAAGCCTTAACCCGCAGGCGCAAGTCGCATACACTTACTTCGCAGACCAAATCAAAGTAACCAAGAGCGCAATCATCCATTGCGTAAACACTTTTGGTCAAGAAGTGTTTGAAAAAATCTACAGGGAAATAAGATCTAAAAACCCGAACGAAGTCAAGAACATGGCAGCCTACGCTGCAACATGCCTGCGTAACGGCTACTACACCCAAACACCGGAACCAAAGAAAATCGAAACACGTTTGCAGGAACCACTGGAAGATGAAATCAAACAAACTCCGGAAGAAATTGAACAACAAAAAATCGAAAACGAAAAGGCTAAAGAAGAACAGGACAAAATCATTCAAGAACTCAAATCGCTCCCCGATGACGAGCAGGAAAGAATTTATTTTTCGGTTCTCCTTTTTTGCAAAAAAATAGAAAACAAAATTTTATTGAAATTATTTAGCGCTAAAGGGATGGCTGCCTGTTTAACTGATAATTCTATCATCAGTACCTACATCCAAACAATTCGTAAAATGAGGGGGGATTTCGATGGCAAGGAGAGCTAAGGGCGAAGGAAGCTTTGCATACGACGAGCAAAATGACCGTTGGGTGTTTCGGGTAACGCACAACGGAAAACCTTACAAACTATATGGGGCGAAAGGGGCAAGCAAAAAGGCATTGCAACCACGCATCCAAGCTCTGCAACAGACCCTTGCTGAGCTCGACCTTCCATACTTGTTGAAGGTTACGGTAGGTGAGTGGGTGGCACGATGGCTTCCGATGGTAAAACCTACCGTCAAAATTCGCACTTACGATTACTATTTCAAGTTTTGCAAAAATTACATAATTCCCAAACTTGGAACGGTAAAAGTAAAAGAGTTGACTGTCGTTCAACTTCAAGAATTTTTGAATTTGCTTGCGTCCGAAAACGGTGTAAAGGGCAAGCCGTTGGCACCTTCTACAGTAAATGGCATTCGCCGTACCTTGATTAACATGTTAACGGTCGCTGTAGACAGTAAGATTATTGCAAATAATCCTGCGAAAAAAACAAAAACTTTATTAGCCGAAGAAAAAGAAATAATAGCTCTGTCGGTTGAACAATTGCGCAAGCTACTAGAAATTGCTGGCACGAAAGAATACATCTATGTTGGCTGTAAGCAATTGTACGAGGAAGATGATGGTATGAAGTACTTACGGTGGTGCACGTACTACTTGCTCATTCTTGCCGTCGCAACTGGAATGCGTCAAGGCGAAGTTTTTGGGTTGGCATGGGACAACATCGATTTTGAAAATTCGATGTTAATCGTGAAACAGAATCTACAATATTCGAGCGAAGGACTTAACCTTGATTCCCCAAAAACAAAAGGCAGCAAAAGAAAAATAAAAGTAGATGACGCAACTATTGCGAAGCTAAGAGAATGGAAACAATATCAGCAAGATTATGCTGCAAGTATCGGTGACTTATTTCCTAATGACGAAAACTTAGTGTTTACTAATTCTTTCGGCAAGCCGTTGTCTGCAAGTAATTTCCGTCGTGGTTATTGGCGCAAGTTATCATTAGCTGCGGAGCTGCCGGAAGATTGTACATTCCATTGTCTGCGTCATAGTCATGCAACAAACTTATTGCGTAATGGCGTAGATATTCGCACGGTTAGCCACAGATTAGGTCATGCGAGCATGCAAACTACTATGATTTACCTTGACTTACTGCCGGATTCACAAGAATTAGCGGCTGAAAAATTTGCGGAATTAAAGTTGTTCTAGTGATGGGGGTTTTAGGGGGTGCAACCCCTCTGACCAGCTATTTGGGTGCCAAGTTGGCGCCTAAATAGGGAGCTGGCTCTATTAACCAAAAGAGGAATGTATGAAAAAGAAAACCAATCGAACCGCAAGACTAAATTTACGAGTTTCGCCGGAACTAAAAGTGCAATTGGAAGAAAAAGCGATTGCTGAAGGTGTGACTCTTAACGAATTTTGTTTACAAATTCTACAAAACAAAGAAACCGCAAATGCTTTGGTTGCTAAGGCGAAAGCCTACAAAGAATCTGCCAATCTTTTTGCAAAAATGGGCATCAACATTAATCAGTTAGCACGGCATAGTAATTCAACTGGCGAAGCTGCAACACCGGAACAACTGCTTCAAATTCTTGATGAAGCAAAAACCATGCAAAGAGAAATTTTGTCAAAGTTTATCGAAAAAGAAGGTGGTTAGCATTGCAGTATTGATTGTTAAAACGAGAAGTGCAAACATAAAAAGTGCGATTAAGTACGCTGACAAAGACCGTAGAGCCGAAGAAGATTTTTCTCTTTGTAGGGGCGTTAATTGTTCAGACTTTGCGACTATTGCTCTAGAGCAAATGCAAGAAATAAAACGTGTCTACGGCAAAGAAGGTGGGCGTGAGTGTAAGCACTATGTCCTGTCTTTTGCCCCAGGCGAAATTGATAAAGAAAACGCTATTGAGTACGCTGAAAAATTCGCCGAAAGATGTTTTGGCGATAGGTTTCAAGCTTTTGTAGGGCTACACACTCAAAGCGAAAGTGGAGTGCTGCATGCACACATCGTTGTTAATTCAGTAAGCCATTTGGACGGTTATAAAATTCAACTACATAAGCAAGACCTCGAACGATTTAAGGATATTAACGATGAGTTGGCACGGGAATATGGTCTGCAAGTAATTGACCGCTCTCCGGAAGCAGTAGAGGAACGTGGACGTGCGCAAATGTATAGCATGGAAGCGTACCAACTCAATCAAAAAGCTGAAAATGCCAAGAAAGGTAACAAGATTAGTTATACCTTCGATTGTTTCCAACAGGTTAAGGCTTGCTTAAATAAAAATCCTCGCAGTTTTGTTGAGTTTGCAGACTTTATGCGCGAAAAAGGATGGCAGACCCAACTCCGTGGCAAAAACATAACTTTCCAATCTGTCAAGAATCCGAAACACAAGGTTCGTGCAAACACTCTCGCAAAAAAGTATAATTTCGATACTGTTTCCACTGCCGGAATCCTTTTCTGCTGCTATGAAGAAAACTGGAAAGATTATCTGCGAGAACCTAAGCAACGACAACGGACGAAACAAATCGAAAAGGTACAGACAAAAACGCAGAATGCTAGCCTTGCGTCCGGTCTCGACACCTTGCGCCGACTGTCGCAACAAAAGCACAATCAGCAGCCAAAGGCTAACCGCATGAAGCCGAAATTGAACCGTAAGGACAGAGAGCGTGAACGAGATGACTATTTCGGACTATAATATCCAAGAAGAAATTAAAAAAGTACGTGCCGAATACCGGCGCAAGCTCAAAGAGCTGCGCCAACGTGAAAAGAAAGCACTATCAAAGCTTTACGAAGCGTACTATTTCGCAGTGAACGAGGAAGAACGTGCTGCCATCAAAGCTAAAATTTTAGCTATTTTAGAAA
>JAFQSM010000061.1 GCA_017409575.1 Clostridia bacterium
ATAGAAGATTTGCAGGCTCGGCTGCTGACCTTTGTTTTCGATATTCGCAAGGTAGCGCGGAGATAAGTTCATAGCGTCGCAAACATCTTTGCGGGATTCCTTTCTCTCCATCCGTGCCGCTTTTATGGCTTGCCCGAAAGCAGCGAAGTCATAAAGTGGTACTGGTCTTTTTGCCATTTCAATTCACCCTATAACATTTTACAGTTCATCTTCCATTTTGGATATGCTTACACAGTTCCTATCGTTAGCCAAAATAATTCTTGTTATGCAAGTAGATTTGTAACTTTTCTGTGAAATCTATTGACGAGTAAACGCAAATCAATTATAATGACTATAATTACAGTTTTAGTCATTGAGTGCGGAGGTGTTGAAGTGCCTAAAAGTTATTCGGATCAAGAGCGGGAATATATAAAAAAACGCCTGAAAGACGAAGCGACAAAATGTCTTATTCAATATGGTGTCCGTCGCACAACGGTTGATGAGATCGTGAAGCGCGTCAATATTCCCAAAGGAACTTTCTACTTGTTTTACAAATCAAAAGAGTTGCTTTTATTTGATGCAATTCAAGAACAGCACGAAATTGTTAACCGGAAATTGTTTGAAGCGCTTTCTAATATTGACAAACAAGAGCTTTCAGCAGAACAATTAACAGACATAATTTTTGGTTTTTATAAAATGACGGAAGAAATGCCAATATTGAAACTTCTTGATTTAGGAGAAGTAGAATTACTTGCACGCAAATTGCCGCGCGAAATAGTGGAGCAGCATTTGCAAGATGATACTGAAACCATTAAAAATATGCTTTCTCTGTTCCCTATCAAAAGAGGAATTGACCTACAGGTAGTTAGTGCTGTATTCCATGCAATCTATTATTCAACGCTTCATAAGGCAGAGATCGGAGAGGAATACTACGATGCGGCGTTGCGTGCTATGATCTATGGTATTGTGACACAACTTATCTAAATTAGTCCGGCCTATTGCCGGACTTAAAACAAACTTTTAATTGACTATTCAGTTTGAATCAGTCATATAGTGCGAGGTGGTAATATGATACAGGTTAGTAATCTTTCATTCAGTTATACGAAAAAGCCTTTTATTTCTGATATGACCTTTTCTGTTTCGAAAGGTGAGATTTTTGGTTTTTTAGGTCCTTCTGGAGCTGGAAAAAGCACCTTGCAAAAAATACTCATAGGTATGCTGACCACTTACCAAGGCTCTGTTAAGGTAAATGGCATTGAGTGCAAAGAGCGAACAAAGTCATTTTATGAGGAGATTGGTGTTGATTTCGAATTTTCAACTATGTATGAAAAACTGACAGCAAGAGAGAATTTAGAATTTTTCCGCTCCTTATATCAAAAAAAGGGGCGACCAATCAATACGCTTTTGGAAATGGTAGGATTGGAGCAGGATGCCGACAAGCGTGTTTCTGAATATTCCAAGGGTATGAAATCTCGCTTAAATTTTATAAAAGCATTGTTACACGATCCTGTTTTGCTTTGCCTTGACGAACCGACAAGTGGACTTGACCCCACAAATAGTCGTATGATGAAAAATTTGATTTTGGCGGAACGAGCAAAAGGAAAAACCATTCTTTTGACAACACATAATATGCAGGATGCCGCAGAACTCTGTGATAGAGTGGCGTTTATCGTGGGAGGAAAAATATGCGCTCTCGATAGCCCGCATAATCTGATTATGTCAAGAGGTGCTGCAACCGTAACATACACATGGCTTGATAATGGGGAACATAGCATAAGTTGCCCTCTTAACCAAATATCATCAGATGAACAGTTGAGAAAACTAATTGCAGAAAATCGCTTACAATCCATTCATAGTAGCGAACCAACTCTAAACGACATTTTTATGGACATTACCGGGAGAACGCTATTATGAGATTACGAGGATTATTTTTGTGGGATATACGCTTTCAAGCAAAATATGGCTTTTACTTTTTGTATGCTGTTCTAACCGTGATCTATACTATTATTATTTTGGCTGTCCCAGAGAATTGGAGAGAAAAGACTGCAACGGTTTTGATTTTCTCCGATCCAGCGGCAATGGGGTTGTTTTTCATGGGCGCAATCATTCTTTTGGAAAAAAGCCAGCATACTCCTTGTGCATTTGCGGTTTCTCCTGTTCGTCCAGCAGAATACATTATCTCTAAAGTTGGTTCGTTGGCTACTGTTTCTTTTGTTGTTGCAGCCGCTTTAGCGTTAGCTGCCGATGTGACTAATCTGTGTATTGTATTGCTTGGTACGGTCATATCAAGCACAATATTTACCCTTTTGGCTATTATTATTGCAACGAACATAATCAGCTTAAATCAATTCATTTTATGGGTTGTACCAGTAGAGATACTATGTTTTGTCCCTGCAATATTGCATTTATTCCAGATCACGCCGGGGTGGCTACGACATTATCCCTTAAATGTTTGTATGGAAATGTTAGCTGGTTTTACACCATCTATTGCAGGAATCTTTCTTGTAATGGTATTGATAGTTTTTTTATTCTTTCTTTCGAAACATTGTGTCGTGAAGATGTGGAACGGTATGGGAGGTGTGAAGCTGTGAAAGCGATTCGATTAAGTTTTTTTCAAATGCTGCAATATATGCGGCGAGATATGATGTTATTTGTCGCCTGCTTTGCGCCGATTCTCGCAGGACTTATGTTTCGATATGCTATCCCCTTTTTAGAAATTGTATTGACCGACCTGTTTAACCTACCGGCAATCATTTCCCCTTACTATGCTTTGATTGACATATTTTTTGCCATGTTATCTCCCGTCATGTTTTGCTTTGTTTCCGCAATGGTTTCTTTGGAAGAAGTAGATGAAAACACAGCAGCATACCTGTTCATTACTCCTTTAGGAAAAACGGGTTATCTTGCTGCAAGGTTTGGTGTTCCTGCCGTTATCGCATTTATTATAACTACCATTTTGTTGCCTGTTTTTAAGTTGACATCTCTTTCTTTTGTTGAGATTATATCACTCACAATAGGAGGAACATTACAGGGCATTATCATTTCCTTACTTATTGTGACACTTTCATCAAACAAATTAGAGGGGATGGCAGTAACAAAGCTGTCCACACTAATGATTTTTGGTGCAGTTATTCCGTTCTTCATAAAACACAACATACAATATGTATTGTTCTTGCTGCCCGCTTTCTGGATTGGTAAAGCAATATCCGAAAATACGCCGTTTTGTGTATTACTCGCATTTGCTTTATCCGCAATTTGGATTTTCTTTTTGTTGAAGCAGTATTTACAGAAAATATAGAGAGGTCTTATGAAAACGGTTGAATGGATTTTATGTCCTATATGCAAGAACAAAACACGGTTGAAAATGCGGGAAGATACCGAACTAAAAAACTTTCCGCTATTCTGCCCGAAATGCAAACAAGAAACGCTGATAAGTGTAAAACAACTGAAAATTAAAATACACAAAGAGCCAGACGCAAAGACGCAGAGCCAATAAACCGCGCGATTTCACGCGATTTATTGGCTCATTTTGTTTTGAGCATAAACGAGGTATGATCGGCGGTTTGAACATATCAAGCCGCCGATTGCGAGGACTTCACAACCACACACGGCGGTATCTAATGGAGGTACGCCGTGTTATTTTTATACCATACTCACCCGCCTAATATCTTACGGTCAAAAAAAGCCATTCCCTGTTGCTGGGACATTCTGGCAATGGGGATGAACACACAAATCATATAAATAATCTTTATAGTTCTATGAAGCCCGACTGCGAAATGCAGTCGGGCTTCTTTTTGCGAAATTTCTTGTATTCTGTCGGCTGTCGATCCCCGCCGCTGTCCGATCTGTTGCTGATTTCAACACTCGGACAGGAGGTGCGACGCATGGATTGCTCGTAAAAACTTTTTCAAAAACCATCTTCCGCGTTTGGAAGATAAGCCCCCGCTTACCGTAGTAGTGGCGAAAGGGGAGGAAAAGTATCACCCGCCTTTGCGGACGCGAAGGGAGGTGAATACATGAAACCTCATTCGCACGAAGAACACATCCAGCACTCCTTTGATGCGTTTTGCAAAAAGGTA
>JAFQSM010000062.1 GCA_017409575.1 Clostridia bacterium
CCTTTTTTTGCGCTCCCTCCCGGCGGAATAACGAGGAAAAAGACGCGAATTCTTAAGGGGTTGTTTTTGGTGAGGGGGCGAAGTCGCTTCGGGCAGTGAGGCCATTTTTGTCGGTTAGCTCTAAAAAAACTTTAGAGCTAAAGTTTCTTTGCAAGCTGTTATTTTTTTGTAAGCTATAATCTCCAAAAAGTGTCCTCAAACTTGCTTTGTTCGCCCCCTCCCCAAAAACAATTGTAGCAGGATTTAGAAGTTAGAACAGACCGCCTGTAAACGGCGGTCGGGCTATCCGCCCCTATTCAGTAAGAATAACTCTCTCTCGGTGAAGTCAATTGTATCATACGGTCAAGGACGGCGGGAAAGGGTGCGACTGTGTTATTTAGTTTTGTCGCACCGTTTCCCTTGCAAGAACCCGCTTGAAAATTGGTGTCGGGTTTCCTTGACTTCGTATGCTTGTAAAGACTCGCCCCGAGAGAGGGCAGAAAGGAAGTGTCAAAAATGACAATAGCAAAAAAGTTCATCGATGAAAACGCCCCGAAGCCCTTTAAAGAGCTCAAAGATTTCATGTTCAGAATGCCCCCCATGGAGATATCAGCGCTCCTTGATAAAGGCGCTCTGATAACCGTAATCGGTGAAGATGATCGCCTTTATCGCATGAGATACGAAAGAGAAATTGACGGTTACTTAATAATCGGAGAAATTTCAAGAAACGAAATCATCAACGCTATCGTCAATATGGTTCATAGCTCATATGAAAGAGCCATTGCAATAGCTGAAGAGTCTGCAAAAGATGAACTATTAAAAATCATCAACGAGCTTCAGAAGTTAACCCCACCATGGAATACATAAAAAACAGAGGTAAGGGAAAATCCCTTACCTCTTCTTTTTTTTGTAGTCGCACCCATTCGATAAAATATCAGCAAGTGCATAAATAATCGTTGTGCTGGGATGATTTTCGTCATGGTTCAGAGCTTGCGCAACTTTTCTAATATCGCCATATTTCCGCATAAGCTCCACGGCGTAAGCCTTGCGGAGTGTATGCGGAGTGATATTATCACGGAGGCGGAAAAGCTTTGCTGACCGCTTCATATCAGAAAAAACAGCCTGTCGGGTTCGGTGCTTTGCTGGGTCTGTTCTATGTTCAAAAATATAAACAGACCCGGCCACGCCCCGAAGCTCTTTTTTCAGACCCTCTGAAAGTCTGACCCGCTTTTTCTTTCCCGTCTTTTTTTCTGTAACTGTAAAGGAGGATTTTTTCAAATTTTCGGATTTTATTGAAAGTACATCATCAACCCTTAACCCAGTTTCAAGACATACCCTGCAAACAAGCATATTGACAGGAGTAAGAGCAAAAAGCACATGACCCAGTATATCACGTTCAACAAAATCCGACCGCATAAAATGATTTAACTTTCATGAAAATGTAAAATCAACCTACTTTCAAAAATTGTGTGGCGCAACTACTCGGAGAGAAGAATATAGCAACCCTTCTTCCTATTCCAAGTGTAGCACCGAACATTTGTTCGGTCAAGTCGGTTTTCCTCAACCTCGTCACCTGCATCTGAATTCAGATCTATTTTCAGCAGTCGGGCAGTATCACGGACTACGCCGTAAGTCTGAACAAGCCTACGACCATGGAGAGCATAAAAAATATTATGCAGAGGTTCATAAAGAGCAGACCCAGACAGCCCAATATCCAAAGGCTTAACACAATATTTTGCAACCTCTGATACGGCGGAATTATCCGCCTTTTTCATGTGAATTTGAAATAATAAATCATCATCGAGAGTCGCAATAATATCATCAATCCATGCATCAGACTTCCTACGAATATCCACGCCGTTAAGAGCAGATGTAATTATAGCAGTCCAAACCCTGCGCATGGTATCGGATTTGATATACTTCCGAGATGTGAAATAACTCTTATCAACAGACACAAGACAGTGAAAATGCGGATGATATGTATCTGCGCTATAATTGTATGTAATTTCCGTAAATCTGAATAGACCATTGAAAGCCTTTTTGATAGGTCCATAACGGAAAAGGCGTGATGAGGCCGTATACATAGTGTCCAATAAATCGGACAGTTGGTGAAATTCACAGTTCGGAACAGTCAGAACCAAATGCACCCATGAAGAATTTATATTATCCATTATGCGGAATACTTCCGCACCTGTTTTTAAAGCCCTACGGCGTTGACACATCGGACAAATACGAAGCCTGCAGAAATTCGCCGAAATAATAGAGCCACTCTTATCCAAAGTAAGAGAAGATCCGCAAAAAAGTAATTTTTTTGCTCTTTCAGTGAAAATAAAATCATCAGTCCCAGCACCCAAAAGAAGGCTTGAAGCAATTCTTTCAGTAAGTGATTTATAATATGTCAGAGAACCGATAGCAATAGACAGTTTTTCAAGCTCCGAAGTCTGAAAAGCGTTGATATTACTGCAATCGGGAAGATTTGTACTTTGACATGATGTTTCTATAGTATCAAGAAAAGGATGCTCCGCATGTAACATAACTCCCCTACCGCAAACTATACAAAACCTTTTAAAAGTTTTGTATAATTTGAATTCCTTTCATAAAATAGTAAGCTTTTTTTACTTGACATAACCGAACAAAAGTGCTACTATAAAGGAGCAGTGACGAGGTGGTATAATACCATTTCAATAGTTGCTCTGTCTTATTTGTCATAGCTCGGATAACTCTCTGAACCTCTTTCAAATACCAAAGACAGTCCACGGTTGTCACGGATGTGCGGTGATAGTCAGCAACTACAAAATAGCACATCAGCAAAAAGATGTCAAGCATTTTGCTTGGCTTCTTTTTTTATGTCCGATTTATGGTACAATACAGGCGGAAGGGTATAAGCGGATAGAAACAATCACCCCCCGCCCCTCAAGGGGTGCGCAGTTCAGAGGTGGTATAATTCAATTGTCGTTTAAGGCGTACAGGTGTCAGACGGCTCGGGGCTACTACTTCTCTGAAAGAATGTTCGTATTCCATTCCGCCGAAAAGGTTACTCGGGCGCAAAAGGTAGGTTTTTTCAATGTCAAAAAGCTTTTCTTTGTCTGAGGGTTTGCAATCTTTGCGCCCTCAGACAATTAAGCTTCCCGCTCCAAAAAGCGCCTAAAAGCGCAAGTTGCAAAGGCAGTCAGCGTGGCGCTTTCAGGCGCTTTTTTCCGGCACCCACAAGCCGGAGCGCCTTGAATTCCTTTTTTTGCGCTCCCTCCCGGCGGAATAACGAGGAAAAAGACGCGAATTCTTAAGGGGTTGTTTTTGGTGAGGGGGCGAAGTCGCTTCGGGCAGTGAGGCCATTTTTGTCGGTTAGCTCTAAAAAAACTTTAGAGCTAA
>JAFQSM010000063.1 GCA_017409575.1 Clostridia bacterium
GGTTTCATATTGTAATAACATATTTGCCTTCCTTCAAAAATTTGAGTATGATATAATATATTGACATTATATCACATTGGAGAGAGAAATCCATGACACCAGACGAAAAATATATGCGCGCCGCCATCCGCGAGGCAAAAAAAGCCTACGCATTGGAAGAAGTTCCAATCGGCTGCGTCATCGTACAGAATGATAAAATTATTGCGAGAGGCTACAATCGCAGAAATACTGACAAAAACACGCTGGCACACGCAGAGCTTGCGGCAATCAGGAAAGCCAGCAGGAAAACCGGAGACTGGCGCTTAGAGGACTGCACCATGTATGTAACCCTGGAGCCTTGCCAGATGTGTGCGGGCGCAATTGTACAGTCCCGCCTCGGCAAAGTGGTCATCGGTTCCATGAATCCGAAGGCTGGCTGCGCAGGTTCGGTGCTGAATTTGTTGCAGATGAAAGAATTCAATCATCAGGTTGAAATGGTAAAGGGAGTGCTGGAAGAGGAGTGCTCCGCGATGCTGTCCGCCTTTTTTCAGGAACTTCGTGAAAAAAAGAAGGCCGCTAAATCTTGACAACTTAGCGGCCTATAGATTATACTTACATCTCGAGCGACTTGTCGGAATTTTGGCAAGAAAGCTGCTCTTCATAGCGGTGCTGATGCCCGGGTCTTGCGCAATGGGACCCGCGAACCTGGTCAGGGTAGGAATACAGCAGCCATAAGTGGACAATCTCATGTGCCGTGAGGGTGCCTGGGCGGAGCCGTGATTGGAGGGTAGCTTTGTTGTCAAAGTGCGGGAGAGTCGCTTTTTTGTGTTTTTTGCGCGTTTTGCGCGCTTGGAAAAACGCTTGTATTTTGGCACATTTTAGGTCTATGGAAAATTTGTTTTCTCTATGCAAAAAAAGTTATTTTCTATAGCGAAAATTGTTGTTGGAATTAGGTGTTGTTATTTTGCAAATTGGAATTTGTTGCTTCAACAAACTGAAATTTACTTAATAGATAACTGCTTATCTCTTATCTTTAAACATGCCTCAATATGCATAATCCAATGTCTTGAAAACGGCATCTGTATCAATCCCTTTACATCTTTTCCACACCAGTAATCAATTAACCAATATGCGTTTTTATCACCACTCACTACATTTAGCATCTCCAACTGCTTTCTTTTTTCGTCAGTGATTTTCTCTTTAATATCACTATATGCAAGAGCTTTTAAAACTTGTGTCGTAGATGTATCAACATCAATTATGTAATTATATAATTCTTCAATAGACAATTTTTTTGAAAACTCACTTATTTCTTCTTTTACAAGTTCGTTTGCAGTTGTAATAATCGGAGAATTTATGCGTCTTTGATAATCTCCTTTAAATAATACTTGTTCATCATCAGAAATAAGTGTATGTGCAACAATATCTTCAATGCGAAAAATATGCCAAAGAGAATAGGCAATCGTTTTACTATGATACCCTTTTGCATTCATATATGGCATTGCACTAAAATCATCAAATGATAATTCCGTCTTAAACTGTAGAATTTGTTTCATAAGTTCTTCACGGAGTGTAAGCAATGTATCTATACCTGTTGAAAAGGTATCTTTTTTCTTAATCTGTAATTGCATAGTCTTATTCATTTCTGACCATTCTTTATTCATAAAAACCTCCATGAAATTTAAATCTTCTGTTACCTTCAAGCTCTCCGCAAGACTGAAATTTTTCTTTCTACCTCTTATCTAAATTCAACTCCATTTTTCTCAGACGCTTGCTTTAATACAAATGCAACGATAAGTACCGCACATTCTGAAA
>JAFQSM010000064.1 GCA_017409575.1 Clostridia bacterium
CCAATCGACTACGATGACAGCGTAACCCGAAAGCTCGTCGACTGCATCAAGGTGGTATCCAAAAACGAACTGCTCGTAATCTTCAAGGGCGGCATTGAAAAGACAGTAAGGATGGAGTAAGGAGATGGAAAAATGCTCGTGAAGACACCATTGAAATCTGAACCCTAAAGGTTTGGACACCAATGGTGTCTTTTCTTTAAAACCCAAGTATTTATGCGGGTTTTAAAGGTTTTTGAGCGCACGTTTCAATTTGGACACGAAAAGGGAAAAAGCCGAAAAACCGAAAGCAAACTGTTGAAACGGATGGATTTGAACCCACGAATCCAATTTGAAATCAATAGAAAAGCGGCTCATTTACTGAAGTAATCCTCTTCTTTTTCCATCGGTGTCTTGTATCGGTTCTTTTTGTGTGGACGTTTGAAATTATAGAATTCAATATATGCATCAACCGCTTTGATAAATTCTTTTTCAGAGCGGTATTTTATTCGGTATAGTTCCTCTCTCTTCATGTTCGAGAAGAAACTTTCTATTACGGCATTGTCATAAGGAACCCCTGAACGCGAGAACGACTGCGTAACATGAAGGGACTCCAAATATTCCCGATATGTGTAGGAAGTATAGTTTCCGCCCCGATCCGAATGAAAAGTCAAACCGTCTGGTTTTCCTCTTTTTTCAAATGCTGCTTTGAATGTGCTTTTCGTTAACTGCGTACTGCAGTTGCGACTCACTTTATACCCAACGACCGCACGGGCATATAAATCAATAATCGCACAAATATAATAGTTTATTTCTTTGAATCGGAAACAAGTGACATCACCCACCCAAACTTGGTTTGGCGCTGTTACTGAAAACTGTTGTTTCAAACGATTGTTGTAGCAGTTTTTGCCTTTTTCGTAAAACTCTTTGGCGCCTTCACGAACACTAAGCAAACCCATATCTCGCATAATCTCTCTTACCATTTCAACGCTGATATGATATCCTTGCTCTTTCATTGCGGCATGAATTTTACGTGCTCCGAAAATTTGATTGCTGTCATCATAAATTTGTTGTATTTTTACTCGGAATTCTTCGCGTCGCTTTGAATACCACGTGTTACTCTTTTTATTTCGCCAAATGTGGTTGTAAAAGGTACCTCGCGAAACTTGTAATGCATCGCACAGCATATGTACGTTATATTGACCGTAAAGATCTTCCAATGCCGCCAGTTTTACTTGTAAAGGATCACTTGCAAAACAATGCGCTTTATGTATGATCTCAATGATCCCCTCCAATCGTTTCACTTTGTTTTGAAGTAAGCGGAAATTCTTTGCGGACATTTCTGTTCTATGCCCATTGGCTGATGAAAAAGCCCGTATCCAAGAATAGACGGTGCTACGAGGAATGCCGGTGGACTTCGCGATAGAAGCAACACTTTCACCGTTTTTATATCGCTGAAAAACAGACTGCTTTTCTTCGTCTGCGTATTTGAGGTTCATGTTATATCCTCTCCTTTTTGAGAAAGTATAACATATTGAATTATCAAAAGGTTGAACGTACAGAAAATGACATTTGCTCGAGCGTTCAGTCATATACGGCAGAGGGTTCGATTTTATGCTACCCTTCCAAAAAAGACGATTCTTAGGAATCGTCTTTTTTTATCCAAGCCGCAGGCTTGGTATATCATCACGCGTCAGCGTGTATATCATCAGCGAAGCTGCATATCATCACCGAAGGTGCATTTTACGCGGCTTGATGATATACAAGACTTCGTCTTGATTATATGCAATTCCCCCGGGAATTGATGATATACACAGCTTCGCCGTGATAAAAGCAAACACCTTAATATCGTCAAACCATTGAAAATCTTAAGGTTTTCGATGGTTTTTTATTTTATTTTTAAGACTGTTATATGTCATTTTCAGACTGAAAACAGTCTTTTTCCGACCATACAGAAATCTTCATCTGATAAATGCATAATTCAAAAAAACTATATTTTGCTATTGATATTTCGTTGAAAAAAGTATATACTATTTTCAACGAGGTGAGTTTATGGAACGACCTGCTATTTTATCACAAATAAAAAATGATATTCAAAGTGCAAAGGTTGGTACAGTTTTTGTGCCGATTGATTTTGTTCTGCTTACAGATAGAAAAACAGCCAGTGTTTGTCTGACACGATTGGAAACAGAAAAAATTGTTTCAAAAATTATGCGTGGTGTTTATTACAAACCCGAATACAACGATTTTCTCGGTGAGTATGTTGCTCCTGAACCTGATGCAGTTGCTCATGCTCTTGCCCGCAACTTCGGTTGGACCATTGTTCCCTGCGGAGATACTGCATTAAATCTGCTTGGGCTTTCAACACAGATTCCAGCCGCCTGGGTTTATGTGAGTGACGGTACCTACAAAGAATACACATACGAACAGACCACAATAAAATTCAAACGCACGACCAACAAAGAAATATCCAAGCTCTCATATAAAACCGCACTTGTGGTACAAGCTCTTAAAGCTCTTGGTAAAGATAATGTTGATAATACTGTTTTAACAAAGCTCAAAAACAATCTTACCGACAATGAAAAGCAAGCACTTCTCACCGAAGCGAAAGCGGTCACTTCTTGGATATACGAGTATATCAAACTGATTTGCAGGAGTTGAATTATGCGTAACATTGCTACTATAAATGAAAAAGACCGCAAGGCTCTGTTTCAGAACACTGCGGCTAAAATGGGTCTTACAAATGCAATTATTGAAAAGGACTTTTGGGTATGCTTTATGCTCGATTATCTTTTTCACCGCTCAGAGTGGAAAGACAGCATCGCCTTCAAGGGCGGTACAAGCCTTTCAAAATCCTACGGTCTGATTGAGCGTTTTTCCGAAGATATTGACCTTATCCTCGATTGGCGGGTAATCGGCTTTGACCTCAACGAGCCTTGGGAAGAACGCAGTAACACAAAGCAGGATATTTTTAACAAAGAGGCAAATCGCCGCACGGAAGAATTTTTGAAGAATACTTTTATGCCG
>JAFQSM010000065.1 GCA_017409575.1 Clostridia bacterium
CCCTTATAGGCAAGGGAGGCATCAAAAGCTAAATTGACCTTACGGTCAGCTAAATTATCTGCGATAGCTAAATTGACTACGTCAGCTAAATGTGCTTCGCACGCTTAAATCCCTCCACCACCTTCGGTGGTCCCCAGCGTTTCGCCGCAGGCGTAATGCGCCCTTATAGGCAAGGGAGGCATCAAAAGCTAAATTGACCTTACGGTCAGCTAAATTATCTGCGATAGCTAAATTGACTTCGTCAGCTAAATGTGCTTCGCACGCTTAAATCCCTCCACCGCTTGCGCGGTCGGCATGTTATAATATCAAGTGCAACACAAAAAATTTTCAAAAAAGAATAGACAATATTCAAACCAAGGTGTAAAATGTAGTCACCACAACAAACATTTTCAAAGGAGGTAAGAATATTGTCTTACACACATTTTACACTAACGGAAAGAACTATTCTACAAGAATTTTTGAACGAAGGGAAAAGTTTTCGAGAAATCGCAAGATTAATGGGTAGAAGCCCATCAACAATCAGCCGAGAAGTAAGGAGAAATTTCAGTAAAAAGAAAAAGCGATACCATCCATGGAGAGCAACAATACTCTACATCAAACGCCGAAAAAAATGTGTTCGTAAACCGGCAATAAAAGAAGGTACGGAACTTTATCAATTGATAAAAGAATGCCTGGAAAAGTATTGGTCTCCCGAAATAACGGCTAATTATTGCAAAGAAAAAGGATTTAATATATCTTTTCAACAATTTATACAGCTGTAAAATCAGGACTGTTTCACGAAATCAAACCGAAAACACATTTTCGAAGACGAGGAAAGAAAAAGCACGCAAAACACGGCAATCACGCCACAATTCATCCCGAGCACACCATCCACGATCGACCTGAAATAGTTAACAGAAATTTAAGGCTCGGAGATTGGGAAGGAGATACAGTATGCGGTGCCAAAAACAAAAGTTGTCTTGTAACACAAGTAGACAGAAAGAGTAAGCTTTTGACAGCAGCCATATCACCCAATCATACCATGGACGAAGTGCGAAAAGCCACACGAAGAGCATTTGAATTGTTGGAGCTTCCAATGCCGATACACACTATCACATTGGACAACGGTTCAGAGTTTGCTGATTTCAAGGGCATCGAGGAAGACCTGGAAACAACAGTTTACTTTGCTGATCCTCATTCACCATGGCAACGTGGTTTGAATGAAAACACTAATGATATTATTCGTTTTTTCTTTCCAAAAGGCACTGATTTTTCTTTAGTGGACGAAAATGAACTTATCAAAGTTATCCATCTTATCAATTCTCGTCCTCGCAAATGTCTCGATTTTCTTTCCCCTCTTGATTTTATTTCTAAAAAGTGTTGCACTTGACTTGACAATTCGCCGACCACCGAAGGTGGTGGAGGGATTTGAAAAAGTGCGCAGTCGCTATGCCTTACGGTTCGATATGTGCCTTCGGCAACGAGAAGGAAGATTTTGCGATGCAAAATCAAAAATAAATTAGACTTCTCCAGCGGTCGACAACGTCGACGGGCAATCCGCGGTCGGCAAACGCGAGAGTTAAAAATCCCTCC
>JAFQSM010000066.1 GCA_017409575.1 Clostridia bacterium
CTTTTTTTTTGCCCTCTGTCTTTTGGGTTATCTTTTCCTTTTTTGAGCCTCTACGGGCCTTTTAGAGCGTTTTTTGACCATGTTCTGTGGCTAGTTCCAACCTACAAGTTGGTAGCTGGCTGCCACCAGCTACGAACTTGCCCGCTCGGCGTTTCACTTCTTGCGGGATCTGACTCCTCTTTCGGTGCGCCTCCGGCGCAAAAATCCTGCCAGCTTACCGCCTGTTGGCGGTTGCGCTGTCATGATTTTTCCCCTCAATCGGAGCAAAGACAAAAAACAATTCTGGCTCACCAAGGGAAATTTCCCCGCGTCGCCGCCACTGCATCAGTGACGGCGGCTCCGGGGGAAATTTCAGCCCCTGCCTTTGCCCCCAGCGGGGGCAGCGCGAGCATCGCGAGCGCGGGGGGAATCCTTCTGCCTTTCCTGCCTTTTCGCTTCCCGCAGGGGCGCACGACATTGCTTGCAATGTATAAGTGCGCTATTAGGTATTTTTTGTCTTTCTGTCTTTTTGCCTTTTGGCTCTCCCCGTCCGCTCCCCTCGTGCCCCCAGCGGGGGCGGAGGGGGAGAGCCTGTTTTTTTGATTTTTGAGCGAGTGAAATGAGGCAAAAAGCGTGAAAAAGGCGGAGCCTTTGGCGCGCCTTTTTGCCGAATGGAAGGAAGCGAGAAAATGAAAAAACGTTTATAACAATTTTACCAAAGTAGCCACTGTAGCAACGGCCGCCGCTATCATTGCCCCTAATCGAATAGTTAGACGATATTCAAGATCACGAAGTTTTCCCTCTAAAGAAGTCTCTAAATCTTTTAGGTCACGTTTTGTAGCTAGTTGTTCTTCAATAACTTCTCGTATGGCTTGTGTTTGAACTTCTGCTTGTTCACGAGTAAATCCAGCTGCCTCTAACTTTTTTGCATAATTAAGACTATCAAATGTAATTGTAGTCATACTATTTCCTTTTAAGACTTTAAATCTTTCGGAATAGCATCTTGAAAGGATGTCACCTTTGCCCGACCAATGGCTGACTTGCGTTCTTTAATACCATGACCAAGCCCACCAGAAAAACAAAATGCTGGACTTACCATATAGGTATTACTGCGGCCAGATTTTGGTCCACAAATTAATATTCCTAATGAGATAAGTCTTTTTATAGCATGGCAGACTTTTGCACGGTCAAGTCTTAGTTCTCTAGCTACTTCGGCTTGATTTACATAAACAAAATTTCCTATTCCGATTGTACCCATTATATAATCACGAACTCTATATTCTGTTTGAGTCAATGGTTTTTCCATCTTCGCTTGTTCTGTCATACTCAATCCAACCTCTGATTCATCTTGCCATAATAATAACCATCTTGTAGGATAATTTTTTGCTTTTGGTGGAGTAAAATAGGCTTGCATTGGTGCTTGAGTCTCAGACTCCGGCACAATCGTTGCCAAGCCATGGGGGTAAGTCAGGCCTTTGTCCATCGACAATCCTCCGTAGCGGTGTACAATGTTGCCTCTACGGGCAACATTGTTGACGCTACGGGCAACATTTGTCAATCAAAAAGTGGCTTAAAAAGCCAAAATGATGGCCTTCGGCCCCCCCCTTAGATAAGAGTGTTTTATATTTTTTCCCTTTACCTGAGTTCAAGGTACTACCTATCCTATCCCAACCATCCTTTTCCGCTCTTTTTTTTTGCCCTCTGTCTTTTGGGTTATCTTTTCCTTTTTTGAGCCTCTACGGGCCTTTTAGAGCGTTTTTTGACCATGTTCTGTGGCTAGTTCCAACCTACAAGTTGGTAGCTGGCTGCCACCAGCTACGAACTTGC
>JAFQSM010000006.1 GCA_017409575.1 Clostridia bacterium
CCCTGTTTCTTTAAGGTTTTGGCAAGTTCAATACCGTTGAGTGATTCCATATAGATATCTAAAAAGAAAATGTCATAATCATTATAGTGGTCAAGGGCGAACAGTATATCCTCTTTTTTTGTAAACGCTTTGACACTTACCTTTAGAGCTTCATTTGTCGCATATCTGTTAATATGTATTTTAATTTGTTCAATGTCAGATTCGGTATCGTCACAAATCGCTATCCTAATCATAAAAAGACCTCCTTTCACTTTTTTCTAAACTTAATATGATATTATATCATAAAATCTCGCATTTTTCAACACCATTTTATGAATACAGCCGAATTTACCTTTTTGAAAGAAGGCACCGAGAATGCACCCGATGCCTATATCATCACACGCTACCAAAAATATTCATACTGTGGCTGAAACGGTAGACTTTTGTCCTGACTTTTATCATTGGCAAGCCAATGTTGCGGGCGCACATAAGGTCAGCGGCAAGATTCCCGAGGATATTTGCGTCGGTCTTTTGGAAAAGTATCAGGCAGAGAAGCTGAAACTGCAGAATGAACGCTCCGAGATTGAGAAACGACAGGCTGACACCACGAAGGAAAGGGCAAACGTTGACGAGTTTATTTCCCGTCTAAAAACCTATCTGACCGTTCCCGTGCTTACCCGTGAGATGTGTATGGAGCTGATCGAGTTCGTTACGGTTGACAAATGCCCCGGCAAATACAGCAAGGAACCACGTGAAATCCACATCTATTACAAACTGATCGACAAAACACCCCCGCCCGAGAAAAAGTATCTTGATGGGCCAATGTGTGAGGATTGTTGATATTCACTACATTGAACGTGTATGCCCATGCAGTTCGCGACTCCAAACGGAACTGTGTGAAACTTCTTGACAAATTAAAGACCGGTTAAGCCTCAAAACCTTCCCTTAAAATCATCAAAATCAACAGCATTTAAGCAAAAAACTTTCCCTTAAAATTTCCCTTACGTGAAATTTTAAGGGAAATTCTATGTCCAAACCTACGAAAAACCTTGAAAAAGCCCATCAAATCAAGGGTTTAGGAAATTCTGGTTTGAAAAAAATTTTAAGAAAATGTGTGATTCTGCAAGTTAATATGCAATCAGTTCCCAGAAAACTCTTTTGTTTTCCTTCAAAAAATAACAAGCAGGCATAAATGCACACACCTATCCCAAGGATGGCACATACCAATACCTGCTTAACTGCTTACCATTTTAACTGCTTACCATTTTTACATTTACATTTTAACATATGCTTTTACTACTTTCAATGGCAGGAGTTAAAAAAGTGGGTGCTTTTGTATTTTTTTAATTTGCTATACATGTCATTTATCCTAAGTTGTAAATTGTTTTTTTCTTACGACTTGCATATTCTAATGTCTTCGCAGCTCCTCCCCAAGTATTTTTCACATAGCAAATCAAGTAGTCAGACTCATTTACCATATACTGATTTGCTTTTATAATTCTTAATTTTGTAGGTGTTGTTTTGGGTATGTCTGCCATAATTATCGCATCAAAATTTTTATAATAGTCTTCTTTGTATTCTTCGATTTCCTTTGTAAGATATGGAATTACAAGTACAAGCTCTATGTCATACTCCCGCTTGAGTTCCCTTACTGCTTTTGCGGCATAATGATCAAAGTCACCGTAATGACCTACCCA
>JAFQSM010000067.1 GCA_017409575.1 Clostridia bacterium
GTTGAAAGCATCGGCAAAGAGAGAGGCAAACCAAAAGCAGTCAACAAAATTGTCAGCCTTGCTGTTGATGCCTATGACAAAGAAAGAAATGGAAAAATATGGATTGCAAATGCTGACGCAGACGAAACCTGCGATGAAGTCATTTCACTTTTAAATGAAAAACTTGATAATTTTGTATTTGAAAAATACGATATAGGTTGTGTTATTAGCACCCACGCAGGCGCAGGTGTTGTAGGAATAATATTTGACAGGAAAGGTGAATAAGCCATTGAAAATACTGATGGTACTTATGGGTCTTGAAATAGGCGGGGCTGAAACTCACGTTGCCGAGCTTGCGATAGAGCTTGCACGCCGAGGAAACGAAGTTCATGTTGCGTCAAACGGCGGTGTGTATGAAAAAGAAATTTCGCAGTTTGGGATAAAGCATCACAAACTTCCGCTCCATAACAAAAGACCTGAAAATATGTTTAAATCATATATTGGTCTTAAAAAGCTGATTACCCAAAACAAATTTGATATTGTTCACGCGCACGCAAGAATACCTGCGTTTATCTGTAGCAAGCTTCACAAAAAGCTGAAGTTCCGCTTTATAACCTCTGCTCATTGGGTGTTCAAAACTAATTTTTGGTTAAAGCATATGACAAGCTGGGGCGAAAGGTCAGTTGCTGTCAGCAATGATATTAAAAAATACCTTATAAATAATTATGGCTATGAGGCAGACAAAATCGACGTTACAATAAACGGCATAGATACAGAAAAGTTTTCTGCAGGCACAGATTATTCTGACATAAAAGCCGAATTTGACTTGAAAGATGATTGCTTCCGGATAGTTTACGTCAGCCGTATGGATACTGACAGAAGTGCAGTTGCTTTCAACTTGCTTGAAATCGCACCAAAACTTTACGAAAAATACCCAAACCTTGAAATTGTAATTGTCGGTGGCGGAAATGACTTTGAAAGACTTACAAAAAAAGTTGTCGAAGTCAACAATTCTGTCGGAACCCGAATTGCAATCGCAACAGGCGCACGCACAGACATAAACAAATTTGTGGCATCAGGCGATATTTTCGTAGGCGTGTCCAGAGCTGCTCTTGAGGCTATGTCAGCACAAAAGCCTGTTATTATTGCAGGAAACGAAGGTTACATCGGAACATTCAACAAAGACAAAATTGATGTTTCAATCAAGACAAACTTCTGTTGCCGCGGATGCGAAATGCCCGACAACGAAACCTTGTTTGCAGATTTATGTGAAATAAAAGACAGCGGAAAAGCCGAAGAAATGGCTGCATTCAACAGACAGTTTATTCTCGACAACTATTCAGTCGAAAAAATGACAAACGATTATGAAAACGCATACAAAGAGCTTTTGTCAAAAAATCCGTTCCGCACTAACGATGTGCTGATTTCAGGATACTACGGTTTCAAAAACACCGGCGACGATTCACTCTTAAAATCAATAGTAAGCAATCTGAAACAGGCGAAAAATGATGTTACAATCACAGTTCTTTCAAGAAAACCGGATGAAACGTCCGCACTTTACGGAGTTGAAAGCATAAACAGATTCAACTTCTGCAAAATCCGCAGTGTAATGAAAAACACTCGCCTTTTAATCAGCGGCGGCGGCACTCTTTTGCAGGACGAAACAAGCATAAAATCATATAAATACTATTCTACGGTAATCAAAACTGCTTTGCACTACGGCACAAAGGTTATGATTTATGCAAACGGCATAGGCCCACTTAACAATGCCAAAAATATTGAGGATTGCAAAAAGCTTCTTGAAAAAGTTGATGTGATCACGTTGCGTGATCAAAACTCTTTAGAAGAGTTAAAAGCAATGGGTGTAAAAAAAGAAATTACAGTTACAGCAGACCCCGCTTTTGCGCTTGTTTGTGATGATTATAAAAATAAAGATAACAACTATTTTATAGTTTCGGTCAGAAAATGGAAACATCTGCAGCCTGACTTTGCAAAGTCCATTGCAAGCATTTGCTCCGAGGTACATAAAAAACATGGACTTACTCCTGTACTTGTACCTATGCAAAAGAGGCTTGATTTGGAGTTGTGCACGGAAATCGCACAGCTTTGCGGTGGAAAAGTCAACAACAATTTTGAAAACGCAGAACAGCTTTTGACATACATCAAAGACAGTAAATTTGTTATGGGAATGAGACTTCACGCGCTCATATATTCACTCAGTATGTCAGTGCCCGTTGTTCCACTTTCATACGACCCTAAGGTTGATGCAATCATCGACGGTTGGGATTGTTGCAAAGGTTTTTCTGCAAAAGATATAAATATTGAAGAAATTCTTGATCGCATCGACTTTATTGTTGAAAACCGAGAAAAAATTTCAGCAGAAATTTCTGAGGTTACACAAATAATGAAAGAAAAAACAAACCACGACGTTAAAACAGCAGTGGAATTGATAAATTTTTAAATTAATGAACGGAGGTTATAATTATGAGATTTAATTTTGGCGATTTTTTCAAAATCAACAATGACATCGGTATCGACCTTGGTACTGCCTCGGTCCTTGTTTATGTTAAGGGCAAAGGTATTGTGCTGACAGAACCGTCAGTTGTTGCAGTAGACACCAACACAAAAAACCTGCTCGCAGTAGGTGAAGAAGCAAGACGCATGCTTGGTCGTACACCAGGCAACATTGTGGCTATAAGACCGCTTCGTGACGGTGTTATTTCTGA
>JAFQSM010000068.1 GCA_017409575.1 Clostridia bacterium
CCGCGCCTGGTTCTTGCTGTAGCCAGCGTTAATCATCTCGTTGTAGGCGTTGCCTGCCGCGCTTGTGCCCAAAACCGTCGCGCCCGCAAAAGGATTGATGGTGCCCACAAACATAGCCGATGCTTAGGTATGAAAAAAGCACCCTATTTTACATAAGGTGCTTTTACCGGAGACGAGAGAACCGCCCCCCTTGTCCCGGTTCTTCTTACTCCGCTATAACTTCCATAATCATCTTATGGCGTGTTTTTATAATATCCATCATTTCTGAATAAGAAAGGCAGAGAACCGTCCCCTGTCTTTTCATGCTATTATTGAAAGTCCACTGTTTTCCCTAAAAAAGATTCCTTTGACTCAACCGCAATACAGTTCGGCGCATCATAAACAGGGACAGGTTTATACTTTTTACCATCTATTTCAAAACAAGTATAATTTGTTTTCGGTAATTCACCGTCTAATTTTAAAGTTTATACTTGCTGACAGAAAATTCATATATGACTTTCCGCATCATTCTTCCCCTCCGTTGTACGCTTTTCGCATTTTTATCTGTTTTTTGTTGCGTTTTTTTCATTCTCCAAAAAGCCGTCAAAATGGGCCGAAGCCTTACAGTCCTTACATAAAAATGTGAGGGATTTGCGGTTTCCGTTGCTGTGCTCCTGCACTTCCACATTTGTTTTCCCGCATGCCGGGCATTTCCCGGTCTTGTTTTCTTTACAATACTGCAAAAGAAAATTTATCCATTTGCTCATAACTTCCCCGCCTTTTTTAATTTCTCAATAAACTCATTTTCCTCGGCATAAGCCAACTCTTCAAAATGGGCGCGATTATTTTGAACATACTCCACGCCAAACTCCTTAAACTGCTTTACATGTACTTTTTCATGAAAAAGGGTTCGTAGCAGTTCCTCCCTAGACCGAAAAGCATTGGGAAAAAATGTAATTCCTCCAATATGCTCAGGGTCTACTCTGCCAGTCAAACCAATTCTTAGAAGCTCCTGGTTCGTATCTATGTTTAAATGAATACCGTCCAAAGAAACACCATATTCTTTTGCCAATAAGCGAATATGCTTTTTTGACATCCTTTCCGGCAAATCCGCAAAAGCACCTGTATTCTTACTTTGCCGGTTTAAATCCATTGTATCATATTCTTCTGGATTTATAAACTCTTTTTCTTCGCTGGCTTGAACACTTTGTTTTTCTTCCGCTTGCTTGGATTCTGCCTGCTTCGTCTGCTCCTTCAGAACCTCCGCGTCCTGGTACACCTTTGAACCATTTTCATCATAGTCTAAAAGCTCGTAGGTTTTTCTGCCTACCGTCACTTTCGGCCCTTTAGCTTCCGTCACCGCCACCCGACCGTCCTGTAGACAGAATAACACCCCTTGATGTAGTTATCATCCGACACCAAGAGGCTTTTTATTTATTGTCCAGTTTTACTGGTTTAGTTCATTTTGCAAGATGCTTTAACCAGTTTCGGGAAAACAAAAGTCGACAAGTGAGCCATCCGCTTTTCGGATAGAAGGAAATACTTCGCCAGGAAAGACTTGTTTGCCGTTTTCATCGACGGCAATCATTGCGTAAATAGGATCATCAAAAGCAATTTCCCAGACTACCTGAATTGTATATTTTTTCTCTGTGTTTTCAACGATTTTAAGAAATTGTTCTTTTGCTTGCTCAAGTGTAATCATGCCTTTCCACCTCTATTCTTTATACATTTTTCAACTAAATCTGTCAGTTGTAATGTGTCAATTCTTGCCATCATTGTAGCACCAATAACTGCATTAGTAAAGTAGTCTTCGCAATTTATGTTTCCAGATTGTGGATCAATAAATCGCACAGCGCCATTAATATATTGTGCGATAAAAACATGCGCACCGCCCTTTTTCCAGATAACTTTGACTTCTGCAACAGAACCCTCTCCCCATGCTTCCATCTGAGCTATAATACTTATTCTTCCGCCTTCATAGTCTGTATATGGCAAAAATACAGCTCCCTCGAAAATCTCTTTCCACGATTTAGTCAGTGGATCCTCAGAGGAAATCTTTCCTTCGCTATCTATAATGGCAGGCTTTGCAATAACATCATAACCACGTCTGCGCATTTCATAGGCCGCAACGCAGCGTTGGCAATTCTGTCTATACGCAGGGTCTCCGCTACTGTATGCCGGGTTTGTCTTTGTTACCCTTTCATCTATGTGTTTGTTAGCTGCATCTGTATGGTCTATATTGGCTTCGACCGATTGTTTTATGCGGCGGTATTTTGTGTCAGTTCTTCCCCCAGCAACCGGAATTGTTTGCCAATTCTGCGTAGTAACATCTGCCATCCGGGTATGCTGCATGAGCAGCTGGGTAGCCTTTTCTTGCTGCTCACTTTGCTCTTTCAAAACCTCCGCGTCCTGGTAGACCTTCGAGCCCTTTTCGTCGAGACCCAATAGCCTATAGGTCACACCATCTATCGTAATGTTTGGCCCTTTAGCTTCCGTCACCGCCACACGACCATCCCAACCGACTTTGCCTGCGCCTACCGTCCCTTTCGTAGGGGGCGGCGCCTACGACGCCCCGAATCTCAGCCCCCACCAACCCTTTCGTAGGGACACCCCTCCCGGGGTGTCCCCGGACATAAAAAAAGCACC
>JAFQSM010000069.1 GCA_017409575.1 Clostridia bacterium
CAATTCAAAAGATGGTTGAGCGAAATAAAATTCCCCTCACTATTCCAAAGGAAAAAATCATATAGTTGAACACCCAAAATCTTGATTGTTTACAAAAAATTAATTTATCCCTCTACTTATACATGGAAATTCACGTGGCATCCTACAACCAAATTTCAAAAAGTTTCTTCACTTTTTAAGCCGAAAAATTAACGGCTCTATGCACAGGCAGAACAAAAAATATTTATCTCTCTACTTATACAAAGGAAAAATCGGGCACCTCTATGCGCAGAAAAATAGAAAAAGACCTACACATCCACGCACAACGAAACGAGGGGTGCAGTCTGCATCCCAGCTAGTTCGTATTGTACATGTATGTATAGGTCTTTGAATTGCCCCTTTTGTATTTTGATTTTTATCCCACGGCCTCGTGGGTGCTCTATCTTAACACAGCGTTTTTTATTTGTCCAGTCAGAATGAAAAAATTGTTTTTCTTTGTCTACTGTGGAGCAGAATTTAATCCGCTAAAAGTCAACACCGCTATTGACCGACACAAAGAATAAGAGTATAATGTATTCCAAAAGCATACAACATTCATACGAGAATTTCTTGTATGCTTTTTGTGTATGCGAAATTAATATATCATTCTTTTATCCTGAGTTTTATAATAATCTCAGAACAAAAAAGGCGGTATGCAATATGTTTAAAGTTGAAAAGAATAATCTTAAGATCGGACAATATCTCGCAGATCTCATTGACCGAAAATACGAATCGAGAAGAGCGTTTTGCCGAGCGTACATTCAAGCGACAGGCGAGGACCCCACAAACGAAACCGTAACCAATATGTCAAACCGTTTAGCTCAGATCGCCAAAGGAAACAAAGCCATACAGACGTATGACCTTCCATATTTCACTGATCTGCTCGGTGTTTCTTGTGAACAAATACTGAGTGCCGGAGAGTGCTCTGCGCCCATCGCAAACAGAGTAACGAACTATTCGATTGCTTGTTCCAACGATCCCGCAGAATGGGAAGCATATATCCGGCGTGTTGATAAGCTGATTCTCAATTCCGATGAATACTGCAAGACCGTTTTGGACTATGCCCTGGAATTCGGGAATTATAAGTTCATCAAGTTTTTAATGGACAATCAATACATTTGGTTTGACAGCAGAAAAGATCAAGACTATATTCAGACATTTGGTGCAGGAACATCTATCAAGCGCCGAGACATCAGTTACATCGATTACGGCTTAGAAGGAAAATTGAAAACTGAAGATGAGCTTCGTATCAACTTAATTGCGTTGGCTGCCGACCACGAAGATATCCAAATGCTAAACGAACTTCGCGCGAGGGAGAATCCGCAGTTATATTTCAAGGCGCACTATCTCTCGGCTCAGCATCCGGATTTTGACGAGTTCTACAACGAGAGGATGGTGAAGCACATCGCTTCTTCAAGTGAGGAAGTGCTCGACTATTTCACCGATTCTTTTGAGATTCGCGATCAAGTCCGATACAAGGACGGCAGCAGCCGTGTTCACACCTTTCTGTTTCCTTACATTTCACAGCTACTTGATTTGCTCATCGTAACGAAATCGCCCTTTGCAGAAACCGCATTAAAAAAGGCAATCAAGTATAATCGGAAAACATATAAGCGGCTTCGCGAACTGATCTTGTCTGTAAAAAAAGATGAGTATTACTCTAATGAATACTGCAGAAATCTTTGGGTAAAAGCCTGTGAGCAGTATTTAGACTTTTTTGAAAACGGAAATATCGTTAGTTTTCTTGCTGTATACTCAAATCATAATACAGACGGAATTATCACCAATGTTGCTCATGCAACAAAAACGCCTTCCTCTCCCATTTTAAAACATCTCGTTGATGAACTAAACGAATCCTATTTGAAAATCAAAAACTTGAAAGATAATTTGGAGGAGTTGTAATTATGGCGAAGTGGTGTTTCAATTATGAATCCGGCGATTACGAGTATATCGAACGCGATGGGTTCAGCATTGATCAAGGCGAGTATGTCTACAATTGGGATGACAGCGAATATCGCCGTGAGGAAGAAGAGGAAGAAGAACGCCGTCGCGAAGATGACGAAGACGACTGGTAATGCATAAAAATCGGGAGAGTTGTTTCGTGCAACTCTCCCGTTTTTTTACTTCTTGCAATAAATCTTGATAGCTTCGGCAACGAATTCCGCAGTACCTTCACCGTTTTTATCGATGTTTTTCTTGAATCGCTCGTCGCAAACGTACATTTGCCCAAGCCCTGCGAGGATGTCGTCGG
>JAFQSM010000070.1 GCA_017409575.1 Clostridia bacterium
ATCCTGAATGTGTATGAGAACATCGTCCTGCCGGTGGAGCTGGACGGGGACACGGTAGATAAAAAGTTTTTGAATGAGATTGTTCATCTGCTGGGGCTGGAAGATAAACTGAAAAATATGCCAAATAATCTATCCGGCGGCCAGCAGCAGCGTGTGGCGATTGCCCGCGCCCTGATTACCAAACCGGCTATCGTGCTGGCCGACGAGCCGACCGGCAACCTTGACAGCAAGACCAGCGCCGAAGTGCTGGGGCTTATCAAGCGCACCAGTGCGGAGTTCCGGCAAACTGTTGTGATGATTACCCACAACAATGACATTGCCCGCCTTGCAGATCGAGTTGTCCGCATTGAGGACGGAAAAATTGTAGAGTAAGGGGGTAGCAAGCTATGACATGGCCTTTTGAAAATGATACAAGCGCCATTGTAAAGAAATTGGCAGATAGGAGTATGAAAGCGGATAAGAGAAGCAAGGCTTTTTTACTTTTGACCATCGCTCTCTCTGTCTGCATGGTTTTTTCGATTATCCTAATATCAACAGGTACACAAGAGGAATTTAAGAACACACAGAGGAATAAAGCGCAGATTGGGATTTTGGGAGTTACGGATGAACAGACAGCCCTGCTGCGTCAAAACAAAGATATTTCATGGATCGGAGAATACTCCGCTATTGGCTTTTTTTATGTGGATGATAAAACAATCACGGTTGCTTACGGAGATGAAGATTACTTTTTGCATCAGGAAGAAAAGATTTTACAGGGAAGTGTGCCGCAGAAAGAAAACGAGATTATGCTTCCGCAGAATTATATTGACTTTTTAGGAAAAGCGTATAAAGCTGGCGATGTTATTTCTCTTGACGTGACCGGCACAGGGCAGAAAGCGGAATATACGCTTTCTGGTATTCTGGACGACACAAAAGAAAGCAACGGATATTTTATTTATGTCAGTAAGGAACTTGCCCGAGATTTGGCAAAAGATTCTTTTCAGGTTACAGCATATACAAGGCTGAATACAGACGCCATAAGCTCCACGGCTATTCTTGATTTTGCCGGCAAAGCAATACAAAATACAGGCATTGTCGAGGAACAGGTAATGCTTACAGAATATTCTGCTGTTATGTCGGGTGTGATAACATCGGGTATTCCGATTCCAGTACCACTACTGGCGGCGTTGACGGCTATTTTGGCGGCAACGATTGTCTATGGTGTTTTTTACACAAAGATTGTAAAAAATGTTCAGATGTTTGGGCAACTGCGGACACTTGGCATGACAAAAAGGCAGATTAAGCGGATGGCAGGAAAAGAGGGACGGTTATATGCCTTGACCGGTATTCCATTAGGACTTGTCACGGGCGTACTGATTGGATTTATTGGCTGTCCTGACGGATTCCGGCTGAAAACAACAGTTATTTATGCTGTACTGATTGCCGCAGTAGCCTTTATGACAGTGAATATTGCCATTTTTAAGCCTGTCCGGGTAGCAATGAATACTTCCCCGGTAGAGGGCGCGAAATACCTCGCGTATGCTGGAAAGGCAAAAAGCAGCTCGAAATTGCATCGGAAGCTTACGCCGTTTAATCTGGCAAAATTAAATATACAAAGAAACAAACAAAAAGCAGTTCTGACGCTTTTAATGCTTGGAGTAAGCGGGGCTCTTTTACTGGTTACTTCTACGGTTGCTGGTTCTATTGATCCGGCAAAACAGGCAAGTTTCAAATATTATCCTGCCGGTAACATTCTTATACAAATAAGAAATACAGTTGGCAGCTCTTTCGATAACGAAGCGGAGCCATACGGAAGCGCAAAATTGCAACTGGAAGAAAATCCACTTGAAGATCAGGCATTGATGCAGGAATTAGAAAAGGTAGATGGGATAGAAAAAATTACCGCATTCGACAGCGTTTATATGACGGTTACTTTTTCGGGCGGAAGTGGTTCTTTCACAAGCATTTCAGACTTCTTTCCAACCTTAAACCGGGAACAGACGGAAGAAAAGCAGGCAGTGCTATCCTCTGGAACGGCAGATTACGATGATATGGTTGAGAAAAATGGAATATTGGTTGAAGAAGATATAGCACAAGTTGGCGATACTTTGAAGATTGCGGGCAGAGCTTTCGATGGCAGAACCTTTGATGTGGAAGCCGTTGTGGTAGGCACATACAATAGGTCTGATTTAATGGAGAATAGCCCGGTTGTTCCCGGAAGTCCTTACTTCATTATGACTTATGATACAGCAAAAAAACTGACAGGGATAACAGAGCAGACGGGTATTCTGGCAGTCAAAAATTCAGACGGACGTTTTGACGAAGTTTTGACCGCAGTTCAGGAGATTGCGGATAAAAACGGAAAAATAGAAGTAAATACGATTGAACAAACGATTAAAAATATTCAGCGTCGATACAGTGCATCTATAAATGCTCTATATATGACTTCTGCTATTCTGTTCGTCTTTGGAAGTATCAGTCTTATGAATATGCTTATGGTTGATTTTCAGAATAGAAAGCGTGAATTCGGTTTGCTTGAAGCTGTTGGAACAACACGGCAACAGTTGAAAGCAATGCTGGATAGGGAGATAGGAATTTA
>JAFQSM010000007.1 GCA_017409575.1 Clostridia bacterium
CTGACTTCAACACCCATTTGGCTATTAGCCATTCTCAAATCCCAATTTGCAGATTTAAGCCTTTCTTTTTCCTCATGAACCGTTAATAGTTTACTCGTTGCCTGCTCCGCTTCTTTCTCTGCTACATAGCATCTTCTCGCAAGAGTTTTAATGATATTTACCAACTTTTTTATAAGCGGTTCAACAAACTTGCTGTGATAAGTTTTTGCAGACATTAAATTGGGCGGTTCAGGGATTTTATACTCTCCGCTTGTCATTTTTGCTGCCATAGCGTCTGAATATTCTTCTGCGCTCTGATATGTAGCAATTTTACGCTCAATATCTTCCTTTTTTTCTTCAAGAGCTTCCACTTCTTCAATCAGTTTTTGTTTCTTAAATTCGCTGACGGATTTGTGCTTTTCGTGAGTGTTTTTCTCTACCCACTTAACACCATGCAGAAGCATTATTTTTGACAACGCCACCTTTTCTGCTTCGTACCATTCATTCAGTTCGGTACGGCTTCTTGTGCCACCCTTAAAGCCTTGCTTTTCCAAAGCGGCTTTTAATGAAACTCTTGTTTCAAGTCCCCGCTTACTGCCTGTTGTAAACGGAATAAAATCTATATGCAGATGCGGTGATGCTTCGTCCATATGTAAGTGAGCAGAGTACACATACATATACGGATTTCTTTCTGCAAAGCTTTTCATATACTCGTCAAGTATTTTTCCTGCAAGCTGACCGTATTCCGTCTTGGCTCCCATATTGTCCTTGTCACCTATTTGCACTATAACTTCATAAAACGGTTTTTCCTGTTTGCTTGTCCGGATTTTTTCATAATAGTTTTCAATCACTCTGTCTTTTCTTGTCTGCTTGGCATTGTATTTCTCCAATGCTTCACCAAACAATTTTTGGTAGGCGTCCTCGATTTTCTCGTGACAGTATTGTATGTTATTTTGCACTCTGTCCTTATCTACATTATCCGTGAGAAAATCCCTTGCATTATGGCTTACAACACCTGCACCTTTTGTAAAAGATATTGACCTTTCTAACATAGTCTTTTCACCTCGCTTATTTCATATTGGGTACTCATTTTAGTGTTTTCGTGAGCGATAGCGAACTAATTCGGTTTTGTTACTTTTGTCAAAAGTAACGCAAATGCACTTTTGTCAGCGAGCCAACAAAAATGCGGCTACCTGCGGTAGTTTGCGCTCTTGCAGAGGGCTTGTTCGGCTACCGCCGAAGTGTGTGCTGCTTGTGGCTACACACACCGCAAACGGCAGATATTTTTCTGTCAAAAATCAGCCGTTTGCAATGGTGGAGAACGCTCAAAATTTTCTCGTTCTCACCTATCGGCAATCCGTCACATTCGTTCCTTAATTGCCTACACGGGAATGTGCCACATTCCCGTAAATATCTCTTAAAGAGAATTTACCATCGATAGCTCTCAGGCACACCTCTTTCATCGAGATATTTTTTGCGTGCTTCCTCACGCTCCTGCTCGGTTTGAGCAGTTTTGTATGCGGTGTAATAACTCCGCATTGAAACCCTATCCAACTTCTTCTGAAGCTCGGATTTGATTTCACGCTCCAAATCGAATAATTCCTCATTGTCATACCCGATTTCTTCGCTGTAAAAATACTGTATCAGCTTTATAAAAAGCTCTTGCTTTATTTGTATATTTTTCATATCCTATCCCATCCTACCCGTGACGGTCGTGACGATATTTTAGATACCAATATCGTCACGCAGAATACCGTCACTATCGTCACTATCGACACGGTTATTCTTGCTCTTTTGGTATGAGCTTGAATGTAACCTGTCTGCCTGCGTGGGTGCGTGAACTCTCGTAAGAAATCTGATATTCGTTAAATAGCCTGTCTGCATTAACATTCAGATGTCTTGTAAGCGAGTTTGGAGAAATATCCAAGCCAAGATTTGATATAAGCTCCGTTGCCGTTCCCGTCCACTCTTTGCTTTCGAGGTTTACAATTTTTGAAACACTTTCAAGCAGAGTGTCGGTAGGTTGATTCCAAAGCTCGTTTTCAGCTTTTATAAATTCCCACAAGCAACGCTCCCGGTTAAATTCCAAGTGCAGCCTTTGGTCTTGCTGATCCCTGCCGACTACATCAAGTATAGCTTTTGAAGCTGTGCGTTTTTCTTTTTGCAGGAGAAACGCACCGTCAGCAGCTCCAAGCAATCCGTTTGTTCCGGAGATTGTTTCAAAGCAATCATCAGACTGCTGCTTTCTTGTATGATGAACAAGGAGCAGACAGATATTTTTGTTATCGCTGAATTTCTTTAGCTTTGTAACAATATCATAGTCATTTGCATAACTGTACTTATCGCCGGAGATTTCACGGATTTTCTGCAAGGTGTCAATGATAATCAGCTTTGTATCGGGATGATTTTCTATAAATCCCTCAAGCTGTTTATCTAAACCGCCGTTGAGCTGATTGGATTGTGTGGCAAGAAAAAATTTCTCGTTTTCACACGCTCCGAACATTGTATAAAGTCTGTGCTGAAGTCTTGCATAATCGTCCTCTAATGCAAGGTACAAAACTGTACCTTTGTTGACCTTATAATTCCAAAGGTCAAGACCGCTGCTTATGTGATAAGCGAGCTGTGCCATAAAGAACGATTTGCCGACTTTCGGCGCACCGACAAACAAGTATGTACCGCTGTATAAAAGATTTTCTATAACAGGGGTTTTGGGCTGATATACCTCGTCATACAAATTTGTCATTGTTTTTGCGTAAAGATAATAGGGATTGTTCATTTGTTTGAAATATTCCCTCATTTCTTCGGTCTGCATATCATCAAAATTTTTATCAAACATTAAACTTTTCACCTCGTTCCTATTGAAAAATCAACAGGAATGTGGTAAACTGTTAATTGTAATGAAGGAGTGTTTACCACATTCCATGTCCCGAAGTATTTGCCGATACTTTGGGACTTTTACTTTTCTTGTAAACCATTGTAGGTTTCCGCCACCGTTTTGATAACTGCAAGCAGTTCATCATCAACATTTGCTCCGTTTTCAATTCTGCGAAGTTCATTAAGTATTTCCGTCATTTGATTTCGGAGTGCCTTATAAATTCTTGAATTTGGCTGAACGATTATATCTCTTTCAAGTAATCGTCTAACCATATATTCCTGCTTGGTTAGTCCCGAAAGGCTGACACGAATATCTAAATCAGCCCGTTCTTCCGGTGACATCATAAACGATGTGGTTTTGTTTCTCCATCTGCCTTTTGCATCAAGTTTTTTATCCAATTAAATCAATCCTTTCGTTTTCAAGTTTATTTGCCATATCCACCTGCTTTGATGGGAAAAGATGTGCATATCTATATGTAATATCAATGCTCTCATGTCCCACTCGGTCAGCGATGGCAACTGCGGAAAATCCCAAGTCTATCAGGTGGCTTATGTGGCTATGGCGAAGTCCGTGAATTTTAATTCGCTTTACACCTGCCGCCGCTGAACCTCTATCCATTTCGTGATGTAAAAAACTCTTGGATATTGGGAACATTCTGTCCGTAGGCTTTATGCCGTAGAGCATACCCAAATATTCCTTGATTTCTTCACAGAGGAAGGTCGGGAGTTTTATCGTGCGTATGCTTTTCTTTGTTTTCGGTTCGGTAATTACATCACGAGTTCCAATACGCTGATACGATTTATTTATACGAAGCAGTCCGTTTTCAAAATCGAAATCAGCAGGTGTCAGAGCAAGAAGCTCACCCAAGCGAATACCGCACCAATAAAGAACCTCAAACGCATAGAATGATTTTGGCTTATCCATCATTTCATTTGCAAACAGTTTGTATTCCTCTTTAGTCCAAAAATCCATCTCTCCTGCTTCCTTTTCGCCAATATGTCCTGCTTTGGCTGCCGGATTGGATTTCAAGTCATAATAGCGTATTGCGTGGTTAAATATTGCACTAAGCTGATTATGAATTGTTTTGAGATAGGTTTTTGAATAAGGTTTGCCGTTTTCATCACGATAAGCTAATAATTCATTCTGCCACTTGATAACATCTTTCGCTGTTATGGTGTTCAGCTTTTTCTCCTTAAAGTAAGGAAGCACCTTTTTGTAGATTATACTTTCCTTTGTGAGAAAAGTGTTCTCCCGAAGCCTTTGTTTAAGGTCGGTAACATATAATTCTACAAAGGTGTCAAACCTCATATCAAGGTCGGCTTTGGATTGTCTTAAAAATTCTCGCTCCCATTCAAGAGCTGCCTTTTTGGTTTCAAAGCCTCGTTTCATTTTCTTTTCCCGTACGCCCTTCCAATTCATACAGTAGAATGAAGCGTACCATTTACCTGTTTTTTTGTCCTTGTAAGCCGGCATTTTTATTTCTCCTTTCCGTTTTTATTTGTGTAGATTTTCTCCATGAAGTATTCACGGTTCAATCTGCCTTCGATTACAAGATAGCCTTTTGCCCTTAGTTCCTCGTTCAGCTTTTTAATAAGTTTATAAGCATAGGCTCTGGAAACTCCAAGCTCTTTGGCTACTTCTTCGGAACGCATAAATAATTTGTTTTCCATTGAAAAATCCTCCTTTAATTTATATTGACTAAACTTATTTGTTTAGTTGTTAATTGTATTATACTAAACATTTTTGTTTATGTCAAGTATTTTGAATAAAAATAATTAAACTTTTTTGTTTAATTTCTATTGCATTTTGTCAAATTATATGTTATACTAAATAAAAATGTTTAATC
>JAFQSM010000071.1 GCA_017409575.1 Clostridia bacterium
AGGACGTCGCCCTCTCACGGCGAAGACCGGGGTTCGAGTCCCCGTAGGGTCACCAAACAAAAAATGCCATCCATTTGGATGGTATTTTTTGTTTAAGGCTACAGCATGGCGAACCACGCGGTTCGATAAGCTTCTGCCCCAAGAGTACAAGCCTTGCGAAGTACGATTGGTTTGGCAGAGCTTATGCGAAAACCGTCCGCGATTGGCGAGCAGAAAGCGACGACAGAGCGGCTACGGTTGACCGCGTCCCCGTAGGGTCACCAGAAAAAGCACTTCATAATAGGTGCACTGTTAAGGATAGTATTTTAAAAGGCAGAAACGATTGATTTCGTTTCTGCCTTTTCTGGTAGGGGCGATTCTGTCAAGTGTGACTTGGTTTACAAAATGTCCGAGGACATGGTTTACACTTTTTCGGTTGCCCTTGGGTCATTTTCTATAAGATACGCTGTTTTAGAAACGAACTTCTTTTCATCAACATTTATTCTTGCAATCTTAAATTGACGAAAGTAAACGTTTACAAAACCCGGAATAGAAGATTCTTTTACCGCAACCATCTTGTCTGCAAAAGCTTCGCTAAAGTAATACCAGTATTTCGAATAATACAAGTACCCCTTAGAACTTACTTTTCTTATTTTACACTCACCCGGATAGTCCCAATCATGAATTTTATCCGGTAATTTACGATTGCTTTTACAGTAATGTTGTGCTGGAACATCAAGGCCTAACGCATGATGTGGTCTTTCATAATTGTAAAACTTTCGATATTCATCAAATTGTTCTTGTGCTTCTATCAAATCCTTAAAATTGCAAAAATTTAAAAGTTCTCTCGTCATTGAGCGATTGAAACTTTCTTCCTTTCCTTGCGTTTGAGGATGAAAAGCTCTTCCATGCATTACTAAAACACCTATTTCCATAAGACGAACTTCAAAATTGGTAAAACCCCTATTCTGTGAAGTTCCCCATGGATTTCCGTTATCGCAAAGCAACGAAAACGGAAGTCCATATTCTTTGAATAAGTTTAAAAACACAGGAAATACGCTTTCAAAGCTTTCAGATGTTAATGCTTTAGAGCACAAGCTCATACGACTATGGTCATCTATAACATTTAAAGGATAGCAACGACATTGATTTTTCAGCAAAAAATTTCCCTTGAAATCTGCTTGCCACATATCATTTGGAAAGTCTTTCACAAATCTTCTGTTTGGTGTTGCAGCTTTGCTTGCCTCTATGGATATACAGCCATTTCGTTTTAAAATTGCATTTACCGTGCTCGCTGAAGGAATATTTTCATATCCTTTGTTTTGAAGTATTCGTCGTATTTTAACAGCACCTATAGCCGGATGTGTTTCCCTGTAATCAAGAATTATCCTTTCTATATCCGGTGATGTCTTATTTGCTGTTTTAAAAGGTGCCCTGCTACGGTCTGACAGATTTTCTCCATTTAGATATCTTTTTAACCATTTGTCTCCTGTTGGACGACTAATTCCATATTCACGACATAATGAGGTTTTCGTTTCTTGTTGCAATATAACTCGCTTTACAAACTCTTCTCTAATCATTGTTTTACTAATATCCTTCCAAGGCATACAATCAACTCCTTTGTATGCCTTTATTGTATCAGATTTGTAAACCATGTGCTCGAACAATCTGTAAACTATGTTATCACACCAAACAG
>JAFQSM010000072.1 GCA_017409575.1 Clostridia bacterium
GCCGTCAGGCAAATCATGGCAAAGCCAATTCATGCCCGAAGGGCAATTCATTGGGGAGCGTTGCAAAACGCTCCCCATTATGTTACAATGGATGCCGAAAGCGAGGGCTTTTTATGTTGAAGATCCTATTCGTCTGCCACGGCAACCTTTTAGCCAGGTAACGGATTCCAAGCTATGCCACCTTATACCACGCTTTGCAACGGTTTTGCCCCAGTTGTACTACTCGCATACTACTTTTGAAAATAACCACATTTTGCCCCCAACATGACATGAAATAACACAGCCGCCGACCATCAGGTCGGCGGCTGCTTTTATCTGTTCGACATATTGGAATTGGCTTTACTCTTTGCCTAACACTTTCTTCTGCCAAGACTTTTTTCCGCATTGCGGGCAACGCATATATCTTGTTCTGCCCATATGTGGTGCGAAATTGACCGCTTTGTATGTGGGTACATATCTGTGTCCGCATTCTTTACATGCATAATACCCTGCCACTTGCTCAATCCGCAATGCATAGAAGCAACCTGCAAAAAACAAAATGAATCCAAGCACCATAAGAGAAATCCTTAGGCCGTTTGACATCTGCACAAAAGAGGCAAGGAGAACCATGGCGAAAAGAACGACTGTTGCAGTAATGCCTATAAACACTTCTACAGACAACAATCTTTTGTCTGCCTGTTCTTTTTGCTTAATCATTTCAAGCAAATTGTTTTCTAATTCTTTGTTGTAATTATCCATTGAAACTACCTCCCCACATAATAAATCATTAACACTGATACCCAGAACATCACAAAGTTCAAGCATAATAGACGAGTCGGGCAGAGATTTGCCTGTTTCCCATTTTGATATTGCTCTGTCGGTAATGTTCAGTTTTTCTGCCAACTGCATTTGGGTTAAGTTTGTTTTTCTTCTGCACTCGGCAATAAACTTTCCAATTTTTACTTGGTCCATAGGCTGCCTCCTTTCGCTTTCAGTATAGACAATTTGGGTAACAAAGAACACGAACTGATGGTTGAGTGGAGAGAAATCAACCATCAGTGAGGGAAAAATTGACCATCAAATCGGGATTTGTCGAATTGATTATACTCCCACACCACACAAGAATCAAGATTTACCCCTAAATTACCGCTACCCTCCCTTATCTGCAAAAGCGGAACACAGGGGACGGTTTGCGTGAACATAAACTGTTCGTTGGACATGTGTGCGGCTATGCGGCATGGTTGTTCTGTGTGCTGCTGAGGTTCGGTTGTGAAAACCGTAGAGAAAGGGATCGGCAAAGGGTAGTGTTGGCAGCTTTGCGAAGACTTGTTTTGATCCCTCGGTCGGCGGCTGGTCGGCGAGAATAGAGAAGAAGACCCGTTTTTTTGATTGCTTTCTTGGCCTTTTCCGAACCGAAATCAAGTGCTCATAACCGGTCGGTCACAGGTTCACCTACTGCCTCCGCAACGAATAGAAAAGCCTCGTCATCTTACGATGACGAGGCTTTTTTCTCATGTTTTCACGTTTTCGATGTAGATGGAAATATACCGGTTTAGACGGGAATAGGC
>JAFQSM010000073.1 GCA_017409575.1 Clostridia bacterium
AGATTTGAAAATCGCTCCGCTTCTCTATTTTTCAGATACCTTAGTGACTTTCTCTGATGTTGTACCGATTTTTGACGGCAAAAATGTCTGCCAGCCAATCTCGTTTACAGTAAAACAGGGAGAACGCATTGCCCTTGATGGGAAAAATGGTTCTGGGAAAACGAGCCTTCTAAAGCTACTGGTCGGGCAACAAATAGAACATCGTGGGACAATTGCAATAGGTTCTGGCATGATATTGTCCTATGTACCTCAAGATACTTCTATGCTGAACGGGTCGTTATCAGAGTTTGCGGAAGCCAATCGTGTTGATGAAAGTTTGTTTAAGGCAATCTTACGGAAAATGGATTTTTCACGAATACAGTTTGAAAAGAAAATGGAAGATTTTTCAGCGGGACAAAAGAAAAAAGTGTTGATAGCAAAAAGCCTTTGTGAACAAGCACATCTGTATGTGTGGGATGAACCTCTTAACTATATTGACATCTATTCCCGAATGCAAATTGAAAATCTGATTAGGGAATTTTCTCCTACAATGATCTTCGTAGAACATGATCTTGCTTTCAGAAACACGATTGCTACAAAAACAGTATATATTGAAAGCACTCCCGGTCAAAGCTGTCAATGGTCAAGATGAACGGCGCATTTCATGCGCCGCCATTGACAGCCCTGCCCGGTCTTGCTCTGCGGTTATCAAGGCAGGCAAGCCCCAGGGGTGCTTGCCCGCCTCCTTTGATTTTGAGTGGAGGTCAGTGGCCGAAATTGGCCTCAAATTGAGGCCAATTTCGACAGGTACTTGCAAAGCCCGGAACTCTTGCAAACTCTGGTTTTCTGTGATACTATTTTGATACTAAGAAAACGAGGTGTCCCAAATAACAGGTGAAATATTAACATATTTGCGAAAGTTTTTCCTGCAAAATCACCTCAAATACACCCTACTATATCTGAATTTGCCGAGTGGGAATAATTTGAAAAAGCCGAAAAACCCAGTAATCACAAGGCTTTTCGGACTTCGCCCACTTCCTCTGATAAGGTTTTGATAAGAATGCCCTCCAATGCGATTATTCTGCGTTGCGAGTGGCTTGTGAGTAAAGAATAATTTCAACCATCTCACAAAAATCCCATATTAGCATTTAAGCCCGTACTGATCGGATGTCAGTACGGGCTTTTTGTCGTTTAGAGAGTTAATTGTTTTCAAAAACCTTAAGTTCAAGAAATTTCTCCTTTGCAACATCATACGCAGAAAGTTTTTCGTTCCATTCGTTTCGAACTTTAGCTTTTTTGAGAACTTCCTCTAATGAATAATCATTGAAGTAGTCAATTTTTTGATCGCTGAAATACCGTTTGCAATAATCTTCAAACAAATACTTTATTATGTCGGTCGTGCGCCCTTCTTCATCATATTCATAAGGACGGTCTTCAATGATTTTTAAAAGGTCATCACGTAAATAAAGTAAATCTGTTGGTATATCATAATCAACTATTTCACCGTCAATTTCAATAGGAACAGGTTTAGTGTTAATACCATTTTGCTCAAGCTTATAGCAAAAATATGAAAACAAACTTTCTGCACAGACAAACGCATAATCGTAAGTACAAACATTTTTATATGCTGCCAAGAAGTTTGTTAATGCTGTTCTTTCTTTTTTGGTAAGGTATTTAGAATCATGTTCTTTGGATGTTTCTTCGAGAACTTTGTAGTTCTTCCAAGAACGAGGTTCTGCAATTATCCGTCTCATCGGAAATAACACATTTAACCTTAACGAATTTCGATTTCCTTTTTTATAGTAAGCGGCTGAAATCCGCCACGAAATAAATCCCGACAGAACAACGGTTACCAACGTGAAGATGTGTTCAGCAGTAAACAGCCAAGAAAAGAATTTCTCCATTTCTATCTCTCCTTGCTTAGTCAGTTAGACTATCTTTCATTGCCGCAATAATAGTATCGCTGAGTTCCTGCGAAGGCACTTTCGCCCAAATCTGAGTAGTGTCCTCTGCCGGGAAGACATGCCGGGCTTTGCCGGGATCGCCTTTTCTGAGTTTTTAGGGCTTTCA
>JAFQSM010000074.1 GCA_017409575.1 Clostridia bacterium
AACCATTGCAAAAAAGACTGCACATATTAAAATTGCAGCAACAATTGTATATAAAATATTATTTTGTTTTTGTTTTTTTCGTTCGTATGTTATTGCCATTTGCTTTATCTTCTTTCATAATATAATTAACAAAGATTCTTAATTGAATTATATCACTATTCTACACAAAAATCAAGCATTTCACCATATTTATCAATTTAAGACAAAGTTCGTGTCAAATCTGGGATAAAACTTTTAGTCGATATACAAATTAAAGCTTGCTCGATATTGTTGCTATCGCAACATGATTTGAATTGCCTTAATGCACCGACAGGTGCAATTCATGGGCCGCAAGTCTCAATTCACGAAATTTTTGATTTCAATTCATGCCGAAGGCAATTCATTGAGTTTGCTTTGCAAACTCATTATATCACAATTTTCCATTCATTTCAATATTTTAAAAAAGCACCGTCTGTAGTTTACATACAGACGATGCTTTTTTAGCATTTATTATTTAATTTTGGGCAGGCTTGCTGCAGCAACTGACTGTCCCACTCTTCTTGCCTTTTCATCGGGGATATGAAGCGTTATTTTGTTATAAAGGTCGGGGTATTCCTCTTTAAGCACTTGGTTTGCCTTGTCCAAAAGTATTGCGCCGCCCTTTCCGCTTGTAACTCTGCCCATAATAAGCACATGCTTTATTTCATAAAACATCGAGTAATATGCAATCGCATAGCCAAAATATGTGCCGATTGTATCATAAATATCAGCAGCTCTTTCGTCGTCCTTTTCCATAAGGCCCTGAACAACCTTAAGCTTTTCGGCAGGCGACAAACTTTCATCCAGTTCAATACCCGCTCTTGGTGCAAGCTTGATAACAGCATCCTGAGAGAAATACTTTACTCCGCAGCCATAATCTCCACTCCATTCGTCAACCATAGCGCCTTTGTTGAAGTCTACAGGGACAAACGCAAGCTCATTGAGCCAGCCTGTGATATTGCCGTCTTTATCTACATATCCTGCCGCCTCGCTAGTGCCCATTGCAACACCAAATACATTGTAGTCCTCAAGGCTCATCGCACCGGCAAGTGCTGTCACATCACCATCATTGGCAACCTCAATGGGAACATCGCCTATTTCTTTGGCTACATCAATATACATATTTTTAACTTTATTTTCAAAATCCTCGTCTGACACTTTGATAAAAAGCGATGCAACTTTGATTTTGTTGTCAATATACACACCTGCCGAAGATACACCGATTGCATCAACCCTGGGCATATATGACGCCGCAGTTTTCATAGCACTCAAAATTCCGTCGTAGTGATATTGTGGGTCAGACTCTGTTTTGGGAAACCACACAACTTCCTCTGAATATACGGTTTCCCCGTCAACAACTGCCGAAACCTTTCTGTCACTGCCACCTGCATCAAAACCGATTCGGCAGCCATCCATATTTCTGCCAACCGGTGACGACACATCGTTTTCCAGAGGTGCATCCGCTATATTTTCGACATACACAACTTCAAACTCTTTTTCATAAACACGGGACATAAAATTATAATCAAATTCCCTTGCTCCGCCGATTCGGTAATCATCGGCAATACGGTCATAGATATACTTTGATCCTGCGATAAATACTTTAAATCCACCCTTTGCCCAAAGGAGCGTCTTTATAATTCGCTCGGCTATTTCATAATTTTCTTCATCGTGTCCTGTGTTTTCCTTGTAAATATCCATCTTGTAAACAGCAGTAAGTCCGCCATTTCTTTCTACCGCGATATAAAGCTCTGTACTTTCAGTCTTTGCAACAGACGCCTTAAAATCATCAATTACCTTTACCATAGGCATAAATTCGGGTTCAAGTTTTGCAATCATTTTCATTCTCCTTTATATCTTATTTCTCCGCCAAGAATTGTCATCAACACATTAAATTTATCATCCGCAATTATTATATCAGCACGCTTTCCCTCTTTTATTGAGCCGTTTTCATCATCTTCGCCCAATGCTTTGGCAGGGTTCAGCGATGCACACTTAACCGCTTGGTAAAGTTCAAGGTCAGAATTTTCCCAAAGGTTATATACCGCCTCGTTAAGTTTCAGCACACTCCCTGCAATTGTGCCGTCGGGCATCAGACACTTTATTCCCTCTTTTTTAAGTGGTTGTCCGCCCAAAGTATAGTCTCCGTCCGGCATTCCTCCGGCTCTTACACAATCAGTTATAAGGCAAAGTTTGTCGCCTTTCAGCTTTGCAACCATACCAAAAAGTCCCTTGTCTACATGAAAAGTATCTGCTATAAGCTCGCAACTTACATCCGGGCAGGAAAGTGCCGCTCCGACAGCCCCGGGACTTCTGTGCGAGAGAGGTGTCATCGCATTGAAAAGATGGGTTGTATGTCTTACACCGCTTTCAACACCTTTTCTTGCCTCCTCATAAGTTGCATTGGTGTGCCCCATGGATATCAAAACATCAGTATCTTTACATACAGATTCAATACACTCCTTTGCTCCGTCAACCTCGGGGGCAACGGTAAAGAGCTTTACAATATCCTTATGTTTTTTAACAAAATCGGCATCCGGCTTCAGTATATGTTCCTCTGCCTGGGCACCTTTTTTTGCCGCATTTATAAATGGTCCCTCGCTGTTTACTCCAAGAATTCTTGCTCCGTAATATTCTTGGGAATTTTTAAGAGTTCTTACTGCATCAAAAGCCTTTTCGATTTCGGCTTTTGAAACAGTCATTGTTGTAGGGCACCATGCAGTCACACCATTTTTGACAATACCCTCTGCCATTTTTTTGATATCATCTTCATTTCCGTCAGACACATCAAATCCAAGATATCCATGAATGTGCATATCCAAAAGACCGGGTGATACAAATTTTCCATTTGCATCAATCACCTCATACTCTGACAAATCCAATCTTTTGGCATCACATATTTTTTCGATTTTTTCATCAAACACCACTGCAAGATTGTCAAAGGCTCCGTTTTCCAAAAGGACTGTGCCATTTACAATACATTTCATAGATTAAGCCCCTTTCTTCTCTATCTTTGTGAATTATATCACATTTTTTCTTTGAGTGCAACTGTTTTTAACAAACAAATGTAAACTTTTGTTGCTCGTGACAAAAAAATATTCCGCAAAAAATAAAGTTGCAGGATATACAGCATTTAATTGACAAGACTCGCAAATTATTATATAATAATTAAAAACCGGATTACTTTTTAATCTAAATTATCATTAAATTTCCAATGGGGCTATATTATGCAACTAATTAATATGTTTCACGACCAAATTGAATATGCCGTAAAAAGAAAGGTACCGTTTATCATCCCTATCGGTACTATTGAATACCATGCACATCACGCATCTTGCGGAACAGATACCATGGTAGTAAACGGCTGTCTTCGTGAACTTGAGAAAGAAAAAGAAGTGGTTATTTGTCCGCCCATCTGGTATGGTGTTGCTTCTTATGCCGTATGCGCGCCAAAGCCTGACCATATTCATGTTGACGAAGATACATATGCACAATATTTGTATTGCGTTCTTAAATCAATGATTGCCGGCGGCATAAAAAACATCTATCTCGTTCCGCATCATCAGACAGAAGGCGCAGGCCTTATGCCTATGACTATCGCTTGTCACAAGGCAGCCAAAAAGGTTACAATGGAATACATGGAAGAAACCCTCGGTCAAGGTTGGTGGGGCAGCGATTCTTATGCTGATTATTATGAAAACCTTGGCGGCGGAGAAGACCCATTCTCATACATCAAGGTTATTCCTCTTATCGGTGCTGACGCACAGATAAAATGCGGTGGTTTTGACCATGCCGGCAAATGGGAAACCAGCTTGATGATGGGCACTTATCCCGAAAATGTCGATTTGAGCCGTTGCGCACAGAATACCGAATGGTTTGCAGAAAGCGCAAAAGAAGCATCGGAAGAAACCGGAAAACACATGGTTGAATGTACTCTTGAGTGGCTCCGCGAAGCAATAAAATAATATAATAAACCAAAACATCCACCTGCTTATAAGGTCGAGGCTGATAAGGCAGTATTGTCCTAAAAATCGTCTTTTTTGCAAATTTCTGTGTTTAAAACAGTCCATATCCGTCAGGATTATGGCCTGTTTTTGCCTTGAACTTTATCAAAAAATTTCGATTTTAGGATGCTTTGCAGTTTTGAATATCTGATTTTTTGGATTAGGCAAGTAACAAAAATCTCGTAATACTGGCGTATTACGAGATTTTTTTGCGAAGCATAAACGGAAAATCAGGCTTCAAAACCATTACTTCCTTGTCAACCTCGACCTTAGGTGGATGTTTTTTGTTATACAACAAGAGCCGAAACCTAAAGTTTCGGCTCTTGTCTGCTTTTTAAATTTTTCATCCTGATTACTCAGAATATCCAAGTGTTGTGTAGAATGCAAGGTTTGCCTGAGTGTTGTCAAGTCTTCCGTATTGCAAAACAATAGGTGTGTTGCTTGAAACTTTCATAGCATACTGTGTCTCAAAAGGAACTTTATATCCGCACATATGCTCGATATTGTTCATTCTGAAGCACTTTACTCTTTTTGCACCAACTTCCCACACGATACCTGTGTGTGGTTCTTTGTCGGTAAAGTAGATGCTTACATCAATTTTAGCATCTGTGTCCGAATCATTAACAATAATAACAGATTCGTGACCTTTTGCAACGCCTTCGCCTTCCTGCGGAAGTTCACAGTCAGGAATTATCCATTCTTTTTTTCCTATAGCCATTTTAAATAACTCCTTTCAAAATATTCTGCAAAAATTGCAAACTAAGGCAGGTCAAACCCTGCCTTAGCCAGTATGTTTTTAAATTAGAAACCTAATTCGATTATACCCTTCTTGAGGTAATCTGTCATCTTGTGGCAACCGTCTTTAGTGATAGCAGCACCGATTTCCCATCTGCAGCCAAAACCGTCACCCATGATAAATGTATCAACCTGGAATGTCATATTTTCTTCAAGTTTGTAAGTTGAGTCTGTTTCCATCCAGGGCGGCTCAACCTCGATCATACCTGTTCCGTGGCAGGGACCGTATACATAACTGTCTTTGAAGCCGTTGTCAACATACATCTTGTAGAAGTTCTGAGCAACTTCATTTGCCATAACGCCAGCCTTAAGCTGATCAATTGTCCAGTCGTGCGCTTCTTTACAGAATTCAACAACTCTTCTTCTTTCGCCCTCAAGCTTACCCATAGCAATCGGGAGACCGATAGCAGGTGAGTAACCATCGATTTTAGCTGAAAGGTTAAGCTGAACGATATCGTTCTTGCCGATTGTTCTGTAGCCTGAACGGCTTATAGCGTGGCTTGTTGACTTTTCGCTGAATACATACATAGGAAGACCTTCGTATTCTGCGCCTTCTTCATAGATAACCTTCTGAGCGATACCAACCATCTGAAGTTCGGTTACGCCGGGCTTAAGGTTGCGGATAACTTCGTCTGTTGCGATATCAACAATTCTGAAGCCTTCCTGAATACAAGCAAGCTCATTAGCTGACTTGATCTTTCTTAAGTTAACCATGATATCGTTGCACTTAACGATTTCTGCTTCGGGGTAGCTGTTCTTAAGACCTTCGTAGATAGGGAGTGTGCACTCTACATAGCTTCCGAGACCGATTTTGATTTTGTCGCCTGTAACACCGATAGCCTTGAATACATCGTTAAATGTATTAGCCTTAAGTTCGGGGTAAGAGGGGTCAGCTGATTCTCTGAATTCTCTCAGGCAGAATACCTTGTCAATCTTACCAACATCCTTAGCGAAGATGATACACTCAGGACCAACCATAAGTGCAGCCTCTCCTGTTGCAGAGATAGCAACACCTGCACGTTCAAACAGAGGCCAGAAACCGCTGAAATATCTTGCATTTGCGTAGTCTGACTCAGTTGAGCATACAACCATTACATCCAGACCTTTTTCTGCAACAAGCTTTGCAGCTTTTGCAATTCTTTCTTTGTACTCATAATCCGGGATACAAATTCTACTCATTTTAAAAATCCTCCTTTGTGGGTTTTTCTTTATTATATCAATAAAAGTTAATAATGTATTTGAAATATATTAAATAGTTTTTGTAATATATTAAATTTTTTTAATATTGACACAATAAATTTTCTTGTGTTATAATCAAAAAAAGGAGCTTTGAATATGGAATTTAAACTAAAGGATTTTAAAACAGAGATTGCCGTTACACGAATGGCAAATATTCATTATTTTGAGTTTATCAAAAAATACCAGACTTTCAAGGACACTCACCCATTCAGAGAGCTTATCTATGTTGACAGCGGTACGGTCAATGTTGAGTCCGATGGATTTTCGGGGACTCTTTGCAGCAAACAGCTTGTTATTCACAAAAGCAACGAGGTCCACTCGCTTTCGTGTCTGGACCGCGACGCACCAAATGTAATTATTATCGGTTTTGAATGTGACTCCGAAAGGCTTGATATGTTTTCAGAAAATGCAACAACTCTTTCGCCCGATTTGATTAAAATTCTTACCGAAGTCATAAAAGAAGGCCGTTCGGTCTTTTTGCCGCCGTACGATGTTCCAAATGTTACTGATATGAAAAAACGCGAACACATCCCCTTTGGCGCCGACCAGATGCTCAGACTTAAATTTGAAATGTTTTTGATAGAGCTTATCCGCAGCACCGAAATTACTCCGCACTCTTTAAAATCCTTTCCGCCACGCTCAAAGACCGAGGAAATTATTACCTATATCAACAATAACTACAAAGAAAAAATTTCTCTTAATGACCTTTGTTTTTTGTTTGGCACAAACAAAACAACAATATGCAAAAGTTTTAAAGAAGCTTGCGGAGATACCGTTGTAGGATATATCAATCGTTTGCGCATCAAACAGGCAAAAAAGCTTATGCGCGAAGGCGACCTCAATCTAACCCAAGTTTCGTCAAGTGTTGGGTTTTCTTCAATTCATTATTTCAGCAAAATTTTTAAGACATATGAGGGTGTTTCTCCCTCCGATTATATAAGCACCATAAAATCCAAGCTTGATTTATAATTTAAAAGGTAAATATTTTTTGTTGTCTTATGAATATTTATTTTGTTTTAATGGCAAAATATCTATGAAAATAAACAACAAAAAAGGAGTTATCGAAATGAATGTCATTGCTTTAATCTTGGTGATAATCGGCGCGATTAACTGGGGAAGCATCGGTCTTTTCGGCGTAGATTTGGTTGCTATGCTGTTTGGCGGTCAGCTTTCTTTGATGAGTCGCATAATCTTCACCCTTGTTGGTCTTGCAGGTCTTTGGTCGATTTCATTCTTCTTTAAGGACTCTCCGATTATTGACAAGGAATAATTGCTGAAGCGAGATGTAAATGATATAATAAAATAAGGGAGCGGACGTCTGATTCTCCGCTCCCTTATTTTATTTCCATTTGATAAATTTATACGAATCCAGAATCTGAAAAAACTTGGCAAGTCGTTCATAAAGCGGTTTTGCCTTATCACCAAAATGTTCATCAACAACTTTGCCCAGCTCAATTATATTTCTTTTTCCATCAATAAGCGGCCAGACAAAACTGCCCATATCGTCAAGATGAACATAAGTAACCGGTGGCTTTTTAATAAACTTTTGCGCCACACGATTGAAAAATCCTGTGTTTTCTATCAAAAGTACAACTCTGTTCCCATCATCTGTTTTCCAATTTAAAGCATCATTTCTCTGTGGAATTTTTTCAAGATAATTTGGCTCAATTACATTTTTCTTCTTTTTCATTTTATTTATTTAATCTGTTTCCTTTTTTCCAAACCGAAAACTTAAGAACACTAAGCACCACAAGCGCAAACACAAAAAGTCCGGCTATGTTTGAAACTGCAGGATGAAGATTTAAAACCCCCGAAATGTCAATTATCTTATCAAATCCAAATATTGCAAGTACTGCCAGAATTATGCCTATAATGCCCTCACCTGCAATCATTCCCGAGCAGAACAGTATTCCGTCATTCACCATTTTGGTCTTCTTGGTTTCATCAGTCCTGAGTTTGTCCACAAAAAGTCTGATAAGTCCGCCGACCATAATGCAAGCATTAAGATGCACCGGCAAATACACGCCTATAGCAAAGGGAAGTACAGGGATGCCTACAATCTCAACTGTTATGGCAACAAATATTCCGACAAGAACAAGTCCCCAGGGAAGATTTGCATTCATAACACCCTCGACTATCATCTTCATAAGTGTTGCCTGAGGCGCTGCAAGCTCGTCAGAACCAAATCCCCACGCAGTGTCAAGCAGGTATAATGTTCCGCCAATAGCCAATGCTGCCGCAACAACGCCTACAATTTCTGCAAGCTGCTGCTTTTTTGGTGTTGCCCCAAGAAGATACCCGGTCTTGAGGTCTTGCGAAGTATCGCCGGCAATCGCTGCAACAATACATATAATCGAACCTATGGATATCGCGCCCTTCATTCCGTGCGCCCCTGCATCACCTGTAAGCTTGAGCATCAATGTTGCAATAAGCAGTGTTGCAATCGCCATACCCGAAACGGGGTTGTTGCTGCTTCCTACCAGTCCCACCATACGGGATGAAACCGTCGCAAAGAAGAACCCAAACACAACAACCACCACTGCGCCAATCGGCGAAACAGGAACTGCCGGAACAAGCCAGATGAACAAAGTTATTATAGCAATCGAGATGAGGACCATCTTCATACTTATATTTTTTTCGGTACGCAAATTGCTTGTTTCCACTTTGCTTGACATACCTTTGACTGCATCAACAAATGTGCGGGCAATAATGGGGAGTGATTTAAAAAGGCTTATTATACCTCCAGCCGCCAACGCCCCTGCTCCGATATATCTGATATACGAACTCCATATTGCACCCGCACCACCGGCCTCATACATTTCACCAATGGGAACGGAACCCGGATAAAGGATTATTTCCTTTCCAAACAGCACAATAAGCGGTATAATAACAAGCCAGCTTAAAACCCCGCCCGAAAACATATATGACGAAATTTTGGGGCCACAGATATAACCAACACTCATAACCGCCGGATAAATCTGAGTACCTATTTCCCCCGGATAGCCTTTTATACGAAGTGCAATCTCACCCGGAACAGCCTTGAGCCCATCGATTACAAACTTGAAAATCGCCGCAAACCCCATACCTGCAAAAACGGTCGATGCATTTGCACCGCCCTCCTCACCGGCAAGCAAAACTTCTGCACAAGCAGTACCCTCAGGATACGGCAAAACACCGTGTTCTTTGACAATCAAAGCATTTCTCAGCGGCACCATAAAGAAAACACCTAAAAGTCCGCCCAAAAGAGCAATAAGTGTGATTTCTATAATTCCGGGTTTGCCCATTACACCCTCCCTTGCCCACAAAAAAAGTGCCGGAATGGTAAATATCGCACCTGCCGCCAACGATTCGCCGGCAGACCCGGTTGTCTGAACAATATTGCTTTCCAAAACAGAGTTTTTCTTCATAAGCACACGGATAACACCCATAGAAATAACCGCAGCAGGGATAGATGCCGAAACAGTCATTCCAACACGAAGTCCAAGATATGCGTTTGCAGCACCGAATACGATTGCAAGAATAATACCCATAACAATCGAAGTAACAGTAACCTCCGGCGTAATTCTGTCAGCCGGAATATACGGTTTAAAATCCTTGTTTTTTTCCATCTTTTCAAAACCTTTCTTAAACACGGGACAACCATATCTTATCTGTGCCCCAAAGCTTTTTTTTGCACTCTCGTTATTTTAGCATATTGTTAAAAAAAAATCAATCTTTAATTAAACAAATTCAAAAATTTCCTAAAAAAGTATTGCAAATTTTGCACTTCTGTGTTATTATTATCAAGTTGCAAGCAGAATTTTATTCTTTCTATTATGTTTATTTTTTGCAACGCTATGCACCCTTGGCGGAATTGGCAGACGCGCATGGTTCAGGTCCATGTGCCGGCAACGGCTTGGGAGTTCAAGTCTCCCAGGGTGCACCACAGAAAAGGAATACTTTCAAATAAAAGTATTCCTTTTTTATTTTCATTATGCAGGTTTGTTGAGTGATTTCATTGTTTCGATATGCAAATGTTCATCCTCTTACCCTCAATTTTCTTACTGCAAACTTAATTATCTCAACCACCACAAACGCAAGCGTCATAAGAGAATACATCAGTGCCAAAAGTCCCGGGCCTTCACTGCCGTGAGTGTTGATGCGAGACAAAATGCACCACCACACTACGCCAACAAGAATCATAAGCTCTGATAGAATTTGAGTTTTCTTAAGTTTCCAAAGACATATTCCCAAGAGCAATCCAACGATTGTCGGCAGCACATATATCATAAAAAAGTTATAGTAAATCTGTGCCACTTAGATCAGCTCCTTTCACATCTTAATCAGCTTTTTTAATGCTCTTTTTCTTTCGTCTTATGTTTTTTAATAATGTAAGAAACCTGAATTACAAATGCTATTGATGTTTCAAAAATAATCAGCTGATTAGGAAGAAATGGTTTAAAGTAATACTCCCATTTTTCTGTTTGAAAAATCCAAGCAAAGATACAGGATGAAGTGAAACTTAATATGTTACCAACAAGGATTATCCAAGGGCTTTTTACTTTTGAGCTTCCCCAGCACAAAACACCAAAACCAACTATCATAACCAAATAGAACCACAGTGTTCCCGTTATAGCATCTTCATTCATTGCCAAAAACACAAAGGGTATGCAATATCCCAAAAGCAACAAAATTTTTAAAAAGACCTTTTTCAACTTGCTTCGCCCCCTTACTTAATGGAAAAATACACCTCGTATATTTTCTTATCAAAATCTCCGGCTGCTCTGAAATCCATAATTTCTTTTTTAAGGCGATAAAAACCGGGCTTTAGTTCGCCATAAGCGTATTGCCAGTCTATATTCATTTCGGTTATGTCGTTCTTTTTAATCATATAAGCCATAGCATTCCACGCCAAAGGCTGTCCGGTTTTTGTATCTACACGCTGCCATTCATCATCAACATTTGTTTCAAGGAAGTACTCCACACCTGTCTGGAGCTCGCCCGAAGAATTGCCTCCAAACTGTTTGATTTTTAATACCAGTCCGGTTGTGGTTACATTCTCAGCGTGAAGAGTTATACCCCATTTGTCTGTATTCAGACTACTGTCTTCATCTCCACTCTTGCCAACAATAACACTTGTCGGGCCGTCAGCTCCGCCTATTATACCAATACTTCTGGCATTGCAAGCGGTAAGAAGCACGCTGCACATTATAAGAGACCAGATTAAGATTCTTTTCATAGGTAAGTCCTCCTTATTTAAACTGTAAATATTATAACTCCAATTGTATTTGTCTCAAGGTTGGCAGGCATCTGTATATTTGCATCATAACACATTAAGTCAAAATTTTCAACAAACAGCATCAATTTAATTCTCTGCTGCAGCCTTTTTCCTCCTATTACTTGCTTTTAATTGAGTTGTGTGATAAAATACTAAGTAATAATTATCAGGGTAAGAGGATGCACAAATGTATTTTGAAGAATTTGAATTAGGCTCAAAAACAGAAATAGAGCCTGCTGTTATAAACAAAGAAGATATGATTGATTTTGCAAAAAAGTATGACAATATTCCTCTCCACACCGACGAGGAATATGCAAGGTCGACCATTTTCAAAAACCTTATTGCACCCGGAGTTATGTCATTTATGACAGTGTGGGCAAAATATCTTGAAATTGATTTGGCAGGTGATGAGCTTCTTGCCGGCAAATCAACAAAGATTGAATGGTTTAAGCCGGTGTTTGCTGAAGATGTGCTCAAAAGCACCTGCACGGTAACCAATCTTACAAAACGAAACGAAAAAAACGGAATTGTTGAACTTACATTTGAGGTTTTTAATCAAAACAACGAGCTTGTTCTTACCGATATTACCGAAATGATTGTAAAATGTAAACATATCAAATAATTTCCGTATATAACAAAAAGGCAGAACCTCTTAGGTTCTGCCTTTTTGTTATATATACTGTTTATGAATTAACCGAATAATCTTTTTTAAATCCATGCGCGCCAAATATTTGCCACTGCCCTACACCCAGTCTTTGTACGATTGCTTTTCTTTCTTCCAAACATAATTTTGAATCGGTGTCAACCGAAGTCATAAGTATTGGCGCATACTGATTGTATTCCGCTTGTTCTGCCGTCAAACCATGTGTGTTGATATAAATATCACCGGTAATTGCAATATGCTTTGAATAGTCTATCAAAACAATTTCACCCGGCAAATGACCGCCTTTCCCTTCATACACCTCAAAATGCAACTCTCCAAAATCAAAAAATCCTATTTGAGTAATGGCTTCGGTCAGATTTTCAACATCGTTCCACATAACAGTTATCCTTTCAGGATTTACCGCCTGATACGAAGTTAAAATTTTGCAAATATTTATATAAGGCTTGTGGAGAGGATTTGATTCTCTGTATCCGTCTTTACCTTCATATTCATTCACAAGACAATTTGCTGTTTTTTTGCTTGCAATTACTTTATCAAATATCGGCAGAAGTCCACAATGGTCAACATCTGCATGAGTTACAAGAATTGTTTTTTCCATAGTGTCGAACTTTGGGAGCATTCTTCTGAATACATCAAGCATTTCATCGGTATAGCAAGCATATCCGCTATCAACAAACAATACTTTATCATTGCTTTTTATGATGATTGTGTTGCTTCCGCAAGGTGGCTCAACAAGAATAATTTCAGTATTATCCGTTACCTTATGAGTACTTATGCGAGGATTAAAATTTTTTTCCTTGGAAGTCCCTAACAGTTCTGCAAATTTGCTGATACTGTCAAAGGTTCGGTACGGCGATAAGCCTTGTTCATCAAGAGTCTGCATAGCAAGGTTGACATGCACCAAAAGTTCCCGGCTGACTTCTTGCGAAAGACCCATTGTCTGCGACAATCCTAAAACATAGGTGTTATAGAAAATACTGTTGTCATAGACCTTTTCAGAACTATTGTAATCTATAACCCGAACCTTGCAAAGCTTTTCTGCTTCTTTTAAGAATTCCGAAATTTTGTCAAAATCATCAACATATAAGCCCATTTTGAAATACTGATAATCCGTTCCGTTCTCCTGCGAACTGATGTAGGAAATGTTGAAGTTGAATTTGCTTATCAGCTCAAGTATGTTCGTTACACTTCCCGGAACATCTTCGAGACAGAATTCTATCAAAACAATGCTTGTTTTGTTTGTATTGCTTTGCAGATATCCGATTTTCCCAAGCTGTGTATCTGCTTTTTTCAGTTGTTCCTCTGTACCTTCTGCATCAATAAACAAGGTGTGTGAATCAATCGCTTTATTGTAACTTACACGGGTAATGTTTATTCCAAGCAGAGAAAAGCATTTACTTGCCTTCAAAAATGCTCCGATATGATTAGGCATAGAAGTCACATAGGTCTTTTTCACTTTAATCACCTCGTTTATGTGCCAAACAAATGATTTCTGAAAAATTACTTGCTCATTTTTTCAAGGTCGTTTTTGCGGATTTCAACTCGTCTTACCTTGCCGCTTATGGTTTTGGGAAGTTCATCAACAAATTCCACAATTCTTGGATATTTGTACGGAGCAGTATGTGTTTTTACATATTCCTGGATTTCCTTTTTAAGCTCGTCTGTGCCCTCGGTACCTTTTACAAGCACGATGGTAGCCTTTACAATCTGTCCGCGGACTTCGTCAGGGACAGGGGTAATTGCACATTCAAGAACATAAGGAAGTTCCATAATAACGCTCTCGATTTCAAAAGGACCAATGCGGTAGCCTGATGATTTGATAACATCATCAATGCGTCCAACATACCAAAGGTAGCCGTCTTCGTCCATTGTTGCCTGGTCACCGGTATGATAGTATCCGTCATGCCATACTTCTTTTGTCTTTTCTTCATCCAGGTAATATCCGATGAAGAGTCCGCAAGGAACATTATCTTTCACACGGATACAGATTTCGCCGGCATCACCAATTTTACATTCATTTCCGTCAGGGTCAAGAACAACAACGTCATACAAGGGACTTGGTCTGCCCATAGAGCCGATTTTGGGTTTGGAACCAACAAAGTTTGCAATAGAGAGTGTTGTTTCGGTCTGCCCAAAGCCCTCCATTATCGTAAGGCCTGTTGCCTTTTTAAACTGATTGAATACTTCGGGATTAAGAGCTTCGCCTGCAGTTGTTGCATATTCAATTGACGAAAGGTCATACTTTGACAAATCCTCTTTGATGAAGAAACGATACATTGTAGGCGGTGCACAGAAAGTTGTTATATTGTACTTTGCAAACATCGGCAAAATATCTTCCGAATGGAACCTGTCAAAGTCATAGGTAAAGGTTGCAGCTTCACAAAGCCATTGCCCATAGAGTTTGCCCCAAAGAGCTTTCCCCCAACCGGTATCAGAGATTGTAAAGTGAAGTCCGTCAGGATTTACATTGTGCCAATGCTTTGCTGTCGGGTAATGTCCAAGCGCATATTTGTATGAATGTGTTGCGATACGGGGATAACCTGTTGTACCTGATGTAAACAGCATAAGCATCGGGTCACTGCCACAAGGAGTGTCTTCTGTGCGATTATAGTGTGTGCTGAAACGCTCCATTTCAACATCAAAGTCATTCCAGCCATCCTTTTTGCCACCAACAAGAACTTTTATCATATCGGGGAAATTTTTAGCCGCTTTTTCAGCCTCGAGTGACACATCTCCGTCTGCAGTACAAACAATTGCTTTCACCTTTGCTGCTTTGTATCTGTATTCAAAGTCGTGTTCTACAAGCTGATTGGTCGCAGGGATTGCGATAGCACCGATTTTGTGAAGTGCAAGCATCGAGAACCAGAACTGATAATGTCTTTTGAGAACAAGCATTACAGTATCTCCCTTTTTGATGCCAAGGGATTCGAAGTAATTCGCTGTCTTTGCCGAATACTTTTTCATATCGCTGAATGTAAAGCGTCTGTCGGTCTTATCATTTGCCACCCACATCATTGCAAGCTTGTCGGGGTCCTTTTTTGCAATAGCATCAACGCAGTCAAATGCAAAGTTGAATTTGTCTTCGTTTTTAAAAGTAATTCCGTTAAACACACCGTTTTCGTCATAAGATGATTCGATGAATTTGTCAGCAACGGTTTCGGTCTTTTCTTTCTTTGCAGCCACTTTTGCCGCGATCATCGGTGCTTCAGGATATTCTTCGGCCACCTGACCATCCTGAGGATTGAGTACAACTGCGTGGAATTCACAGCCACCCTCTGACACAGCAACCATACCATGAGGGATAAGACTGTTATAGAAAATAGAATCTCCTTCGTGAAGTACATCTACATGATTTCCAACCTGAACCTTGAGTGAACCTTTAACGATAACATCAAATTCCTGTCCGTTATGAGAATTGAGCTGCATCGGTGCATTCTGTTCCTCTTCAAGATATGGGAATTTCACAAGGAAAGGTTCTGCAAGCTTTCCTTTGAATTTGGGCGCAAGATTGTCATATTCAACACCGTGCTTCTTTAAGATTTTAAGGCCCTCGCCCTTTCTTGTAATTGCAAACGAAGTAAGAGTTGTGCTTGTTCCGTCCAGAATATCAACAACCTCGACCCCACAAGCCTTTGCACACTTGTAGATAAAGGTAAAGCTGAAATCAGTTTCACCCATCTCCAGAGCTTTGTAATCCTCTGCTGACACACCTGTAAGCTTTGCAAGCTCTTCTTGTGTGTAGCCTTTTGCTTCGCGCAGGTCCTTGATTCTGCCTGCGACTTCCTTCAAACTGTAATCCATTGTTTTTGTCTCCTTTCATTTTTTGACAAATTTGATATTTGGTTACTAATTTGAATAAAACAAAAAACTCGTCTCAAAAATTTTGAGACGAGTTGTTAACCCGCGGTACCACTCAAATTGCGAAAAATATTTTTCGCCACTTTCCAGGCTCTAACAAGCCTTTTGCCTTTACGCAGCATTACGGAAGGAGTCTACTAAGCATTGCCTTTCGGTCCCTCGACTCAGAAGTGATGGGTCATTGGAAAGCTCCGCCATTGCCTCGCACCACCCGGCAACTCTCTCAAGGCCTCACAATCCGACCGTCTTCGTCACAGTCTTTTTTGTGATATTCAAATTTATAATGTATTATACTCCGCCATTTTCGGTTTGTCAATGCTTTTTTGAAAAATTATTAACTATTTTTTAAGCCCCAGAATTTCAATAGATTCATCGCGCATTTTATACTTCAGAATTTTGCCTGCAGCATTCATCGGGAATTCGTCGACAAACAGGAAGTATCTTGGTACCTTGTGCCTTGCAATGTATGCGTTACCAAATTCACGCATTTCGTTTTCGTCTGCGGTTTCGCCCTTGTGAAGAATAATCCACGCACAGCATTCCTCACCATATCTTTCGTCAGGAACGCCTACAACCTGAACATCACGAACTTTGGGGTTTGTCAGATAAAATTCCTCGATCTCGCGCGGATAAAGGTTTTCACCGCCGCGAATAATCATATCCTTAAGTCTGCCGGTTACTTTGTAATATCCATCAGAAGTTCTGCAGCAGATATCGCCCGAATGAAGCCATCCATCGCTGTCTATTGCCTGTGCTGTTGCTTCGGGCATTTTGTAGTAGCCTTTCATAATATTAAATCCGCGTGCAACAAATTCGCCACTTTCACCATCAGGAAGTTCTTCTCCCGTTTCGGGATCAATAATTTTACATTCAACACCTGGGAAAGCACTACCAACTGTTTCTACTCTGTGGTCAAGATCTTCATTTACCTCGCCCATTGTGCAACCTGGCGAAGCTTCTGTCTGACCATAAACCGAAATAATTTCACGCATATTCATTTCATCAGCCGCGCGACGCATCAAATCTGCAGGGCAGTTGGCACCTGCCATAATGCCTGTACGCATATACGAAAAATCCGTTTTTGCAAAATCAGGGTGATTGAACATTGCAATAAACATCGTCGGCACGCCATTGAAACAGGTTATATGCTCGTCATTCACGCAAGCAAGCGATGATTTTGGTGAAAAATACGGAATCGGGCAAAGTGTTCCGCCATGGGTCATCATTGAAGTCATCGAAAGTACCATCCCAAAGCAATGGAACATCGGCACCTGAATCATCATACGGTCCGCTGTTGACAAATCCATTCTGTCACCAATTATTTTGCCGTTGTTTACGATATTCCGGTGTGTAAGCATAACACCTTTGGGGAATCCTGTCGTTCCCGAGGTGTACTGCATATTGCAGACATCGTCAGGTTTAACCAACGACGCACGTCTTCTTACTTCCTCGCGCGGAACAAGCGAAGAACGCGAAAGCATCTGTTCCCAACTCAGACAACCGGGCATTGAAAAGCCTGCTGTCACAACATTCCGGAGGAACGGAAGATTTTTCGAATAAAGAGGCTCGCCCGGAGTAAGAGACTCAAGCTCGGGGCAAAGCTCCTGTATAATTTCTCTATAATTGATGTCCTTGCAGTCCTCTATCATAACAAGAGTATGTGTATCAGACTGTCTTAACAAATATTCGATTTCATGAATTTTGTATGCTGTATTTACGGTAACAAGCACTGCGCCGATTTTTGTTGTTGCCCAGAATGTAATAAACCACTCGGGCACATTGGTTGCCCACACCGCAACATGGTCGCCTGCCTTTACTCCAAGCGAGATAAGAGCTGCGGCACATTCGTCAACATCGCGTCGGAACTGTTTGTATGTTCTTGTATAATCAAGGGTCGGATACTTAAAAGCATACTGATCAGGGTATTTCTCTGCCATTGTATCAAGTACATCCGCAAAAGTTACATCAATAACATCATACTTTTTCCATACAAAAGTACCTGTTTTTGACCTGTTGTAATATGCACGGTCAAAACTTTTCTTTTCGCGCTTGAGTGCCGAGATATAATTTGCAAAATGAGTCAGTACAATATCAGCATCATTGATATCTTCGTTCCAGGCAGCACAGATATATCCGTCAAAATTGAGTGACGAAAGTGCATTTACCAAATTTTCGACGGGGAGTTCTCCCTCGCCGATCAAAACTGTTTTTCCATCCTTCATATCACCCAGACGTACATATTTTATATACGCACCAAGTGTCTTGATTGTTGATTCGGCAGTTTCGCCGGTACCAAAATATGTGCCTCGCACATTCCATGATGCGCCGATTGCCGCCGAAGAGAAAAAGTTGATTATGTCAACAACATTTTCAGTATTCGAAAGGTATCCTACTGTCTCGAACAAAATTCCGACATCTGCCTTTTCGGCGCGTTTTATTGCATCCAAAAGCTTTTCTTTAAGCGCCTCAAACGATGTCTTTTCTTCTACACGCACAATAACATTTTCAATTCCTGCATTTGCTGCCATATCTACATACTTAAGCACGGTCTCCGCTGTAACATCAGGATTTTCAACCGGCAAAGGCATACGAAGTGCAGGAACACAAAGACCTCTGTTGAGAAGTTTTCTTTTTGCATCAGAGGTTTGTTCGCGGCGCAATACACTGTCGTGGTGCTGAATGCGCTCTTTTAACGCATCATATATCTCAAAACCTTCAAATCCATAGTCATAAGCATAACGGCATATATCAAGAAAGGATGCGCGATTTACATTCTTTGTCGAAAATACAATCTTCATATTATGCCTCCTCGAATACAATCTTGTTAAGTGCATTTATATATGCTCTTATGCTTGCTGCAACAATGTCTGTCGAAATTCCGTTGCCGGAATAAAGTTTTCCGTTGTTGCGAAGCTTTACAATCGCTGAACCAAGTGCTTCTTTGCCCTCTGTCACCGCCTGCACCTGAAAATCATCAAGCTCATAATGATGACCAATGCACTGTTCAATCGCACGGAATGCAGAGTCAATAGGACCATCGCCTGTGCTTACACCGCACATAGATTCACCGTTGCAGCTAAGTACTACCTGCGACATAGATGTTGTAAGGTTGCTGCTGTTTGTGGTATAACTTTCAAGATGATAAGTCGACGGAGCCTGCATTGCAGAGCTTGCAATAAGTGCCTCAAATTCTTTTGCTCCAACTTCTCCCTTCTTTTCACAAACCTGCATAAGTGCCTTATGCACATTTCCACAGTCCGAATCCGAAAGTTCATATCCCAAAATCTGTGCTGCTTGTACAACCTGTGTGATTGTGCTGTCAGAGTCAAGCAGGATTTTCTTCTTTTCGCTTACTGCACTCTCGCTCTCATATGCTTCATGATTGATATTTGCAAGCATATCGTCAACACTTGCATGAATTTTTGTTTTATCCAGATTTATTTCTGCTCCAATTTCTGTTGAACAAGCATTTATTGCATCCGAAATTTCACCTGCCAAAAGGACATTCTTGCCCACCATAGCACATTTAATTCCGTCAACGCCACCCGATATTGCCGAAACAGCCGAAGCAACACCCATATTTATACGGTCCGAAACCTGAACATATACCAAAGCATTTACTGAAGCCTTTAACTTTTCAACCATTGACACAATCTGCCCGGGAAGCGATGCGCCTGCATCGTCACATACCGTAATTATCCCAGCACCATTTGCTTCTGCTTCCTTTGCTGCCGCAACAAGAAATTTCTCGTCTGCGCGTGTTGCATCAAGCGCCACAAATTCCACATCCTCACAAAGTTCTTTTGCTTTCTTTGTAAGCTCTGCAATTTTCACAAGCATTTTGTCACTTTTTATATGATATGTATACTCCATCTGCACTGTAGATACCGGGACCTCAATCTGAAGACGCGGTTTTTTTGCATCTTTAATACATTCCCAAGCTGTTTCTACATCCTCTGTGCTGAAACCTGCAGGGATGGCAAGTACAGCATTTTGTATATTTTGCGCAATAGTCTTATAAATAATGGTATCCTCGCGAAGATTTTTTACGCCGGCAAGCTCTACGGCATCTGCACCAAGGGAATCTGCACAAACAGCAATCGCGGTTTTTTCTCGGAATAAAAGAGCAACCTCACGCTCCTCAGAAAGTTTTTTAAGCGTAATGTCTGTAACATTGATTTTTTTCATTTTGAAAACCCCTTTCAAATTTCAAATACTGTTTTACCAACAAAAAAACGCCCCCGCCTCCTTGTTGATTCAAAGAGACGAAAACGCTCGTTTCCGCGGTACCACTCTTCTTCATCCCAGAGGGATGCCCTTTAGATGCAAACACATCTCAACTCTGTTACGGGAGTTCCCGTCTGCCCCTACTACACTGTTCGCAGCAGCCGCTCCGCGGTGAGTTCTGCAAATCTCCCCCAATGCCTCGCACCACCCGGCATCTCTCTCAAGGCGAAAGTTTTTGCGTACTATTCCACATCACTGCGTTTATAACAAAAAAATTTTAACACAATGCTTTTTATTTGTCAATAGATTTTTGAAAAAATGTGTGGCAAAATGTTTTTATTTTGCCACACATTTACTTGTTTGATTTATAACTTTTCTATATCTGCCTCTGTAATAAGATGGAACCCTGCTTTTTCAAGTGCAGCTTCGGCAACTGCATTGTCCTCCACCCTCAAAACAACATAAGCATGTTTTTCGGTGCGCGCCATAAATGCATAAAGATATTCTACATTTATGCCCTCTTTATCAAGCACACCAAGAGCCGCTGTAAGCTTGCCCGGAGCATCGCCGATTTTGACACCGACAACATCAATAGTCTTTATCAGATACCCCTCTTCCACGAGCTTCTTACGAGCAGTTTCTTCGTCATTTACAATAAGTCGGAGCATACCAAAATCCTGGGTTTCCGCTATCGAAAGTGCCCTTATATTTACATTATTTTCAGCAAGAGTATTTGTTACCGAAACAATCGATCCTTGTCTATTCTGAACAAAAATTGTTAACTGCTTTATTGCCATTTAAAAAACTCCTTTCTGATATTATATATTATATCAACTTACGCTTATCAATCACGCGAACAGCCTTGCCTTCGCTGCGGGCAATGCTCTTGGGAGCAACAAGATGCACGGTCGGGTTGATTCCCAGCATAGTTTTCATCGCATTTGCAAGAGATTTTTCCATTGCAAGAACCTCGCTGACTTTGTCGGTGAACTGTTCGGGATTCATTTCTACATTTACATCAAAGGTATCAGTATTATTTGCGCGGTCAACAACAATCTGATAGTTTGGCTGATAACCCTCATTAAGAAGTACAGTTTCAATCTGGCTTGGGAACACATTTACGCCACGAATAATCAGCATATCATCTGTTCTTCCCATCGGCTTTGCCATTTTAATAAGTGTACGGCCGCAAGAGCATTTTTTGCGCGAAAGTACGCAAATATCACGAGTACGGTATCTAAGAAGCGGGAAAGCCTCTTTGTCAAGAGATGTAAATACAAGCTCTCCTTTTTCGCCCTCAGGAAGAACTTCGCCTGTATCGGGGTCAATAATTTCAGCAATGAAGTGGTCTTCGTTAATATGCATACCTGTTTGCTCGCTGCATTCAAATGCCACTCCGGGTCCCGATGATTCGGTAAGTCCGTATATGTCATAGGCTTTTATCCCAAGAGTTTCTTCTATGTTCTGACGCATTTCCTCTGTCCAGGGTTCTGCACCGAAAATACCAGCCTTAAGCGGAATATTCTCCGGCTTGTATCCTTGTTCTTTCAAGGTTTCGCCTATGTATGCAGCATAAGACGGAGTACAGCAAAGAATTGTTGCACCAAGGTCTGTCATAAACTGAATCTGTCTTTCTGTATTGCCCGAAGACATAGGAAGTGTAAGGCACCCTACCTTGTGCGAGCCGCCATTAAGACCAAAACCCCCTGTAAAAAGTCCATATCCATATGCAACCTGACACACATCTTTGTTTGAGCCGCCTGCCGCAACAATTGCACGGGCACAGCAATCCTCCCACAAATCAACATCATTCTGAGTATAAAATGCAACCACACGGCGTCCTGTTGTACCCGATGTTGAATGAATACGAACACATTCGTCAAGAGGTTTGGCAAGAAGCCCGTAAGGATATGCATCACGAAGGTCAGCCTTTGTAAGAAAAGGCAGCTTATGCAAATCTTCGATGCCGTGAATATCCTCCGGCTTTACACCTTTTTCGTCCATAAGGTTGCGGTAATATTCAACATTTTCATAAACATGCTTAACCTGTTTAACTAATTTTTCTGACTGAAGCTTTTTCATTTCAGGCACAGACATAGTCTCAATTTCTTTTTGATAGTACTTTTGTTCCATTTTTATCATCCTTTCTTTTATCATCAACCAATCCGGTAGTGTTATCATATAAGTAAAGATTTCCATCAGGTTTGTTGTTCAAGGAATCAAAAAGCGATTTTGGGTAAAAAAAACACGCCTTCCGTATTCCTTGTCTAAGAATACAGAGGACGAGACAAATCCCGTGGTACCACCTCAGTTTACCGTTTTCTCACGATTGCGGCCTTAGAGAGTGTCAAACAACACCCTTGTTCTGTAACGGGAACACCCGTTGCATCCTACTGAAAAGCCTCCTGCTTTTGTTCAGCGCACTGCTCACAGGATGAATTCATAATGGCCACCCCATTGTCTTGCAGCAACCGACAACTCTCTTTAAGGGTTTTTCCAAAACTACTTATTCCTGCTCAAACGCATTTAATGATAATATTTTAGCACTTTATACCTCTAAAGTCAATAGCTTTTTTTTTCTGCAGAAATATACTATCTTAAACTTATAAGCCCTTTTTGTCAAGTTTTGAACTTTATTTTTTAACTTTTAAACAAAATTTTAGTTTAAAAGTTGTTTTTTGCCGAATTTTTTCTTGACTTTATGGCATTTTCGTGTTAAAACATCGGAAAAATAAACTTTTAGCAGGTGATTTTTATGAACAATTCAACTTTTTGTGAAAGATTTAATTCCGCATTAAAACAAAAAGGTTTAAAAGCAGTGGATATTGTCCGTCTGGCAGAAAGCAACGGCATCAAGCTTGGCAAAAGCAACATTTCGCAATATATGTCAGGCAAAGCGACCCCACGAAAGGAAACTCTTAGTTTTCTGGCAAAAAGTCTGGGGGTGTCGGAGGAATGGCTTCTTGGTACTGATACCACCTCATCAAATATACTCGAGAACGCGTCTTCATCTGTCACCGAAAAGCGAACTTTCAGCAAGTCAGCAAGGCTGGAGAATGTTCTTTACGATGTTCGCGGGCCTGTTGTTGACGAAGCTGCACGAATGGAAAAAGAGGGTACTGCCGTGCTCAAATTAAACATCGGCAATCCTGCACCTTTTGATTTTAAAGCTCCTGATGAAGTCATATACGATATGCGTAACCAGCTGACTGACTGCGAGGGATATTCTGACTCAAAAGGACTGTTTTCTGCCAGAAAAGCTATTATGCAGTACGCCCAACTCAAAAACATACCAAATGTAACACTTGATGACATATATACCGGCAACGGCGTAAGCGAACTTATAAATATGAGCATGTCGGCACTTCTCAACTACGGTGACGAAGTTTTGATTCCCTCACCCGACTATCCGCTTTGGACCGCCTGCGTTACTTTGTCGGGTGGAAAAGCCGTTCATTATATTTGCGACGAACAAGCCGAGTGGTATCCGGACATTGACGATATCAAACGTAAAATCACGTCAAGAACAAAGGCTATTGTAATCATCAATCCCAATAACCCGACCGGTGCTTTGTACTCAAAAGAAATGCTTATGCAAATTGTCGAAATCGCAAAACAGCATCAGCTTATCATATTTTCCGACGAGATTTATGACCGTCTGGTTATGGATGACGAAGAGCGTATTTCAATTGCATCACTTGCTCCGGATTTGTTTTGTGTCACATACAGCGGTCTTTCGAAATCACATATGGTTGCCGGTTTCCGTGTTGGCTGGATGATTTTGAGCGGCAACAAAAGCATAGCAGCAGACTATATCAAAGGTCTTAATCTGCTTTCCAATATGCGTCTTTGCTCAAATGTTCCGTCTCAGTCAATTGTGCAAACAGCGCTTGGCGGATATCAAAGCGTCAAAAACTATATTGTCCCCGGTGGAAGACTTTATGAACAAAGGGACTTTATATACAACGCCCTAAGCGATATCCCCGGAATTTCTGTAGTAAAACCCAAGGCTGCATTTTATATATTCCCCAAAATCGACGCCAAAAAGTTTAATATATCAAATGATGAGCAATTTTCTATGGACCTGTTAAAAGATAAAAAAATACTGCTTATCAACGGCAGAGGCTTTAACTGGAAAGACCCCGACCACTTCCGCATTGTCTATCTGCCAAGAGTCGAAATTCTTGCAGATGCCACCGAAAAATTAGCCGATTTTTTAAGCTATTACAAGCAAAAATAAGATCTGATATTTACAATCAAAAAGCTCCTTGCAACTTTTTGTTGCAAGGAGCTTTTTAGTTTTGAATTTATTTGTTTTCGATAGGCTTCATTGTGGGGATTTCAATTCCCACAATCACATAACTTATTATAAGTCTTCATAACCCTTTTGTCAAGCCGTTGCTTTCTCTTTGTTCTTTGCGCAAGTCTTCATAACTCTTCATAAAATGTGCTCCGTTTGGCGTAAGTTATGGCGTAAATGGCGTAAGGTTACATTTTATGTCCATGCAAATCTGTTCTCTAATACATCGACTTCCTGACGCTTTTTTACTTCGGTTACATGGGTATAAATCTCTAATGTTGTCTTGATTTCTTTATGTCCCATGACATTTTGTATTACCGATAGATTTATATCCGCTTCGCATAATCTTGTGGCGAATGTGTGCCGAAGGTTATGGCAACTGAAGTTGGGGATTAAGACTGGGTTTTCTTCTTTTAACAATGCTTCGTCATTGTAGTCACGGACAATTCTGCGGATTGCTTTGTTGACAGTTCCGTAATGCTGCACACTGCCGAAGCGGTTGACAAATATGAAATCAGTGTAGCAATCAATGGTTACCTGACAATTAACACCTGTTTCTTCCTGATTTGCTTTTTCAAGGAGGAATGCTTCCTTTACAAAGTCCATCATCGGAATTTTGCGGTATCCCTTTTTCGTTTTAGGTGTGTTGATTGCGAACTTGCATTTCTTGCCTTTGCCTGTGCTGTAGTAGACGAGAGTGTGATTGATGTCAATAATGCCTTCTTCCAGGTCAATGTCGCACCATCTAAGCCCCGATACTTCACCAATTCGCATTCCGCTGCCGAACATTACAGCGAATAGAGGATACCAATGATTATACTGAGGCTTTCTTTTCAAAAAGTCCAGAAATAATCTTTGCTCATCTGCCGTTAATGCTTTTCGCTCTTTGATTTCGAAATCATGAGCTTGCTTCAGTTCTTTGAGCATCTTGTCAGTAGGGTTTGAGCGGATGCAGTTATCATCCACTGCTAAATCGAATACCTGATGCAATACATTGTGAATTGTATCGATGGTGGATATAGATAACATTCTTTCGTCTGCGAGGGTGTTATAAAACCTTTTCACATCCGATTTCTTTACATCCGCAATCCTATTCTTGCCGAAACCGTCTCTGACATAGTTGTTATACATATATAGATAGTTTTTAAATGTGTTATCTTTCAGCCCTCGTTTTAAGTCGCACCAGGTATCAAACACATTGTTAACTGTCAGCTTCTTTGTTTCGGTTTTGATTCCATCGTGTTCGTCAATCACAGTTTCTTTTTCAAGCTCTCTTAATTCTTCCAGGGTAGGGGCATATACAGCATGCCTTACTCCGTCAGGGCCAACCCATCTGTAATCGTAAGTTCCGTTCTTTCTTTGCGACTCGCCCTTGCGAAGCACCCTTCGGTTACTGTCAAACCGTTTGTTCTTTTTACCTTTCTCTATATTCATAATTAACTCCTTCCTAATGGCTTGCATCGGAAGGAACCTTAACTATCGATATTCATTATACTATATTTTAGCTGTGTAGTCCAGGAATTTCAGTACAAGCCATTGTAAAATTTAATATAATTTTTCATATCGAGTATTGCTCCTCTATGTATTTAAGGAATTTATTTTTCTTGATAAGTCGTTTGGATCCAATCCATAATACAAAATCGCAATCCTCGTTATCGGTGAGGTCACGTAATTTCTGCTGTCCGATACTAAAATACGCTGCAGCTTCCTCTAAGGTTAAGTTAGCCTTTTCCCAAAAAGGAATTTCTTTCATATTACGCACCCACCTTTCCGATTCTTGCAAATCTCATGTGAGTTCTCCTTTCAATTTACTAAGTCATATATTTAATACTCAAATCACCGAAAGTTTGAGTTTCTCCTTTCTTTTAGATTTTTGACCGCCGTACATTAAAGATAATCGGTGAATGTGTAAGTATTATCAAGTTAAGTTTGCTTTACATCAAAACGGAAGCAGCACCTTCCCACAGGAGTTTCACCTCAGCCCATTCTGATGGCCTGCCGTCCAATTCAATGACGAGTTCAAGACGGGAGTATCATTATTAGCAACAATGGTCTTCGCATAACGGTTTGCAAGTCCGCCTTATTGCATGAAGTTTATCGCTCGCTTTCTACGGAGTAGAGAAGGTCTTCGCGCCTTTTGCAAAACTGCTCACATTATTGCTTATGTGTTTTGATGTTGTTATTCAATTTTCGAGGTTCAACTTATATATTTCAGCTAAGATTTTCTACTTGGGCTATTATTATAGCGTGTGAACCTAGGGGTCTGTCAAGGCCTTTTTGCCCGCGTCACGAATTTTTAACAAAAGTGCAGCGAACGCGCAATAATTAAAAATTTTTATAGTTGATATTTTGCTTCTTGTAACCGCTTTATATATCGCATTTTTTATTAACAAAAGAGCAGGTGGGGTAATTACCCTACCTGCGTGAGTTTGGTCTTTGACGTCCTTTAAGAGCCTTTGTAACTCGGCCTCAAAATCGATTTTATGAGTTAGTCTTCATCGTATATGTCGCTATTATTCTCAAAGCATGCAAACACAAACCTTGCCCCAAGTTTGAATCCCTTAATAAATGTTTGACACTCTGTAGTCTGTATCATCTCGTCATAGCAAGCCTTATATTTTTCAAACACCTCTTTTTCTTGTTCGTTTAAGTTTTCAAGTAACTTTTCTTCATTTTTAGTAAGTAATCTGAAAGCTTTATCAAATCTCCTTTGCTTTTGAAATGGTCTTTCCGCCGGATTGATATTCCCATACCAGAATTCTTCAAGTATATCCATTATTTTTCCTCCTTACGCAAAGAGAGCGACTCAAGTTCCGGTATATCCGAAATTGAGTCGCCCTCTTCAATCATTCTTTTTGCTGTCAGCAGTGCGTGCTTGACGTAAATCATATTCAATTGTTCTCGTATTGTTTTGGCATCAACTTTCTGTTCCGCCAATTTGAATACTTCTACAAACACAGCACTTTCAATTCCATATTTGTCGCCGTACATAATTTCTTCTAATGTGTACTTAGCCATATTTTCACCTCCTTGTGGCACAAACAGTATCACAAGAAAGAGTACAAGTCAACGAAGGAATTTATAACCTTGCTAACCTCCTTTATAACCTTTACGATACTATGAGTCCATAACAACAAAGTAAATATTCTCATCAAACATTGACTTCGGCCTAAAAATGTGCTATAATTAGACTAAAATTAGTCCTAGGAGTTTTTGGTTATGAGTAAAGAGTTGATCTATCTAGATACATATGTATTACAACAAGATATGCGAATTAGATTACCTAAATCTATAATCGCAAATATGTCTGCTGAAAAAGGAAAAACACAATTTAAGATCTTTTTAGATAATGAAAAAAACGAGCTAATATTAAGAATAGCACAGGGGGATAACGATAATGAATAACATTGATGTTTTGCCTCTGAATATGATCTTAAATGAAGATTGTTTGGTTGGGATGAAAAAGATTCCTGACAATTCTATTGACTTAATTATTGCCGATCCTCCATATAATCTTTCTAAAGGTGGAGAATGGAAATGGGACAATAGTGTTAAGTTAGATGGCATGGGCGGAAACTGGAACAAAGCGAAAGAAGATTGGGATGATTTTTCTTTTGATTCCTATTTTGAGTTTACAAATGCTTGGCTAAAAGAAGCAAAACGAATTTTAAAATCTACAGGATCAATGTGGATATTTGGCACTTATCATAACATGGGTATCATTAATGTAATATGTCAAAAACTAAACATTGAAATTATTAACGAAGTTATTTGGTATAAGAGAAATGCTTTTCCTAATCTGTCTGGCAGAAGGTTAACAGCTAGTCACGAAACAATATTATGGTGTAACAAAGGCGGAAAAAAGCGAGAGTATTATTTTAATTATGAGTTTTCTAAAAATGGAGATTTTTCTAGTGATAATTTAAAAGCCCCTGGAAAACAAATGAGAACAGTATGGGATATGTCTAACAATAAAAGCAGAGAAGAATTACTTTATGGAAAACACCCTACTCAAAAACCTATAAAAATTTTGGAAAGATTAATTAAATTATCTTCTAAAGAAGGAGATGTCATGTTAACACCTTTTGCAGGTTCAGGAAGCGAATGTGTAGCAGCTAAGGTTAATTCACGAAACTATATTGGATTTGAAATTGAAAAGGAATATTATGATATTGCAATCGAAAGATTAGAAAATGCATTGCCTAATTCTAATCAAATAACATTTTTGGATAATGTTAACATGTTGGAGGATTAAAAATGTTTCAACCAGTAATAAAGTGGAGTGGCAGTAAACGAAGTCAAGCAAACACCATCCTTTCGTATTTGCCACAAGAATTTAATTGTTATTATGAACCATTTTTAGGCGGTGGTTCTATGCTATATGCAATAAATCCATCAAAAGCAATTTGCGGAGATGTTTGTGAATCATTAATTGATTTATGGAATAAAATCAAAGCCGAACCAAACGAATTAGCACAATCTTATCGCACGAGATGGGAAAGGTTGCAGGAGGAAGGGTATTTAGCTTATTATTCGATTAGAGATGATTACAATCTCTCAAAAAAAGCAGAAGATTTACTTTTTTTATCCCGAACTTGTGTCAATGGATTAATAAGATTCAATGCTGATGGTGAATTTAATAATTCTTTACATCATACTCGTTCTGGTATTCATCCTGATAAATTGGAAAAAATTATTAAAGATTGGTCTACCCGCATACAAAACAGCACCTTTATATCTGCGGATTATGAATATACAACACAAACTGTAAAAGAAGGTGATTTAGTATATTTAGATCCTCCATACTTTCATACAAAAGGCAGGTATTATGGTACAATAGATTATGATAGATTTTTAAATTATCTTGATTTCTTAAATAAAAGAGGTGCCAAATATATATTATCTTTTGATGGAAAAAGAGGCGACGATGATTTCACCGTCGCCATTCCAAAAGATCTTTATAAACGTCACGAATTTATTCCTTCGGGAAAGTCCAGTTTTAAAAAGGTTATGGACAAAGAATATTTAGAAGTATACGAGTCTCTCTATTTAAACTGGTAATTTATTTTATAACTATATTAGATTGTGAAATGTGTGACATTTCTTCAATAAATGTTTGCTTAATCATTTTCGTTCTAGGTGTGGATGGGATTATTTCGATTTCCCATCCATTTTCTTTTGGATCCATAATGAAAAGCATGTCACACTTTGAATTATTGAATACTATACTGTTCGATTGTGCTGTTGTCTTCAAATATGCGGCACACGATATCATTTCATATTCTTTCAGATTAACTTTTCCTGATGCACGGCTCCAAGTTCCTTTGTGAGGTAATATGGCTCTCTCAACATTAGGAACAAAGCTCATCAATTTTTTAACATAATTAATTAAATTCGTACCTACATTTTCTTCTAAATCTCTTGAATGTTCTTTTGATTCCACAATAAGCAGTATAGGCTTAGGTAGAATTTTACTAAGCTGGAATATATGATCTGGTCTTTTTCCGCTTATAATCTTGCTTTCTCTAGGCAAAGATAACCATCTTTTTTCCTTGTTATCCGGAGATATTACAGAAAAACCACTCCAATCGCCTCCCGGCGGATTACACATGCCTTCAAAACAAAAACCATTGAACAAATGGGTAAAAAGATAATGCAATCCAGTATCCACATCATCTTCATGGTATTCTTGAGGGATACTTGAAAACACAGAATTATGTAATGTTTCGCAATGGATTGAGTTCGAATATTCTTGCTTAAACATACTTGTATCAAGCAATTCATTAATATCGTAAGGTGTTTTCGCGATTATTTTTGAGTCCAGCAGAATATAATCACTTAATCCAATGATAGATTTCCAAAAACCATTAAAACGGCATAATATATTTGGTTCTTTTAATAATCGCAAATAATTATGCTCAATAATTGGACCGTAAATAAATGCCATAGTCTCGGTATTGGGAGGAAGTAGCATTGAAACTAAAGGTAATATTCCTCTATCAGGTCGGTTATCATCACCACCAGGTTTAAATCCCTTAATAATACATAATACAAGGTGACTGTTTTCATTAGCAATTTTTTCAATTATTTTGTCATCACATTTTGAATATAACTTTTTCAAATCGTTAGCAAATCTTTTTCTGAAATTTGCAGGAATTATTCCAAACGGCAAATCTTGTTTCGCTATTCCAATACTATATTTATCTACAATTTTTAAGAAGCGAGAGGTCTTGCCATGTTGGCTTTTTGCAGCAATTGTTTTATTAAACTTAAACTTATTCTTTTGAATAGAATAATCTAGTATATTCTGTTCTGATGCAAAAAATTCTTTCCAGTCTTTTCTTGAAAAACATGTTGAGTCTTCCTTTTCTTTGGTTAAAAAAAGCATAACATTTAAATTTTTTCTCAAAATTTCATGTTCTTCCTTTTTGGTATTCAGATTAAGCATCTTTTTAATCATATATGCAGCAAATTCTTTTTCTGCGAAATTTGATTCATCAAACTTCGCTAGTGATGCATCCTTTGATTTATCAAATTCTTCTGAACGAACATATACTTGTGCAACAAAATTATTAATTGCATGACTAAAATTTACATAGCTAAATGGAACTATTGGATTAGGGTATCTTAATGCTTTTCGTTCTCGTGACTTTGGTTCAAGCTCATATTTAACAAACTCAACCACATATAAATACGGGCATCCTGCTCGGCCTGTTGAAAATGCTCTGCCACTTCTTTGCCACGCTTGATTTCCGGCTTGCAATGCACTACAGAATTCTACAGCAAATAATATTTCCTCAACATCATTTTTAACTGAAGTTATTATAGCATCTGGTGTTTCGTCCAAAAAACTACCATTGTTCCTTAGTGCTTTAAAAATATCATCCTTCCACCGGTGTCGATTCGCCTTATTAAAACCTGGCAATAGTTCTAAACGCCAAGAACAATTTATATTTTCATATTCAAAGTCAATTTCAATTACAATTGTTGATGGTGACATAGTAAAAAAATTGATTGAAGTAGGATTTGTCTCGTTAATAATTATTTGTGCAATTCTTTCACACTCTACAATGTTATCACCATGAATTCTATATAAATCCATATTGTTTCACCTTTCTATTCTATATTTTTATTTTTGTAAAAATGGTATATTGGAAAATTCATAAAACTTTCCTTGTTTTCCTCTGATAAACTTTCAAAAATTTCTTTAGCTTCAGTCTGTTCATCAAGCAGTAAGAATGCACCTATTTTTAATAAGTCATCTCCTGTGGATATTATATCATGGAGAAGCTGTTTCTCCTGATATGACAATGGACGTTGACGTAAAATAATTTGTAGCTTATTAATGGTGACAACTTCTTTTGAAATATAACTAGGTTGTGACTCCATCCATTCCATTAATTCGTATGCTGTTGAAAGAAGGTCTTGAGAACTATTTTTATCGTATGCTTTCAACATTTCAAGGACTAACATATTTGCAGAATTTACTACGGCCTCTTGTGGCTTTATTCGTTTGTAATCATCTGTGATCGCTTGTAAATTCAAGTTGTCAACAGACAAAAAATCTGCTTCTGTCATGATAGAATACTGCGATGTTGGATACTCTTTCCCTTCATCATTCACAACTTTTACTGGAAGTTGTTTATTAAAATAGTCCCAGATGTTATAACTCCCGTCTTTGTTTTTCTTGCAGATAAGTGCGAGGTGTACGCCGGGAATATTCAGGTTTACTATTATTGGAAGATTACCTTTTACTTTGTGAATAGGTTTACCGCTTTCAATAGCTTCTATCAGTGAATTTAATTTCCAAAAATCTTCAGGGGTAAATTTGTCAAGATCTAAATCTTTTTTTACATGGAGAGTATCTAATACTGATTGTGCACGTTTATATCCAGATAGCATTTTAGTATACTCACTGGGATTTAATTTCTTTAATTCATCTTCATCAAAAACAGCAGGAAATTCATATTCTCCTATATTGAATCTTTTGTTTTCTAACATAGCAATTAAAAACTCTAATGATTGAATCCTCTGTGTTAATGTTCCGGAAATTTTAACATTAAGTTTAACTGGATCAATATCATCCGGGGTGTCTGAATTTCTGAAACTGAGTTTTACACTGCTGCCTATTTCCAATACTACCTTTTCTGCTGTCGTTACTATACTATATTTATCATAATATGTAACTCCGTCCACGCTTACAGGAGTATCATCTTCCCTTGACATAGTAACCTGTTGGATACTATCATAATATTGTACCGGAATAGGGGCAGATCCGCCTTTTATATTCACGTATAGAGTCATTTCTTTTCCATCAATAAGTTTTGGAAACAATGCCTTTGGAAAATGCTTCCGAAAGCCAGTATAATGCAAGGATAAACTCTCTAATACACCCTGTTTCTGTAACTGCTCAATAGTAGGAATATCCCTTCCTGCGAAACTTGCTTGCCTTTTAGCCTCTGAATAAAAATTCAGAAAAATCTCTGTTTTTTCACAAGCATCTTCCGGGAATGATTTAAAAGAAACACTATATGATTTCTTCTCTGATGACTTGTCCTTCATAATTTCCATAATCTTAAATGGTGTCAAAGCAGAATAATAAATTTGTTTTGTTTCACCTGTGCCTTTATCTATGTAAACCACGAAAAACATCGTACCGCCATTATGCATATATGCTTTTAAATCCGTAGCACTTACAGGATATTTAATGGTTGATTTTACTTTGGCAGAAACTCCTTTGCCTTTGACTTGTGTTGCAACCTTTTTAATATCCTTTTTAGAATGTTTATTATCACTATGTATATATATGTTTCCGTCCCAAACGGGTTCTTTATCACCGCTATTTATAAAACTACTTAATCGTTCTGTTTTAGAAATAGAAGATTCGACTGCAGTCGTTGCAAGTTTTTCCCAATCCAAATCAACCACCTCCTTATATTTAGATATACTTCTACAGATATATTATAACATATTACTCGACATCTTTCAACATTTTGGTAATTTTTCTAAATTTGTAGGCAGCATCTTGTTTTTTATCTTTTTCTAAAAACAAGCTACAAACGCCCTAAGACACCACCCAAAATACCATCCAAACCGCTTAACCATCGCATAAACCAAGTCATTTTCACCAAAACAGCACCAATTGCTATTTTTTGACACCATCCGAACGGCACTGCCGGTCGGGGTTTGAGTGCACAGGAGGCGGTTTACGACACCAGTGCTTTTTCCTGCTTCAATTTATTTTGACTGATTTTCGACCAAGTTGAGCCCATTCTTACCTCAACTTGTTTTATGTTTTTTATACAAATTTTTATTTGGTTATTGGAATAAAAAGTAATTGATTCGCAAATCTCTATAAGAGGTGACAATCAATTAAATCATCACACTATTTTATTGCCTATATTATTCTTATCCAATAACCCTATGTTATTATTAACTTAGTATTATTTGTAGCCGTTTTTCACACCACCTAAGTCAAAAAACAACCACCATTTATTCAAGCACTTTGTCGGTCAACCGATAGAGATTAGATGTGGAACATCCATTGCTCTTTTTGCGATTTACCTTGATTATGTAACCTGACTCAACCAACTTGGATATCGTATTTTTAACAGTTGATAAACCAATACCTGTATCCTGATGTATAGTATCAAGCGAGGGGAAGCAGGAGTTGTCAGTTCCTGACCTCATACAGAGATAACACAGTATCTTAAATTCGTTTCCGCTGATACTTTTATCCGTAATAATCTTATTGAGTATAGTTGTAAATTTACCTTTTAGTTTTTGCATTTTTTTGACCTCCTTTTTGCAAATAAAAAAGCCGTACCATTTCTGATACGACTTTGATAAATTTTTTATATTTCAGGTTTATAAAAATATTTATAATAGATCCTTTTTATATGGTCTGTTGGTCCCTCATTCATTGCCTCTAAATATTTGGGATATAAAATTTCCTTGTTACTTAGTGCATACTCTTTATAGGGATTTTCGTTAAGATAATCACTCCAATTAATATCAAATTTATTATAATCAAACTCGCCAGGAAAACATACAAAATCAAAAAGTAAATATTTGTTTTTAAATTCTTTAAAACAATACACATCGTCCAAAATTTTTTTATTATATAACACCACTATGGTGTAAAGGGGATTACTGGTATCATTTTCAAAATTCCCACTATAAGATTGACATAACTGGTAGATTCTTCTTTCTAGAAGTATTTTATCTACATTTACCCCAAACCAAACCATATTACATATATCTGCCGAAGTTGCTTGGGATATATGTCTTGATAAATATGTGCATATTTCTAATTTCTTTTTACCAGAACACAATGGATAAATTTGATATAGATACTTATAATAGTATTGAGGAAACTTAGTTTCAAATTTTATCAACGAAGATTCTACATAATCATCCTCTAATGTTAACTCCGTATATTTGTCTTCTTTTATGGTAATGGCAACATTTCCTATAATATTGATCTTATTTAATAAGTCCAATATATAAGGTATGTTGTTCTTATCCAAACTGAATTGATCTATAACATTCCGCAAAGCAATAAATATGCAATCTGCATTAATAGATTTATTTTTTTGACAAAAATCCATCCAGAAGGTCAAAATATTTATTATTGAGTTATTACACATTGTATAGTTATAATCGCTTTCTATGTGGTTCAATACTAAAATTAATTTGGAAAATATATTTGTAATTGAATCTATTTGTTCTTGTGTAAACTCCACATAATTCAGTAATAGAAAAATATTTTCTAACAATTTACAAACAGAGCTTATTTGATAATGTAACAAGTACTCGCTATTTATATATTCTGTAAGATTATCTGCCATTTCAATCAAACAATCAATTCTTTCGATATCAATCCTTAAATTTGTTATTTCATGTTTTTTTAACAATAAGCTTAATTGTTCTTTAGAGCAATAGAACACTAACGCAAAAAGATTAAATTCATTTAATTCCGTTCGCTCGTATTCAATAATTTCTCCTCTAGTTTTATATTTCATTTTACTTTTTGGAGAAATAAAATATAACGACAAATCGTTAAATTCATATATTGCCTCTTTTAATTTTGAAATATTTTGTTCACTTCCACAAATCGTAGAAAAATACATATTATTTTCATTAAAATATGTCAAAATATCTTCAAGTTGCGAACGCAAACTTTTATACTTTAAATTCTTTACTTTTGTTTCACGGGATATATGGTGAGTATATGGTGTTAATTGATTTGCAATTGTTGATTTATAATTCACAATATCAACGTAAAGATTATTCATCCCATCAAAATAACGATTAAGTAAACCATATGCTTGTTTTTCTTCCTCGTCCATTACATCTTTAACGTTGAAAAACATAGCTCGTTCGGTCATACAATGCATAAAACAATTATAGCAACAAATCGTTTGTTGAAATAAGTTGTTTTCTTTTTTAAATTCTCTTAGTAAATTAGAATATTCTTCAACAGGTTTTGAATCTGCAAGAAATATTTCGAAAAATCCTTGTAAAAATAACTTCCGTAATTTATCAAGAGGTTTTTTAGAACTGTTTAAATCTTTTTCGAGTTCTTTTAATTTCGTATAATTAAATTTGAAAAAATGTTGAGATAGAGTACTTTCTTTTATTTTGCTATAAATTACATTGTCTCCAACACATAATCTCGAAATATGTGTTTTTTTCAATGCATTTTCGACTTCATGTATTCTATCTTCCTTAAGTAAGTTCTTGATAGCTTCTTTTTTGCCCAAGTGTCCAAAATCAGTTTGGACTATTCCGTTAATATCAAAATAACAATATTCAGGAATTGATAGGATTTTCAAAACACTTTTAGCATCTATATAATTCATATTATCTAAAAGTTTAAGATTACTGATGATTTCATCAATGTCCTCATAATAATAAGAGGTTCTTGATATATATTCACAAATCCTATTTAAATTATTTGCAACATCAGAATCGTAATGCTTTTTTGTTTTAAAATCGTCTGGAATATCAAATGAATTTATTATTTTGATATTTTTCTTATTGTAGTAATCTACTTCATAATCCGAAAGTTTTCCCTCAGGATTAATAAAAAAGTGAGGCTTTCTATTTGTTTCTTTGCTGTTTTTGACAAGATTATCTACCCAAGACATAATAAGTTTTAAATTCGTATCAGACAAACTGTACCCTACAAAAACAAACGAATGATTTACAAGGAGAGATTTTATGTAGGTCTCTATTAATTTATGTGTCTCTGAGTATGTTAAGTAATCATCTTCTTTTAAGACAATATTCTCAATGTCACGCAAATCCCCATGCATTTTTATTAACAAATGACTACTTGATATATCTACTAAATCGTTATCAGAGTGAATTACTTCAAAGGCTCTCTTTTCATTTGTATATAATGGGTTGTATCTTTCGATGGCCAATTCAATCAAATTATCATAGTTTGTAGTAATAATGTGTTGTGGATTGAGCGACATAAGTGAGTCCAATATCGGATTCTGTGTCTCATCACTCAATTTGAATTGTTCTAAAAGAACCTCATAGTATTTTGCTTCGTTTGAAAAAGCATACTGAGGAATTTTTAGCATTTCATCTGATGAATACTTCTTAATAGAAGGATCTTCTGAATAGCTAATTACTTTATCAAATTCACGAACTAGCCCCTCCCAAGATGGATACCCAGAATTGCGTGATACGCCTGATCCTATAAAAAGAACTAACTTTCCCTGGTCGGCATATTTTTTTATTTCTTTAATACTTTTTTTGATTTCCATAGTCTTTTACCTACTTGTCTTTACAATTTCATTTGTATTTTTATTATAACAATAGAAATGAAAACATTCAATATTATCAAAAACTCCTTGCAACATTACTTTTGCAAGGAGTTTAATAGTTAAGGTTCCTATCTAGTGCATAACCTTTTGCATATTATGGCGTAAGTTTGGCGTAAATTGGCGTATATTTTCGTTTTGCCAACTTGTCAAATCCGCTATTTTACTGCACTTTTTTGATTATTTGTTATCAAGCGGCTTCATTGTGGGGAAAAGCAAAACATCACGGATTGATGCGCTGTCGGTAAGGAGCATAATAAGTCTGTCGATACCGATTCCAAGTCCGCCTGTGGGGGGCATGCCATATTCCAAAGCGGTAACAAAATCTTCGTCCATCATATTTGCTTCTTCATCGCCTTTTTCGCGCTTTTCAACCTGCTTCATAAAGCGTTCTTTCTGGTCGATGGGGTCGTTGAGCTCGCTGAATGCGTTACCGTATTCGCAACCGAGAATAAATACCTCAAATCTTTCGGTGAATGTTGGGTTATCCTTGTATCTTTTTGCAAGCGGAGAAACCTCAACCGGATATTCATAGATAAAGGTCGGCTGAACAAGGTTGTCCTCAACCTTTTCTTCAAATGCAAGGTTGATAATCTCGCCTCTGGTCATACCCTTTTCAACTTCAATTCCAACAGATTTTGCCAAAGCTTCGGCCTCGGCGTCTGTAGTTGTTTCGGCGAAGTCGATTCCTGCAAACTTCTTGATTGATTCCATCATGGTCATTCTTGCCCAACCCGGTGCCAGATCAATGTCTTTGCCCTGGTATGTAATCTTTGTTGTTCCCAGAACTTCCTGAGCAACTGTCGAAATAAGGTCTTCGGTAAGATTCATCATACCCTCGTAGTCGGTGTAAGCCTCATACACTTCCATTGTTGTAAACTCGGGATTATGCTTTACATCCATTCCCTCGTTGCGGAACTGTCTGCCCATTTCATAAACTCTCTCAAAACCGCCAACGATAAGACGCTTCAGGTAAAGCTCGGGGGCAATACGCATATACATATCAATATCCAGCGTATTGTGGTGGGTAATAAACGGACGAGCCGCAGCACCACCCGGGATTGTGTTGAGGATTGGTGTGTCAACTTCCATATATCCTCTGGTGTCAAGATAATTGCGGATTGCAGTAATCACCTTGCTTCTGATTTCAAAAGCACGCTTAACCTCGGGATTTACAATAAGGTCAACATAGCGCTGACGGTATCTCAAATCCGTGTCGCGAAGACCATGGAACTTTTCGGGAAGAGGCAAAAGCGACTTACTGAGGAGTGTATATCCGTTTGTGCGAACAGAAATTTCGCCTTTCTGTGTTACAAACACTTCACCTGTAACGCCAACCAAATCGCCGATATCAAGTCTTTTGAACTTTTTGTAAACTTCTTCACCCATATCGTCACGGGTAACATAAAGCTGAACCTTGCCGCATCTGTCACGAAGGTCAAAGAACGAAGCCTTGCCCATAACACGCTTTGACATAAGACGACCGGCAATGCTGACTTGTTTTCCCTCCATCTCGGCAAAGTTTTCGATTATATCGCTTGTGTGATATTCCTGATTGTAAGTGGTCACATCAAAGGGATTTTCGCCTTCTGCCTGAAGTTCAGCAAGCTTGTCGCGTCTCACCTTCATAAGCTGACCGACATCCTGTGTTTGTTCCTGATTATTTTGTCTGCCGTTTTCGTTCACAGTTCATTCTCCTATCTATTTGTTTATGCTAAGTATCTTGAATTTGACAACTCCGCCGGGAGTATCTACATCAACTGTATCTCCGACCTTTCTGCCTATAAGAGCTCTGCCCACGGGTGATTCGTCCGAAATTTTGAAAAGGTCCGGGTCTGCCTCGGTCGAGCCTACGATGCTGTATTCAAGTTCTTCGTCAAATTCTTCGTCATATACCTTTACTCTTGTTCCTATGCTTACTTTGTTGAGGTCAATTTCGTCCTGGTCGATTACCTTGGCATTTTTAAGCATGTTTTCAAGATGCACAATCCGAGCCTCAACCTGTGCCTGTTCTTCTTTTGCTGCATCATATTCGGAGTTTTCTGACAAATCGCCAAAACCTCTTGCAACTTTGATTTTTTCAGCTACTTCCTGACGTTTTTTTGTCTTCAGGTTTTCAAGTTCCTGCTCAAGTTTCAAAAGGCCCTCATCTGTCAGCATAATCTGTTTGTTTTCCATATCTAATCCATTCCTTCCTTTGCTTAGTGCAAAATAACAATTTGAAAGAAAATTTGGGTCATCAACTAATATGCAACCCATATATTATATATCAATCGTTCTTCAAAGTCAACTTATTTTTTTGTGGCTGTAAATCCACGCGATTTTTTGTGGTTTAAATTCTGTCAAAAGGCCTGCTGCACGCACGTTACTGACCTGATATTCCCCAAAATCAAAACCCAGATTTGCATCCCTTACATACAGGTCCGCCCCGAATTTCAATTCATTCGCATCTGCATCAATGCAGATGTCTGCCGACTTTTCATCATAATCAAAAACATTTACCAAAAGTCCTGTTTCTTCATAAAACCTGTCGCAAATATCTTTGGCAGTTTTTTTGTTTTTGGTGCAAAGAACTATTCTTTTTGTGTCAAAACAAAGTTCCCGCATCAAATACTCACTTATTCTGCCCGCATTAAACTCCCTTATACAAATTATTGATTTTAATAAATCAATCCCGCATTTCTCTGCTGTATATCTTATGCAATCAGGTGATTTTTTTAAGAAAAACAAGTTTTGTCCGGTTTGTTGGTATGGCAAAAAAGTTTTCTTGGCAAGTATTTTTTCTAAAAAGTCAGAATAAATAATTTGGTCAACATTGCAATTCTTCAAGCGATTGCAATATTTTGTTATCAATTTTTCAAGACGGTATGATGACATTTCTTCTAAAGTTTCTTCCGAAAACGGTATAACTTCCACTATCAAATCAAACGGATTTTTATCGCTTTTTTCCATCTTTTTGAGTTTTTTTCTTGAAAGTCTCTTTAAAAAATTTCGTCTGCTGTACTCTTTTGTCTGAGTCACAAGACCTATTGTCATCTTTCACATCCTTTTACTCTTTATTTTGGGCAAGCTCCTCAACAGCATACTTAAGCTGAATATCTTCATCAAGCGAAAGTTCCGAAATCCTGGAATAACTATCATCGCTCATCTTTATTTCCACATCCGGCTCGATACCTGTTTTGTCAATGCATATGCCATCCGGAGTATAATACCTTGAATCTGTTATTTTAAGCAAGCTTCCGTCATAAAAACTTTGGGTTATCTGTGTAACGCCCTTACCAAAGGTTTTTTCACCTATACTCTTTGCAAGTCCATAATCTTTCATTGCTCCGACAAATATCTCGGACGCGCTGGCGCTTCCGTTGTTGGTAAGTATCCGCATAGGAACTTTTGACGCTCCCTCGGTTCCCATATAGTCGCGCTTGTTTCCGTATTTGTCCAGTGTGTAGACAATCTCGCCCTCGTCCACAAAGCAGTCTATGATTTCTACCGCAACCTCGACATATCCGCCCGGGTTGTTGCGAAGGTCAACAACCAAAGAATTCATACCGGCTTTCGCCAATTGGTTAAAATGATTTATAAATTCGTCATAGGTGTTTACTCCAAACTGAGTAATCTGGATATATCCTATATTTTTTTCAAGAAGTTTTGAATTAACTGTTTCGCGTTTTATGGTTTTGCGCACAAGAGACAGTTCAACCTTTTGGTCAGTAGCTTTTTTAAGTACCTTCAGTTTGACCTCTGTTCCCTCTTTGCCTTTCATTTTGGCTGCCGCCTCGTCAATAAACTCGCCACTGACTTCCTCACCGTCAACCTCTAAAATTTTATCTCCTGTGACAATTCCTGCCTTTTCTGCAGGCGAGCCCGAAAGTGGTGATACAACTGTAACAAAGCCGTCTTCGTTACTTATATAAAGACCTACCCCGGTATAATCATCGGATTCCACACTTTCCAAAAAGCTGTCCGCGCTTTCTTTGTCCATATATACTGTATACGGGTCCTCGGTGCTAAGTGATGCGCCAAGCAATATACCATCCAAAAGCTTGTCACCATCAATATCCTCATAATAGTACTTTTTGAGAGTATTAATGCCTGTACCAAACTTGAAAAAATCATCAAACTCAAGTACGCCAAACGGATTTACGAGCATAATTGTTCCCAAAAAAGTTGCTGCCACCAGCAATATTGAGCACACTATCAACACAGATTTTTTTATATACATAAATTTTGACCTTTCCACATTACAGTCACCTGCATAAAATATATGCAGGTGACTGTAATTTATTCATTTAAAAAAATTGCATCGGGTCAACCGCAGCACCATTTATAAGCACCTCAAAATGAAGATGCGGTCCTGTCGAATTTCCTGTAGAGCCAACCGACCCTATGCGCTGGCCCTTCGAAACCTTTTGTCCTGCAGAAACACTGTATGAACTCATATGCCCATATAGTGTAGCTTTGCCGCCGCCATGGTCAATAATAACACAGTTGCCGTAACCCGAGTTCCAGCCCGCAAGCGTAACTGTTCCTGCGTTAGCCGCCACAATAGCCGCTCCGTATGAAGCACCTATATCTGTACCGGTATGGCGTTTGTATATGCCGGTTACCGGATTTTTTCGTCTGGGTGAAAAATTCGATGTTATGTAATGGCAGCTTGGCGTTGGCCAGGTAAATTCTCCGCCGACATATTTTGCACCGCCCGAAGAAGAGCTGAGCGAACCTGATACCGATGCGCGAAGAGCTGCCATTGCAGCATCCGCCTCGTCAATTATCTTTTGATAAGCCGCGGTGTCTTTTTCAAGTTCTCTTATGTATGCTGCCTGCTCGTTTTGTTTTTGTACAAGAGCAGCTTTTTGACTTTCCAAATCCTTTGCCGAGGCTTCCTGTGTTTCTTTAAGCTTTTCAATCTCGTCACGCGCCTGTTCTATTTCACGGCGAACCTTGTCCATCTCGTCAAAAACTTGTTTGTCATATCGGGATATTTCTTTCATTATTTCGGCTTTGTCAACAAAATCACCAAAACTTTTTGCCGAAAGCAGCATCTCGAGATAACTTACATCGCCATGCTCGCACATAACGCGGAAACGTTCCTGAAAGACATCGTATTTTTCATTTGCCTTTTCTGTCGCCACATCCAGTTTTTTCTGTTCTTCAGCCAAATCTGCTTTTGTTTCGGCGATTGTTTTGTCAAGGGCCTCGATTTGAGTCTGAAGCTGTCCTGCTTCTTTTTCAAGGCGTTCTTTGTCAGCAAGGGTTTTTACTTTTTTGGTGTTTGCCTCGTTTATCTTTTTCTGAGCGTCTTTTTTCTTTTGCTCGGCTGCATTTATTTTTTGCTGAGTTGTCTCAGCATAAGCAAGTTCAAAAAGTATTGACGATATTGTTCCAAAAACAAATATTGCTGCAATAATCAGCGAAATCCAACGAACTGTTTTTTTGTTCAAAATCAGCTTCCCCCTTTATACATGCAGATGCTTTCGTATGGACATTGCACTTCCTGCCATTCCAATAGCAGTTCCCATAAGCAAAAATCCAATAACAATTATATCGCTGATTTCTGCGGTTTCAAGCAATTTTATGTTTCCCATAAATCCCTGGACAGACGGCAAAACCGAGCCGTATCCAGCCATAACCACTATCACCGCAATCCCTGCACCAAGTGCACCTAAAATCATTCCTTCAATTATAAACGGCCATCTGATAAACCAATCAGTTGCGCCGACAAACTTCATTATATTGATTTCCTTGCGTCTTGAGAACATTCCAAGCTTGATGGTGTTGGAAATTATAAAAACCGCAATAGCTGCAAGGATTACAAGAAGCCATATGCTCACATGCTTGATGGTGTTTGTGATAGAAAGTATGGTCTTTATCAAATCCTGACGGTTTGTAACTTCTTCGACACCCTTAATTTTTGCCGCTTGCTCTGCGACTTGGTTTGCCTGTCTTACATCGGTAAGCGACAAAACATATGCGTCACGCAAAGGGTTGTCCGTCTCCAGTGTTGTTATAACTGCCGCCTGGTCCTGACGAATACCCTCTTTGTAGTTCTGAAGCCTTTCTTCCTTTGTGTAAAGCTGAGCTTCTTTTACAAATTCAAGTTCGCCAAGCTGACTTCCGATAGCACGGACATCATCACGGCTCATATCATTGGGCATATATACATTTATTTCACACTGGTCCTTTATCTGAGTACCAACACTGTTGATATTGAGTCCAAAAAGCACAAAAACGCCAAAAAGAACCAGGCTTGCGACAACTATACCTATTGATGCAAGAGTCATAAGGCTGTTTGAAACAAGGCCTTTAACCCCCTGAGTAACAAAGTACTTTATATTTCTAAATATCATAGCCGTAAGTTCCTTCCTCTTCGTCTCTTACAAGAACCCCATTCTCAATTGCCAGAACTCTTCTGTGCATTTCGTCAACAAAGTTTTTTGCATGGGTTGCGACAATCATTGTCGTTCCACGCTTGTTTATCTCGACAAGAAGCTGCATAATCTCATTTGCAGTATCGGGGTCAAGGTTTCCGGTAGGTTCGTCTGCTATAATCACAGGAGGCTTATTTACAAGAGCGCGGGCAAGCGAAACCCTTTGCTGTTCGCCACCTGAAAGCTGACTTGGTTTCATTCTGGCTTTGTGGGCAAGCCCCACAAGTGACAAAACATTGGGGACATTTCGCCTTATCTCGCTGCGCGATGCACCTATAACCTGCATTGCAAAGGCAACATTCTCATAAACAGTCTTGTTTGGAAGAAGCCTGAAGTCCTGAAAAACCATACCTATACTTCTTCTCAAATACGGAGTTTTGTTTTTGGGAAGCGAGTTAAGGTCAAATCCGTTGATAGTTATTTCGCCGCTGTTTGGAGTTTCTTCTTTTATAAGAAGCTTGGTCAAAGTTGACTTTCCTGCGCCGGAAGGACCAACCAGAAAGACAAACTCACCCTTATCAATAAAAAATGATACATCATTAAGAGCTTGTACGCCGGTATCCTCATAAGTTTTGGAAACATTTTTAAATTCTATCATATTTTGTGCCCTTTCCGCCCATAAGAAATTTTTTTCTGTAATCGATTATAATCTTGTGGGCTCCGAGGTCAGGTACTTGTTGACCATCATAGCAACTTTAAATATAATTGCATCGTCAAATTCGCGAAGGTCAAGACCTGTAAGTTTTTTGATTTTGTCCAGTCTGTACACAAGCGTATTTCTGTGAACAAACAATTTTCGTGAAGTCTCGGATACATTGAGGTTGTTTTCAAAGAACTTCTGGATTGTGTATATTGTTTCGCTGTCCAGAACAGATATTGATTCTTTTTTGAAAACTTCGTTCAAAAACAACTCGCAAAGTGTTGTAGGAAGCTGATAAATAAGTCTTCCTATACCAAGATTGTCATAGCTTATGATATTCTTTTCGGTATCAAACACCTTTCCTACTTCAAGAGCGATTTTTGCTTCGCGGTAAGCACGGGCAAGGTCCTGTATTGTTTCAACTATTGTAGAAATACCAATCGAAACTTTTACCATGGTCTCGGATACAACAGTATCATGAAGTTCGCGGACAGTCTGCATAATCGACTGCATATCCGCCGAAGGCTTAACCTCGTACACAACAGCGACATCGCGGTCATCAATTCTTATTACAAAATCCTTTGCACTGTCCGGAAAAATGCCCTGAAGAACATCAACCATAGAGACTTCTGCTGTTTTTTGCGAATGTATAATCAAAACAACTCGCTTTGCCTCCACCGACAATTTAAGTTCGCGAGTCTTATAAATCAAGTCGCTTGCAAGAACATTGTCCAGAATAATATTTTTTACAAAGCTGTTGCGGTCGTATTTTTCGTCATAGTATTGCTTGATTGTCATAAAATGGGTCGCCAGAAAAGCTGCAAAACCTTTTGCAAGCTCGTCTTCGCCCTCGCAAAATACTACATAAAGATTTTTGTTGTAGGTCTCAATCTTTTTGAAAACATATCCGCCGCCAACAAAATCATCGTTGCTTGCTTCAAAATGAGCAATCACATTCTCCCTTTGAAATCCAACCTTTTTTTCATCGCTGCACGCAATTATATAACCATTTTCGTCCATAATACCAAGTTTGCGGTGAATATCCTTTTTAAGTTGATTACAAGCATTCTGAAAAATTCTGCTTTGCATACTTAATACCTCCGTTAAATCCTTGCTACACTTTTTAACGAAAAGAATTTTGAACAAATCCTCATTCTGTTCTATTATACTTCATTTTTTTCAGGATTGCAAGATTTTTTGTAGGATTTTTACAAAACTTTCACATTTTTTATGTCGTTTTTCGTTTTTTTCTTGCCATTTATGTCAAACTTTTAATTCTTTTGTATTTTCTAACAAAAAAATGACTGTGACAAAAATCGTCACAGTCATTTCCCCTATTTCAAATTACTTTTTGACATAAGCTCTTCAAAATTGCAATTTTCATTAAAACATACATATTTTATGGGGCCTCTGCCTTTAAACGGTCTCTTTTTCATAATTGCTCCGCCACACTGGGGACATTTCAGCTTTGTGGGTTCGTCCCACGAAATCAAACAATCTGTTCCGCTTTCGCAGGTGTAATATTTTACCCCTTTTCTGGATTTTCGTACCTCAACTGCTTTTCCGCATTTAGGGCAGGGAGCATCAACTTTTTCGGCAATAGTCTTGGTGTTTTTACATTCCGGATATCCGGGGCACGCCAAAAACTTGCCAAAACGGCCCTGCTTGTAAACCATCATTCTGCCGCATTTTTCGCACACAACATCCGATACTTCGTCCTGCACCTCAACCTTACCTATAGCTTCCTCTGCATCAGCAAGAGTCTTTGAAAACGGTCCGTAAAATTCGCGGATTATTTGTTTCCACTCTTTTTCACCATCTTCAATACAGTCAAGGCGTTCTTCCATATTAGCGGTAAACTCAACATCAACTATATCCGAAAAATGTTCTTCCATAAGCTCGGTAACAATTGTACCAAGTTCGGTCGGATAAAGAGTCTTGCCTTCTCTTGCTACATAGCCCCTGCTTGTTATGGTTGTGATTGTCGGAGCATAAGTACTTGGTCTTCCGATACCGTCTTCTTCCATAATCTTTATAAGTGATGCCTCGGTATACCGTGCAGGTGGCTGAGTAAAGTGTTGCATTGTCTCGATATCCTTGAACAAAAGGCTTTGTCTGTCTTCGATTTTTGGCATTTTGCCTTCCTTTTCTTCGGCAAAATCCTTGCCCTCGACATAAACCGCCATAAATCCGTCAAATCTTACGGTCGAGCCGCTTGCCTTGAGGATATATTCATCAGCTTTTATATCCGCCTGAAGTGTATCAAACACAGCGTCCGGCATCTGACTTGCAAGGAATCTGTTCCAGATAAGCTTGTAAAGCTTGTATTGGTCGGGTTTTAACGAATCTTTTATTTTTTCAGGGTCATACACGATTGATGTAGGTCTGATAGCTTCGTGTGCGTCCTGAGCGCTTCGCTTTGACTTATAAAATTTGGGTTTTTCAGGGACATATACTTCGCCGAATCTGCTGCCGATATATCCTCTGCACTCCGAAATTGCTTCATTTGCAATGCGAAGCGAGTCAGTTCTCATATATGTTATAAGTCCGACACTTCCGCTTCCCTTTATGTCAATTCCCTCATAAAGCTGCTGAGCCGTTGCCATTGTACGCTTTGCGGTAAAGCCAAGCTTTCGTGCGGCTTCCTGCTGCAATGTACTTGTGGTAAACGGCGGTGACGGGAATCTCTTCTTTTGTCCCTCGGTTACGCTTTGAACTGTATATTGTGCCGACTTCAACTTTTCGGCTATTTGTATTGTTGTTTTTTCATCGGCAAGATTCATCTTTTTCTTGGAATCCTTGCCATAAAACTTTGCGACAAACGGAGACTTTCCCTTTTCGTTTGTCAGTTTTACATCTATTGTCCAGTATTCTTCTTCTTTAAAAGCTTCTATCTCGCGCTCGCGATCTACAATCAGTTTTGTAGCAACCGACTGAACTCTGCCTGCGCTGAGACCTTTTTTCACTTTTTTCCAAAGAAGAGGGCTGAGCTGATATCCGACAATTCTGTCCAGGACACGCCTTGCCTGCTGTGCGTCAACCAAATCTGAATCTATCGCTCTTGGTTTTGTCACCGCTTCTTTTACCGCATTTTTGGTAATCTCATTAAAGGTTATACGGCAATCAGAATCCGGGTCGACTCCCAAAAGGTTTGCCAGATGCCACGAGATTGCTTCGCCCTCGCGGTCAGGGTCAGTTGCAAGAAAAATCTTTGCCGAGTTTTTTGCATCTTTTTTAAGCCCTGCAATAAGGTCACCTTTGCCTCTTATGGTAATATACTTAGGCTCGAAATCATCCTCAATATCAACCCCCAGCTGACTTTTAGGAAGGTCCCTGAGGTGCCCCATCGAAGCCGTAACCTCGTACTTTGAGCCAAGGTATTTTTTTATAGTTTTTGCCTTTGCCGGTGACTCAACAATGACAAGATTCTTCTTTGGTTTTGTTTCTTTACTTGCAGCTTTTGCCATTTTAAAAAACCATCTCTTTCTTAAGCCGTGGGAAATCAAACCACACAAGCCTTAAATTAAAACATATCTGTTTCCGCTTTCCTGACGCAGTTTTCCTTTTATGCACAGGATTGTAAGCCTGCCGCTTAAAACATTTATACTGATTTTGCAGTTTTCTGCAATTTCTTCGGCAGTTGCAATTCTGCCGGATTCTCTTAAAAATTCAAGAATTTTTTCGTCCTCACTTAATATTTTTTCTGGTTTGCTGTTTTTTATTGAAGGTTTCTGAGGCTCTTTGAGGACCACTAAGTCAGGATATCTTTCTTTATAGGATTGTGCAACAATATCTTCCCCAATCACCATCTCGGCGCCCTCGCTGATCAATTTGTTGGGGAGCTCGGACTGCCAAAGCACAGGGTTGCCCGGCACCGCAAAAACATCCTTGTTCTCATCAAGCGCCAGCCTTGCGGAAATTCCTGTTCCGCCGTCAATCTTTCCTTCAACTACAACCGTGCCGCTTGTCATTCCTATAATTATACGGTTGCGCTGCTGATAAAAATATCTTTTGACGAAAGTTTTAGGTGGCCTTTCTGAAACAATTGTGCCGCCGTTTTCAAGAATTCGGTGGTACAGACGCTCGTTTGATTTGGGATAAACCTCATCAACACTGCCTGCCAGAACAGCAACAGTTTTTGCACCCGCATCAAGTGCACCCCAATGTGCCTCTGTGTCTATACCCTCGGCAAGACCACTTGCGACAGTTATATTGTTTTGTCCCAGGCTTTTGCCTATCATTCTTGCAAAAGTCTTTCCGTGCTCTGTCGGCTTTCGGCATCCAACAACCGCCACCCCTATTTCGTTTTCGCGCTTGATTTCTGCCCCTTTTGCAAACAAAATCCGGGGAGGCAAATTGATATGCTTCAAGCTTTGCGGATATTCGGGCGAGTCGGGTGTTATAATCCTTATCCCATTATCACAACAATATTTAATTATTTCTTTTGCTTCTTTAAATACTTCGGCATCACTCATCCGATTTGCAAATTCGCCCGAGAGTCCGATCTCTTTAACAAGCTTTCTGTCCATATCACCCGAAGTAAAGGTATTTGTTGTTCTTTCAAAAATCGGTGCAAGCTTTGCAACCACTTCGGGTTCGAATGTGGCTATACTGTGAAGCCACACTTCATACAAAAGTTCCATTTATCTCAACTCTTTGATTTATTTTCAGGCAGGGTGTCAGGCTAACCAGTGCATTACTATCCCTGCTGCAACGGCAGCATTCAGGGATTCCGCCCTGCCTTTCATTGTTATTTTAACTTTAAAATCAGATATTCCCAAAACCTCGTCGCTTACGCCATGCGCCTCATTTCCTATAACAACTGCAAACTTTTGAGGCGGAGTGAATTTTTCAAGAACAGTATCTCCGCCGGGAGTTGTGGAAATAATTGCGAATCCTTTTTGTTTCAGTTCTTCAAGGTCATTCACTGCGCAGTTTGCCTTAAACTTCATCCGAAACAACGACCCCATGGTTGCCCTGACAGTTTTGGGCGAATATATGTCGGCGCAACCTTTGACAAGATATATCCCGTCAAAGCCAAGAGCCTCGGCAGTACGGATTACAGTGCCTAAATTTCCCGGTTCGGAAACGCCGTCAAGAACAACAAGCTTGCCCAAAGGTTGCTCAGGAAGAATTTCTTCCTCGCAAATATTAACAACAGCTAAAACTCCCTGAGGAGTTTCGGTGTCTGACAGTTCGTCAAAAACGCCCTCAGGAACAACAAAGACTTTGCCGCAAATCTCATCTGCTTTTTTTATTATATCCGTTTCTGTTTCGGCAAAGTTTTCGGATGCCACTACGCAAAAAATCCGCTTGGGAATGTTTTCAAACGCCTCGAGTACTATTTTTTTGCCCTCGGCAATAAACTTTTTTTCTTCTGTCCTTATGCTTTTTCGTTTAAGTTGCCTGATTGTTTTGATTGTTTGGTTATGCTTGCTTGATATATTATATATCATTTGTGTTCTCCATATTTTAAAACATTCAAATTACTTTTTACTTTAGTATATTATGAGCGAAAAAGTTATATCACGCACGCGTGATATAACTTTTTGAAAGAATATTTTATTTTACTTTTTCAACCAGCTTAGCAAAAGCTGCAGGGTCAGATACTGCAATCTCTGCAAGCATCTTTCTGTTTATTTCGATACCGTTTGTCTTGAGTCCATTCATGAACTTGCTGTAGCTGATACCGTTCATTCTTGCAGCAGCATTGATTCTTGCGATCCAAAGCTGTCTGAAGTTTCTCTTCTTTTGCTTTCTGTCACGGTATGCATAGCTGAGCGACTTCATAACTGCCTGATTTGCAGTTCTGAAAAGCTTGCTCTTTGCTCCTCTGTATCCTTTAGCCAATTTCAATATTTTCTTATGTCTTTTTCTGGTGTTCATAGCACCTTTAACTCTTGCCATATCTAAAGACTCCTTTCATCTAAATCCAATTTGCGGAAATCCGCAGAAGTTTTTTCTTGCAGCACTTGCTGCTCTCGCACAAAGCTGATCCTTATTTGTAAGGAATCATGCTCTTGATTGTTGCAGCATTTGCACTTGCGAGATATCCGTTCTTTCTGAGCTTTCTTTTTCTCTTTGTTGTCTTCTTGTTGAGAATGTGGCTTCTGAAAGCCTTTCCTCTTTTGATTTTACCATTTTTTGTAACGCTGAAGCGTTTTGCAGAGCCTTTATGTGTCTTAATTTTCGGCATCTTTTTTTCTCCTTCCATAAATAAAGTTTTGAAAGCTTTTGTCCAAAGTTACTTTGACTTTTATGCTTTTTTGGGCGATACAAACATAGCCATACTTCTTCCTTCGAGTTTGATGTCCTTTTCAACAACACCGACCTCAGCCATCTGCTCTTTTACTTTGAGCAAAAGTTCTTTTCCGCTGGCACTGTGCGTAATCTCACGACCTCTGAAACGGACCGAAACCTTGACCTTGTCACCTGCTTTTAAAAATTTGATCCCCTGATTAACTTTTGTATTGAAATCATGTTCATCAATATTAGGACTGAGTCTTACCTCTTTAATATTGATAACCTTTTGATTTTTGCGGGCTTCTTTTTCCCTTTTTGCTATTTCGAACTTGTGTTTGCCATAATCCATAACTCTGCAAACAGGGGGCTTTGCCTGAGGCGCAATCTTTACAAGGTCAAGATTGTGTTCCTCTGCAATTTTCTGAGCCTCTTTGCCCGAAACAACACCAAGTTGTTCGCCGTCAGGACCGATAAGACGGACCTCTTTGTCTTTGATTTCTTCGTTAATCATCAACTCTTGCTTAGCTATATCTAAACACCTCCAGAATAATCTGCACTTTTTAAATCACACAACTTTTATGTGAAAAAAAATAAGTGCGAAAGCATAAAATCTCCGCACTTGAAAAAAAATCAAATTTTCTTACCCTTTTGCCAAATTTGCTGAGGGGAGAAGCGGACCTTCTGCTTTACTCCCGAAATTTTATCACATTCTTTTATGTTTGTCAATATTTTTCTGAGAATTTTTTTATTTTTTTGCTTGCATATTAAGTTTTGTTGTGCTAATATAGTGTTTGTATACTCATTTCAATTGTATACTCAATTTTCAAAAAAGGATGGTCCTGAAAAAGTTTATGCCTATACTTATCCGTTCAATCGTAGAAACAATAAAGACTTTTGTAGTGGGCTGTATTTGCTCGGTTGTATTTTCTTTGATGATTTACAGTGACCTTGCAATTTCAGACACGTTTGTTTGCCTTGTTTTGAATACAATTGCCCTGTTCTTATTTTTGCATATTCATTTTGTCAACTGGTCGGGGTTGTTTGTCGAAGCAAGAAACAAAAAACAATATTTTATTCCAACCATTACTGCATCATCTGTATACATAATTGTCTCATCTTTTTTCTACTCAAGGCGGTACAAATTATATATGTGGTTTTTCCTGCCCACTCGTTTTCTTGAGCCCAAGCTCAACATAGATTATGCAGTTCTGTCAGTAGTAATTGCCCACACTTTGTTTTTCCTTCTGGCGATTTTTACTCCGAAGATTTACAATCGTCAAAAGAACAAAAGATAGCCTCGCATCTGTAAATTGGCTGACCTTTTTCGGAAAACAGTTTTTCATATTCGGTCATAACATTACCTTCAAATTTGCTGTTGTGTAAATCGAGGGTAATGTTTTTTAATTTCATGCCAAAATCCGAAAAAGAGTTGAGAGAGAATTCAAAGAGCGGTGCATTGTCCGTTTTAAAATGTATCTCGCCCGAATCTTTCATAATTCTCTCATATATTTCAAGATATCTCTTATACGTAAGGCGTCTTTTTCTGTGTCCCCACTTGTGCCAAGGGTCGCAAAAATTTATATAAAGCCTCTCTATGCTTTTTTGTTCTTCAAGCTGGGCAAGAATTTCGGCATCACCCGGAACAAACCTGACATTTTCAAGCCCCTTTTCAGACACCTTTTCCGTCGCAAGCACCAAAACATCTAAGTTTTTCTCAAACGCTATGTAATTTACCTCAGGGTTAAGCTCCGCAATGGTGCTTATAAACCCACCCTTTCCGCATCCGATTTCCATATGCAACGGAAAATCTTTTGGAAATATGTCCTTCAGGTTTTCTTTATACTTCAATATGTCTTTTATAATAATGTCCGAACAGTTTTCCATCCGTTCTTCCCTGTGTTTTTTCCTTCTCATTCTCATAATTACATTCCTCCGTTTTTACGCACCTTATTTTAACAAATGCGCGTCTTGTTGTCAAGCTATCCATTGATAGTAAAAGCATTGTATGTATCTGTCAGTATGTTCCAAAGTTCGCGGTCAACAATCCCGCTACTTTCTTTGCCATAAAGTCTACTGAAATCCTTTACCGCCTGAGAGGTTTTGTTGTCGTATACCCCGGTCAATTCCGGCATAGTTACATTTTTAAAGATTTTGGCTATGCGTCTCAGCATAATTTGCAAAAGATAAATCTCCTCAAAGTCGTCGCCCTCCTTAAGATGCGGAATCTCGGGAGGATACCCTAAAATTCCCTTGGGGAACATATTCTTTCTTTTTAGTTCATCATAAAAATCCACAATAGCTGTCCATGTTTCAAAATCCGCCTCACCGCTTTGCGAAAGTCCCGTCTTTTTTTGAAAAGCCGATACCGCTGCCCGTGTTTCGGGTCCATAAATTCCGTCGGGGACTACAGTCGGTATCCCATCAGTATTTTGCGAAATGTATCTCAAAAACTGTTGTAATTCGTTTATATTGGCAGGTTTATCCCTGAAAGAATAGTATTCCCTGTCTGATATATTTCCGTTTGCCATCAATACTCCTCCTTAATTTACTGTATATCCCGGATTTTGGCCCGAGGTCTTCTGGTCGCCACTTTGCAGATTGAAATAGGTATCCTCAATCAGTTTCCACGCACCGGGTCCAACAATTCCTTTTTCGGGAAGTCCCACATCGCGAAGGAATGAGTTCACCGCATTTACAGTCTGTTCGCCATAGTATCCGCTTGGCTCCACATACTCGATATTTTCAAAAAAACCTGAAATAAAGTCAAGTCTTTCCTGCAAAACTCTGACCGCTTCGCCCGAACTTCCCAGAACAAGAGGTGTGCCCGGATATGGCACCGGAACATTTGACAGAAACTCCGGCGGATTACTTTGGATTATTCCCAGATAAACCTCGCTCAGCTTATCCCACGTAGTTTCGTCAACAACGCCTGTCTGTGGGAGACCATAAGCACTCTGAAACTCCCTGACCGACGCAAGTGTTGCCTGACCGAATGTACCGTCAATTGCCGGTGCCGACACCGCATTGTTATAGGCGGCAATAAACGCCAGATAATACTGAAGCACCCTGACCGGATCCCCGGAATTCCCAAGCCTTATGTCCGAAACAAACTGTTTGGGGATATCCTCAATTCGTATCCCTTCAGAATTCAGCTCGGCAAGGTTTGCTACTGCAACATATATATACTTTATTTTGTACCAGGTCGCCTTGCCTATTATCCCATCAGGGGTCAGGTTGAAAATCCGCTGAAATTCCCTGACTGCATTTTCGGTCTGCACGCCAAAAACTCCATCCGTCGCCGAAATTTTGGGGATTGACGGGTAATCCTTTGAAATTCTGTTGAGCTGAGTTTGTATGTTCCTGACCTCTTGTCCCGAGCTGCCAAGTCTCAAAAGCTCACCCGGATACGACTCGGAGATATTTTGAACAGGCGCATCCCTGACCAGTTCAATGTCATTTCCATAATAATTTGTCAATATCTCATATGGTGTATATCCTGCATTGGCAAGGTCCACACTTCCCCATTGCGAAAGTCCGTCGCAAGTCACCTCGCGGCCGTCACAAAACGCTGCAAAAAGCGGTTCAAGGTTGCCTTGCCTTCGGATGTAATCATTAAAAATCTCATCTACTATCTGACTTATATTTTCAAATATATCGCGGTTTCTTACAAATGACTGGTCAAATGCCGTTGAGTTGGTTATATCAAAATCATAGCCCCTTGACCTGTACCACTCGGTATAGACTCTGTTTAATGCATACGAAATCTGCGCATATATATTTGCCCTGATTGCGTTTTCGGGCCAGGTGGGATAAATTTCGCTTGATGCGACATTTTTTATGTAATCTGCAAAATTGACAGTCACATTTTCGGCGTTTGAGTCAGGTGCTCCAAGATGAACTGTTATTGTTGCTGGTATGTAAGGTCTGCCTACCAAAAAAATCACCTCATATCAAAGATTTGGCTCGCGCTCGACTACCGAGATTTTTTTGCCTTGTTCCTCGTCTTGCGGAAGCGGAATAAGTGCCACCGGCTGAATTGATGTCTGCCCGTCAAAAATCGGCACATCAAGATTTTCCATTGTATAATACCCCGGATAATCCACCCGTACATTATAGACATAGTATCTTGTTCCGCCATCAGGCTTTTGCGAATTTGCCGCAGGCGGCGCAGAAAGTGCAAGGGCTTCGGTCTTTCCGCTACGGTCTGTCTGCATCACCTTAACAAGTTCTTCGCCGTCAGGAGTGGTTTTTGTCACCAGAACATGTGCGCCCTCTATTGGAAGCGCCTGGTCCGCCGTATACACCTGAAGCACCAAAAATCCCATTGGCTGAAGGTTTGTCTCTGCCATAACAATCTCTCCTCGTTTTATTTTTATACATATTATATGTTTCATCTCCCCTCTTTGTGCCGTGTCCGTCGGCAAGCGAGCATATATTTTTTATTTTTGGAAATACTTGAAAATATATTTTTGTGAGGTGAGCAGATGTTTACGGCCTTTATACGCACTATTATAATGTATTTTTTTGTAGTTTTGACACTCAGGCTGCAGGGAAAGCGCCAGATAGGAGAGCTTGAGGCATCAGAGTTGGTTGTGACTATTGTAATATCCGAGGTTGCCGCTCTTCCCATACAAGACACCTCCCAACCGCTTATCAACAGTCTTGTGTCCATTTTTTTGCTGGTTATTCTTGAAGTGCTGATTTCGTTTGGGGCTTATAAGAGTTTTGCCCTCAGAAAGATTTTTTTTGGCACACCAAGTGTTTTTTACGAAAAAGGAAAAATAAATGAATCCGAAATGGAAAAGCATCGTTTCAACCTTCACGATTTGATGGAATGTGTGCGAAACACCGGAGCAACAAACCTTTCGGAAGTGGATTTTGTAATTATGGAGACAAACGGAAATGTAAGTGTGATACCCACCCCACAGAAAAGGTCTCTGACTCCCGAGGATGTCGGGATTTCTCCGTCGGCTTCGGCCTTAAGTTATGTGATAGTAGACAATGGGTGCATTAATTCGCACAACCTGAAAACACTTGGCTTTGACGAAAACTGGCTGCGTAAACAGCTTTCCTTAAAAAAAGTGTCCGGTCTTGCTGATATCTTTTGTATGACGGCAACAAAAGACGGTGATGTCATAATTATACCAAACAACAAAAGGAGGAAAAACCGATGAAAATACTCCGCGCAGCAATAATAATACTTCTTGTTATGTGTATATTCATTGGAGTCCACTCCTTTTTGATGAACAAAATGGGAAAATCCCTTGGGGCAAAAAATGACGAGGTCTTCAGACTTGCATCAGCGGAAAACTGGGAGACTGTGCGTTTTAAACTTGAAGGAATCCGGCAGGAATGGGAAAAATACAGCATTTGGGCATCCCTGACCATAAGCACGGAAGATATTGAGCAACTTGAAATTTCGCTTGCACAGGCTGAGGCGTTTGCCGATTTGGAAGAAAAGACCAACTTCTTTGGCGAATTTATTATGTTCTCAAAATTAGTCAACCATATTCCACATCGCGAGGGATTTCATATCGAAGAAATTTTATAAAGCATTTTTAAAAAAATTCTTGACTTTATCAATTTATTGTGCTAAACTATTATGCAAATAACCGAAAGGGTACAGGAATATGAATTTAATTGATTCTTTAAATCAGACAATTAAATATTTCTTCTACTTTATCAGCCTTAGCTTTTACTTTAGCTATGGTTATTTCTTTATGCCGAAAAAATTGTGTATAATGAGCTGATTTGGTTGATTTTTTGCTGAATCTTGTAACTTTTTTGAGAGCTCGTTATACAAACGGGCTCTCTTTTTATTTTATATTTAAAGGGAGAGATAAAAATGGTAATTGTAACAAAAACAACTATTCCGCAAAGTCATCTTGATTCTATGATTGAGGAATTTAAAACAAAGGGATTTGAACTTAACATAATCCGAGGCAAAGACAGCATTGTTATCGGTCTTATAGGTGACACACACGCACTTGACGCCGACAGACTTTTGCTTAATCCTGATGTCGAGCGCATTATGCGTGTTCAGGAACCTTTCAAAAAGGCAAGCCGCAAATTCCATCCTATGAACACTTCCATAAAAGTCGGCAATGCTTCAATCGGTGACGAAAAATCCTTTGTTGTTATGGCAGGTCCTTGCAGTGTTGAAAGCAAAGAACAGATTTTGACTGTAGCAAAAAGTGTAAAGGAAAGCGGTGCTGCAATTCTTCGCGGTGGTGCTTACAAGCCACGCACATCACCGTACTCCTTTCAGGGGCTCGAGCTTGAAGGTCTTGAACTTTTAAAAGAAGCCCGTCGCGAGACAGGTCTGCCCATTGTAACCGAAATTATGTCGCCTCACCTTGTAGAAATCTTCGAAAACAATGTTGATATAATCCAGGTCGGAGCAAGAAACATGCAGAACTTTGACCTTCTTAAAGAGCTTGGAAAGACCACAAAACCGATTCTTTTAAAACGCGGACTTTCTTCCACTATTGAGGAATGGCTTATGTCTGCCGAATATATTATGGCAGGCGGAAACCCAAATGTAATCCTTTGCGAAAGAGGCATCCGCACATTCGAGACCTATACCCGCAACACACTTGACCTGAGTGCAATCCCTGCGGTCAAAAAACTTTCGCATCTGCCGGTTGTTGTTGATCCGTCACATTCGGCAGGTATAAACTGGATGGTTGAATCGTTGTCACTTGCTGCTATGGCAGTTGGTGCAGACGGACTTATTGTTGAGGTCCACAATGACCCCAAATCAGCCTTGTGCGATGGTGCTCAGTCACTTGACCTTGACCAGTATGCAAATCTTATGAAAAAACTTGGTGCAATGAGCACACATTTTGGAAAGCAAATGTAGAAAGTGACGATTTGAAAATGGATACTCCTGACTTTAAAATTACAATAATCGGTCTTGGCATAATCGGTGGTTCTATGGCTTATGCCCTTAAAGGCTTTCACTCTGCCAAAATCTGTGGATGTGATATCGACCCCGAAACCCGACAAAAAGCACTTGAAAACGGTGCCGTTGACGAGGCTGTTGAAAATCCCCGCGATGCAATCAAAAAAGCCGACCTTGTCATTCTTTGTACCTATCCTGAGGTGACACTTAAAATAATCAAAGAAAATGCATCTGTATTTAAAAAAGGTGCGGTGATAACAGATGTTTGCGGCGTAAAAACAAAGCTTGCACAGCAAATAGAGGCTGTCCTCCCCGAGTTTTGTGAATATGTCGGCAGTCACCCTATGGCAGGGAAAGAAACTCACGGCTTTGACAGTGCCGTTCCCGAGCTTTTTGGTATGTGCGGCTTTATAATCACTCCGGGCAAAACCTCGACAGATTATGGTGTGGGACTTATCGAAGATATGGCAAAATATATCGGTGCAACACGCATAGCGAAAGCCACCCCCGAGGAACACGACAGCGTCATTGCCTACACAAGTGACCTTATGCATGTTTCTGCTGCAGCACTTTGCCTTGACTTTAATGAGAAAATGAATCGTGCATATACAGCAGGCGCGTTTCGCGACTGCACACGAATTGCAAATATCAATCCAAAGCTATGGAGCGAATTGTTTTTAGAAAATCGGGATTTTTTGCTTAAAGAACTTGACCGATACATAAGTTCTTTGGTAAAATTTAAGAATGGAATTGAAAACTTTGACAAAGACGAACTCGAAAAGCTTTTGTCAAGAGTGCGAACAAATAAACTTGATATGCAGGAAAGAGAGCCAAAATAATATGAACATACTCAAAGTAAATATTCCTGGACGGGAATATGACATAAAAATTCAAAAAGGAATTCTGGATAATGCAGGTGTTTTGATTGCCGAGGTCTCGCCTGTTGGTAAGGCAGCTGTTGTTACCGACGAAAATGTCGCGCCACTTTACGCCGAAAAACTGCTGGACTCTCTTAAAAAATCCGGGTTTTCACCATTTCTGGTGACTGTCCCTGCAGGCGAAAGTTCAAAATCACTTAAGTATCTTGAATTCTTGTATGCAGAGCTTCTTTCAAACAAAATCACCCGCAGCGACATAGTAATCGCTCTTGGCGGCGGAGTTGTCGGGGACCTTACCGGATTTTGTGCATCAACGCTTCTTCGGGGGATACCGTTTGTTCAAATACCCACAACACTTCTTTCGCAGGTGGACAGCAGTGTTGGAGGCAAGGTTGCAATCAATCTGCCTGCCGGGAAAAATCTTGCAGGTGCATTCTATCAGCCCAGGCTTGTAATCATTGACCCCAACTGTCTTGACACACTTTCTGACAAAATTTTTTCAGATGGAATGGCCGAAGTCATCAAATACGGTGCTATTCTTGACGAAAACTTTTTTGCAAAACTGGAAAATTCGGCGTCGCGTGCAAAGGTTATGGAAATTATCGAGGATGTAATATATCATTCCTGCGACCTCAAACGGCAGGTTGTCGAGGACGACGAGCTTGACCTTGGCGGAAGAATGATTCTTAACTTTGGGCACACATTTGGGCACGCAATCGAAAAGAAATATAACTTCGAAACCTACACCCACGGCGAGGCAGTTGCTGCCGGAATGGTTATGGCAGCAGAATATGGCGAATCACTTGGTATAACAAAAGATAATTCCAAGGACCGTATACGCTCCCTTATTTCAGCTTTTGGTCTGCCCGAAGAAATCGACATTGATGAACAGACTCTTTCGGGCTCAATCGCTGTTGACAAAAAAGGGAAGGGCGACTTTGTAAGTCTTATTCTTCCTGAAAAAATCGGCAAGGTGATAATAAAAGATATAAAGAAGGACCATATATGGACAAAATAACAATCACGCCCTGTCCTCTTTCGGGCAGTGTTAAAATTCCACCGTCAAAAAGCTATGCACACCGTGCAATCATATCCGCTTTTTTGTCGGGCGGAGACTGTAAAATTGAAAATATCAAGCTGTCAGACGACATTTCGGCAACCCTGTCTTGTATGAAAGCCCTTGGTGGGGAATATATATATGACCCCCAAAGTTTGACACTTAATATAAGCCGAAAAACCAAACCCTTAACCAAAAAAGTCCGGCTTGACTGTTTGGAGAGTGGCTCTACCCTCAGATTTTTTATTCCCATTGCACTCTCTCTTGGCACAGAATTTGAATTTTCGGGAAAAGACAGGCTTTTGTCAAGGCCTCTTGACCCATACTTTAAAATTTTTGACCACCTTGGCATCGAATACCATCAAACAGAAAACTCTCTTTTGATAAGCGGAAGTCTTAAGCCGGGAAAATTTGTAATCGACGGCTCGGTAAGTTCGCAATTTGTGACAGGTCTTCTTTTTGCACTTCCTCTTCTTGACGGGACCAGTGAAATAGCAATCGACGGCAATCTTTCGTCAAAAGGCTATATTGATATAACTCTTGATGTTCTTAAAAAGTTTGGCATAAAAATCAAAAATGACAATTACAAAACCTTCATTATAGAAGGAAATCAAAAATATAAAGCTCAAAACTATGTTGTGGAGGGTGACTTTTCTCAAAGTGCGTTCTTCCTTGTCGCAGGGGCACTTGGCTCTGATATCACAGTCTCGGGTCTTAACCCCGACAGTCTGCAGGGAGATAAGAAAATCCTTGATATCATCAAAGAAACCGGGGCAAAAATTGAACAAGTCTCAAAATCTGACTTTAGCGCCATATGCACTTCCCTTATGCACGGCATAACGATTGACGCGGATGAGGTACCTGACCTTGTTCCTGTTCTGGCAGTTTTGTTTGCTTTTTGCAAAGGCGAAAGCCGTATAACAAACGCATCTCGCCTAAGGCTGAAAGAAAGCGACCGTCTTTCAACAACCTGTGATGTGCTTAAAAAAATGGGAGCAGATATTGAAGAAGGCGAAGATTTTCTTGTCATAAAAGGCAAGCAAACTTTAAAAGGCGCCGAAGTTTCTGCCCACAACGACCATCGTATTGCAATGGCAGCTGCCATTGCGGCTTGCCGCTGCGAGGGCGATGTAATTATAGACGGAGCGGAAAAGGCAGTAAGCAAATCCTATCCCGACTTTTTTGAAGACTATAACAATCTTGGAGGTAATGCAAGATGAATACCTGGGGAAATAAAATAAAAATCAGTATTTTCGGAGAGTCTCACGGAGGCGGAATCGGAGTCGTTCTTGACGGAATTCCGTCAGGGCTGGAGCTTGACACCGAATTTATAAAAGCCGAAATGACTCGCCGTGCCCCCGGAAGAGACAATCTGTCTACACCCAGAAAAGAAGCAGACGAAGTCGAAATTCTGTCAGGTGTTTTTGATGGAAAAACCTCGGGGACTCCAATTTGTGCTGTAATCCGCAACACAAATACAAGGTCAAAAGACTACTCGCCAAACATTCTCCGTCCCGGCCATGCTGACTTCACCGGTTTTGCAAAATACGGCAAAGCACATGATTTTCGCGGCGGCGGACATTTTTCGGGCAGGATTACTGCAGGATTGGTTTTTGCAGGCGCAGTTGCAAAGCTTTGCCTTAAAGAATCCGGCATAACTGTCGGCTCGCATGTCAAAAAAATACATACCGTTTCGGAAGACTCTTTTTCTGACCTTTCCCTTACCCCCGAGCTTTTGAGTGAGATTTCGCAAAAAGGATTTCCGGTTATTGACGATTCGGTCGGCGAAAAAATGAAAGCGGAAATACTTGCTGCCTCAGCCGACAAAAACTCGGTCGGCGGAATTATCGAATGTGCGGTTTTGGGGGTTAAACCCGGAATCGGCTCGCCGTTTTTTGCATCGCTCGAAAGCCGGATTTCGTCACTTATCTTCTCGGTCCCTGCAGTAAAGGGCATCGAATTCGGATGTGGCTTTGATTTTGCTGATATGTATGGCTTTGACGCAAACGACCAATTTGAAACCGACGGAAAAGAAATTTATACCAAAACAAATCACAACGGAGGAATAAATGGCGGAATATCAAACGGAATGCCGATTATGTTCACGACCGTAATCAAACCCACTCCGTCAATAGCAAAACCGCAAAGCACCGTTGACCTTGAGAAAATGGAAAACACCACACTTGAAATCACCGGCCGGCATGACCCCTGCATTGTTCAGCGTGCAGCGGTGGTAATCGAAAGTGCTGCTGCTCTTGCGATTTTGGATGCACTATATGACTAAGTTGAAAGGAGCCTTTTAATGTACGATATAGATTCTTTAAGACAGGAAATCGACAAAATTGATGCCGAACTTCTTCCTCTGTTTCTCAAAAGAATGAATTGCAGTCTTGGTATTGCAGAATACAAGCGGCAAAACAATCTGCCTGTTTTGGATAAGCAACGGGAAGAAAAAATATTAAATGACAAAATGTCAAAGGTAAGTGAGGAGCTCCGGATTCCTGTCCGTGATTTTTTTGCAGGAATAATGAAAATAAGCCGCAACGAACAGACAAAGGCACTGGCTGACACTCAATACGCACTTTCGCTCCTTGACAATTTTGAAAATGCTACAGATGTCAAAAAACCGCTTGTTGCATACCAGGGCATTCCCGGTTCAAACAGCGAAACAGCACTTATGCAGTTTTTTGGCGAGTCCTCTGAAAAAACCAATGTTATGACCTTTGCTGAGGTTCTGGACGCGGTAAATGATAATAAAGCCGATTTTGGAGTTATACCGCTTGAAAACTCCTCTACCGGCTCAATTTCGGCAACTCTTGACCTGCTTGAAAAACGCAGTCTTTACATAGTCGGCGAAACAGAGGTAAACATCGACCACTGTCTTGTCGGGTTGCCTGCCGCAGAACTTCGGGATATCAAAAAAGTATACTCGCATGAGCAAGGATATATGCAATGTAAGGCATTTTTTGCAAAACACCCCAAAATGCAATTCGAGCCATATCACAACACCGCATTGGCAGCAAAAATGATTGCCGGAAATGGCGACCCCTCCGTCGCTGCAATTTCGGACCGTCGTGCAGCTGAGCTCTATGGTCTTAAAATCCTTGCCGAAGGGATAAGCTCGATTGATGTAAATAAAACACGCTTTATTGTAATTGCAAAAAAAGGTCAGCTTGCCCCGGAATTTGACAAAGTCAGCATACTTTTTACTCTTCCTGACCGAAGCGGTATTCTTAACGAAGTTTTGTCGGTTTTTGCGCAAAGCGGAGTAAATCTTTTGAAGATTGAGTCAAGGCCAAGCCGTGACGGGTCGTTTCATTATATGTTCTTTGTTGATTTTGAGGGCAACTTGCAGGATGAAAAGATAAAAAATGTTATTTCGCAGCTTTTGAATATGACTGCATCACTCAAAATCCTGGGCAACTATAAATCCTGCTGAGGAGGGGCTTTTAAATGAAAAATATTGTCCTTATCGGCATGCCCGGCTCGGGCAAAACCACAATCGGCAAGCTTCTTGCAAAAAAACTTGGTCTTTTGTTTTTTGACTCGGACCAATATATTGAAGAAGCTCAAAACTTGACCATCCCCCAAATCTTTGAACAGTTTGACGAAGACCACTTCCGAAAGCTTGAAACCGACGCGCTTAAGGACCTTTCTCAAAAAACAAACTCTGTGATATCAACGGGCGGCGGAATTGTGGAAAGGGAAGAAAATACCGATATTTTAAAAAAATCATCTGTTGTGATTTTTATAAACCGACCCCTAGAAAATCTTTTGAGTGATATTGACACAAAAAACAGACCGCTTCTGAAAAGCGGCAAAGAAAAACTTGTCGGTCTGTTTGAGCGAAGATTTGAGCTTTACAAAAAAGCCTGCCACGCCGAAGTTCTGAACAACGAATCTTTGGAAAATGTACTAAACAAAATAATAAGTGAGGTTTTGAAAAATGACTAAAATTTTGGTAATAAACGGACCTAACCTGAATATGCTTGGTATTCGTGAGCCCGAAGTATATGGGAAAAAAACCTATGCTGATCTGGAAAACTATATCGAGGAATACTGTCGCGAAAAAGGTGCCGAGGCAACCGTTCTGCAAAGCAATGGTGAGGGCGAGCTGATTGATTTTATCCATCATTCGCAAGGCAATTTTGACGGCATAGTTATAAACCCGGGCGCATACACCCACTACAGTTATGCCATCCGCGATGCACTTTCGTCAATCGAAGTTCCTGCCGTTGAGGTGCACATCAGCAACATTCACAAGCGCGAAGAATTTCGCCATACCTCTGTAACCTCTCCTTCATGCATCGGTCAAATTACCGGTCTTGGCTTTAAAGGATATCTTTTGGCGATTGATTATCTTTTGGAGGAGGCTTTAAAGCGTGACTAAACTGCGTTTGGATGTTGTCGGCGACCCCATAAGTCACAGCAAGTCACCATATATTCACGAAACAGTTTTGAAAGAGCTTGGATTTGAGTACGAGTACCGGAAAGTACAGGTTAAAAAAGGTGAGCTTTCGAAATACCTGTTTGAAGCAAAAGCTCTTGGACTGTGTGGATTCAACCTTACAATGCCTCACAAAACGGATATAATCCCTTTTCTTGATTCTATTGACGACGAAGCACTCCGTTTGGGCTCGGTCAATACAGTAAAAATCAAAGACGGAAAGTTTTTCGGATATAATACTGACGCGCTCGGTATGGTTTATTCTATGGAACAAAAGGGTTTTGGGGCAAAAGACAAAAACATTGTGATTCTGGGTGCAGGCGGTGTAGCTTTGGCACTGGCGCTTAAAATGGCTTTTGAGGGAGCCGGCAAAATAACTGTTCTCAACCGTACTTTGAGTTCAGCAGAAAATATATGCGAAAAAGTAATCAAAGAAAACGGCAAAAATTGTACTGCTCTTCCTTTTGAAAAAGAATCACTCCAAAATGCGGCAAAAGGCTGTGACATATTAATCAACTGCACGCCTTTGGGCATGGAGGGAATTGATGCTGATTTTGAAGACTTGTCGTTTCTGGATAACTTAAATCAGGAGTCACTCGTCTTTGACCTTATCTACAACCCTCTCGAAACCAATCTTTTAAAGCATGCAAAAGAGCTTGGTCTCAGCACGCTGAATGGTCTTGATATGCTGATTTATCAAGGACTTCTGGCAGACGAAATCTTTTTGGACACCAAGCTTGATTTGGTCAGCCTCAAAGAAAAAATTGATTATGTTTTCAAAAACTTGAAAAATTTTTAAAAATATCTTGCAATTGTAAAAAGTATGTGCTATAATACTTAGGTCTGCTGAACGCGTTTTATGTTTTTGGCAGTATATACGAATGCAACTCTCGAAAGAAAGAGGTGAAATATAGAGATGAAAGCAGGAATACATCCCGATTACAAAGAGACAACTATCAAGTGTGCTTGCGGCAATGTTATCGAAACAGGTTCTACAAAAGAAAATGTTTCTATCGAAATTTGCTCTGCTTGCCATCCTTTCTACACAGGCAAGCAAAAATTAGTTGATACGGGCGGCCGTGTTGACAAGTTCAGAAAGCGTTTTGGTCTTACCGAAGAAAAATAGTCTTTCTGACAAACTAAACTTTTCAGGAAATGTAAGTTTTATCAAAATTCAAAAAATTCAAAAAATTCTACACAAAAATAGTCAAGCTAAAAGCTTGACTATTTTTATAAAAAAGATTAAAATAAGAGTATGAATTTTTTAAGAAAGGATTTGGCAAATGCAATGAAGCTTTTTAACACTCATACACATACAAACAATAGCGTAGACTGCAAGGCTCTTCCCATTGATATGTGCAAAAGCGCCATAAACGCAGGTCTTTCGGGCATTGCATTTTGCGACCATTGTCACGGCGGAAATTATATCACCCACCGCACCTACAGCGTACTGAAAGGTTCGATGCAGGATGCAAAGCTTATGGCAAGTCAATTTGAGGGTAGTCTCGAAGTCCTTGCAGGTGCCGAATTTGACGAGATTCTGTGGTCACCCGAGTATATAAACCGCCTTATTGAATCCTCGCCCCTTGACATAGTTCTGGCATCAGTACATCGTGTCCGTACAAATCTTGATCCAAATTATATCTCACGCGTGAATTTTTCGGCATATACAAATACACAGCTTCGCGAGCATGCAAAATCTTATTTTGAAGATGTCCTCGAAACTGCCGAAAAATGTGACTTTGATGTTCTTTCGCATCTGACGCTGATTTTGAGATATGTGCGCGGCTCTCACAAGCTTGACCTTGACCTTGCGGAGTTTATGCCCATAATCGACAAAACACTAAAGGTCCTTATCTCACGAGAAAAGGCTTTGGAGCTTAACTCCTCGGAATTTGAAAACATCGGTTTTATGCCCGATGCTGAAATCTTAAAAAGATACCGCTCTTTTGGCGGCGAGCTTGTCACAATAGGAACAGTCGCTCACAAACCAAAAAGAATTGACTATGGTATTTGCGAGGCGGTACAACTTCTTAAAGACTGCGGATTTGACTCGTATTATTATTACAAAAACAGACAACCGCAAAAAATATCTTTTGAATAATAATTAAAAAATCTTCTTTTTGTCAAAATTTGAAGATTTTTTTATTTTTATCTTTACAAATCAAAAAATCTGTGATAAAATATATTTGTTTTTGGGGGTGTAGCTCAGTTGGGAGAGCACCTGCCTTGCAAGCAGGGGGTCAGGAGTTCGACTCTCCTCATCTCCACCAAAAAAAGCATCGACAAAGTCGATGCTTTTTTTAATCCATATTAACGCACTTAGTGTCGTGTGTAAATTTGCTCTAGATTGGGTGATTAGCCGAGCGCCGCGTACTTGCGTACGCAAGTGAGGGTAAGCGCCCGATATAGTGTGAATTTACCTGACACTATTTTATTGCATTTCTTTTTATCTTGTTGGTTGTAGTCTTTACAAATTCCTCTTTGCGTATATTTACGCGGCTTACCTGCTTGTATGCCGGAAGCGGTTTGCAAACCTTTATGATATCCTCTTTTACCTTTGCTTCGCGTTCGGGATCACCTGCCATTTCGCTTTGCGCGTCAAGATAGATGTGTGCGCAAAGACCTGTTTCCTCTCCGCTTTCATCGTGCCATGCGGTTACTGCTGCTTCGGCAACATAAGGAATGGACAAAATATAGTTCTCGATTTCTTCGGGGAAGATATTCTTACCGTTTCTGAGAACAATCAGGTTTTTCGAACGACCGGTAATTTTGAGTCTGCCCTTTTCGTCAAGAAGTCCGAGGTCCTCGGTGTTAAACCATCCGTCTTCCATCACGCGGTCGGTTGCTTCCTGATTTTTATAATATCCAAGCATAACCGAAGTACCTTTTACACATACCTCACCTATTCCGTTTTCGTCCGGGTCTTTAATCTTTACATTTACCGAGCCAATCGGCACCCCTGCAGTATAGCAATCATCATAGCCCTCGCGTGTGATTGCTACAAGAGGCGAACATTCTGTAATTCCGTAGCCGTTAACAACAGTAACACCTATTGCATCGAAAAAGTCTGCAATTTCGGGTCTGATTGGCGCGCCACCGCTTATAACCTTTATAAGCTCACCACCAAATGGCTTGAGGATCATACCAAACATCTTGCGTCTTAAATCGATACCGCATTTTCTTAAACCATTGCTGACTGAAATCATAGCATCGATAAGAGGTTTTTTCTTGCCGATTGCCTTTTGGATTCTCTTGTAAAATGCCTCAAGATGAGCAGGCACCAAAAATGCGGTCTGTGGCTTGAATTCCTCAAAATTTTTAAGCAGATTTTTTATGCTGTCGTTTATAAAAACAGTAACACCGCAGGCAAGCTCTGCCACAAGTCCTATACCCTCATAAGTATGGTGATAAGGAAGAAGTGAAATTGCCCTGTCATAAAGTCTGGTAAGGCGAAGTCCTGTGTTTATGCAGGTCATAACATTGCGTTCTGAAAGCATAACGCCCTTTGCCATACCGGTTGTTCCTGATGTATAAACCAAAAGTCTTAAAGCGTCGGTATCACCCTCGATTTTTTCGTATTCGTTAAATCCTGACTCCACAAGTGCTTTTCCCTCGGCAAGCAAATCATCAAGCGACAGATATTCGCCCTCTGCTGCCTCAGCATCAAGGCAAACAAACATTTTTATATTGGGAAGCTCAGGTCTTATTTCTTCAAGGATTTTTATGTACTTTTTTGTGAAAAAGAAAACCTCTGAATCACTATGGTTAAGAACTGTCACAATATCCTGCTTGGGCAGCTGTCTGTCAAGCGGCACATACACGCCGTTTGAGGTCATCATTGTACTGTGCACAATAAGCCAGCGATAGCAGTTTTCGCCAATGCAGGCAACATGACGGTCAATAAACCCTCTCTTCAAAAGTGCATTTCCAAGATAAAGTGCGTCGTTGTAAAATTCGCGGTATGTAACTTTTTTAAGCTCTTTTTTTTCTCGGAACACAAATGCCGGCTTGTCGCCCTGACGGTCGACATTTCTTTTTACTGCCTGACGAAGACTTTTAAATTCTTCCACTTCGTAACATTTGAATTCTTTCATCTTTATATTCTCCTCCTATCTTCTTGAAGTTTGGTTCTTCCCAAAAAAATTATTTAATCCCTCAAGGGTTTTTAATACTACATCCATATCCTTGTCGTCAATATTTGACATAACACCATCAATCATTTCTTTGTGCAGTTTTTCGTGCATTTTATTGACTTCTTCTGCCGCTTTTGTAGGGATAATCCTGACAACGCGTCTGTCGTTTGGCTGACTTTCGCGCTCGAGATAACCTTTTTTTACAAGACAATTTACTGCCGTTGTAAGAGAGCCGGGTGTTATCGAAAGATACTTTGCAATCTCGGACATCTGGTTTTCGCCTTTTTCAATCAGCGAATATACTGCCTCGATAACATGAAGCTCACGAAGCGTTATCTCGGAAATTCCCATTTCCTTAAAGCTTTGTTCCTCCCACGAAAGTATCTGGTTGAAAACCCTGACGAAAAACTGATTTATCGTAGTTTTTTCTTTGTCGGTCATTTTTGCACCTCCAAAAATACTTTTAACTTCAAACTATTTTAACATCAAAGTATAATTTTGTCAATAGTTTTGTTAAAATTTATGATTGACAGCAAAAGTTGTTTGAAATATACTGTTAGTTAAGAAAAAAAGAAAAGGAATATTGAATTATGGAGCGTTTAAAAAATTGCAGACTTTGCCCGCGCGAATGTGGGATTGACCGATTTTCCTCGCTTGGTTTTTGCAAAGCAACACCAAGCCCCAAAATTGCGCGAGCAGCCCTGCATCATTGGGAAGAACCATGCATAAGCGGCACAAAAGGCAGCGGCACAGTGTTTTTTAGCGGATGTAACCTAAAATGTGTTTACTGCCAGAATTTTGAAATCAGCCAGAATGGTTTTGGCAAAGAAGTTTCTGTTGACCGTTTGAGCGAAATTTTTGAAGAGCTTTTTGAAAAAGGTGCCCACAACATAAACCTTGTGTCGCCCACTCCCTATGTTCCGCAGATAGTTGACGCAATCAAAAAGGTCCGAGATACTGTCAAAATTCCTTTTATCTACAATACAGGCGGCTACGAAAGCCCGCAGACGCTTGAATCCCTGCACGGAGTTATTGATATATTCCTGACTGATATAAAGTACAAGGATGCAAGTCTCGCGCAAAAATACAGCAAAGCTCCCGATTATTTTGACATTTCACTTTCAGCTGCAAAAAAAATGATTGATATTTGCGGTAATCCCCAATTTGACGAAAACGGAATTCTTAAATCAGGTGTTATCATACGCCACCTTGTTTTGCCCTTTTGCCGCAAAGATTCGATTGAAATTTTGGAAACACTTGCATCCGAGCTTTCGCCAGACAGCTTTATCCTGAGCCTGATGAGTCAGTTTACCCCTGACCATGATATACTTGCAAATTATCCCGAGCTTTGTCGCAAGGTAACATCATTTGAATATAATTCGGTAGTCGATGCCGCCATATCACTTGGCTTTAAAAATGGGTATATGCAAGAAAAAAGCAGTGCAAAAAAAAGTTATACCCCGCCCTTTGACCTGAGCGGAGTATAAGCTTGATTTTTAACTTTTGCCGACAATTAACTTTCTTATAATATCAACCGGTATAACAAGGAGAGCCATAACAATTACTATCGACCATTCCTTTGCCGAAAGCCCGGCTGTTCCAATGACCGCTCCGCCAAAATAAGTCATAAATATCTGCACAGCACAAATCAGAAGTATAATGACTATAAAAGGTTTGTTCAGGGAGATATGGTCAAGCAGGTCAACTTCCTCTGTTCGGGTATTAAACGCATTGAATATACACGAAAATACAAAATAACTGAAATAACCGGTATAAAAAACAACATCATTTTCGGATGTGCGAAAGGCATAGTACATATCCTGCGAAATAAACATAAACACACTTACAGCAGATATAAAAACTGCGCCCATACCAATTGCGCTCCACATCTTTTTGTCGATAATATCCTCGTCACGCTTTCTTGGCTTTTCAAGCATATATTTGCGAAGCGGTGCCTCGCCGCCAAAAGCAATTGCAGCAAGTGTATCCATCACCAGATTTATCCAAAGCATCTGCACTATCCCAAGCGGCTTGTCAACACCTATTATGGGGCCCAGAATAAGCACGGCAACTGCCGCTATATTGATGGTCATCTGAAATGTTATAAACTTTTTGATGCTTTTGTAAATTGTTCGTCCGTAAAGGACGGCTTTTTTTATTGACGAAAAATCGTTGTCAAGGATTACTATATCCCCTGCCTCTTTTGCAACATCTGTCCCCGAGCCCATCGCAAACCCGACATCTGCAAGTCTTAGCGCCGACAAATCATTGACTCCGTCGCCCGTCATTCCGGCAACCATACCCCTTTCCTGCGCAAGCCTTACCAGACGGCTTTTGTCCGAGGGTAATGCCCTTGCCACAACCCTTAAATCAGGAATAAGATTTTTAAGTGCATCGTCATCCATGTCCTTTATTTCGTCAGAAGTCAGGACCAATGACCTTTCGCTGTCAATTATTCCGGCTTCTTTAGCCACAGCAAGCGCAGTTTCCTTTTTGTCACCTGTTATCATAACCGTCTGTATCCCAGCCCGACTCAGTTCCAAAACCGAATCTCTTACCTCTTTCCTGAGTTCGTCACGGATGCCAACAAGTCCAACAAGTGTCATTTTGTCAGGGAGTTCGTCTGCACCTCGTTTTTCGGCGGTTGCAAGGGCAATAACTCTTATTGACCGTCTTGCCATTTTCTCGATTTTTTCTTTTAGATTAGATGTGTTCACAAGAGACTGTTTTGTTCCATATTCATCATAAAAGGTTGTGCATCTGTCCAAAATTTTTTCGGGTGCACCCTTGATAAGTCCGCCTTTAAAGTCTCCGTCAACCCACGAAACCGAATATTTTTTCTCGCTCGAAAATAATACCTCGTCAAGCTTTTGAATTTTTATGCCTTTATGCAAAAATCCTTTTACAAACTCCAAAAGAGCTCTCTCGGTGGCATTGCCGCCCAGTATTTTTTTGCCCGAATATTTAGCCTCGCTGTTCCCGGCGGATGCTATATAAACAAGCTTTTTCATTTCGTCGCTCATTTTATCAAAAGTATGTACTTCGTCCCCTCTGCCGTCAACAAAGCTTATTGCCTCGAGTTTTCCGCTGGTTATGGTCCCTGTCTTGTCCGAAAATAATATATCAATACTTCCCGCCGTTTCAATTCCTATGAGCTTTCTGACCATCACATTACTCTTAAGCATCTTTTTCATATTAAGCGAGCATACTATCGCAATCATAAGCGGCAGCCCTTCGGGAACAGCCACAACAATTACTGTTATCCCCAATATAAGTGAACTTATTGCATCCGATGCAAGCTGTGCCTTGTCCGAAAAATACGCACTCAGCATACTTATATCGCCGCCCATGTGTTTGAGCATCAATCCCAGCATACAAAAAATCATAATAGCTGTTGCACCAATATAGCCAAATATGCTTATCTTTTTTGCCAAAGTCGCAAGCTTGACCTGAAGCGGACTTTTTCTCACTTCTCCCGATGCTTCACGGTTAAGCCTGCCATATACGGTTTCATCGCCAATCCTTGTAATTTTCATTATACATTGTCCCGAGCACACAACTGTACCTCTTAACAGGCTTGCTTTGTCCCAAAAGTCAATTATCTGACTGTCCTTATTGTTTGCTGCAGTTTTCTTAATTTCTTTGTTTTCGCCGTTTAGTGCAGACTGGTCCACCATAACTTCGCCTGTATATACCACTCCATCAGCAGGGACCATATCACCGCTTTGCAAAAGCACAAAGTCTCCGACCACCACATCTTCGCAAGCAATTTGTACAAGATTTTCATTTCTGTAAACTTTGCAACTTCGTTTTTCTGCTTCTTCCTGAATCTTTTGAAAAGTTTCTTCATTTTTATATTCCGAAATTGTCCCTACAAATGTAGAAATCAAGACCGACAGAAAAATACCAAAACATTCAAACCAGTCGGCTTTCCCCAAAAAAGTAAAAGATACATTTATTCCTAACGCTACAAGCAAAATAACAATAATCGGATCTTCAAACTTTTCGCTGTATTTTTTCCAAAAAGTTGCCCGTTCTTTTTTAGTCAGAATGTTCCTGCCATATTTTTTTTGCGAAACTTGGGTCTCTTTTTCGCTGAGTCCTCTTACTCCTTCCATACTGCCGTTCCTCCTGCGTTGATTTTTGTATACTTATAATTATGCGGACAAGTGCTCTGATATCCCCAATTTTCATTCTTTATTGGATTATCAGTGTAGTTTTTTAGAAATAATTGCAATTTAAAAAGTATGTTTATTCTTTTTTTGTCTATAATAATCTAAGCCGAGGTGATTTTAACAATGATTGAAATAAACGGAAAATCTGTATATAACGCGCTTGCTATGGGGAAACTTCATTTTTGGGGAAACGACAATCAAATCATAAAACGAACAAAAACAGAAAACACAAAAGCCGAAGTTCTTAGGTTTAAGGACGCCCAGGCAAAAGCAAAAAAAGAACTGCGCGAGCTTTATCAAAAAGCAGTTGCAAATGTTGGAAAAGCAAATGCTCAGGTTTTTGAAATTCATATAATGATGCTTGATGACGAGGATTATTTTGGTGCAATCTGCAATATGATACAAACCCAGTCCGTGAATGCCGAATATGCTGTAAGCTATACCTCGGACATATTTGCCAAAACCTTTGGTGAAATGGGTGACGAATATATGCGCGCCCGAGCCGCAGATGTTCTTGATATATCAAAACGGCTTGTAAACATCCTGATCGGCGTTGAAAAACCAAGCGGTGAATTTTCGGAGCCTTCCATAATCGTTGCGCCTGACCTCGCGCCAAGCGAAACAGTCAGGTTTGATACAAGCAAGGTACTGGGGTTTGTTACATTCAAAGGTTCGGCAAATTCGCACACAGCTATTCTTGCCCGCAATATGAATATTCCGGCAATAATAAACACAGGCACGATTGACACTTCATTTGATGGAAGAATGGCAATTCTGGACGGACACAGCGGTACACTTTATATAGACCCCGATGATGACAAAATCGAAGATTTTAAAAGAAGAAAAGCTTTGGAGCTGGAACGAATTGAACTTTTAAAAAATCTTCGCGGCAAGCCAAACCAAACCAAAAGTGGAAAAACAATAGATATTTTTGCCAACATCAGCAGTCCCCGTGACATAGTTTCGGCAATAGCCAACGATGCCGGCGGAGTCGGACTTTTCCGCAGTGAATTTCTTTATCTTGAGCAAAAAGACTATCCAAGCGAAGACGAGCAATTTTTTAAATATAAAGAAGTAGCCGAAAAAATGGGTGGCAAACCCGTAATAATAAGGACCCTGGACATAGGTGCTGATAAAAAAATCAGCTACTTTAATCTGCCCGAAGAGGAAAATCCGGCTCTTGGATTCAGGGCAATAAGGATATGTCTTACAGATACAAAGATGTTCAAAACACAGCTTCGTGCTATTCTGAGGGCATCAGCATTTGGAAATATTTATGTTATGTTCCCTATGATTGTCAGCCAAAATGAAGTCAGCCGTGCAAAAGCTCTTCTTGAAGAATGTAAATCAGAACTGAAAGCTGATAAAATAGCTTTTAAAGAAGACATTAAAACCGGAATAATGATCGAAACGCCTGCCGCGGCGATAATATCCGATCTTCTTGCCCCGATGATTGACTTTTTCAGCATTGGAACCAACGACCTCACTCAGTACATTCTGGCAGCGGACAGGCAAAACCACAGTCTTGAACCTTTTATTGATGACAAGCATCCTGCTGTTTTGCGGCTGATTGAAGAGACAGCAAAAAACGCTCACAAGCACGGCAAATGGGTCGGTGTTTGCGGCGAGCTTGCTTCGGACCCCACTCTTTCGGAATTCTTTATGAATATAGGAATCGATGAGTTGTCGGTTTCGTCTTCGCATATTTTGAAGCTGCGTGAAAATATACGGTCACTTGACTAACTATTTTTTGAAAGGATTTTCAGTTATGTTTAAATTTTTAAAAAAAGAACACTATCTTGCCTCTATAGCAAGCGGCAATATTATGGACATTACTCTTGTCCCCGATGAAGTCTTCTCCAAAAAGATTCTGGGTGCAGGATTTGCTGTTATGCCGACCGATGGTAATTTTTTCAGTCCTGCCACAGGAACAGTAAGTGAAGTCTCAAAAACGCTCCACGCATACTGCATAACAAGTGATGACGGACTCGAAATTCTTGTTCATATCGGTCTTGACACAGTAAAGCTTGGGGGCAAATTTTTCACTCCCAAAGTTAAAACAGGCGACCGTATACAAAAAGGGGCTCCGCTTGTCATTGCAGATATCAACGGAATCAAAGAAAGTGGCTATAACCCCATATCCATGGTTGTCGTGACCAATTCGGACAAGCTTTCAAGCTGCAACCCGGTTGAAACAACCTCGACAAAACCGGGGGATAAGGCTTTTATATACAAAATATAACAACGAAAGGATTTGTAACATATGAAAAAACTTTCTCAAGGCTCAGCATTCAGCGTACTACAAAGAGTCGGCCGTTCATTTATGCTGCCGATTGCACTTTTGCCTATTGCAGGACTTTTGCTGGGTATCGGCTCGTCACTTACAAATGTGACAACCATCCAAACTTACAACCTTGGCTCAATTTTGGGACCAGGCACATTCCTGAATTCTGTAATGCAGATTCTGGCACAGACAGGAAACATTGTATTTGCTAATTTGCCTATAATTTTTGCTCTGGGAGTTGCCTTGGGTATGGCAGAAAAAGAACACGGAACTGCTGTTTTGTCAGCCGCAATCGCATTCTTTATTATGCACCAGACCATATCCACGCTTCTTGCAATAAACGGTCAGCTTACCGAGGGCGCTATGCTTGAAGGAACTGTTGCCAATGTTGTTGGAATAAGGTCACTTGAAATGGGTGTTTTTGGCGGTATAATTGTCGGCCTTGGTGTTGCGGCACTCCACAACCGTTTTTACAAAATACAGCTTCCGTCAGTGATTTCTTTCTTTGGCGGAGTAAGATTCGTTCCCATTATATCAACCTTTGCCTATATCCTGGTTGGTATTCTGATGTATTTTGTATGGCCCTATATCCAGCGTGCAATTTATTCGCTCGGTGGTCTTGTTTTAAGCTCGGGATATTTCGGAACATTTATCTACGGCACCATTGAACGAGCACTTATCCCCTTTGGCCTTCACCATGTGTTTTATATGCCCTTCTGGCAGACAGGTCTTGGCGGCAGCATGGTAATAGATGGTCAAACCATTATGGGTGCACAAAACATCTTTTTTGCCCAGCTTGCATCGCCCGCAACAACCGAGTTCTCGGTCGAGGCAACTCGCTTTATGAGCGGTAAATTCCCACTTATGATATTTGGTCTCCCCGGTGCAGCTCTTGCAATGTACAGCGTTGCAAAACCGTCAAAGAAAAAAGTTGCAGGCGGACTTTTGCTTTCTGCCGCACTTACCTCTGTCATAACCGGTATAACCGAGCCTATTGAATTTACCTTCCTTTTTGTTGCGCCTGTTCTTTATGTAATCCACAGTATTTTTGCCGGACTTGCATATATGATTATGCACATTTTGAATGTAGGCGTCGGTATGACATTTTCGGGCGGTATAATTGACCTGTTTCTTTTTGGAATACTGCAGGGCAACGACAAAACACACTGGCTTAATGTTATATGGGTGGGCCTTATATACTTTGCTGTATATTATTTCCTGTTCCGCTATCTTATCAAAAAATACAACTTTGTCACTCCGGGTCGCGAAGATGACGAAGCAGATACCCGACTTTACACCCGAAAGGATGTAAACGCTGCAAAAGAAGACAAGTCCGCAATGATTGTCGAAGGACTTGGCGGCAAGGACAATCTTGCAAATATAGATTGCTGTGCTACCCGTCTCAGAGTGACAGTCAAGGACAGCTCTCTTGTGGATGACAAGCTTCTTAAAGAAAGCGGTGCTTCAGGCATTATCAAAAGCGGTTCGGGCGTTCAGGTTGTTTATGGACCACGCGTTACAGTGATAAAAAGCAACATCGAAGACTACCTTGACTCAATTTCTTAAATAATTCCTTAAAATTTTTGATTTTTTTAAAAATAAGTATTGACAAATTTCCCAAACAGTAGTATACTATAAAAGCTGTTTGGAAATGCGAGCATGCTGGAATAGGCAGACAGGCACGTTTGAGGGGCGTGTGTCAACCGACGTGTGGGTTCAAGTCCCACTGCTCGCACCAAATACTTTTTTATTTAGTAAGGAATTTAATATTGCCGGATTGTGTAAAGGTAGCACAGCAGACTCTGACTCTGTTTGTCTGGGTTCGAATCCTAGTCCGGCAGCCATGAAAAAAGACATCTTCGGATGTCTTTTTTCAGTTGTATTTGTTCCTTTTGGAACAATCAGTATTTACTTTGTAAGTGATAACAGTGATATTCGCCTGCGACGAGTTTAAGGAACTAATATAAGAACCTATCTGTGGCAGGACCTCATTATTTGCTATTCTCATAATAATATCTTTCCAGTGAAGATTGAATAATACTTTGCCTCTAACCTTTTCACAAAAAGCTCATTCTTCCTCAAACCCTTTGCATTTTTCATTGGATATCGATATAATACAGCCATCAGCTATTAAAAGGAATTTGTTTTTATAGCAAAAGGGGGATTACTTATGTTGAATATTGCAATAATTGGTCTTGGCAACATTGGCAAAAACCACATCAAAGCCATACCAAACAGTAAAAATTGTCGCATTTGTGCTGTTTGCGACTCAAACGAGGAACTTGCAAAGCAGTATTCTGAATCTTTGGGCTTTCCGTACTTTTTAAATTACAAGGATATTCCTGGTGGGGTTGAGCTTGATGCCGCTCTTATTACACTTCCTCACTTTCTGCATTGTGAAAGCGCAGTATTCTTTTTGGAAAAGGGCATACATGTATTTATGGTAAAGCCAATGGCAAACACCGTGGAAGAATGTGACAGAATGATTGCCGCAGCAAAAGCCAACAATGTAAAGCTGGCTATTGCACATCCTCAGAGATTTTTCTATGCAAATACATTGGTTAAAGAATTTGTAGATTCCAAAAAGCTTGGCGAGCTTTGTATGTTTACCGAATTCCGTACAACCGACTACTTTACTCCCGGTCGCCCAAAGTGGTTTTTGAACAAAAAGCAAGCAGGCGGCGGAATAGTTATGAATTTTGGTACGCATGCAATTGACAAACTTTTTTATGTTCTTGGCGAGACAAAGGATGTTGATGTTTTTGCAAGCACCGCCAATATCAAAAACGATGCCGATATCGAGGGACATGCTCAGTTTATGATGAAATTTCCAAGCGGTGTAACAGGTACAGTTACATTTTCGGGTTACAACTCTTGCGGATACGATGCTATTTACTATTTCACCAATGGTGCTCTCAAAATTTCGGACACCAGTCTTCTTTATCAGTTTAAAGACGGAAAGTGGGAAAAAATCGACACAACAACTTCTGTCTCTCCCCTTCTTTATCAGATTGAAGAATTCTGCAAATATGTAAACAGCGAGCCTTCAATCGTTCCTGATGGCGAATTTGGCCGTGATGTTATTGTTGTTATTGAGAAAGTATATAACAATTAATATTTTACATAAAAATGGGGATGTTAAAATAGTACAAACCGCAGAAAGCCTGGAAAAGCAAAGAGTATTCCTTTTGAATTGGCAATAAATTAAGGAGAGCCTTAAGCTCATCTTTTTTGTAGCTTGCACCCCAACCCGGAAGCGAAAGTTCGCTTGTCAGGGGATTCATACCAAGAACGATATCTTCATCATACGCAAGAGCATTTGCGCCGTCAGGCTGCTGATGCTCAAGCTCGCTGCGTAACTAGTCAAAAACAGGCATAAAGTTGTAGCAGATACATTTTACCCCGACCTTTGAAAGTCTGCGGATATTTTTGCAGTAGTTCCCAATAAGCTCGGGTGCATTCGGTTTGCCAAGTTTTATATTCTCAGGAATCGGAACACTTTCTACAACTTCAAACTTAAGGTTGTGACTTTCTGCATCTTTTTTGATTTTTTCGATGCTTTCTTCACTACGCACACCGCCGGGTTTAATATCGTAAACAGCAGATACGATGCCGTCCATTGTCGGCATCTGAGATATTTTTTCAAGTGTTACAGGGTAATTTTGTCCATACCAACGGAATGTCAGTTTCATACAAAATCTTCTTTTGGTTTGTCTCTTTTTGCGATAAATTTCGCAACAAATTTTACCTTTTTCATAATACCACAAAAGAGTTTTGTTTTCATTTTGTCAAATAAAGTTTTCGTAATTTTCAAAATAAGCACAAAGGCTTTCCGCACTGTGGCTATCGCTTGAAAGAATAAACTTGCCGCCGTTTTCACGGATATAATCAATAATTCTTTTGTCAGGATATGCCTGAGTGCGAAGTCCCCGCGAAATTGCGCCTGTATTGATTTCAAAAACTTTGTCACATTCAAGAAGCTTATCAGCCGCTTTTTTTGCAGCATTCAGATATCTTTCGCTTGACGAGTCAAAAAGCTTGTCGCTCTCGTTGAATTTGCTGACCAAGTCAAAATGCCCGATTATGTCGGCATTTGTTTTTGTCAGAGCATCACCAACAAGTTCAAAATAATCCTCACATAGCGCAATAAAGTCTCCGCCGTAATGTTTTTTGGCATGGTTTGCAAAAATTTCTTCGCTTTCGTCAACCACCAGATACAACCCGTCTTTTTTTATATAATGCACCGAGGCGATTACATAGTCAAATCCGTCGGTCGATTCAGTCGAAAAATAATCCTGCTCGACCCCACACAAAACCTCTATTTTATCCTTATACTTTTCGGCAAGGCTGCAAACTTCTGCCTGAAAATCAGCGACTTTTTCTTTCTTTATGCAATAGCTTGTATCAAAATCGGTATATGAATGACACGCAAGACCTATTTTCTTCATTCCGCATCCAATTGCCGCAATCACCATTTCTTCCGGCGAATTTTTGCCGTCACAATAAGTCGTGTGTGTGTGAAAATCCTGCAAAATCATTTTGTCATTTTCTCCTGCTTTACTTTGTGGTCAATCACATGTCTTGATGCAAGTTCTTTGTGGATATCCTCAAGCGAAATTCCGTTTTGAAGCATAAGCACCATCACATGATAGCAAAGGTCCGCAATTTCATAGACTGTTTCGGCTTTGTCCTCTGCCTTTGCCGCAATGATTACCTCGGTACATTCCTCACCTATCTTCTTAAGGATTTTGTCAAGTCCCTTTTCAAAGAGGTATGTTGTATACGAGCCTTCCTTTTTTTCTTCTTTTCTGCCCTTTAAAAGCTTCATAAGCCCCTCGAGAGAAAACTCCGAAAGTTCGCTGCTTTCCCACACAGTACCCGAAAAGCACGAATCTGTGCCAAGGTGGCAGGCAGGTCCGTCTTTTTCGACGATAACAACAAGCGCATCCTTGTCACAATCTGCTGTGATTGACACTATGTGCTGATAATTTCCGCTTGTTTCGCCCTTGAGCCAAAGCTCGTTTCGTGAACGGCTCCAAAAACAAGTGAGACCTTTTTCCATTGATATTTCAAGGCTCTGACGGTTCATATATGCAAGAGTCAGCACCTTTTTCGAAATCGCATCCACAACAATTGCGGGAATCAAACCTTTTTCATCAAACTTAAGTTCATCAATATTTATCATATCCAAGTCCCTGACCTTTCCTAAATTCTTACGGGTATATTGTTTTTTGCAAGTTCTTTTTTAAGGTCGCCTATTGCAACCTCGCCAAAATGGAAAATTGACGCCGCAAGTCCTGCATCAACCTTGGGGAGTGTTTTAAACAGCGTAACAAAATCATTTATTCCGCCTGCGCCGCCCGATGCAATCACCGGCACCGAAACCGCGTTCGAAACCGCCTCAAGCATTTCAAGGTCAAAGCCCTGCTTCACTCCGTCTGTATCTATCGAATTGAGCACAACCTCGCCGGCACCCATATCACAGCAATGTTTAATCCATTCGACAGCTTCCATACCGGTATTTTCGCGGCCGCCCTTTGAAAATACCCTGAATACTCCGTCTACTCTTTTGACATCAGCCGAAATAACAACGCATTGGTCGCCATAAAGTTTTGCCGCCTCGTAAATAAGCTTTGGGTTTTTTATGGCTCCCGAATTTACGCTGACCTTATCGGCACCGCACTTTAGCACGCGGTCAAAATCTTCAACAGTATTTATTCCGCCGCCAACGGTAAGCGGTATAAAAATAGTCCTTGCAACTTCGCAAAGTATATCAGTAAACAGCTTGCGTTCTTCAAACGATGCGGTTATATCATAAAAAACAAGCTCGTCAGCACCATTTTCGGAATAAACCTTAGCCAGTTCAACCGGGGACGAAACATCCGCTATACCTTCAAAATTTACGCCCTTTACAACCCTGCCTTGTCTTACATCAAGACACGGGATAATTCGCTTTGTTATCATTTTGCCACCTCAATTGCTTCTTTTAAAGAAATTGCATTTGTATAATATGCCTTGCCTATAATTGCACCATAAATATCCATCTTGCGCAGTTCTTTTACATTTTCAATATCCGAAACACCGCCCGATGCCACAATCTGCATATCCAGTTTTTGTGAAAGTTCGCGATAAAGTTCCAGATTTGTGCCTTGCATAGCTCCGTCTTTTGAAATATCGGTACAAATCAAGATCTTGACGCCGATTTTTTGCATCATTTCACAAAATTCAAAACAGGTATATGTTGATTTTTCGGTCCAACCCCTGATTGCCACAAAGCCGTCTTTTATATCCGCACCAACAGCAATTTTGTCACCAAATCTGTCAACCGCATTCTTTAAAAACTCGCGGTCTTCAACAGCGGCAGTTCCCAAAATAACGCGGTCAACCCCTGCGTCTATATACTTTTCAATGACCTCCATACTGCGTATACCACCACCGATTTCGGTGAACAAGCCGGTCTCATTTGCAACCTGCTTGACAATCGACAGATTGGGAGTATCGCCACTTTTTGCTCCCTCCAGATCAACCATATGTATATGGGTTGCGCCCTGAGACTCAAAGTCGCGGGCAATCTCAATCGGGTTGTTGCTGTAAACTGTCATTTTTTCGTACTCGCCGCGAAGAAGTCTTACTGCCTTTCCCTCATATAAGTCAATCGCCGGAAAAATTATCATACCAAATCTGCCTCCATCTCGCAAAAAGCTTTCAGAATTTTAAGTCCCACCTCGCCGCTTTTTTCGGGATGAAACTGACAGCCGCAAACATTTTTGTCCGCAACTGCCGCAGTAAGTTCTGCTCCGTATTCGGCAGTTGCAATTACCGATTCGTCACAATCAGCACCATAATACGAATGTACAAAATAAGCAAAGTCGCCCTCTTTAAGATACTTAAAAAGCGGATGCTTGTTTTTGCCAAAATGCAAAGCATTCCAGCCAATGTGGGGGACCTTCAGCTCCTTTGGTATAACATCCGTAATTGGTCTGATTTCGCCTTTTATAAGTCCCAGTCCCTCGTGCTCGCCATATTCAAAGCTTTTGTCAAACAAAAGCTGCATACCAAGGCAAATTCCCATAACGGGCTTTCCTTTTTTTGCCTCGTTTTTCAAAACTTCGTCAAGTCCCGATTCTTTAAGTTTTGCCGCCGCATCTTCAAATGCGCCTACACCGGGCAGAATAAGCTTGTCGGCTTTTTTTATCTCATCCTTATCCTTTGTTACTTTTACATCAGCACCAACTGCCGCAAACGAGCTTTGAAGCGAGAAAAGGTTGCCCACTCCGTAGTCAAGAATCGCAATCATCAAAGTACCCCTTTCGTTGACGGGATTTCGTCTTTAAATTCCTCATCAATCCTGACAGCCTGTTTTATGCTGCGTGCAACCGATTTGAACGCTCCCTCAATGATGTGGTGAGAGTTAGCTCCCGAAAGCTGCTTTATATGCAGGTTGCATCCTGCACTTCTTGTAAAGCCCAGCCAGAATTCTTCCACCAGTTCGGTATCAAAATCACCGACTTTTTCGGCATGCAAAGTGAGTCCGTACCCGAGATAGCTTCTGCCCGAAAAGTCAACTGCACTTAAAATAAGCGCCTCGTCCATAGGTAAAATCATATCACCATAGCGCTGTATGCCTTTTTTGTCGCCAAGAGCCTTGCAAAAAGCAGTTCCAAGCACAATTCCGATATCCTCGGCTGTGTGGTGATAATCAACAAAGGTGTCGCCCTGGCACTCTACACTCAAATCAAATCTGCCGTGTTTGGCAAAAAGAGTCAGCATATGGTCCAAAAATCCACAACCGCTTTTTATATCGCTTTTTCCGCTACCGTCAAGATTAAGCCCCAGCTTTATCTTTGTTTCGGCAGTTTCCCTTGTCTCCAAAACTTTTCTCATTTTTCTTCCTCCTTTATTATCTCCCTAACTGCAGTCAAAAACTTGTCCATTTGTTCTTTTGTTCCAATCGTAATACGGTTATATTCCAAAATTCTTGCGCCGCCGAAGTGCCTTACCAGTATACTTCTTTCACGAAGTCCCGAATATATCCTTTCGCCGCTGATTTTGGGATGCTTTGCAAAAATAAAGTTTGCCTTTGAGTCGGTCGCCTCAAATCCCATCTCACGAAGATTTTCAAGTGTATACTCCCTCGCCTCGCAGATTTTTTTGCAGTTGCCGGATGTATAATCCTCATCCAGAAGTGCACCGATGCCTGCCGCCATTGTCATTTTGTTTATGTTGTAGGGATTTGTCGAATACTTTATGGTATTGAGGTCCTGAATCAACTTTTTAGAGCCGACACCAAACCCAAGTCTTGCCCCTGCCATAGAACGCGACTTTGAAAAGGTCTGCGTAACCAGAATATTGTCATATTTTTTTATAAGCGGAACAGCACTTTGGTTACCAAAATCAACATATGCTTCGTCTATAACAAAAAGGCTGTCAGGGTTTTCGCTCACCAGTTTTTCTATTTCGCAGATGCCTATATATATACCTGTCGGAGCATTGGGGTTTGCAATAAACACGGTTGATTTAAGCCCTTTATAATCGTCAAGATTTATCTCAAGGTTCTCGTCAAGCGGTATTTCTCTGTACGCCACGCCGTTAAGCTGAGCAAACACCTTGTAAAAACCATAAGTGATATCCGGGAAAACAGCCTCGCGCTCCTCGTCACAAAAAGCCATAAATGCAAAGTTCAAAATCTCGTCAGAGCCGTTTGTAACCAATACCTCGTCAAAATCCACGCCCAGCTTATCTGCAAGCATCTGTGTCAGCTTTCGGCATTCGGGGTCGGGATAAAGCTGCAAGTCCTTTGCTTCATCAGCCGCCAGTTGGATTGCCTTGGCGGATGGTGGGAAAGGTGATTCGTTGGTATTAAGCTTTATCAAATTTTTTATCTGCGGCTGTTCGCCGGGGGTGTATGGCTCAAGATTCTTTAGTCTCGAGCTTAGAAATCTGCTCATAAATATTCTCCTAACTGTCTTTGCCCTCTTTAATCAATCCTCAAATCTGATTGTCGCACTTTTTGCATGAGCGGTAAGTCCCTCTTTTTTTGCAAAAAGGTCGATATCATTTGCTACACGGCTGAGTGCATCTTCTGTGTAATAAGTATACTGTGTCTTTTTTACAAAGTCATCAACCGAAAGCGGACTCGAGAATTTTGCTGTTCCGCCTGTCGGAAGTGTGTGATTTGCTCCCGAAAAATAGTCACCCAATGCCTCGGGGCAGCTTCTGCCCATAAACACAGAGCCTGCATGGCGGATTTCGCCAAGATAGTCAAATGGATTGTCAACACAAAGTTCCAGATGCTCGGGAGCAATTTCGTTTGCAATTTCAATAGCTTTTTTAAGGTCGTCTGCAACAATAATTTTGCCGTTGTCGTCAATCGAGCATCTTGCGATTTCGCATCTTTCAAGCATTGGTATCTGTCTTTCAAGTTCAAGCGATACCGCGTTTGCCAATTCCTCGCTGTCGGTAACAAGTACCGCGCTTGCAAGCTTGTCGTGCTCTGCCTGGGACAAAAGGTCTGCGGCAACAAACTTCGGATTGCTCTTTCCGTCAGCAACCACCAGAATTTCACTTGGTCCTGCAATCATATCAATCGAAACCTGACCAAAAACCTGTCTTTTTGCTTCGGCAACAAAGGCATTGCCGGGTCCCACAATTTTGTCAACCTTGGGTACGCTTTCGGTCCCATAAGCAAGTGCCGCAACCGCCTGAGCACCCCCGACTTTAAAGATTTTGTCAACTCCTGCGATGTTTGCAGCAGCCAGAATTGCCGGGTTTATGCTTCCGTCCGCACCTGGTGGAGTCACCATTACAACCTCTTTGCAGCCTGCTATTTTGGCAGGGATTGCATTCATCAAAACAGTTGACGGGTACGCAGCTGTCCCGCCGGGAACATAAAGTCCTGCACGGTCAATCGGGATTACCTTCTGACCCATCACAATTCCGTTCTCGTCATTTATAATAAAGCCGTTTCGCACCTGTTTTTCGTGGAATTTGCGGATGTTTGTTGCCGCTTTTTTCAAAACCTCAACAAATTCGGGTTCCACCTTGTCCATTGCATCAGCAAGTTCTTTGGGTTTAACCAGAAGACTTGACAGCTTCGCCTTGTCAAACTTCTCGCAGTATTCAAAAAGTGCTTTGTCACCGTTTTTTCTTACATTTGCAATTATCTCCGAAACAATCGATTCGACATCGGTTTTGGGGACAACCCTTGCAAAAATTTCGGAGTTTTCAACTTCTCCGTATTTAAGTATCTTTATCATTTTTTCTGCTCCTTAAGCTGTTCTCTCATGCTTTCAAGAATTCTCTCTATCTGCTTTGTCTTAAACTTGAAGCTTGCCTTGTTGGCAATAAGTCTTGCACTTATCGGCACTATTGTTTCCATAACTTCAAGATTGTTTTCTTTAAGTGTAGTGCCTGTCTCAACAATATCGACAATTACATCCGAAAGTCCAAGTATGGGTGCAATCTCAATCGAGCCGTTGAGATGAATAATATCAATATCTCTGCCGATTGATTTGTAATAATTTTTTGCGATATTTGCAAACTTTGTTGCAACCCTCAGTGGTCTTTGGCTTGGATTGCGAAAGTCCTTTTTGCCGGCAACTGCCATACGGCACTTGCCGATATCAAGGTCCAGAAGTTCGTAAACATCTGGGGCATACTCAAGCAAAATATCCTTGCCTGCAACACCAATGTCTGCCGCACCATGTTCGACATAAATCGACACATCTGACGGTTTGACCCAAAAATAACGAATTCCAAGCTCGGTATTTTCGAATATAAGCTTTCGGTTGTTTTCTTTTATCGACGGACACTCAAAGCCCGCTTTTTCAAACATTGTATATACCTTTTCGCCAAGTCTGCCCTTGGGCAAGGCTATATTAAGCATTGTTTTCAAGAATATTCACCTTGCCTTTCTCAAGCTTTATCAGTTGTCTGTAGCGGAGTTTTTTGGGAATTTCGCGCTGAACCATCACTGATTTGCCGTTTCGTGAAAGTTCTTTTACCGCATTTCCTACTTCCAAAACCTCTGCGCCCTGGTCGTAAATAAGCAAAACATCAACATCAAAATCAGATGATGCTTTTTCTATCCAATGAAGCATATCAAGGTACACCGCAAATCCAATTGCGCCTGCACTGCGGTCAAGCTTTTTCATAAGCTTGTCGTACTGTCCGCCCGAAAGCACACCGCCGGGGATTCCGTTTATAAAGCCTTTAAACGCCACACCGCTGTAGTATTTCATATTGTTTGCGACCGAAAAATCAATTCTTGTACATCCCTCGCAACCATTTGTTTTGAGCATCTCAGAAACATCTTCAAGCTGGCTGACAGCCGCCGAAAATCCGTCACTTACAGAAAGCTCTTTCAGTTTTGGAATCACCTGCGACGGCACACCAGAAAGCCGTGAAAGCTCGCAAAGAAGAGCGGTTTTTTCTTCTTTAATACCTTCTTTTTGGCATACATCCACAATTGCATGGACATTTTTTTCGCCAAAGGCATTCATAACCTCGTTTCGTCCTGCATCCGACAGACCCGATTGAGCCAGGCTTTCTGCAATAATACCCATATGCGAAATATCCAGAACATAATCCTTGTCGATACATTCAAGGCTTTTTGCAGCAAGAAGCACAACCTCTGCAATCGAATAATCATCAATATCACCGATACATTCAAGACCCACCTGCATAATTTCTTTTACCTGACCGGTGTCGCCTGAAGTACGGTATACATTTTCGTTGTAATAAACCTTTTGGACAAACCCTTTTATGTCCTTGCTGCTTTTGATAATGGACATAGTCACATCGGGTTTAAGTGCCATAAGCTTGCCATCGGAATCGGTAAATGTAATAATGTTGTCAGAAACCAAAAAATCCTTGTTTCTTACATAAAAATCATATTCCTCAAACTTGCTCATTTTATATTTTGAAAAGCCATACTCCGTATACAGCTTGCGCAAATTAAAAATGGCTTTTTCTTCGTTCTCAAAAACTGCATCACCAAAATTCATCTCTAATCCTCCATCTTGTCAAGTGCGCGCTTGTAACCGTCACTGCCATAAACCAAACATTTGTTGACACGGCTTATTGTCGCAGTGCTGGCACCTGTTTCTTTCGAAATCTCGGCATAGCTTTTGTTTTTGTTAAGCATCCGCGCAACCTCAAGTCTTTGCGACATATCCTGAATTTCTTTTATTGTGCAGATATCCTCAAAAAAACTTCTGCACTCGTCCAAAGACGAAAATTTAAGTATTGTATCAAACAATCTGTCAATCTCGGGTTTTTGAATTTTGTTCATTTTTTCACTTCCTTGTTTAAACTACTTTACCATTTTATCACGCTAAAGTGCTAAAGTCAAGTTTTTTTGGAAAAAAGTTTTAAATATTATTATAGAAATCCTGCAAAGTTGACAAAATACCGTTTTGGATGTAAAATTGAAATATACACTGACAAAGGCGGTGAAAAAAGGATGCGTCTTAAATCTTTGCTTGACAAAAACATAATACGTTTTTCGTGTTCGTCGTTTGTTGCATTTTTGGTTGACTATCTGGTGTACAGTCTGGTTCTTATATTTCTTGCAGACCGCATCACTTTTTTAAGCCTTACCCTGGCAAATATCTCGGCAAGAGTGGTCAGCTCGTCGCTTAACTTTTCCATAAACCGAAAATTTGTATTCCACAGCCACACAAATTTCAAAAAGGCTGCACTTCAATTTTTCAGTCTGGCGGCTTTAATACTTTTTTGCAACAACCTTGTCCTCAATTTTTTGACTCACATTCTGTCAATAAACCACTATATTGCCAAGATTCTGACCGAAGCATCGTTTTTTGTCTTTAACTTTTGTATTCAGAACTTTGTAATCTTTAAAAACAAGTAAAGCACAGAGACCCTCTTTGGATTTCTGTGCTTCATTTTTTATTTTTCGTTATTTCTTACGGTTGCGACGGTTGCTGCATATACGCGCTTTGCTCCTGCTTTTTTAAGCGCACGTGAGTATTCAATAATCGTGGCACGGGTTGTACAAACATCATCAATCAAAAGTATCGTCTTGCCCTCAACCGTCTCTCTTTCCTTTACTTCAATGCTTTCCTTTAAATTTTCAAGACGCTGTTTAAAATTCAGTCCGCTTTGTTTTGAAGTTTTTCGTGTCTGTGCAAACAAATCATTTCTGTACAGCAGGTCCAGCTTTGAAGAAAGCTTTTTGCACAAAAGCTGCACCTGGTCAAAATCGGTATTTTTGTTGTGTGGCAAAACTCCGCACAAAAAGTCAAACTTTATATCCGGATATTCTTCAAAAATTCTTGCCGCAAGACAAGTCGAAAACACCTCGCAATGTCCCGAAAGTCCCTTTGTCTTGTATCTTACAACAGCCCTTTTGGCAATTTTGTCATAAATAAATGCCGAAACTATCCTGTCAAAATACTTTGGACTGTGATTCAGGCAAAAATAACAAATTCTTTTTTCGCCAAACCCCACAATGGGTTTTCCGCACTTCTCGCAACAAACCAAATCCGAGCAAAACTCTATCTCGCCGCCGCAATCGCCGCAAACCCTGTTCCTTTGGTTTGGCTCGATAATTTTTTCGCAAAATACACACTTTGGCGGAAACAAAATGTTTTTGAAAAACTCAAGAATTCTGTATATCCTCTTTTTCATTCCTGATTATCAATCCTTTTTCTTTTGTTTCAAACTTTAATGATGGTGGTGATGATGGTGATGGTGTCCTGATGAAGAAGCCTCTCCCACATGGCAACATTCTTCGTGGCAGTGTTCGTCCTCTTTTTCAAGTTCAAGCGTCACATGGCAGATTCCATGTTCTTTCAGTTCTGCTCGGACTTTTTCTTTTATCTCGTGCGAATCACCATTTGTCACGATGTGCATTGTAGCATAATTATTTGCCCCATCAATGCTCCACACATGAATATGATGAACTCCCGTTACCTCATCGATTTCCAGAATATGATTTTTTATTTCTTCAATCACTATTCCGCAAGGTGTTTTTTCAAGAAAGAGTTCAAAAATTTCCTTTAAGTTTCTGACAGAATTGAGAATAATAATAATCGCAACACCAATGGACATAATCGGATCTATAATCGCAAATTCCGTGAATTTCATAACAACTGCCCCTACCAGCACCACAATCCATCCAAAGACATCTTCCAGCATATGAAGATTTACCGCCTTTTGATTAAGTGAGTCGCCCTCACGGGTAATAAATGCAGCAGCAAAATTGATGCACACACCGACAACTGCAAAAACAATCATACCCTCGTAATTTATTGTTACAGGATGAATAATTCTGTCTATCGCGTTGTAAACAACCACAATCGACCCCAAAAGCAATATCAATGTGGTGACAAAAGCACCAATAACCGAATATCCTATATATCCGTAGGTATATTTTTCGTCAGGTGCCTTTTTGCTCTTCTTCTCCAGAAAATATGATATTCCTATACTTGCCGCATCCCCTATATCATGAAGTGCATCCGAGATAATTGCAACACTTCCCGTAAAAATGCCGCCAAAAAATTCAAATACCGAAAATGCCAAATTAAGAATAAAGGCAATTAAAATGTTTTTCTCTGTTTTCATAAATCCCTCTTTGTGTCTTTACTATAAATTTGCGCCGCAACAAGTCTGTCAACGGACACATTAGTCAATATAATTATACTAACTAAACGCCAAATAATCAATATATTTTTGTTGTCCGCTGATAAAAAAACCTCTGATATCAAATCCTTTATCAAAGGGCTTTTGCCTTTACAAAACTAATGATGGTGCCGCATACATTCTTGCCGCATACTCTGCATCAAGAGAATAAAGACCTTTTGAATCATTTCCGAAAAGTTCCATCTTTTTTATCATATCCTCGGCATTTTTTTCTTCTTCAAGCTGTTCTTTGACAAACCAGTCCAAAAACTGCATTGTTCTGAAGTCTTTGACATCATATGCAGCAGCATAAATGTCATTGATAAGTCCCGTTACATACTGCTCGTGATCAAGACCTGCTTTAAGCGGGTCCATAAGCGACAAAAGGGGTTTGTCAGGCTTGTCAATCATTCCAAGATTTACTTCCTCACCGTTTTGCTGCAAATACTTTAAGAACAGCATAGCATGGTCCCTTTCCTCCTGAGCCTGAACCATATACCAATTTGCATATCCGTCAAGTCCCTGTGCTTCGTAAAATACAGAAAAATCCAAGTAAATATAAGCCGAATATAGCTCTTTTGTAATTTGCTCGTTAAGTAATTTTGAAACCTTTGCATTCAACATATAATCACCTCATTTTTTAAAATAAGAGGCGATTGTTAAATCGCCTCTTTCTTTATTAACCAAAATATCTCTTCAAAAGTCCTTCAAGACCTTTACCGTGGCGAGCTTCGTCACGGGCCATTTCATGCACGGTGTCATGGATTGCATCAAGTCCGTTCTTCTTTGCGCAAGATGCCAAATCAAACTTACCCTGAGTTGCGCCGTATTCGCAGTCAACTCTCCATTTGAGGTTGTCTTTGGTTGTAGCCTTCATATTGGGTTCGAGGTCTTCGCCCAAAAGCTCTGCAAATTTTGCTGCGTGCTCTGCTTCTTCATAAGCCGCTTTTTCCCAGTAAAGACCAACTTCGGGATAACCTTCGCGGTGTGCAATTCTTGCCATGCAAAGATACATACCAACCTCACTGCATTCGCCGTTAAAGTTTGCCACAAGCTGTTCGAAGATATACTTTTTATCTTCCTCGCTGATATCGGGGTTGTTCTTTACAGTTTTGCCGTACACGCCATATTCGTGCTCTGCAGCAAGTGCTGCGCCTTCCTGCATTTCTTTGAATTTTTCAGCCGGAACCTTACATACCGGACAAGCCTCGGGAGCTGCATTACCCTCGTGAACATAACCACAAACTGAACATACAAATTTTTTCATAATAGTTTTCCTCCTGAAATAGTAGTTTAATTTTTACATCTTTCGCACTTTCCAAAAAATATGGTGGAGTGCTTATAAATTTCACCTTTAAATATTTTTGCTGCCCACACATTGACTTCTTCAAGTGGATCCGCATCGATATCGTCAATTGCTCCGCATTCGGTACAAACAACATGATAATGTGGTGTGGGGGTACCGTCAAAATGTTCGACCCCGGTCCCTGCATTTACCTTGATGATGGTGTTATCCTCTGACAGCTTTGCCAGATTGCGATAAACTGTGCCAAGACTTATGTTTGGGATTTTTTTTCGGACCTCTTCATAGATAGCATCCGCTGTGGGATGAGCCTTTGTGGAATGTAAAACCTCAAGAATAGCATCCCTTTGTTTGCTGTGTTTTGATACATTCACAAGTCAACACCTCACTCACATCTTCAGTTTAGAACCGCATTACAAAACAATAATGATAACTGTTACTATTATTATAGCATACTTTTTTTATTTGTCAACACCTTTTTCAAAATTTTTTGGAAATTTTTTCAATTTACATAAATCCAATAAGGCTGACCGCCATCACTGCCATTCCTGCGACAAGTCCATACACCGCAAGGTGAGTATTGTTGTCAGCTTGTGCGGACGGCAAAAGTTCGTCAACCGAAATAAAAACCATCACCCCAGCCACCGCAGCAAACACATATGCAGTTGTCAAATCATTTATAAACGGCATAAGCAAAAGATATCCGACGATTGCACCTACCGGTTCGGTCAGTCCTGAAAAAAGCGAATATAAAAATCCTTTTTTCCGGCTTCCTGTTGCAAAATAAACAGGCACCGCAACCGCTATTCCCTCGGGTATATTGTGAATGGCTATTGCTACAACAATAGGGATTGCCACTTCCGGAGATCTTAAAGATGAAACAAATGTAGCTATTCCCTCGGGGAAGTTGTGGATTCCCAAGGCAAGTGCCGTAACAACCCCTGTCCGCATAAGGCTTTTTTTGTCCGGCTCTTGATTTGAGGGGTCAAACCCCGGAGTTTCGGGGATAAGGCGGTCAATCACCGCCGCCAGAAAAACTCCGCCAAAAAACCATATTACTGAATAAATTGTTCCGGTTTTAGCACCATAAACCTCTCCCAAAGCGGCAACAGCCTTTGCCATAAGCTCCATGAATGATACATAAAGCATTACTCCGGCCGAAACGCCAAGTGTAAATGCAAGAAATTTTTTGTTTGTGTTTTTGCTGAAAAATGCAATAAGACCGCCTATGCCCGTCGAAAGGCCTGCCAGAGCAGTCAGAATTATCGCAAGTGTAACATTGCTCATTTTTAAACCAACCCTTCTGTCAAAAAGTATTTAAATTGCTATTAACATAATATACATATAAGTTGGGATTGGTTCTGCCAATAAAAAAAGAAGTTGCCGCAGCAACTTCTTTTTTGGTTTAGTTAGATTATTATTCGCAGTCGCAGTTTCCGTCGCAGTCTTCGCAATCGCAGTCACAATCAAAATCAAACTCGATTGTCTCACCGCAATTGGGGCAAAGGATTTCGCCGTCCATCAAGTCTTCGGTTGTAACGATTATATCCTCGCCGCAAGCTTCGCAGGTAATCTGGAATTCGTCATCGTCGTCGTAGTCCTCGTCATAATCATCAAAAACTTCGTCGCCAATGATTTCAAGCTCTTCATCAAGCTCGTCAAGCTGGTCTGCGATAAAGCCCTGTTCATCGTCAAGTGCTTCGATTTCGTCAGCAATGTCAGCAAGAAAATCAATAATTTCGGCAAGCAATTTGCCCTCGTTCTTTTCTTTATCCAGTTTCATTCCGTCAGCAAGGCCCTTGAGGTAAGCCGCACGATTTGTAAATTCTGCCATAATTAAAATCCTCCGATAGTTTTAATTTTTGTTACATTATTATTTTAACACATATTTTGAAAATAGTAAAGGAAAATTTTGCTTAAGCCGAGGAAAATCAAACCCCATAAGGCTTAAAAAAATAATCCTGCCGGTTGCCCGACAGGATTCATATGTTTTTTAAACTCTTGAAAGATACTCCGAAGTTCTTGTATCAATCTTGATTTTGTCACCCTCGTTGATAAACATAGGAACGGTAACAATCGCACCTGTCTCAACTGTTGCGGGTTTGGTAACATTTGTTGCGGTATTGCCCTTTACGCCCGGCTCGGTTGCGGTAACAACAAGCTCTACAAATGTGGGGGGCTCAACAGCAAAAACATTGCCCTTGTACGAAAGAATGGTAACTGTCATATTTTCTTTTACAAACTTGAGCGCATCGCCAAGCTGATCTGCACTGAGCGGAACCTGCTCGTAGTCCTGATCCATAAAATAGAAAAGACCGCCGTCTTCGTAAATATATTCCATATCCTTTCTTTCAATATGTGCTTTTTCAACCTTTTCAGTCGGGTTGAAGCTGCGTTCTACAACGCCGCCGGTAACGATATTCTTCATTTTTGTTCTTACAAAAGCTGCTCCTTTACCGGGCTTTACATGTTGGAATTCTACAACCTGATAAACATTTCCTTCAAATTCGAAAGTAATGCCGTTTCTGAATTCACCTGCAGATATCATTGGTATTCCCTCCATAAAACTTTATTTCTTCTTCTATTGTATACTACTATCCCAAAAAAATCAAGAAAAATTTTATAACATTGGAGTTTTTTGACGATTACAGTTCAATCAAATCCTTTTGGGTATCTGTAAAATTCAGATTTCCGTTGTTTTTAACGCAAATCAAATCCTCAATCCTTACTCCTCCAAAATCGGGAATATATATTCCCGGTTCGCAGCTTACCACCATATTTTCTTCCAGAATAATCTCGGATTTTGGTGAAAGGTTGGGGAGTTCGTGCACCAAAAGGCCCACTCCATGCCCAAGCGAATGTCTGAAATATTTGCCAAAGCCGTACTTCTCAATCACGCTTCGTGCCGCGAGGTCCGCATCCTTTGCCAGAACCCCTGCTTGTATAAAATCAAGTCCTGCGTGTTGGGCATCCTTTACGGCGTTGTAAATCTTTTTTTGTTCTTCACTCGCTTTTCCCACAACAATTGTTCTGGTCATATCCGAAGCATATCCGTCAAGCATACACCCAAAATCAAGTGTTACAAAATCGCCTTTTTCGATTCTTTTATCACTTGGTACGCCGTGAGGAAGGCTGCATCTTGCGCCCGAAACTGCAACTGTATCAAAAGCAGTTCCCTCGCCGCCCTCTTGCTTCATATAATATTCAAGCTCAGTTGCAACTTCCTTTTCGCTAATGCCCGGCTTTACAAAATCAAGAATCCTTGAAAATGCTTTGCAGCAGATTTGCTCAGCTTTTGCTATTGTCTTAAGCTCTCTTTCAGTTTTCACCATACGAAGCCTGTTTAATTTGTCTGACCCTGCAAAAAGCTTTGCCTTTTCAAATCGGTTTTGCATTTTAAGATAAACCGAAGCACTTACGCTTTGGTCTTCAAAAAGTATTCTTTTTATTTTTTCTTCCTTTATAATCAAAGCAACTTCGTCAAGCCAGTTGTTTGTCTCGCGAACTTCAAAAAGCAATGCTTCGCCCTCGGCTTGCTCGGTATATCTGGAATCGGTAAAGATAATCCTCTCATTTTTCGAAATCCAGACCGCACCCTCGCCGCCCGAAAATTTGCTGAAATACTGCATATTAAAAGGCGAAGTAATCAAAATCCCGTCATATTCCGAAAATAAATTATCAAGCTTTGAAATCATCTTCATACCTCCTGCAAATTTCCTGCATACTTACGGCGTCCCGGGTTTGTGTTCCTCTTGATTCGCAAATTATCACAGGCGAAAGATTTCGCTTTGCAATAATTTCGGCAATCGGCTCAAAATCCGGCTCGTACTCGGCCTCGGCAAGCGTATGATGCTTTTTTTCGCCCGCATTGGTATATTCAATACGACTGTAATGTGCGTGGAAATTTTCCGCACGCCATCCGCCAAGCTTGTTCTCAAGCGCATCAAAAATCTTTTCGAAATCAGCCCTGGTCTTAAGTCCGCCCAGAGTCATTGAATTTACATGACCAAAATCAATGGTCGGAAGAAGCATTTCGTCAAGCTGGCAAAGTTCGATTACCTCGTCAACCGAGCCAAGTTGTTTTACCTTGCCCATGGTCTCGGGGCAGATGAATATATCACCAAATCCTGCCTCTTTTGCTGCCACCAGGCTTCTTGCAAGAGTGTCCTTTGCAAGTTCCATTGCTTCGCGTCGGGTTATGCTGCCTGCCGTACCCGAATGTACGACTATGCGTTTTGCCCCCATCGCTTTTGCAACGCTTAATGTTTTCAAAATATAATCTATACTTTTGTCGCGTTTTTCCTTTTCGACAGAAGAAAGGCTGATATAATACGGAGCGTGCACAGACAGAACGATGCCATATTCGGTTGCGCGCGTGCCCAGCTTTTTTGCCGCCTCTTCCGAAATCTTGACGCCTTTGCCGCACTGATATTCATAGCACCCGAGCCCCATATCAAAAACCCATTTGGGCGCTTCAAGTGAGGACTTGTTGCCTGCCTCATAAAAATCCTCACAGTTTCCTGCAGGTCCGAGTATTGCGCTCATTCACTCACCTCTGTTTGTCCATTTTAGAAAGTATCCGTCTTTCAAACCGGCGCTTAAACTTTACAAATCCGTCTTCGACATCCGAGATAGGCTTTACCAGAATGGTTTTCATTCCTATCAGGTTTCCACCCCATATATCCGTAAAAAGCTGGTCTCCGACAAGGGCGGTTTCCTTTGGCTTTACGCCCATAATTCTGCAAGCCTTGCGCAAAAATATATCAAGCGGTTTAAGAGCCTTGCCAAAATGGCGGACATTCAAATTTTCCGCAAACACCCTTACGCGTTCGCGGTTGTTGTTGGATACAATAAAAATGCCAAAACCCTTGTCCTTAAGCTCCATAATCCAGTCTGCCGTCTTTTTGTCGGCAATCGGCATGGCATAGGTTGCAAGGGTGTTGTCAATATCAAAAATAAATGCTTTGATGCCGCTTTTTTTTAAAGCATCGACATCAATATCAAAGACCGTTTCTGCAAAAATATCAGGCAAAAAAATACTGCTCATATATTATAATTCCTTTTTGTGATTGTGATACTTCAAATTTAAGAAAGACTTTCTTTAACTATCTGATTTATCATTTTTCCGTCGGCTCTGCCGCGTGTTTTGGGCATAACCGCCGCCATAATCTTTCCCATATCCTTCATCGAGGTTGCTCCAACCTCTGCGATTGCATCTTTTACAATCACCTCAAGTTCTTCTTTGGTAAGCTGTTTGGGAAGATATGCAAGAAGTGTCTCAATCTCTTTGTTGAGGACCTCAATCAAATCATCTCTGCCGCTTTTTTCATATTCAGGCAAAACATCACGGCGTTTTTTAAGTTCCTTTGCAATAACATCCAAAATTCCGTCGTCATCAAGTTCGCAAAGATTGTCCTTTTCGAACTGAAGAATTGCCGAGCGCACCATCTGAACGGTGTTCTTTCGGGTTATGTCTTTGTCCTTCATTGCCATTTTCAAATCATCCATCAATTTTTCTTTAAGTGCCATAGCTTTTTCCTCCAAAAAAATTTAAACCGCCGTCAAAAGACGGCGGCTTTAAACACACAATAATTAAGTTATCTGAACTTACGCTTTCTCGCAGCCTCTGACTTCTTTTTGCGTCTTACGCTGGGTTTCTCATAATGTTCCCTTTTTCTGACTTCTGAAATAACACCTGCTTTTGCACATGAACGCTTAAAGCGGCGAAGAGCACTGTCCAATGATTCATTTTCTTTAACTCTGATTTCAGCCATTATTGATTTCCCTCCCTCCAATAATAAAATTGGAAATGTGGATTTTCTTTTGTCAAATGTGTTTCAAAAAATTCTACTTTTCCATTATAGCCACTTTTATCTCTTATGTCAAGCAAAATTTTTCAGTTTTTGAATAAATTATTTTATAGTTGTAAAAATCCCATTCCTCCACCTTTTTGCAGGAAAAAATGAGCCTTCAAATCTTTTATTTTTGTGTTGCTATATTTTTTTTATTATGTTATAATATACTCAATTGTTTTTTAATAATATACGGAGGTATACAAAATGCCAATCAAAGTTTCAGACTCGCTTCCTGCAATCGAAATTCTTAACAACGAAAATATATTTGTTATCACCGAAACAAGGGCGCTCACTCAGGACATCCGCCCGCTTGAGATTGCGGTGCTTAATCTTATGCCCACAAAAGTCGAAACCGAGACACAGCTTCTTCGTGTTTTGGGCAATACCCCGCTTCAAATAAACGTTCAGTTTGTTCATACAAAGACACATATCTCAAAAAATACTTCCAAAAGCCATATCGAGACCTTTTACAAAACCTTTGACGACATCAAAGACAGCAAATTTGACGGGCTTATCATCACAGGTGCGCCTGTCGAGACCCTTGAATTTGAAGATGTGGATTACTGGGATGAACTCTGTCAGATAATGGAATGGTCAAAGGAGAATGTAACCTCCACCTTCCACATATGCTGGGGGGCTCAGGCGGCGCTTTATTATCATTATGGGGTGCCCAAATATGAAATCCCCGAAAAAGTTTTTGGCGTTTTCAAGCACCATGTTTGCCCCGACAAAAAGCACAAAATGCTTCTTCGTGGGTTTGACGACTCGTTTTTTGTTCCTCACTCGCGTCACACCGAAGTCAGAAAAAGCGATATCGAAAAAGTTCCCGCGCTTGAAATCCTGGCAGAATCCGATGACGCAGGGGTTTATATCGTGACAGACAAAAACGAACGCCGGTTCTTCATCACCGGTCATTCGGAATATGACAGCGACACACTTCAAAAAGAATATTTGCGCGATGTTAGCAAGGGCCTTGACATAAAAGTCCCATTCAACTACTTCCCGGATGATGACCCAAGTCAAAATCCGCTTGTCACATGGCGTGCTCATGCAAATTTGCTTTATTCAAACTGGCTTAACTACTTTGTTTACCAGACTACACCCTATGACATAAAGACAATAACAAAATAAGAGGTATTGACTATGGAAAAAGAAAAAATCATTCGCGTAACCTGTCCTGCTTGCCTTGAAGAAGGCAATTTCAGAACAGTTCCGTTTGTAGATGCGAATCTTGACTCTGACCTTAAAGAAAGCATTTTCAACCGCGACATCTTCCGCTTTTGCTGCAAGGAATGTGGCGAGGAAATCCTTGTTTCTTACGAATGTACCTATCTTGACAAAGACAACAACTTTATGGTCTCGCTTATCCCCGAAAAAGACGATTTGGTTATTGAGATGACCGGATATACCCTGAGAATTGTCCGCACCATAAACGAATTTGTCGAAAAAATCGCCCTTATGGAAGACGGCATTGACGACCGTGTTGTAGAGCTTTATAAAATTATGCTTGAAGACCAGTTTGAAGAAGAACGGCAGGGCAGCGAAATCCTTGGCATATACTACAGCGGTCAGAATCCTGATGACAAAAGCCTTGTTTTCTTTATCATCACAGCAAACGCCGAAAATGTCCGTGCCATACTCAGTTTTGACACATACCAGACCATTTCAAAGCAATTTGAAAATTATCCCGAGATGGACAAAAACGATTGCGAAATCAACAAAATCTGGGCTATCAAAACATTGCAAAACGGTTTTTCGGACAAAACTGAATAATTTGAAACATATTCCTGCACCCCTTTCCATAAACTTTATGGGAGGGGGTGTTTTTTATATTTATATCATTTCGGCTTAACCGCAAAACTGTTATTTTTTGTGTGATGGCTGTTCTTGCTTTGTCGTTTGGAATTGGATATTTAAAAGACATCCCTGCAGCAAATCAAGCTTCCCCAAAAGTGGATACCAAATCACCTGCTCCCAAAAAAGAGTTTATAAAGTGGGTGGATTTCAGGGTTACAGACACTGCAATGCAAAAGGCAATGAAGCTTGATATCGAGAGTCTGGACAAGGAAGTACACCTTGACTGGATTGAGCTTTTGTCAGTACTTGGTGCAAAATACGGCGGAGATTTTTCAAAATTTCAGTCAAAGGACCTTGACTCGTTGGCAAACCGCCTTAAAGTAGGCGAAAAGATTGAGGATATCACCCGAGATATGAAATACTATCCTTATTATCACGAAGCATATTCTACCGTTTTGAAGGAATTTGTCGGTGAATACGAAATTCAGGAACAATCAAAAGAAACAGGCAAGCTTGAATACACCAAAAAATATGGTCTTAAGGCTTTTTCTCCCATTGCAAAAGGTTATGGATATTCGCACTATGATGACTTTGGTGCATCTCGTTCTTATGGTTACAAGCGGAAGCATCTGGGGCACGATATGATGGGCAATGTCGGCACGCCCATCGTCGCAGTAGAAAGCGGCACGGTTGAAGCAATTGGTTGGAATCAGTACGGGGGCTGGCGAATAGGGATACGAAGTTTTGACAGAAACCGTTATTATTACTACGCTCACCTTCGCAAAAACCATCCTTATCCCGATGATTTGTCAATCGGGCACACCGTCAAGGCAGGCGATGTAATCGGATACCTGGGTATGACAGGATACAGCTCCAAAGAAAACACAAACAACATAGACACGCCGCATCTTCATTTCGGAATTCAGCTTATCTTTGACGAATCCCAAAAAGACGGGAACGGCGAAATCTGGATTGATTGCTATGAAATCACAAAATTTCTGTCTCGCAATACATCTGCCACAGCAAAAGAAGACCTTACAGGAGAAATAAGACGCAAATATGACTTCTTTGAAAAGTCAGTTGAAAATACGGAATAAACCCGGAAAGGATTGATTTTTAATGTTTGTTATAAAAATGAGAACTCTTATATATTATTTTGCGATTTTCGCGGTAACCCTTGCAAGCTTTGGAATAATCAAACTATACAGCGGCGAAAACTCTGCTCCTGCAACAGCCCCTGCACCCACAGAAAAAGTCCTGGTTGACGAAATGACCGAGGAAGACAGTCTTGAGTCTTCTGCAAAAAAAATGACTGTTGATGTGCCGATTCTTATGTATCACAGCATACTTCGCAGCACCAACACACATGGTGACTACATAATAAGCGAAGCTGCATTTGAAAAGGACCTTAAATTTTTGAAAGAAAACGGCTATACCACAATCGTTATGCAGGACCTTATAAACTTTGTCGAAAAAGGAACGCCTCTTCCCGAAAAACCTGTTGTGCTGACCTTTGACGATGGCTACTCAAACAATTTTCTTTATGCCTTTCCGCTCCTTAAAAAGTACGATTCCAAGGCGGTTCTGTCAATTATCGGTTACTACACCGACCTTTATACAGACACACCTGACCAAAACCCCAGCTACTCGCATGTCACATGGAATGATGTAAAAAAAATGATTGACTCAGGTCTTGTCGAAATGCAAAATCATTCCTACAATCTGCACACAACAGACAAAGGTCGAAACGGAAGCAAAAAGAAACGCGGAGAGTCCGATGATGCCTACAAAGCTATGCTGACCGAGGACCTTGGAAAACTCCAGGACAAATTTAAGCAAAACACCAACTATATCCCAACGACCTTTACCTATCCGTTCGGCAGCGTCAGCAATGCCTCGTTTGATATTATAAAGGAAATGGGTTTCAAAGCTTCGCTCTCGTGCGAAAGCGGTATGAACAAAGTCAGCCGCGACAGCGAATGTCTTTATATGATGAAACGCTATCTCAGGACTCAAAAAAAATCTGCCGAAAGCATTCTTAAATAATCCAAACTTATTTTTGGTGAACTGTCTCAACCACAACCTTTCGGTTGTTGCTTAAAGTGCGCACAATCCCGCTCAATCCCCAATCCGAGCCTGTCATACTCATTATATGGTCATTGTAAGGTGCATTTTGTGTATAATACTTAGGAGTATTTATTTTTACTGATATTTTGGCGGTATCTGCCTTTGTCTGCTGTGATATTTTTTGAGCAAGCAAGGCATCGCGATTTGCAGTATAGTTGTAATCACCAACTTCGGACACCGAGGATATCGAAAATGCAAAAATCAAAACCGCCGAAAGCGCTGCTGCCCACCTTTTTCCCCTTACATCAAAAATTGCATCCACAACTATTGCAAGTCCAGGCAAAGACGGGACAAGATTTCTAAGATTAAAAACGCTGTTTTCAACTACAAAAAAAGGGGCAAGAGGTACAAGCATCAGGACAAATCCTACTAACAAAGATTTTTTCAATTTTGTCTCCGTTTTTTTGATGTTTTGTGTTAAAGCAAAAAAAACTGACGTCAGAATTGTCAATACCGAAATCCAAAGTATAGAAAAATCCTTTGCGATAGTATTAAACCCTCTTGCAAAACCACGAGTCAAGATTTTGAAGTTGACATTAAACAAAACTTCAAAAAATGACCTTGCTGTTTTTAATACATTGGAAGGCACTTCCGTCGCCGCGACAATTTGCATTCTGTGTGCATTGTCACCTTTTGATGCAAAATTAAAATAAAATAAAAAAAGCGCAAGCGCTGACAAAAAAGTTGCCATCAGCATCCCGGGCGACTTTTTTTCTATGCTTACAAAAAGTCCCACTGCAAAAGACAAAAGTGCCGTTTGCTCATAAAACCACATTGACAAAAAGTTAAACAAAAAGAAAAGCAGGGTTTTTTCGTTTGCTGCAGCAAGAATCGATGCCGAAATAAAAAAGAGCGAAACAACAATTCGAGTCGATGCCGAAATCCAATAAGTTCCCTCGCTGTTTGCCGGCAAAAACAAAAATACCGCAAAAAACAAAGGTCCTGCCGAAACGTCGAATTTTTTCAGCGCCTTTGAAAACATAACCCCGGAAACACCATACATCAAAGATATTATCGCCGGTATAACCCCCAGATTTTCATAAAATCTGCTCCATAAAAAAAAGTCTGCAAGCCCTGCCAAAGGCCTTGTCAGCAAAATCCCCGCTCCTCCTGTCAATATATTTTGCCAGGGATCCGGGAAAGACGGGTAAAACGAATACTGGACATAATCATCAAGATATGGAGTGTAATCAAAACCAAAATACGAATATCGGAAGAATGTAAGTACTGTCAAAACAAAAAAGAATATATTTTCGCGCTCTTTGTCCGAAATTTCATATTTTGTTTGCATTCCCTCCCAAAACTCCTTTGCTTTTTATTATAAAAATATCTCTGAGTATCCGCCAAATCTCCAAAAACGGGTTTACCTTCGACTCTCTTCGATGTCTGAATGTTACCGGCAATTTTTCAAGCTTTATTTTAAGAATTTCAGACATATATATAAGCTCGATATCAAACCCAAAATCCCAAACTCTTGTCCTCGAAAAAAGCTGCTTGGCTGTTTTTTTCTCAAAACCTTTAAAGCCGCACTGTGTGTCCGGATTGTCAATTTTAAGTACTACTCCCAAAAGTTTTTTAAGTCCGGCCGAGAGTATTCGTCTTGACAAAGAATACTCGCTGTCACGGTTTTCCCTTATTCCCACAACCCCTTTTGCCAATCCTTTTTCCATAATCAAAACAGCGTTTCTTATGTTGTCGGGTGCAAATGAGCAGTCTGCATCCGTAAAAAAAATATAATCGCCTGTTGCCATCAAAACCCCTCGTTTTACAGCATATCCTTTGCCACGATTTTGACTGTAAGAAATCACTTTTACGCAACCGAAGTCTATTATTTCCCGAAGCGTATGGTCCGTACTTCCGTCGTTTACCGCAATAATCTCAAATTTGTCAAAAGAATCCTTTAAAAATCCAGCATAAGAAATCAAGGTATTCTTTATTGTTTTTTCCTCGTTATAAGCAGGAATAACCACCGAGACCTTCAACAACATCACCCATACTTAGTATGGATAGTTTCTTTTGCTGATATTCAGTCTTGTTTGCACAACTACTATCAGGCTAAAAAAACATTCTTCCAAAAAGCCATCTGAAATCACTTTTTTTTGCAGCTCCGAAAATAAATGAAAAAACAAAATAAACCATTCCCAAGATTGCTATTCCAATTGCCATTTCGCGCACCCCTCCAATGTCAGGAAGAACTTTTAGAGAGGCAATTGCAGCAAATACTGTTGCCGCAATGTGCCGCCATATACGACCTGAACTTTTGATTTTGATATCCGAAAATCCAATTACACTTTTATACGTCAGGCACGATGTAAGAATATTGCTGAATATAATGGTCAAAATCAGAGCGCTAATGCCAAACCTTGGCATAAAAATATAAATCAGCAGGATTCTTGAAAGCGAGTCCATCAGGCAAAAAACAAGCAATCTGGTCTGCTTGCCCATCCCATTTAGTATCCCTGTCGAAACCGAATCCACAAACATCAGGGGAGAAATCACCGCAAGAATTTTAAGTGGTCGTGATATCTGATATGTATTGTATGCAAAAAAAACAAGTCTTTCGCCAAAAACAAAAAATGTGCAAAGAACCAAAAATCCAAAAATCGTGCAAAAACGGTAAATTTTTGCGACAAGGTTTTGAAGCCGCACTTTGTTTTTCATAGCGTACGCTCTCGAAATTTCGGGCACCAACAATGTAAAGCACGACGAAAGGAGCGTAAGCGGAAATACAATAAGCGGCATAACCATACCGCGAATTCCGCCATAGGCTGACAACGCCTCGGGCTTGGAAAGTCCTGATTTTTCAAGAGACTGTACAACAAGAACTTCTTCGAGCATTCTGAAAAAAGAACAGACAAGCGAAGTTATCATTATTGGGATTGACACCTTCAAAAGTCCCGACAGTGCAGCCACACCTGTTTTTTGTTTTGCAGTGCACTTTTTGGCATCTGACATATAAAACAAACTTAAAAAAAGGCACGAAGAAAACTCACCTGCACTCATACCTAAAAATACTGCGGCACATCCAAACTCCACGCCTTTCGGCAACATTTTCGAAAGGAAAAAGACTGTTGATACAATCTTTACCAACTGCTCCAGAAACTCTGACGAAGCAGGAATGACAACCCGTCTTGTTGCATAAAAGTACCCCTTTATACAATATGAAATACCCATAAAAAGTACGGTCGGTGCAATACAAACAAGGCTTATACTGCACCTGGGTTCTTTTAAAACCTCGGTCGCAATCGTTTTTGAGAATATGCACACCGCACCTATTGCAGTAAGGCTCAGGACAAACACTGCACTGAGAGCAGCTTTCATCGTCTTGCCTGCCTGACCCAACTGACCCGAGGAATAACATTCCGAAACAGACTTTGACACAGCCACGCCAAGTCCGCCGCTTGCAATATTCAGCATAATCCCATGCACCGCAAAACACAGCGAAAAAATTCCCATACCTTCGCTTCCAAGGCTTCGGGAATAAAAAGTACGAAAAACAAAATCAACAGTTTTTGCCAATATCCCGGATACCGTCAGCAAAACTGTACTCCTAAGCATATTTTGTCTGCTCAAAAAAACACCCCTTTTTGAATGTATATCAAAAAGGGGTGAAGTTTATGCAAGTTGTTAATCAATAAAGGTTTTTTCCTTTTCCTTTATATAAGACAGCAGGAATTTTACACATTCATCTTTTGGCAAAGATGCTGTATCAATACACAGGTTGTAATTGTTTACATTGCCCCATGTGCGATTGGTGTAAAAGTTGTAATAATTCGAGCGACGTTTGTCTGCCTTGGATACTGCTCCGCGAGCTTCTTTTTCGCTCGTACCGTCTCTTTCCATAAGAGTTTTTACTCTTGATTCGGTATCTGCATAAAGGAAGAGACTGATAAGCCCCGGCTCATCACGCAAAATATAATCAGCACATCTGCCGACTATAACACAAGGGCCCTCTTTTGCAATCTTTCTTATCAAATCCACCTGAAGTCTGAACAAATTGTCACCGTTTAAAAAATCATTGTACTGATAATAAAGTCCCTTTGTTGACTGCACGCCCATCACAAGCGAGTACAGCAAACTGGTTGTGGGTTTTTCGTCCATTTCCGAAAAAACTGCTTCACTAAGACCGTTTTCTTTTGCAATTCTTCCTATAATTTCTTTGTCATAAAATTTGTAACCAAGTTTTTCTGCCAACTCTTTACCGATTATCTTTCCGTTTGAGCCAAGCTGTCTTCCCAAAGTAATAATAGTATTCATTAAATGCCCACCTTTCCTGAAAGCTGTTTTGTCAAAACAGGCTCGTCTTTTTTTATTATTTTAACACATTTTTGCTGATAGGAAAAGATTTTTTATATCATTTCTTCACAATTTGTATATTTGTATAATAATGTGACAGAATTTCTGTATATTTTTTCCCTATTTCTGCCATTTCGTTTGCTCCAAACTGGCTCATTCCTACTCCATGTCCAAATCCACGCACGCTGAATATCACCGATTTATCGGTCTGTGTGACATCAAAATCCGCTGATTTAAGGTCAAAAATTTTTCTTATTTCGGTCCCTTTGTACTCCTTGCCGTCAATTTCTATGCTTTTTATGTTTCCTCCGTCTGTACGCGTTATTTTGCCGATGCTCAGCGGTCCTTCGCTTTGATTTTCAAAAGTTCCAAGCCGTTTTCTTGCCTCGCTATTTTCAAACTCTGCAGTCGAAACAAATTCCGAATAACTTAAATCTCCCGTGCTTTCCACCGACCTGAGATATGGACGGCTTTCGCCCCACACATCCTCCGAATTTTCTGTTCTTCCGCCGCTTCGCGCGAAAAAAAACGCCTCGACCACCTCGTCGCCATAAACCATATATTCCCCCTTTGTTTCTTCTGTTGCACGGGTCAGCTTTTGCCAATATGTATCACCCTTTTTCTTTCCCCAGCTCTCCTTTGCCATTTTTTCGTCAAGGTGCCCTTTGCAATGCGCCGAATCGTTGCAGATATCTGCCGTGGGATGTTTGTCCGACCGGCTGTCTGTCTTACTCAAAATATAACTCCGTGCCGCAACTGCCTGTGCTTTAAGCGCCTCGAGCTCGTATTCAGCAGGCATTTCTGCCGCAAGAACTCCGACAAGGTATTCCTCTATGTCGCAAATCCTGACCTTGCCGTCTGCGACATCAAGGTAGCTTATTTCTGTTTTCCCGCCATTATCTTTCACATAGCCGGAAGGCTGCCTGCCCGAAAAAAGCCAAAGACCTGTAATAACAGGAATAAAAATCATCACCACTACATAAGAAATCAATCCAACGCACGATAGTTTCTTCATAATATATTCTGTCCTTTGCAAATATTTCTTAAAATATATTCAACTACAGGAAAACCTATAACTCGATTTTCTGTGAAACGGACTTTTTATTGAAATCTCAAGAAGATTTTAATGTTAATATGTAATTATTTGCGAAAAGTTGATTGTGTTGACTAAAAGCACTAAAAATGATAATATAATCTATAAGAAAACACTATCAAAAAGCCTCCCTTGTGTAAAGGGAGGTGGGTTGCGTAGCAACTCGGAGGGATTGTAATGGACTATAAACACAATAAACAAATTGTACCACTTGCAAAAGCATTGCGAAAGAATATGACAAAAGAAGAAAAGCACCTTTGGTATGATTACTTAAGAGAATATCCTATTAGGTTTATAAGACAGAAAGTTATAGGAAAATATATTGTTGATTTTTACTGTGCCAAAGCAAAGCTTATTATTGAATTGGATGGTTCGCAACATTATGATGATAAAGGAATAGAAAAAGATGCTTTGAGAACAGAGTTTTTAGAACAATATGGATTAAAAGTTATAAGAATATCAAATCTTGATATAAACAAAAACTTTGAGGGAGTATGTATATTTATTGA
>JAFQSM010000075.1 GCA_017409575.1 Clostridia bacterium
ATGCCGGACATTACAGCTCTACGGCCATATTTAGAGTTATAAACTCACCGTAAGGCGAGATTATATATTTTTTATTTACGAAGGAGGAATTGAAATGAAAACCTAATATCCATGCATACAGTCGCTAAATGAATTATGGGAACATTTACACCCTTTTGTTGGTAGTTTATAAGATGTACTGCGCATTGCGTGATCTGTATGCTAAAAGCAAATGAGGTGTTTTTTTGTACCGTTTTTCAGATTTTGCATCGGTCCGTGCCCTGCCGAATGTACTGTCAGTGACTGAACTTTCCGAAGCAATTGGTCTATCTATCCCAAGCACGCATGCACTATTGAAGCAAGAAAAAATTCCACACTTGAAAGTAGCTAGGCGTAAGATCATATTTAAGGAGCACCTACTCCAAGGGCTATCCAAAGAAAGAGTATTCACCGATGTTGCAAAGCTAAAAGCTCTTGCAGATCTCCCCGATGTTTTTCCACCGAATCGACTACAGGTAGCCTTGGGGATATCTCACGGATTTGCCTATAGTCTTTCGAAGACACCTGGGTTCCCTGCTACTTCCTTTCGAAATCGAATCGTAGTAAGCAAGCAGGGGTTGATAGTGTGGATAAGGCAGAACGAAGTATATATGAAAGGAAGTACTATATGGCAAAATCAGTAAGCAGTTATAATATCACAAAGCGTGAGGATGGACGCTGGTATGTACAGCTTAAGTATAACGGAGAAAAGATTTATATTTATGGGAAGACCAAAGTAGAGGTCCAAAACAAATTAAAACAAAAGTTGTGGGACTTTGAACAGGCAAAAGCCGCTAATCTCGTAAACTTTGCACAATCAGAAAAACTTACTGTTGAGCAGTGGGCGAGACAATGTCTTGACACCTATTGTAAGGACTCTGTCAAACCAAATACCTACGCCGGTTACCAAAGCATTATCGAGCATCACCTTGGTGAAATAGGAGAAATGAAGCTCGGATCTGTAACAAATGCCGCTATTCAGAAACTTCTGCAGGATAAGGCGAAAAGCCCCACGAATGAAGACGGGCTTGCAGAAAAAACCTTAACACACATAAAAGCTTTCTTAAATATCATTTTTAAGCACGCGGTTGTCAACGGACTCATATTAAGAAATCCGGTGACGGGTGTTAAGGTACCAAAATCAGGAAGCAAAACCAGAAGAGCTCTCACGGTGGAAGAGCAAAGACGCCTTCTGGATGAGGCACGGAAATACGAACGTCCAATTATGTTTGCCGTCGTGTTCACACTTTATACCGGCTGCCGAAAAGGTGAGGCTATGGGATTACAGTGGAAGAATGTTTTCTTTGAAGAAAACAGAATTCATATCGAGCAGCAACTTAATCGACACTACGATATGGAAGGCGATGGATCACAGCGGTCCGTGCTTGGAATTACATCACCTAAAACGAAACAGTCTGTACGCGACATTTATGTGTGCGATAGCTTCGCAAAGGAATTTTACGAATACAAGCAGCGCATGATTGAATGGAAGAAGCAAAACCGTTTCGCCCATTCTGAAGAAGATTTCGTATTTGTTGGTGTAAGAAACACGCCTATTGAACCTCGGGTGTTTCATACATATTATGCAGAGGTTTTAGAACGTGCCGGAATAGAGGATGCCGACTTTCATACCCTCAGACATACCTTCACAACAAGATGTATTGAAAATGGTATGGACATCTTAATGGTAGCTAAAACACTCGGCCACGCAAATGTAGCGATGACTCTCAATCAATACTCTCATTTGCTTCCAAAGCATATGAAAGCAAGCATGGAAAAAATGGAATCGAATTATTACTGATTCACAAACAATAAATCCCTATGATATCTAATGCAGAATCATAGGGATTTTGCTTTGACGTACTTTTTTTCGAAAAAAGTATGTCAAAAATTTTTTTGTAAAAAAAGAGAGGAAAAAACAAAGGAAGCAACTAAAAACAAAACGACGAAAGGTTTGTCAAGAGGTTTGTCAACCCCCACTATTAGAATTTTAAGTCTACATAATATAAAACCATATATAAATTTGAAAACCAACATCCATCTAATTATATATTAAGTGCTGACATACTTTTTGCTTAAAAGGTTTGTCAACCAATTCACCCTCAAAAGAAGAAAAAAGCCTCGAAAACACTGGGTTTTCAAGGCTTTTATGGCTCCCCTTGTTGGACTCGAACCAACGACCTGCGGATTAACAGTCCGTCGCTCTACCGACTGAGCTAAAGAGGAATATCTGAATTTTGAAGAGATTTCAAACTCTGTTGCCCTCCGATCAGCCTCGCACGGTGAAAATCCGCATTTTACAGCGTCTAATTCACAGTCCGTCGCTCTACCGACTGAGCTAAGGGGGAATATTTGTGTCCGCGTTACCTATTTTCACGGCCAGTCACC
>JAFQSM010000076.1 GCA_017409575.1 Clostridia bacterium
AGCTTTGCCATACCCTAAACAGCCAAAATACGATTCCTTTACCCCCCTAGACCCAAAAGAAAACCGCCCAAAAGTGCAAAAAGAGGACTGCTGCAAAACTTTCATTTTGCAACAGTCCCCTTTACTCATTTCTAGACGCAAGTATCTTTATCATATCGAAAGGAAAGTCAATCGTCATTTCGAAGCGACAGTTAATCATCATCTCGAAATGAAAGTCAATCATCATTTCGAAGAGAGAATCAATCGTCATTTCGAAGCGACAGTCATCATCATTTCGAAATGAGATCCAATCCATCATTTCGAAACGACAGTGCCGCATCATTTCAAAACGATAGTTTTGTCTGCGATAAATCACCCATTAATCTAAAATAAATCTATGTGACTCATTTCGAAATGATGAAGGATATGTCATTTGGAAACGACACTCATAGAGAAATATTCCCATAAGGAACGACGGTCTGCGTGAAAAATGCAGGCCGTTATTGTTTTCTTGAAACTCAATTTTGACCTCCTCAATATTATTTTATAGAAATTTGTTCACGAATTTCTTGTGCGGCAACAGCATTTGCGCAAAAAACATCCTCAAATATTGTTTTCTTGAAACTCGATTTTGACCTCCCCCATATTGTTTTTAAGAAATTTGGTCGGGAATTTGATGAAAAGTCGTCCACAAATGATGTTTTCTTGAAACTCAACCATAATTTCTCCTATGTTATAAGCGACACAAATGAAAGAGAGGGTCAAAAATGCAAAGACACATGAAACTTACGAAAAAAGATGCCGACATTGTAGCTCTGAAAAATTTTCTGCCGGAAAGAAAGTTCAATGAGACGGTCATCAAAATTCTGCGTGCTGCAGTAAAAGGCAAGGTGGCGGTCATACCGATGGAGTTTGAGATCGTGCCCTTTGAGAAGCATCCGGGGACGAAAATTGAAATGCCGGAAGATCTGGAGCAGCAGCTCATTGAAAAATTTGGGGAACGAAAATTTACCACAACGGTCAAGTCGTTGATCAGACAGTGCATTCGTCAGAACCTGAAAGAAGTGCCGACCAAAAGATTGAGTGCAGCGGATATATACACGTTGTTTGAGCAGGTACTCGAGAAAGCCAACAAAAATATGGAGTTGCCGGATGGTTCGGGGAAGTATCGCCGCATGCATAAGGATAGTCTGTGGGCGCTGCGGTCGCTAATCGAACACTTGGACAAGGAAAGGGGCTAAGGTTATGAAAAAGAAATTTATTCGTTTGGTGCTGTCCAAAGAGGACACAGATCTAATCGCGTGGAAAAACAGTCTTCCACCCAGAAGCTTCACTGAAACCGTCAGCAGAATTTTGGTCAGCGAAAGTGACGGCCAGATCGCACCCATTCTCTATGAATTTTCGTCCTCAGAGGTGGCGGAGGATGTAAGAGCCGGATTCTATATTGGTGACCAAAATGTCCTTGCGCTGCTTAACGGAATCAAAAAGGGAGACCGGACGGACGCAATTAAAAAGATCCTCCGCAAGCACATTGCGCACAACCGTGAGCACCCACCGGAGCTCGTCAGCGTGGAGTTGCTTCACAACATACTCGTAGACTTCAGGACAAAAATGGCGGACAGAGAGGCGGCCTGCGCCGGCACGGAGAACAAATACCGGAAGCTGTGTGACAGCTATTACGATGGGATGGTAACCCTTTTTAATACTGTCCTTGCTGCTGCATATAACTCTGGGGACGAAAATGATTGTGACCGGGGTCTGCGGCGGTTGAATGTAAATCAGATCATCAACCAGGCTTTTGAAGGTAATTTTGGTCCTCAAAGTGTATCTGGAGAGGACGTGTAATAAAAAGTGTCCCTAAACTTTCATATTTTACGAGAAAAAGAGATTGTTTTCTTGAAACGCAACCGAAATCTCACCTATTTAATAAATAGAGCCGTCGCAAACTGCCTCGTGCGTGGCTTGAAAATAAATACAAAAGGAGAATTTTATTATGGCATATAAATTTGATCCAAACGACCAAACCACCAATGTGTTGGAAGACAAAGTGTTTATCAGCGTCGAGACTATTCGTAAGAATATCGGTGACCTGGGAATGAAGACGATACAGGTTATGGCCTATGAAGGAATCTCGGAAGAAAAAGAACTAATCAGGGCTGTGAGTGATGTGATTCTGTTTTCTACGGGGCAGCTGGTAAGCGATGACAGCATCAGAAGAAGCGTGCAGCGGCTCTGGTCTAACGGACTAATCGAAACAAAGGAAATAAACACGGGTGTTCGCAGATTCAATATTTTATGGCTCACGACAAACGGATCGCTGTTTGTGGGGAAAAATTTTCGCAGGAGACCTGCGGAATCTGAGTGCGAAAGATTTAAGCGGGAGCACGCAAATATACATCATGGCTACCTGATTAAGGAAGTAAAAAAGGTTCTGGAAGATAAAGATATCTATGATGAAATATCAACCGGGCGGGATGAAAATTTCATCCGGATCGGTGACGGGAGAGCTTGTATCCCAGATGTTATCTGCAAAATTGGCGATAAGCGATTTTTCTATGAGGTGGAATGCGGAACCCACAAGCAGCTGGACTTTAATGAAAAATGCAACAAGCTTTCTATGCTG
>JAFQSM010000077.1 GCA_017409575.1 Clostridia bacterium
AATAGACATTATTAAGTGCGTTGCTATAATAAAAGGCATCGTTGTTGATTCTTTTTAAACTCTTTGGCAGGTAAATACTTTCAAGAGAGGTGCACCATGCAAAGGACTTCTCCCCAATATATAAAAGACCCTCCGGCAATGTTACCTGTGTTATATCAAAACACCCCATAAAAGCACCGTCGGCTATTACTCTTGTATCTTTTTCAATGTTGCAGACTGTTGCTTTGTTATTTTTTATAAGGATAAGGCAGTTATCAATATAAATACATTCATCGATTAAATATTCCGGGTTACCAAGAATCATTGAGTTGTTAAATGCATTTAAACCAATTTTAGCTATACTGTCAGGAAGTTCGATTTCATAAAGCTTCCGTGTTCCTTCAAAAGCACCGTCGGATATCTCTTCTACACCGTCAGGCATAATGTACGTGAAATCATCTCTATTAGCCGGATATCTGACAAGCACTTTCATATCTTTGGAGAATAATATACCGTCTACAGATATGAAGGCCTTGCTTCCCGATTTGACATAGATATTAGTTAAAGAAGGGCAGTCATTAAATACTTTAAATCCGATATGTTCGACAGTTTTAGATAAAGTAATTTCCAAAAGGGAAGAGCATTCTGAAAAAGCGTAGTCATCAATAATCTTTACTCCTTCAGGTAAAGTAATGGAGGTAAGCGACGAGCAACCTGTAAAAGCGTTATCTCCAATTGTTTTCAGAGTACTTGGCAGAGAAATTTTTTTGAGATTTTTACTATAGGCAAAAGTCCATCCCGAAATTGCTGTAACACCCTCGTTTATTTTAACTTCAGTAATTGACTTTCCCCAAGGGGATTGTAAATATTCAACATCAAGACTTCCGTTTCCGCTAATAGTCAAAACGGTTCCGTCAAGTGTCCATTGACAGTTCCCTATTCTGCCGCTTATTTCTTTTTTTGCGCAGAACGGTATTCCAATAAGCATAAGAACAACAAAGGTAAGTGTGTATAATGTTTTTTTCATATATTATAATCCTTTCTACCACGTAGATTTCAAAATTGTATTTTTGAGTACTGACTTAAAAATCTGATTTATAATCACTCTTCATAATCATAACAGTTGATAAATGAGATTAAAGAGTCCCTTGATCCACCAATTATTGAGTACAGATCACCTTCTATATTTGCATAAGCAATATATAAACCACCTTTCATAACCAAGTAAAAAGTATATTTATTTCCGTAAGTTTCATTGTAATCATAAGTACTTGGATCTTCAGGACTATTATGATTTATAGTCAAAAAAGTTTTGTCATCTGAAAAAAAGAACGTAGTTCTATCTCCTGCTTCAGGTTTATGAATCTTTTTAACCTGAATCCCTTCAGGAAGAATTGTAGGGAATTTAATATCCAGTCCTTCGCTTTCAATAAGAGACTCTATGTTTTCATATATTTTATTCTCGCCTAAATATAAATAAGTAATTCCATCACCTTCTATTGTTTGTCCCGCTTCAAAGAAAGAAAAAACCATATTTCTCACAGATGGATTAAAAGCAAATAGTCCCACGCTGAAACCAAAGAAAATAAAAATAATAATTGATGCCGCCAAAACACTTTTAAACCTAAAACGGAATTTGTTTTTGGGTTTTATTTTGTGCTCTATTGCTGAATTTCTTGTTATAATACGATTAAAGCGTGTTTCTAGTTCCTCATCTGTATATTAGGGAGCATTCATTAAAATATTGATTAAGGATTGACATTCATCTATAAAATCCATATCGATATCATCTTCCGGTTTTGAGAGCTCTACAGAGATTGCATCTGCCAACCATTTTGATAACTGTTGAGGATCTTTTAAAGAAGACAAGGATATTCACCAACTTTCTGTAATTTAAATACTATAGGAGATTCATAAGCTTCAATCTCAATCTGCGAACTTGAGACCTTAATGTTGAGGCGTTAATTCCATATTTTTCAGATAAAGCTTTGTAACCCATATCCAATTCACCGTTTATCATTATGGTAAAAACTTTATATTCTAAATATGTCGAGAGAAGTTCTTCCCGTACTTCCTCAATCTTTTTGTAATATGCATCTAATTCTACTATTTCATCTATTTTGGATTGAGTATCCGGATGCGTATCTTCAATTTCTTTGATATTTGTATGGTTTGTTTTATCACGACTTCTGATTGTTTCATGCATTATATTTAAACAAGCTTTGTAAAGCCATATTCTTTGCTTTGAATCATCAATATCTTTCAATGTGGAAATATTAAGCCAAAAACGAACGTAGGCTTCTTCCGCACAATCTTCCGATTCGGCGTTTGTTAAGCCTATAGCAATACAATAGGCTACTAAATCTCTATAATAAGCTGAATATAATTTCTTCAAGACTTCATTTATATTGTCCAACCTTATCCCCCTAATCTCAATGCACATAAAATTCGATAAAAGGAACACGAATTTATTTTAAAAAAATTTTATCGATTTAATTATACATAATATGTATCACTTATATATGACATTTTAAAAACGATTTGTTGCATAAACTTGTAATTTTTTGCTATAATTGCGAATTTTGTCATTTTTACGAGTGGTTTCATATGTCTTTACAATTTTTTTTCGCATATATCAGGATTTTTATAATATATAAAAGAGGAAAGCAGTTTGATTCAACTTGCTTTCCTAATCGCGAAAAACTAAAATTTAATTAGCATCAACTTCGTCGATTTGTGTCCGCACGCGGACAATGATGTTCTTGCTACGCTCGAAATGATGTTGCTTGTTCACGCAAATGAAAAATCCTCGTTCCGAAGGCGGGTTGTCATAAGGATGTTTTGAACATCCTATGAAATAAGCCGATTGACGAGTGCTAAGAAAATGACAGTATGGCATATGGCCGTACTGTCTCAGACTGAAGACAAAAAGGAGTTTTGCGAGCGAGCGAGACTCCTTTTTGTCGCTATGTTAAGCCAAAGAAGGGCTAAAATTAAAAAGATCAAGCAAAAGTGCCGAAAAAGACGTTGGCGAGGGGAGTTTTCCACATTTCAAGGATAGCATCTTTGCTAATTTTTTCAGATTTAGGCATGCGTAAGTAAGCCCGACCTTCATATCCATCCGGGCTTTGCCTTTTAACTGCGTGTAACGGAAACCATGATGCTCTTTTGCTGTGCCAAAAAGGCGTTCGATGGTTTCTTTTCTCTTGTCATAGAGTTCTTTGGTTCCCTCTGTATGACGAAGATCCTCGCATATTTCTATGTAGTTTTCCCATATATGCCGAGTAACAACCTTAACGTGGTTTGCACTTTCCGTACACTGATGCAAGTATGGGCAGTTAGCACAATCAGACGAGCAACTCTTGTACTCTCGGTAGCCTTCTCGGTTTGTGGTAGAATACTTTAATATCTTGTTGTTTGGGCATATATAGCAGTCAAAATGCTCGTCATATATATATTCGTGCTTTTTGAAAAATCCGTCTTTAGTCTGTGGGCGTTTGTATGGAAATATGGGGGATATATTATCATCTATCAAAAGTTTTGCAATAGCGGGGGTCTTGTATGCTGCATCGGCTATCAGTTTCTCTATTCCAAACGGTTTGAGCTTGTCATATATGCCTTTGAACGTTCTGCTGTCATGAAGATTTCCTTTGTTTACCGTATACCCTAATATCCAACCGTTCTTGTCGCATGCAGTCTCTATCGAATATGCAAATACCTGCTTGTGTTCGCCCTTATGGAACCATCCGCTGTCAGGATCGGTGGTACTTTGTTTTTCTTCCTTTACAGCACCTGAACCTCCGCTGTTTTCACCGTCTCCATCCTCGTCATCCTTATCCTTTAACGGCTTTTTGCCATGCTCGGCTCTGTCTTCACCAATTTCTTCTTTTAACAGCTTCTCATAAAATAACGCTTCTTCATGTACTACTTGAGTTGTATACTTCTTTCCGTTTGCACACGCTTTTACGTGTGTAGCATCCACAAATACCTCTGTTGGATTTACGAACTTATGTTTGAAGCATTCGTCGAGTATTTTTGAAAATATCTTCTCAAACAGGTCAGTGCCTTTGAATCTTCTTGTGTAATTCTTTCCGAATGTTGTGAAATGAGGCACTTTATCCGTTATATCCAATCCCAAAAACCATCTGTATGCCAAATTCACTTCTATCTCCTTTATGGTCTGCCGCATACTGCGTATCCCATAAAGATACTGTATCATCGGTATTTTGATCAAAGTTACGGGGTCTATGCTTGGTCTTCCCTTATCTTCGCTGTATCTGTCTTTCACAAGATCATAGATAAAGCTCCAATCTATTGCGTTCTCTATCTTTCGCAGCATATGGTCTTGCGGTACAAGATCATCTATACAGAACATCTGTATTTGATTGCGTTTTTTGTTTTCACTTGTTAGCATTTTATCCCCTCGCTTCCTTTCTTCTATTATACCATACTTTTCTCCTTTTTGCAAAAAAACAAAGCCACTTTTTCAGTGACTTTGTCTTCAGTCTGTGACAGTATGGCATATGGCCGTACTGTCTTTTCTTATTTATAATTTTGCTAATAATGTTGGTGGCAGTGATACATAAATACCAGTCGTTTATATTCTGAATACTGTTCAAAAAAATGTTAAAACTGTTCAAAAAAATGAAAAAATTTGCTATTGCAAATAATTATCATATATGCTATAATGTCTTAGAACAAAATACGATATAAGAAGATACGGTTTGAAAAGTTGTTAACTGAGTAAATGAAAAAGGGAATCAGGTTCGAATCCTGAACAACCGCCATTACTGTATTTGACTGAATGGAAACACAAAGTCCATTGAAGTGTTGGGTAGCAATGCCGGCACTTTGAGAAGGATCGTTTCCGGGCAATATACATTGCCGCATCATAAGTCAGGAAACCTGCCGTGTCTTTTTAGGTTCAACACAACTTTGGTGAGAAGAGTGCAACCGATTTATCGCCGCATAGTGCGGCTTTGGGTTTGCATTCTTTTTTATTTATGGAAAGCCAAAGCCTTTCTTATCTATGCCGTGTTTTAAATCTGTTGTGCTCTTTTGACCTGTTTGGTTGAAAGGGTATTTTTTTATTTTGTAAAGGAGGTTAGAAACGTGACAAACGATGAGAAAAAGTCCTTGGCGGAAGAACTTTTGCGTCAAAAACACAAGGAACTCGGAAGACTTCCCCGTAAGGATGATTTTGATGAACCGACTCGGTCACGAATCAAAGCCTTCTTAGGACCTTGGCCAAGAGCTTTGGAGGCGGCAGGACTGAAAGAGCCGAGACCGATTACACCAAAATCGGCAAAACGCAAAAAAGCGGCGACCAAATCCAAAAACCAAGCCATTTCAGCACATCAAAAGCTGGAACAGCGCAGAGCAAAACAGGAAGAAAGCAAATCTTCCAAAAGTGACACTACAAAATAAAAAAGGAGAATTTTTGAAATGAATAAGAGAATTCTAAGTATACTTCTTGCCGTGGTTATGGTATTTACGATGATACCGCTGACGGCATTTGCAACCGAAAATACCTTAATGACCTTAGAACAGCTTAGAGAACAAAATGGCGCAATCACAGTAGAGGCCTACAATATCGGACAAGGCTTCTTGGTTGAGCCGTCTCTCTATAGCAAGGGAGGAAAATCAACAGGTGATATTACTGTAGATTTTCTTACAAGCAAAAACATCAATTATCAAGGTTCTACTTCCTATTTTAGCGGCTTTGAATTTGATGATACTGTTGCACCGCAGTACCCAAGCTATCTGGAACCTTACTTAGGTGAACTTGACACCACAGGTGATGGTAATGGCTACCTCGCAGAGTTTGATTATAGCCAATATGCAGGATGGTGCTATACCATCAATGATTGGTGGGCATCCTTGGGTGCTGATTCATCCTTCCCCGGTCAGGAAATTACTGACTATAATACAGGTGAACCTGTTGTACTCGGTGACGTGATCCGTTGGCACTTTACTGTTTACGGTTACGGAGCCGACTGCGGTTTCCCGAGCAACGTAATGGCAGAGTATATGGGTGGAAATCTCTTTACTCAAGAGGATAAATCCGACCTTCTCTTTACATTGGCGGCAATCAAGGATTACTACGGCAATCTTGATACCGATGACGTTTACGAAACCGCCCTTGCAGTAGCCGCAGATCCCCTTGCAAGTGCAAACGATATTGCGGCGCAGGAGGCTGCTCTTGCCGATTATATCGAGGACACTTTCCTCTCTGCCGGTGAGCAGGAAACTCCCCGTGAAGCACAGGACGTCAGTGCTGTTCTTAATGCAACAATGGCACAGCTTGCGGCAACCGTTACTGAACCCGCTTTTGGTACCAACGCAGGTGAATGGACGGTACTTTCTCTCGCCCGTGGTGAATACTACACCAAGGATAACGCATATTTCACAGGATACTATAACCGCATCGTTGATTACGTAAACAACAAGGCGGCATCCGTCAATATGAACGGTGCACTTAACAAATCAAAATCCACCGACAACTCTCGTGTAATTATGGCACTTTCCTCTATCGGTAAAGATGCAACAGCAGTTGGTGACTGGAATTTGATTGCACCCTTCAATGATTTCAACTGGATTAAAAAGCAGGGCATTAACGGCCCCATTTTCGCACTGATTGCCATTGATACCAACGATTATGAAACAGATGATACAACTATCCGCCAGCAATGCATTGAATTTATTCTTGATGCGCAGTTCGAGGATGGTGGTTGGGCTTTAAGCGGTTCTACTGCAGACCCCGACATTACTGCTATGGCTTTGCAGGCTCTTGCACCTTACAAATCTCAGTCTAACGTGGCAACTGCCGCAGAAGAAGCGATTTCCACTTTGTCCGCTATCCAAAACAGTAACGGCGGATATGCTTCTTGGGGTACGGTGAACTCCGAAAGCTGTGCACAGGTTATCGTAGCCCTTACTACTTGGGGCATTAATCCCGATACCGATTCCCGTTTTGTCAAGAATGGTAAATCCGTTGTAGATGCTCTACTTGCGCACTATTTAGAGGACGAGAGTGCTTTCGAACACGTTATAGATTCCGGGGCAAACGGTATGGCTACCGATCAGGCTTGCTATGCGCTTGTTGCATATAACCGTTTTGTAAAGGGAAAAACCTCTCTTTACGATATGTCCGACGTTTCGTTTGGAGAAAAAGATGAGGTCGTGCTCGGTAAACCCAAGGCTACACTCGGTCTCCCTGCAGAGATTACCGATGATAACGGTAAGACCTTCAATGCAACTATCAGCATTGACCAATGGGATAACACGGCAAAATACAAACTCATTGACTTTGTAATGAACGTTCCCGAAGGACTTAGCGTTACCGGCGTTACCACAGGTAATCGTCTCGGCGGCGGTTCTGTAAATTATAATCTTGATAACGGTAAACTCCGTGTAGTTTACTTTGATGCAAACAACCACAGTGACCTGACCGTTAGTGGAAATTCTTTCCCTGCACAGCTCTTCACTGTATCTTTCAAGGTGGAATCTGTAAACGAGGGCGATAAGCTCGATATTGATATGGAGGGTATGTCCATTAAGCTCACTTCCGATCCGAGCGACGAAAACGCAATGGTCGTTGTAGATACTGCCAATGCCGCCGGAAATATCAACGTTGTAAAAGGAATTTCCTATAGTGCCGTTTGCCTCTATACCGGTGATGACATCGACCTTATTCCTTCCACCAAAAAGGCAGTTGCCGTTTCGGTAGTTGGTATCGAGAACGCTACCAAACTTACATACAACGATGGTACAAACGAATATGAATTTAAGTACAGCGCAGAAATTTCCGAAAAGACCGGCGTTGCAACCTATGTTGCCTTGGTGAATGCCTCGATTGATATGGCACAGTTTGTTAATAAGGCAAACTTCACCTTTACGGAAGAAACTGCCGATGAAATTACCTTTGGTGATTCAAACGGTGACGGCGTTATCAATGCGCAGGATGCCCTTGCCGCAGTAGATACTTGGCTGCGCAAAACCGATGCGCCTGACGATGATGAAATCTTGGCGCTCAACGTAAACAGCGACAGCCGCATCAATACCTTTGATGCTTTGGGTATTGTAGAAGCCTTTGTTGACGATAGTGAATATCTTATCGTTACCAAAGCAGCATCCCTTACCACAAACAATTAAGCGAATGTCTTAAGGGGTGGGAGAACCCTCCCACCCCTTAAACTTCTTTTTTGAAGGAGAACGATTATGAGCAAAAGACCAATGAACCCCAAAACAAAAAAGAAACTCTTTATCGGTATAGGCGCCGGTGTATTACTGCTTTTGCTGATACTCTTTCTTCTTTTTATGAATTGGGATAAAATCACGGGCGGTACTCCTACCCTTACCATTGAAACACCGCAGAAAATAAGCAAAAGCGAAACGGAAGAATTTACTCTTGACGTAACGATTTCCTCTTTTGGAGATGCAATCTATCCTGCGGCGAGTATGAGCATATCCTTTGATTCCTCACGACTTGAATTTATCGGCGTGGAAGAAGGTAACGTATTTATCCGTAACGACGAGGGCGACGTTCCGCAAAAGCTCCCGAATTGGAGTTGCAACCCCGAACAATGTAACAAATCGGGGAAAATCAACATTATGTATCTCGACACTACGGGCGGCAAAAACGCTTTCAGTAAAGAGCTTCTTGCAGAGGAAGATAACGTAGTGCTCCGCCTTAAATTCCGACTTCGTGGCAGTGTAAGAAGCGGCGATATTTGTGATTTAATTTTTGACGATGCGGTATTTGCGGCATCAGATGAAACACAAAGTCTTGCAATGACAACCGACACCTTGAAGGTAAGAGACGGCAAGATCGTGATAGGAGAATAAAAATGAAGCGAATACTCAGTTTAATATTAACTTTTGTTCTTTTGCTGTCTTTCACGGCGTGCAGTGGTAATTTTGCACAGGTGGATTTGAAAGTACCGATTGCGCTTTCGGATGACGGCATAGTAGAAAGAGATGTATTTGAAAAAATTAAGAATGAAAACGCCATCGCCACATTTACGGGTGAATCGGGCGAAATGAAATATGAGTGGACAATTTTCGGTAGCGACCTTAAAGATACGAGAGACGTAACCTTGTCCATCACGTTAGAGAAAACCGATAACGGTATTAAGATCAAATTCTCCGAAGCGGAAGATTTCGGTTTTCCTGCGCTTTTGTCCGTGCATCTGAATGAAAAATGGAAAGCCGACAGTGCTACCGCTTTTGACGGTGATAATGCGGTTTATTCCGTTTCCATTACGGGGAGTAAGACAAGCATTTTAAATATTTCCGTTAATAAAATTGTGGCTGAATGTGAAATTCTTCCCGATGATACAAAGCAAACGGGAACCACTCCTTCTACCGAAACAACAGCACCCGATAATGATGATAAAGGTAGTAGTGAAACAAACAAAACAGACGGTTATTTATCAGACGTAAAGGATTCGGATAACCGCGTTTATTCCGACGGTAACGCTACCGACCAAGATAAATATAAGACCGATCCCGTACCCGAAGGAAAACCTTTGCCCGTTGAACCTGAAGATCAAGAAGTCGATAAGAAAAAGACCTACACCTGCACATTCTCCATCGAGTGTTCCACGATACTCAATAATTTAAAAGACCTTGATCCCGATAAGCGTGAGCTTGTCCCTTCAAACGGTGTGATTTTAGCACCTACCAAAGTAACCTTCTATGAAGGCGAATCGGTATTCGACGTGCTTCAGCGTGTATGTAAAGAAAAAGGCATTCACCTTGAATCCTCGTGGACACCGATTTATAACAGCGCTTATATTGAGGGTATCCATAATCTCTACGAGTTTGATTGCGGTGAGCTTTCGGGATGGATGTACCGAGTAAACGGCTGGTATCCCAACTACGGTTGCTCCCGTTATCAGCTTGTGGACGGTGAGAAGGTTGAATTCCGTTATACCTGCGATCTCGGCAAGGACGTAGGTTGCGAATGGATGGCGGGTTCATAATATGAGAGATAGCTTTGCGGATTTCCACCCGTTTAACAACTTTTTATATTTCGCATTAGTAATCGGCTTTTCCCTTGCACTGAGCCACCCTTTGGCGCAAGGGATAGCTCTCGTTTGTGCTATGGTTTATGTTATCAGCATTGACGGTAAAAAGAGTGTGTTGTTTTTACTGAAGTATTGTCTGCCGATGGTACTTTTAACTGCTTTTATCAATCCTGCTTTTAACCACGAAGGAACAACGATATTACTTTATTTTTCAAACGGTAATCCTTTGACATTAGAGAGTATTTTATACGGCTTTTCGGCAGGTGCTATGCTTGTAATGTTACTTCTTTGGTTTGCTTCTTTCAACAGAGTGATGACATCGGACAAGTTTATTTACCTCTTTGGTAAAGTGATTCCGGCATTATCGCTTGTGCTTAGTATGTCTCTCAGATTTGTTCCGAAATTCAAATCGCAAATGGCTACTGTGACCGAAGCGCAACGAAGCATTGGCAGGGACGTGTCCAGCGGAAGTTTATGGCAAAGAACCAAAACGGCAATCACTATCTTTTCAATCATGATTACGTGGGCGCTTGAAAATGCCATTGAAACCGCCGACAGTATGAAAAGCCGTGGTTACGGACTAAAAGGCAGAACTGCTTTTTCCATTTATCGCTTTGATGAGCGTGATAAATATACGTTGATTTGGTTTTCATTTTGCGGATTGTTTTTGCTCAGCGGTACTTTGCTTTCGGCATTCGGTTTCAGATATTTCCCTAATGTGCGCTATGCGGCACTTGATATGACGACGATACCGTTTTACTTTGTATATTTTGCCCTTTGCATTACCCCTGTTATACTAAACTGGAAGGAGGAGAGAAAATGGGAAACTTTAGTTTCAAAAATGTAAGCTTTGCCTATCCCGAACAAGAAAATAAAGCACTCCGGGGCATCTCCTTCGAGGTGAATCAGGGCGAGTTTTTAATTCTTTGCGGCCCTTCGGGTTGCGGTAAATCCACACTTCTTCGTCACCTAAAAACTTGCCTTGCACCTCACGGCGTTTTGACGGGTGAGATTTTGTTTGACGGCAATCCTTTAAACGAAACCGACGAGCGTACACAATCGCAGGAGATCGGCTTTGTGTTGCAATCTCCCGAAAATCAGGTAGTGACCGATAAGGTGTGGCACGAATTGGCTTTCGGTCTTGAAAGTCTTGGCTACGATACCCCCACCATTCGCCGACGTGTTGCAGAAGTTGCCGCTTTCTTCGGGATTGAAAATTGGTTTTATAAAAACGTCACCGAGCTTTCGGGCGGTCAAAAGCAGCTTTTAAGTCTTGCTTCTGTCATGGCGATGAGTCCCAAAATTTTGGTGCTTGATGAGCCTACCGCACAGCTTGACCCCATTGCCGCCGCAGACTTCTTGGCATTGCTTGGTAAAATCAACCGTGAGCTTGGCATTACCATTATTTTAACCGAACACCGTTTAGAAGAAGCGTTCCCTTTTGCCACAAGAGTAATTGTAATGGAAAAGGGTGAAATCGTTTGTGACGATGCTCCCGATCAGGTTGGGCTTCATCTAAGGGATAAAGACAGTGGAATGTTTCTTGCAATGCCCACGGCTATGCGAGTGTGGGCGGGAATTGAGACAAAACTTTCCTGTCCTCTAACCGTGCGTGATGGTAGTGACTTTTTATCTGCAAGAAACAAGGAAAAAGAAATATTACCACTTTCTGCCGAGCAAAAGCATACCTATAGCGAAGAAGTTACTTTAGAGTGTGATGAAATATGGTTTCGTTATGAAAAAGACCTGCCTGATGTAGTAAAAGGATTTTCACTCACCTTGCATAAGGGTGAGTTCTATGCCATCCTCGGTGGTAACGGTGCAGGCAAAACCACCTCACTGAAAGTGATCTCGGGATTGCGCTCTGCCTATCGTGGAACGGTACAACTGGGCGGCAAGGTCGGAATGCTCCCACAAAATCCGCAGGCGCTTTTCGTAAAAAGAACAGTGCGAGAGGATTTATATGAAGCGTTGCGTGGTGTAAAGCTTTCTAAAGAAGAAAAAGACACTCAAGTTGCCCGTGTGGTCGCTCTGTGTTCGCTTCACGATTTTCTTGATCGCCATCCTTACGATATTTCAGGCGGAGAGCAACAAAGAACCGCCCTTGCCAAAGTACTTCTGACGGCACCCGATATTCTACTTTTAGACGAACCTACAAAGGGGTTTGATGCAGAGTTCAAGATTACCTTTGCCGATATTATTGACAAACTGACAAGACAGGGTGTTACTGTTCTGATGGTGAGTCACGACGTACCGTTCTGTGCAGAATATGCTCATCGGTGCGGTATGTTCTTTGACGGCAATATTGTTGCGGAAGGAACTCCCCGTGAGTTTTTTTCGGGTAACAGTTTTTATACCACTCCCGCAAATCGAATGGCAAGACATTTGATTCCAAATGCCGTTACGGTTGAAGATATTGTCACCGCTTGCGGTGGAACTGTAACGAAATCCGAAACCGAAGCGGGAATTCTGCCTTTGCCCGAACCGCCTCCGAGAAGTGTAAATTTCAAACCGCAGCCCCTTAAATTATGGCGAAAGATACTCGCCACTCTTTCGGGACTTGTAGCATTCGGCGTGTTCCTTTATGCAACAGGCATTACCGATCTGTCTGCACTTGTGAATTCATCGGGCATTAGTTCGCAGGGCAAAGAGCAATTATCGCTGTATATCGTTTTGTTTGCGGCGTTGACGGTATTCTTATTTGCAATCGGACGGCGAAGCGAACCGCCGCTTATGGCGCAAACACCAAAAGAAAAACGAAATCTCAGTAAGCGAACCATTGTGGCAACCGTCTGCATTTTGCTACTCATACCGCTGACGATTTTTGCCGGCATCTTCTATATGAATGACAGGCAGTACAATCTGATTGCATTGCTAATACTTTTTGAATGTATGCTACCGTTTATTCTTGTATTTGAGGGTAGAAAACCGAAAGCGAGAGAACTTGTTACTATAGCCGTACTTTGCGCTATCGGTATTGCAGGTAGAAGTCTGTTCTTTATGCTGCCACAGTTCAAACCCGTACTTGCGCTGACCATCATTGCAGGCGTTGCCTTTGGCGGAGAAGCGGGCTTTTTGGTTGGAGCCGTTACGATGCTCACATCCAATATGCTTTTCTCTCAAGGCCCATGGACTCCTTGGCAGATGTTTGCGATGGGTATCATCGGTTTCCTCGCCGGTGTGCTTTTCAAAAAGGGTGTTTTAAGACGAACCCGTGTATCTCTTGCGGTATTCGGAGCATTTACCGCAATTATTATCTACGGCGGAATTATGAATCCTGCCGCCGCATTTATGGTATCATCGGAAAGCATCACATTAAAAACCTTGTTTGCCTATTACGTAACAGGACTACCGATGGATCTTGTTCACGCATTCGGAACGGCTCTCTTTATTATGCTTGCCGCTGAACCAATGCTTGAAAAGATGGATCGAATTAAGGTGAAATACGGATTGGTGGAAAACTGATGAAAAACGAAAAAATAGTTGAAATTGCAACCAAAGAAGGTTTTACGGATGCGACAATCATTGATACGGCCGATATCGTATTTAACGCTTCCTTCCGTCCGTACTGCGAAGAAAATCTTTGCGGTCAATACGGTGCGAATTATTCTTGTCCGCCCGATTGTGGCACTCCCGAAGAAATGAAAGAGCGGGTTCAAAAACATAAACACGCTTTGGTGCTAAGAACAGTTTGGGATATCAATGATTTTAAGGATAGCAGCCTTATAAAATCCGCAAAGCAGAAACATAATGCCTATACGATAAGCGTTATTGAACAAATGGAAAAGGAAGGGCATATGGGTTTTATGGTTGGCGCTTCGGGGTGCTCCTTGTGTAATCCTTGTTTAATTACAGAGGGAAAACCCTGCAAGTTTCCAAACAAACAGTATTCTTGTATGTCCGCTTACTGCATCTATGTTAAAGACTTGGCCGAGAAATGCGGTATGGTCTATGATTATAAAGAGGGCGCATTACCGTTTTTCAGTATGTACGTTTATGATTAAGAAAGGGTGTGAAGCAGCACAGTGAAAAATTCATCCTCATTTTTTAGAAACTTTGAATGTGATAAATTCCCGTGTCATAAGATGGCAGATAATGATGGTTTCAACTGTCTGTTTTGCTATTGTCCGCTATATCATTTAGAGGACTGCGGCGGCAATTACAGTTTCACCGATAAAGGAGTGAAGGATTGCTCCAATTGTACCCTGCCGCATAAGGCGGATAATTACGAGTTTATAATTTCAAAGCTTAAATGATTTCCATAGGCGGCGCCAAAAGTGCCGCCTATTTTTTATATTTGTCTGGACTTATGGAAAGTGTTGTGGTATGTGTTTGTGTTGCAAAAGGAGGTGCAACGCACATGACAACACTTGAAGATTTATACTACGGTAACATCAGTCCACACGAAAGGTATATCAAACGAGGGACACGGGTGGATAAGCTCGTCAAGCTGATATGCAAAAACGAGGAAGAACTGAATGCAGGGCTAACTGAAAAGCAGAAAGAAACCTTTGAAAAGTTCAAGGACTGCACAAGCGAACTATCCTGCATCACCGAGCGTGAAGCGTTCAGTTCGGGATTTATCCTTGCCACTCGCATAATGGTGGAAGTGATGCAAGGGTTGGAGGAGGTCGATGATATATGAAGAAAATCATAATCCTTCTTCTCTGCTGTGGAGTGCTCGTAGGTATGGTGGGTTGCGGTGATAACACCGCACCTCCGCCTATCGAAAGTCCGCCGACAAGCGTATCCGAAACGGCAATAACAGAAACGCCTGCCGAAACAACACCGCCTGTAACGGCGGTAGAGCCGACAGAGAAAGAAAAAGAACCTATCCCGACCGAGTGCGAGGATCAGGCAACCGAGCCGACTGTGACCGCTACAGAGCCGACAGTAACGGTAAAACCAACGGAAGAACCTAAACCTCCGACAACCAAACCGACCGAGTCATCGGCGGCGGAAAATCCAAAGAATAACGGATGTATCACCATAGTGGAAACAGATGATCCGCCTACGGAAGAAATTATAATCCCACCGAAGCCGAGTGCGGATTTAGTCGCACAAAAGGTCGCAGAATACATAAATCAGTTCCGTGTTGAGCAGGGCGATGTCACCGCAACGGTCATCCCCGGACTGACCGAATATTGCAAATACCGATGCACACAACTTAAAACAAATTTTGCCCACGACACCGCTGATCAACGAGCAGCCGCCAAAGCCTTACAGTACGGCGAATATGTTGATTGGTCACTATACGGTATCGAAGGCGAGGAAAATTATTATACTGCAAATGTGCGCGAAGCAATCGGCAAAGGTAACTGGGGCGGTACGGCTGACGAGATAGCCTACTCCATAGCCAACGGTTTCAGGAATAGCAAAGGACACTGGTCATATGTCGGCAGCTCCAAATACACCTACATGGCAGTCGGAGTTATGTATGACGGATATTACTGGTACGTCTGCGTATGTATGGACTCTGAAAATACAGACTTAAAATAAGCATAAAAATACCCACCGGATGCGGCGGTTCTTCACGGAACCTTGCCACAACATCCGGTGGGTATTTTTTCAATTTGCCTTTGTAGCCGTTTGTTTTATTCGAAACGGCCTACGGGTCGATAAAATTATTTCTGTTCGATTGTATGGGGTTTTATTCGTGATACCGCTCCGCCTCGCGCATTACAGTGCGGTAAACCGATTTCCATAATCGCAAACTGCTTTCGGGATATTTTTCACGTATCTTACGAACTGCCGCCTTACGCGCCTTTATTATTCCGTCTGGCTTCATCATATGTTCCAAGCAAAGCTCGTCAAGGTCGATGTGCTTATAACCGAAAAGCGCGAATGAATGTCCGAGAATCTCTCTGTCTTTTTTCGGCAGCGCCTCAAATAACTCTTTTAAGAATTCAAGGCAAAGCTTATGATATACAATTCTGTCAGTGGATGCCGAGGACTTGTTCGGCATTAGACGCTCATACGGATCATACGGCTCTCCGTCCTCGTATGGCACAAGGTCATAGACCGAAAGAAAGTGTGTGTTATAACCAATATGCCGAGCAACATCCTCAATGGAAATGCCAAGCTCCTTTGCGATTTCCTCCGGCTCCTTGCCCGTGTCGTAATATAACTGCTGTGCTTTGCGTAGCTCCGCCATATCCTCAGGATCAAAGAAAAGAACACCGAGGTTGCATTCCATCCACCGATACATAGCACCTTTCAGCCGAGGATAAAGATAGGTAGTGAGCTTTGCCCGTTCCGGTTCGTATTTCTTTTTGCGAAGGAGAGAGAAAAACTCAAGCATACCTTCGTAAAAAAGTTCATTCACAACATATTTGGAATGTGCTGTCAGTTTATTTGGATGCTCCGCACTTTTATTATAACAGTTAA
>JAFQSM010000008.1 GCA_017409575.1 Clostridia bacterium
TGTTGGAACAGGAACTCTCTGAGCAGAACCGATAAGCTTACCGTTTAGTTCAGGAATTACAAGACCGATAGCCTTTGCAGCACCTGTTGAGTTAGGAACGATGTTTGCAGCACCAGCTCTTGCACGACGAAGGTCACCCTTTCTGTGTGGACCGTCAAGAATCATCTGGTCGCCTGTGTAAGCGTGGATTGTTGACATGATACCAGCCTGAATTGGTGCGTAATCGTTAAGTGCTTTAGCCATAGGAGCTAAGCAGTTTGTTGTACATGAAGCTGCTGAAATGATTGTATCATCAGCTGTTAGGATGTTTTCGTTAACGCTGTAAACAACTGTTGGAAGATCGTTACCAGCCGGAGCTGAAATAACTACCTTTTTAGCACCTGCATCAATGTGAGCCTGTGACTTAGCCTTTGAGCAGTAGAAACCTGTACATTCTAATACAACATCTACTCCTAGTTCACCCCAAGGAAGATCCTTAGCGTCCTTTTCAGCATAGATTGTAATCTTCTTGCCGTCAACTGTGTTTGAACCTTCGCCAGCTTCAACTGTGTGAAGACCTTCGCCGATTGTACCACAGTAGCCACCCTGAGCTGTGTCATACTTCAAAAGATTAGCAAGCATTTTTGGATCTGTTAAGTCGTTGATAGCAACAACTTCGTATCCTTCTGCACCGAACATCTGACGGAATGCCAAACGACCGATACGACCAAAACCGTTAATTGCAACTTTAACTGCCATGTTAAAATTCCTCCAATACATATAATTTAAACAAGAAAAATCCATTCCTTGCTTATTCTACTCTATTTTACATCAAAAATTCAAAATATTCAAGTATTATTCCGTTATTTTTTTGACATTTTTAAAAATTTACATAAAATTACCAAAAAATATGCTGCAAAACATAAGTTTTACAGCATAATATTTTTGGTTTAATCCTTTTCAGGCCTCAATCCCTGAATTTTTCATTGCGTCTGCAATTTTCCCGAAGTCTGAAAGCCCCAATTTTTCTCCACGGATGGTTGGCTCGATGCCGACGGACAAAAGAATTTCTGTCAATGTGTCTTTACCACAGGAGAACCCTGATGCAAGGCAGTTTAAAAGGGTCTTTCTTCTTTGCGCAAATGCCGAACGGACAACCTTAAAAAACAGCTTTTCGTCTAAAACTTCAACATTTGGTTTGTCCTGAACCTCCATACAAAGTACGGCAGAGTCCACCTTTGGCGGTGGATAAAAGCTTCCTGCCGGAACAATTGTTACAAGCCTTGGATTAGTAAAATACTGACACAAAACGCTGATTGCGCCATAATCCTTTTTGCCCGGCTTTGCGGCGATTCGTTCTGCAACCTCTTTTTGAACCATTACAACTATGTTTTTGATTGGAAGCTTTTCCTCAATTAATTTTGTGATAATTGGAGTTGTAATGTAATAAGGAAGATTTGCAGCGACACTGATTTTTTTGCCGTCAAATTCTTCGTCAATAAGTGCCTTTACATCGGTTTTCAAGATGTCTTTTTCAATGATTTTCACATTGTCAAATTCGGCAAGGGTAAAATCAAGAACGGGGATAAGTCGCTTGTCAATTTCCACCGAAACCACTTTCTTTCCTGTTTCGCAAAGTCTTTTTGTCAAAACGCCGAATCCCGGTCCAATTTCCAAAACGCCATCGTCAATGTCGGCAGCGTCTGCAATTTTATCTAAAACATTGGGGTCTAACAGAAAATTCTGACCAAGCCCCTTCGAAAACCCAAAATCAAATCTTTCGGCTATTTCTTTAATAACCCTTGGTGAAGTAAGCTCCATTTTACTTTCCTTTCTCAAATGAAAATGAGGATGATCAAA
>JAFQSM010000078.1 GCA_017409575.1 Clostridia bacterium
AAGTGCCGTTCCGCATTCGGGGCAGAACTTTTTATCTGCTGTGGTTGGCTTTTCGCAATTCGGGCAAACCTTCATATTTTTTGCAGCCTCGGTTGCGTAATTATTTACGCTTCTTTCCAAATTTGCAAATGCGCCCTGAAAACCGCCGCTTTGTGTTTCACCGCCATTTTGATTTCCTGTGGCATTGTCGATATGACCTGCCGCCTTATTTGCAAGGTCGGTAGCCGTTGGTTCTATAACTTTTCCTATTGCATCGCCCACGGCTCTGCCGATTCCCTGACTTACCCCTCGTCTAATTGCTCTTTCCAAATCAAAGAAACTCATAAATTACGCCTCCTTTATTCCTTCTTCAAATTATCATTCATGCAGACTCCAATGATGTCTTTCTTGTCCTGCTTTAGCATAAAGCTGCAGGTTCCGCAGGTTTTGTCCTCGCCGTCAGCAAAGGGACAATCTTCTGTGATAACATCTACCCATTTTCTGCCGTTTGGAGTGTATCTCGGCTCTTCCGAAAATTCAGGATATTCTCCGAGATACCTTTTTGAAAGCTCATCATATATAAATTCAACTTTCAGAAAGTCTCCGTCAAGATGATAAGTTTTCGTTTTTTTCTGCTTCAATGACACCACCTCTTTTCGTCAGTTTTTCTTTGCTTGATTATATTATAACGGAAATTTTTTCAAAAAATAATGTCTATTTAAGGGGGTAAAAAGTGCAATTTCAAAGCGGATTTGGGGTGATTTCCGCTTAAATTTTAAATGCAAATTTCCCGAAAAGTCTTGTTTTATGCGGTTTTCGGGCATCAAAAAATCCCGTTCGCAAGCGAACAGGATTTTTAATCTTTTTTCGATTATTTTTCGAGATACTTTTTCAGCTCGTTTTTACTGGTTACAAACAGCTTATCATATATATCACGGATATGCTTTTTAACCATTCTTTCAGAAAGCTTGAGGTGAACTGCGATTTCCTTTGAACCCCAATCACGGTTATATAGTACCGCAACACTAATTTCAACGGGTGAAAGCGTGTGGGAATAATCATATTCCTCCGGCTTATGCAAGCGATACCAACCATCATTAAACTCCTTGACTATCTTCATTATTTTTTTGTAATCTTCAGGGTAGTCTGCCTTTAAGCATTGGTCAGTAAGACCTTGTAGCAGGTTGTGGTGTATGCCAAAGAGTTTGATAAGTCCATCTTGTTTTGCGGTTTCCCATGCAATCATAAAGTGCTGACGGGCAAGCTGCGGCTTTTTCAGTCCCATAAAGGATGCCGCCGCAACAATTAAAACATAGATTGCGGCTATTGGATAAAAGCTGTTACAAAATGCAAGTGCGGTATCGCATATACCGATTGCACGCTCAAAGTTTTTGTCTTTGTATGCCTTATATGCGAGTATGTATGCACCGTAAAGCCGTATGCCGTTTGGAAGAAAATGCAGATATTCCTCTAAGGGCGGCACATCGGGAACGGATACATTCAAAAGATATTTGCCAATATATGCCGTAAGAACTGCCGTAGCTTTTATTTCCTGAGATATGTTTTCATTCTTTAAGCCTTCTTCAAGCTGTTTTGAAACATTATCCGAAAAAAAGGTTGCAAGGTGAATATGCCCTCTGAATATATTTGCAAAGGTACACATTACATTGGCAGAATAACGAAGAGAGTCATCCTCGCTGTTTATGTAAGGTTCCAAAAGTTCTGCCGCTTTCTCTGCCTGACCTGTATAATAATAGTATTCGGCAAGGGCGATATTTCTGTCATCGCTATCTGGAATTGAGTCTATAAATTCTCTTGCACTGCCTACATCGAAAGAGGAACGAAGTAAAGGAAGCTGATAGCGTTTAATTTCTACTACCGGCTTTACCTCGCTCTTTTTAAGCGGCTCTGTTATATTTTTCGGTATCCACCAGATACGGTTATCAAAATAACTGCCCGGAAGTCTGCCTTCCTTTGCCCATTTCTGCACGGCACGGACAGTAACATTCATTCTCTCGGCTGCTTGTTTTGCATTTTCAAATTGCATATATTCACACCTCGCTTTCTTTTTTCTCACACTTACTGCAAGCACCATATTCGTCTTTGTTATCGTAACAGTTATCACATACCCACAGGTAGCAATGCTTGCATTGATTCATCTTTATCGCAATAACTTGTGTCGAGTTTGCTTTTGCACGATTGTATAAGGCTTGGCTTATTTTATTTGCTGTTCCTTTTTCACATCTTGTAAGTGTTCTTATGCCACGGCAGAGAAAAGGAATTTTTAATCCGTATTCTTTCTTACCGCAAATTTCACATTCGGCACAAAAACGCATTGTTTCTGCATCGAGTTTTACATTCTTATAGAACTGCCTCATTGCCATCCCTCCAATCTGATTTGACAAAATTCGTCAAAGTCTTGAATAATTCAAGGTCTTGTGATATAATAATTATATAAATAATTTTCAATATTTCATATCCCACGTTGGTGGGGTTTTTAACAAAAACATGGGATTTATGCAAAAAATCACGGGGGATGCCCCCGAAAAAGAAAGGTATGGCTATGAATAATTCAATTCTTTTTGAAAACCAAAAAAAGAGGAGAGATATTCCTCTCCCGTTGCTCGTCTGCTTCTCAATGTTCAGTTTTTGGCAGATGGCATTTATCTATTATTTCCTTGAGCCGTCCTCGGCTCTCGACGGAAAGATCCCAATCGACATTAACATCGATTACGGCACTACGCTGACAGCGGTTTGTTACATACTCGGTA
>JAFQSM010000079.1 GCA_017409575.1 Clostridia bacterium
CTATCGCTTCGAAATGACTATCATTTTCACCGCAAAATCATTTCCATATGACAAGAAATATGACTATCATTTCGAAAGTTAACAGAGGGAGAAAAATCCTTTGTTTTTATTTCAAAATGATAATCAATCCTCTCGAAAAGAAAGTCATCTTTATTTCGAAGAGACAGTCAATCGTCATTTCGAAGTGAAAGTCAATCATCATTTCGAAGAGACAGTTCGTCCGTCATTTCGAAACGACAGTCTGGGCATCATTTCAAAACGACAGTTTTGCCTGTGATAAATCACCCATTAATCTAAAATAAATCTATGTGACTCATTTCGAAATGACAGTGAATCTATCATTTTGAAATGACAGTTATTTTGAATATTCCCATAAGAACGGTTTGTGCCCTCGGGTGCAGACCGTTCATGTTTTCTTGAAACTCAACCAGAATTTCTCCTATATTATAAGCACAACAATAAAAAAGGAGGAGAAATATGAAATTTCATGTTGTATTGACCGAGAGCGACGGTGACATTATTCGCTTTATGCGCGCACTGCCAGAGGGGAAATTTAACGAGACTGTGATAAAGATCCTGCGAAACGCAGTACGTGGGAAGGTGGCGGAGCTACCAATAGAGTTAGACGACTTGCCTGCGGCACCAAAAGATCTCCACATTGATCTGCCAGAAGATTTGGTCCGCAAGTGCGAAAGCGAGTTGGGCTTTAAGCGAGGTAAATTCACCACAGGCGTCAAAAAGGAGATTTTGCGGTGTATCTACAAAAATTACAAGGCACCGCCCCAAAGATGCGTTCCGGTATCCCAGGTGGAGGCGGTATTTGAAAAAGCAAATGAATTTATCGCCAACCAAAAGAAAAAGACTGCCAATGCTCCGAACAAGGGTGCGCAGATGCTGGATGCCTATCATTATCTAATAGACTGGCTTGTTCAGAACACAGAAAAAGTAGTGGAAAGGTCGTGACAAAAAATGGCTAAGGAAAAAGTAATTCATTTTGTGCTGTCGCCGGAGGACGGCGATTTGATCGGTTGGCTGCGGTCCCTGCCAAAGCGCAGCTTCAACAAAACCGTTAATCAAATTTTGGTCAGTGAAAGTCGCGGCGAGATTGCGCTGCTTCCGTGCACATTTTCGTCCGCAGAGGTGACGAAGGAGGTGCAGTGCCGAATTGTTCTTCGTGACGAAAAAGCAGAAAAGTTTGTGTTGTCTATGCCCTACGGTGAGATCACCAGACGGCTTAAGGAGATTCTGCGCCGGCATATTAAAGCAAATCAGACAAAGCCGAAGGAGGTTGATGTGCGGCAGCTGGTAAGGCTGTTTCAAAATTTCAGGACGAAAATGAGTGCGCTGGAGGCGGAAATCTATGAGGGCCCAGAATGGGACCGGCTGCTATGCGATTTTTACGATGAGGCACTGCAGAGGTTATTTTCGTCCGTAAGCGGCTGTTATCAAACCGGTGACCAGATCTCGGGTGATGCACGCCTGGCAAAGCTTCAGGACGAAAATTTCCTGGAAGAAATTTTTGAAAAGATTTTTGCGGATGAGCTTCAGAATGCTGAAAATTTTGGTCAGGAAGAGTGAATGTGACAAAAAATGGACCTGAATTTGCAAAAAACCTCGAAAATCGAGCATGTTTTCTTGAAACGCAACCAAAATCTCTATCATTTTA
>JAFQSM010000080.1 GCA_017409575.1 Clostridia bacterium
CTAGAGGTCGTCGGTTCGACTCCGACTATCCACCCCACTTTATACAACTTTTCAAAGATAAATTTGGGATTTATCATCAGGCAAGGTTGTCAGGCTTTATATACTGGGCTGTAGCCAAGTCGGTAAGGCACCAGACTTTGACTCTGGCATTTCGTAGGTTCGAGTCCTGCCAGCCCAGCCACTTCTTTAAAAAACTTAATATGGTCCATTAGCTCAGTTGGCAGAGCACTTGACTTTTAATCAAGGTGTCCCGCGTTCGAATCGCGGATGGATCACCAGAAAAAGAGAACGATATAGATGCAATCTATATCGTTCTTTTCTTTTCGAGTAATTATGCGGGTTTGAGAGAATTTAGGTAAAAAGTTAGAAAAATAATTATTATATACGAATGGTAGATACACCCACCGTTTGGATAGGACTTGAACAGGGAACAGAAATTTTTTGGTATATTTTTCAAAAATTATTGAAAGATTGAAGAATGTGTGATACAATATATTTGACATCAACGTGGGAGGCGATAACAATGGTTTAGTTATTTTCAAAGAGGTACGGCCTTGCGAATGTGCTACTTTTGTTGTGTGCTTCTGAGAAATCAGAAAATAAAAAAGTAAATAAAAGTTTAGTACAGCGTGTGGATAGCCTCTTTGTGTAGAGAGGTAGGATTACATGCTTTTTTATAATTTAGGAGGAAAATTTATGAAGAAATTTTTATCAGTTGTATTATGTATATCATTATTAATATGTTCGAGCATTCTGGTATATGCTGACGAATTTTCATATAACTATGGAATTTCTCCAAAACTTATTGAAAGAGAGCAGAACTTACTTAGCGAGATAGAAAGTAACCTTGATGAAATTCATGCACAAATTGCAGAGTATCAGCAAAATACTATTCAACCACGAGGTGTTCAATATGGAGGTTTCCAGTATTTGGATGGCGATATATTGGTAACAAAGAGCACAATATTATGGGGTCTTACTGGTCATGCTGGAATTCTCGTAGGAGACAAGGTCTTAGAAATAACGCCAACATATAATAACGGAGTACCAGCAGCAATTCCGATGGCTACATGGTTTTCAAGATATCCAGAAACCATGGTAGTTAGATACAATGGGGAAAGAGATATTCCTGTTGATGCAGCATGGTATGGTCATACTTTCTACGTAAATGGCGCCGGTGCGGATAATGAATACTCTCTTGTTAGCTCTCTAACTTCACTTGATAAAGACTATTGTTCATCATTGGTTTGGAAGTGTTATCATTATGGAGCCAATTTTGATTATGAGGTGCTTGATGGTGGAACATTGGAATGGACAATTCCTGTGACAATTTTACCATATGATTTTATTATGGATGGATATTATCAACATAATAATTTTTCCATTGTTCATAGTGTCAATTGGTGATTTAAATGAAAAAGATAATTTTTTTGTATCTATTGCCCACTATATTTCTTGGCATGATTTTGGTCTATTGGAGAGAAAACCTATTAACGTGGATGGCATTTCTGTTGGGAGTCATTTTTCCTGTTTTTGTTACTTACTCATATGTTAAAAAAAATGAAAACATAAAAATGGTTTTAGTAGGAAATATAATGTTTTTTGCTACGAATATGTTTTTAATAAGGTGTATTAATAGCATTGGATTGGTAAAAAAATCGGGATTGATGTGGCATGGATATTTTAAGCCTTTTTACACAGAACAGTTTTTTGTTATAATTTTTATAATTTTGCTTATTATAGAATTGGTATGCTATAGAATAGTGAAACATAAATAGTATTTCAAAATTCGTCTAAGTAAGCATAGAAAGAAAATTAAGTCCAAAGTATTTCTTTCAAAGTGAAAATTAGTGGCATCCAAATCATTCGTTTTTTCAGTTATATTTGCCTTCGGCAAGTTATATTGCTACGCAGTTATATTCGACTTTTCCGAGTGGTATTGTGCTTCGCACAGTTAAAGGCAAATATAATATCACTGAAACCGAAGGTTTTAATATCACTTTTGCTTTGCAAAAATATAACTCCAACAGAGTTGGAATATCACTAAAAATACTTGCATCCATTTTGTACGCGAAAGCCAGAAAAAGACTATTCTTCGGAATAGTCTTTTTTCAACGAAATAAATCCTGCGGATTTGTGAAATGCCCTACGGGCGTGAAATACACCTGCGGTGTGTGAAATATTCTCTACGCGAATGTGGATTTATTTCATTTCACAGAAAACTTTAGTTTCCTATTTCACAATTTACGAAGTAAATTATTTCATATCGAGCAAAGCGAGATATTTCACTAAAAAAGTGTCATCTAAATCATTCGGCTCTTTCAAGAAAAAAGCACTTCTTTTGAAGTGCTTTTTTCAATGAAATTTGCCTGCAGCAAGTGAAATACACTGCGTTTATGAAATATTGCTTCGCAATATGAAATATGCCTTACGGCATATGAAAAGCAAATTTTATTTCACAGAAATTGAAAGCTTTCTATTTCACAATTTACGAAGTAAATTATTTCATATCGAGCAATGCGAGATATCTCATTAAAAACATAACTTTACTAATAATCAAAAACCATCGGCTGTAGCTGTTTTCCGTCAAGAGCCATCTCAATCGTCGGGATTATAAGTTCCATATTAGCAACCAGAGAATTTTCTTTTTCCTTAAAATCATCCTGTCCAAATGGAACAAAATATATATTTTTCATATTTGCCAGGATTCCTATATTTTTTGCATTATTCCCAAGTCCGTCATTTGTCGAAACTCCAATCACCACCGGGCGTTTGTTGCGAAGGTGGGATTTTACTGCCAGTGTCACACTTGAATCTGCAATCCCGTTTGCAAGCTTTGATATTGTGTTGCCGGTACAAGGTGCAACAACAAGCAAATCAAGCAGTTTTTTGGGCCCGATTGGTTCGGCATCTTTGATTTTGCCAATAACCTTCTCTCCCGTAACATTTTCAAGAAAATCTATATGCTCCTCAGCTTTGCCAAATCTGGTATCAGTAGTATAACTGATTTCTGACATTATCGGTATGATTTTCGCCCCGCAGGCTCTAAGTTCTTCAATTTGAGGGAAAACGCGTTTAAATGTGCAAAAAGAGCCTGTTATGGCAAAGCCTATGGTCTTTTGGTTTACAGTCATCTACTTCACCTCCAATTCATCAAGAATAGTCAGTATTGTCTTTCCTATTATATCCCCTGCAGTATCGGGTGCAACCTTACCCGGTAGTGACAGCGCCCAAATTACCTTTATTCCAAGTTTTCTTGCACTTTCAAAATCAACGCCGCCGGGTTTTGATGCCAAATCAATCACAAGGGCATTTCTTCTTGTTTTTATAAGCAAATCCGAATCCAGAATCAAGCTTGGAACAGTATTGAAAATGATGTCAAACTCGCCTATTTTCTCGTACAAACCGCATATCGAAGTGCTTTTAAATCCATTTGCAAACGCATGAACATGGTCCCGATTTTTTCGAGCAGCAATGGTGACCTCTGCTCCAATCCCGGCAAGCATTCTGGCAAGAATTTTGCCGATACGACCATTCCCTACAATCAAACATTTCGAGGAATGTATTGTATGCTTAGTCTCCTGCATCGCAATCTGAATGGCTCCCTCTGCGGTCGGGATTGCATTAAGCAACTGCAAATCCTCTCTTTCAAGATAATCAACAAGCTGAATTCCGCTCTTTTCTGCCTCTTTTGCAATTTTTCTGTCGCACTTTCCTGCCAGAACAACCAAAGGTTTGGGAAGCTTTCTGAATATCTCCGAAATCTCTATTTTTTCGCATCCCTCAGCTGTGTTTATGTTCTCGCCGTCTGTCGTATAAGGAAGCGGCAAAACCACCGCATCAAATCCATCAATTTCTTCAAGGTTTTCAAGTCTTCCTATCCCTTCCGAAAATTTTTCGCTGTCTGTCATATTAAAACCAAATATATAAACCCTATTCCCACATTCTGCAATTCGGTTGGCGGCGCGTATCTGGCGCGTATCTCCGCCTATAAAAAGCAAACTTTTAGGAGTTTTTTTTATTCCCATTTTCCTTTCCTCCAAAATCAATTTACATACTATGTTACATATTATGCCAAACTGCCTTTTTGGTGTTATTATAACAAAAAACGCCCGAGCGGCAAAATTCACCGCTTAGGCATTTTTGTTTATAGTCTTATTTAACTTCAATCTGGCACGAGCGCATGGTTTCAAGTGCCGCTTTGTGTTTCTCGGGTGTGACTCCGGCACAGCAGCTTGAGTCAACCGATATATCCATCTCGGGGAATTCGGCTTTCAAAATCATTGCGTTTGACACAACGCATATATCCGTGCAAAGTCCCACAAGCTCGATGCTGAGGTTTTTTGTATTATATTTTTCTTTTATCAGCTTTGGTAATTCGACCGAGCCAAAGGTCGGTTTTTCAATCATTCTGAAGCCTTTTTGTTTGAGTGCCGACTTTACTTTGGCGTTTATTTTCCAGCCTTCTGTGTCCTTTATACAATGTGCAACCGGCAAAAATCTGCCCTCGCGCGTGTCAGGATAGTCATCTCGGTGAGTGTCAAGCGTTGCAATAATCGGACCGTCAAACTCCTCTACCTTTTTTATCACATTTTCGACAATTGCCTGCGCTTCTTTTGTGCCAAGTGCTCCGTCAATAAAGTCGTTTTGCATATCTACCACTATCAAAAGTTTTTCCATTTTTTACTTCCTCTTTTCCCATAAAGAAGCCGCCCACTGTTTGCAGACGGCTCAAGCTTGCTATTTCTCAATTGCAGGTATTGACGAAAATCTTCGGTTTATTCCGCCTTCTGTTACACTCTGCGTATCAAACACCACTTCCTCAGTATATGCGGCCTTTTCGCTTTCAAAGATATAATTTTTAAGTGAAAGTCCTGCACCTGTCGAAACTGTAACCAGAATTTTGGGAACTGCTCCGTCTTTTAAGTAATAATCTGCTACATCAAAGTACACACTTCCTGCCTGGACAAACCTATTAAACAATACATAAGCATCCTCTGCTCCGTCCTGGACATAAAGCGCCCATTGTTGACCGTCATTCCACAAAAATTCGCCTTTTTCGTCGCGTTCGGCAGAGGTTACAAGAACTACTCTTTCGTCTGTGCCGTCGGCATCTGTGTCGCCTGTATACGAGGTTATCTCATGAAGGACAGCGATATCATCCGGAAGGCTTTGAGCCTTGATTTCTGCCACACCGGTCGAAGTTTTGTCTTCTTCAGACAATGTTCCCCGGTCGGTAACTGCATCATTTTTTCCACAAGCTGAAAAAATCAGAACCATCGACAAAACAAGAAAACTCAATTTAATTTTTTTCATAACTCAAAGCACTCCTTTCGCCGCAATTAAGCGGTTTTATCATCTTCTGCCGACTTTGGCCTTGGGGGCTTTTTTACAGCCTTTTTCTCGTGATAAAAAAGTTCCGCTTTTGCCTTGTTGTCGACACAATCCTTTGTAACAACTACAGTTTTTATGGTCTGGTCTGAGGGGATTTCAAACATAATGTCCTGCATAATTTCCTCGAGGATAGTCCTGAGTCCGCGCGCACCGGTATTTCGTTTGATTGCCTTTTCGGCAATTGCATCGATTGCCTCGTCATCAAACTTAAGTTCGGCACCGTCCATCTCAATAAGCTTTGCATATTGCTTTGTAAGTGCATTTTTCGGCTCGGTAAGTATTTTTTTGAGAGCCTCTTTGTCAAGAGAATCAAGAGTGGTAACAACCGGTACACGACCGATAAATTCGGGGATAAGACCGAATTTGAGCAAATCGTCGGGTATTAGATCTTTAAGAACATCGCCGCGATTTTTGTCTTTTTTGCTTTCAACAACTGCTCCAAAGCCCAAAGACTTGCTGTTTACACGGCTTTCGATAATTTTGTCTATCCCTTCAAAAGCACCGCCGCAAATAAAGAGAATGTTGGTTGTATCAATCTGTATAAACTCCTGATGCGGATGCTTTCTTCCACCTGTCGGCGGTACGGACGCAACTGTTCCTTCAAGAATTTTGAGGAGTGTCTGCTGAACACCCTCGCCGCTTACATCACGGGTAATTGACGGGTTTTCGGATTTTCGCGAAATCTTGTCAATTTCATCAATATAAATAATACCCTTTTCGGCTTTTTCGATATTATAATCTGCCGCCTGAATAAGCTTGAGAAGTATATTTTCAACATCCTCACCCACATAGCCTGCCTCGGTCAATGAAGTTGCATCAGCAATGACAAACGGAACCTGCATAACCTTTGCAAGTGTCTGTGCCAGAAAGGTCTTGCCCACACCTGTTGGACCAAGCAGCAAAATGTTGCTTTTTTGAAGCTCTATATCGTCTTTCTCGCCATTATAACCAATTCGTTTATAATGATTGTAAATAGCAACCGAAAGTGCTTTTTTTGCTGCCTCCTGCCCGATTATATAGTCGTCAAGAAACGCCTTTATTTCTTTTGGTTTTGGAAGGCTTGTCATTTCGGAAGCTTCGTTTTCAGGTGCTTCTTCATAAAATTCGTCTTCAAAAATTTCGAAGCACAAATCAACACATTCGTTACAGATATATACCCCGGGGCCTTCTATAAGTTTTTTAACCTGGTCCTCTGTCTTGCCGCAAAACGAACAGCGCAGCGGCCTTACATCATTGTTGTTTGACATTTTAAAAAACTCCTTTAATCAACTCTTTCTTTAAACACAATTATCTCTTTTCGACAATTTTGTCAATAAGTCCGTACTTAAGCGCTTCTTCTGCTGACATAAAGTTGTCACGCTCTGTATCCTTTTGAATTACCTCAAGCGGCTGACCTGTATGCTCGGCAAGCATATGATTGAGTTTGTCTTTCATTTTGATTATGCGCTCGGCATGAATCTGAATATCTGTCGCCTGACCCTGAGTTCCTCCAAGGGGCTGATGAATCATAATTTCGCTGTTGGGAAGTGCAAATCTTTTGCCTTTTGCACCTGCCGAAAGCAAAAATGCACCCATTGAAGCCGCCATACCCACACATATTGTAGATACATCAGCTTTGGTATAACGCATAGTGTCATAAATAGCCATACCGGCAGTAATAGAGCCACCCGGGCTGTTGATGTAGAGGTTTATATCTTTGTCCGGGTCCTCGCTGTCAAGGAACAAAAGCTGCGCAACAACAAGGCTTGCTGTTGCATCGTTTACTTCGTCAGACAAAAAGATAATTCTGTCCTTTAAAAGTCTTGAGAATATATCATAAGACCTTTCTCCACGGCTTGTTTGTTCGATTACATATGGTACCAATGCATTGTTCATATTATCACCCTCCGTTTTTTTATTTCCTGTATAATGAAAGCAAGGTTAATCGAAATTGATTAACCTTAGTTTCTATATTTGTTATCAGCAATGATTATTTCAAAGAAGCATTCTTTACAACAAAATCAATTGTCTTTTCAATCTTCTTGCTTTCTTTGATATCGTCGGCGTTGATGTACTTTTTAACATCTTCAACCTTCATTTTGCTCTGCTCTGCCATTTTTTCGATTTCGGCATCGACTTCTTTGTCACTAACCTCTATGCCTTCAACCTTAGCAATCTTTTCAAGCACGAGCGAAGTCTTAACCTTCTTCTCTGCGTCAGGTCTTATCTGAGCCTTCATAGCGTCCAAGGTAACGCCTGTGTACTGTGCGTACTGCTCGATTGTAAGTCCCTGATATCTGAGCTGCATTGCAAATTCGCGAATCTGGTTATCAACAGCTGTTTCAAACATAGCTTCCGGAATATCAATTTCGGTATTATTAGAAATTATTTCCAAAATCTGGTCTTCTAATTCTTTTTTAGCCTTATCTTTTTTCTGTTCCTTCAATTTTTTGGTCATATCAGCCTTGAATTCTTCAAATGTGTCAAATTCGCTGACATCCTTTGCAAATTCGTCATCAAGTTCGGGAAGTTCCTGAGTCTTGATTTCGTTGATTTTTACTTTGAATACAGCGTCCTTACCCTTGAGGTCAGCAGCATGGTATTCTGTCGGGAAGGTAACATTTACTTCTGTCTCTTCGCCTGCATTTTTGCCAACAAGCTGGTCCTCAAAGCCGGGGATAAACTGACCCGAGCCAAGCTTCAAATCAAAGTTTTCGCCTTTTCCGCCTTCAAAAGCAACTCCATCGCAAAAACCTTCGAAGTCAATTGTCACGGTATCATTAAGAGCTGCTGCTCTGTCTTCTACTGCAACAAGTCTGCCGTTTCTTTCGCGGATTTTTTCGATTTCGGCATTAACTTCTTTTTCGGTGGTTCTGTATGTGATTTTCTTAGCCTCTACGCCTTTATATTCGCCAAGTTCAAATTCGGGTTTTACAGCAACCTTTGCAGTGAAAACAACGCCCTCTTCTTTTGAGATGCTTTTAACATCTATCTCGGGCTGAGCAACTGCCTGGATATCCTGCTCTTCTATAGCCTTATCATATGCATCGGGAAGAACAATGTTTACTGCATCTTCATAAAAAACTTCGCTTCCGTAGAATTTTTCAATAATCTGACGGGGAGCCTTGCCTTTTCTGAATCCCGGTATGCTGATCTGGCCTACATTTTTTTTGTATGCCTTTTCGATTCCTGCTTTAAACTCATCAGCAGAAACTGAAAATTCGAACTCTACAACATTTTTTTCTGTTTTTTCAACTTTACTCATTTGAACATCCCTCTCTAACTTCTGTTACAATCCTTAGAAAAGTTAAATCTTTTCCAGCCATAATGAAGACATTATATCACAAGTATTTCCTCTTGGCAAGTGGCATTTTAATATTTTTTTTGCTTGTTTTCGCCCTTTTTTTAGTTGTTTATACTAAAATCGGCTCAAAATTTACAAAATCACCCGATACAAGCTTAAGTTTAATCCCCTCCACCTCGCCGACAATTGCATTTTTGTGTGCGAAAGAATGAAGATGTCCATAAACACAAGTGTCAACATTATATGCTTTCAGTATGTCAAAAAAATCTCTGTTTTCGCTTTCTTTGTCAAGCGGAGGATAGTGTAATCCGACGATAATTTTGTCCTTTTTAAGCTTCGAGGCAGCCTCGAGTGCAAGTACAAGTCGCTTTCTTTCTCTGTCAAGGATTTTTTCGTCTTCTTCTTTTTGGCCCTCTTTGTACCACCAGCCTCTTGTTCCGCAAATTGCAGTGTCCTCAAATTCGGTTGCAGTATTGTTGAGGATTTTTATACTGGTCAAACCATTTTCAGTCAAAAAGTTTTCCATTTTATTCAGGGTAGTCCACCAATAATCGTGATTGCCTTTGATAATAAACTTTTTTCCGGGGAGACTTTGTATAAACTTGAAATCATCAAGGGCATCTTCAATATAGGTTGCCCACGATACATCACCCGGGATAATGACTGCATCATCCGGTGTCACAAGTCTCTCCCAATTTGTTTTTATTTTGTTTGTATAATCCCCCCACGCATCGCCAAATACATCCATTGGCTTGTCTGTTCCAAACGACAAATGCAGGTCTGCCAGAGCATAAATTGCCACGAAGCCTCACCTCCTTGCTTTCCTAAAAAACTCGGCTCACCAAAAAAGCGAGCCGATTTTTTTAACTTTTACTTGCTTAAAAAGTCTTTTACCGTTTCAAGAAGCTCATCTTTTCCGCATATACCGCAGAAACGCTTTTCGGCATTTTTGAGTTCCTTAAGGGACTTTGGAATTTCCATCTTTGCTTCCTTTGACAGCAAATCAAGAAGTTCAAAATCATCAAGCTGCTCAATTTCGCTGCCCTTGCCCAAAGCCGAAAGAACACTTTGATTAAACTTAAACGGGCTTGCAGTAGAAACAATTACCGCAGGGGTCAAGTCACCGGTTTCTTCCTTGTATTGGTTGTATACATTAACGGCAACCGCAGTATGAGTATCAATTGTATAATCATACTCTTCTTTTACCTTGCCGATAGTTTCCTTTGTCATCAAATCGTCACAGCATCCTGCCCAGAAAATATCCTTGATTTTCTGTTTTATTTCTTCTTCAACCTGATATCCGCCATTCTTTGCCAAACCATTCATCCAAGCCGAAACCTTTTTGTCATCATTTTCGCAAAGGTCAAACAAAAGTCTTTCAAGGTTGCTTGATATAAGTATGTCCATAGATGGTGAAATAGTGGTGTGAAACTCGCGGTTTTTGTTGTATTTGCCTGTGTTTATAAAATCTGTCAGGACGTTGTTCGCATTTGATGCACAAACAAGCTTGTTTATCGGAACACCCATCTTTTTAGCATAATAAGCCGCAAGGATATTACCAAAATTGCCTGTGGGAACACAAACATTTATGCTCTCGCCAAGCTCTGTCTCGCCGTTTGCAACCATGTCACAATAAGCCGAAACATAATAAACAATTTGCGGTACAAGTCTTCCCCAGTTGATAGAATTTGCAGAAGACATAACGCAATTGTTTTCCAAAAACGCTTTGTTTGCCTCTTCGTCTGTGAAAATCTTTTTAACTCCGGACTGAGCGTCATCAAAGTTGCCCCTTATGCCCGAGACAAACACATTGTCACCCTTTTGGGTAATCATCTGAAGCTTTTGAATGTCACTTACACCATCGCTTGGATAAAACACAATAATTTTTGTACCGTCAACATCGCTGAAGCCTTCAAGTGCAGCTTTGCCTGTGTCACCCGATGTTGCAACCAAAATAACAACAGTCTTATCTTCGCCTGTTTTCTTCATTGACTTTGTTAAAAAGTACGGAAGAATCTGAAGTGCCATATCCTTAAAAGCACAGGTCGGACCATGCCAGAGTTCAAGAACTCCAAAGCCTTTTTCAAGAATAGCAAGCGGAGCCGGACTTTGTGCCGAAAATTTCTCACCACCGTATGCGCCCTCGGCACATTCTTTGAGTTCTTCCTCCGAGAAATCTGTCAGATATTTTTTAAGAACATAAACTGCTCTATCTATGTATGACATAGAAACCATATCATTTATTTCTTCCAAGGAGAGTGTCGGTATCTGATTTGGAACAAAAAGTCCTCCCTCTGCCGACAATCCTTTTTTTATAGCAGCCGCAGACAACGTGCTGAGGCTTTTGTTTCGTGTGCTTATGTACTGCATCTTTTTCAATTCCTTTCCGTATTTAAACGCAGAAAGGAGCGAAGTCGATTTCAAACCGACCGAGCCCCTTTTTTGTAGCAAATTTTTTGATAATAAACTACCTGTTAAGCAATGTATTTTTTAACAAGCTCGGTTGCTTCGGCTGCATCGGCACTTACCATAACAGTAAACGAAACGCCAAATTCTTCTTCAAGCTTCTCAAGAGCTGTCACAAGTTCGTCTATGTTTGTCATATTGCCCGACGGAACACTCTTAAATACACTGTCGATAAAGATATGAGTAACATCAAAGTCCTGAGCTATAATTCCGCAAAGAAGACCAGTAAACATATCAAAATTCTTTATATCAAAAGGTTTGGTGTCAACCATTCTGGCACTTCTGTCAATGTCATGCATAAGACGATTGCCTTCTGTAATGCAAACAACATTTCCCTTCTCCAACGAAATAGCATTGTTCACATCATCAATTATTCTTTTTGTTTTTCCGCTGCCCTTAAGACCAATGTGAATTTTAATCATAATAGCATACCGCCTTTCTTTATTTAATACATAAAATGTATTTTATCTTTGATAAACAGATCTTTTGAAAACCAATGTTTCAAAGACTGCTTTTCTCTGTCTCTATTATAACATAGATTTTGGAAATAGACAATAGTTTTTTTTATTATTTCAGTCTTTTTTCCAAAATTTCCTTTTCTGCCTCGTATCCGGGCTTTCCAAGCAGAGCAAACATATTCTTTTTGTAGCTTTCCACGCCCGGTTGATTGAAAGGATTTACCCCAAGAACATATCCACTTATACCGCACGCTTTTTCGAAGAAATAAACAAGCTGTCCAAGAGTATATTCATCAAGTGCCTTTATTTTGACCAAAAGATTGGGAACGCCACCGTCTGTATGAGCAAGAAGCGTACCCTCAAAGGCTTTTTTATTTACAAAATCTACGGTTTTTCCGGCAAGAAAATTAAGGCCGTCAATATTGTCGGGCGTCTCGGTCAAAGTAATGTCATCCTTTGAATTTTCCACATACAAAACCGTCTCAAAAAGGTTTCTGAGACCATCCTGGATGTACTGACCCATAGAATGAAGATCGGTCGAAAAGCTTGCACCCGAAGGGAATATTCCTTTGCCGTCTTTGCCCTCACTTTCGCCAAAAAGCTGTTTCCACCATTCAATAAAATACTGAAGCTCCGGCTCGTAATTTACCAGCATTTCCACTGTTTTGCCCTTGCGGTAAAGTATATTGCGAACAGCTGCATACTGATAACACTCATTTTCTTCAAGATTGTCATTCGAGTATAACTCAGATGCCTTTTCAGCACCCTCCATTATTTTGTCTATATCAGCTCCGCAAACAGCAATCGGCAAAAGACCTACAGCTGTAAGGACAGAAAATCTTCCGCCTACATCATCAGGCACAACAAAAGTTTCATATCCCTCTGCGTCAGCAAGCTTTTTAAGAGCGCCTTTCTCTTTGTCGGTTGTTGCAAAAATTCGCTCTTTTGCGCCCTCTTTGCCGTACTTGTTTTCAAGATATTCTTTAAAAATTCTGAAAGCAACGGCAGGCTCGGTAGTTGTTCCTGACTTGGAAATTATATTTACCGAAACATCTTTTCCCTCAATTGTTTTAAGCAGTCCTTTCAAATAATTGGGGCTGATGCTGTTGCCTGCAAAAAATATCTGAGTTTTAGAATTGAAGTTGTAAAACGGACCCTTTAAAAAATCAATCGCAGCCTTTGCCCCAAGATATGACCCGCCTATTCCTATTACAATCAAAACTTCCGAATTATTTCTTATCTTCTCGGCTGCCTTTTTTATACGGTCAAACTCATTTCTGTCATAATTTCGAGGAAGGTCTGTCCAACCCAAAAAATCACTTCCGGCCCCGGTTCTGTTGTGGAGAAGGTCATGTGCTTCTTTGATTTGACCCTTTATTTCCAAAACTTCTTCACGGCTTACAAATTTTTCAGCCTTACTATAATCAAATGTAATATTTTTCATGCAAAATCCTCCGTTTTAATCTACTGCTTTATATTTCAGCATATTCACCTGAGAACATTATTATCAATTATTATTTGTATTATTTACAAAATTGTCATCAGTGTCTACTTTTTGAGCAAGTATTTTTTCGAAGTCAACATAATATTCCATCGTCTTTACCATAGCCGCATACTCTTCCTGGCAAGATTTGTTTGTGTATTTATTAAGGCACAAAAACAAATCAGATGCAGCCCAGGAATTTACTTTGTGCAAATAAGTTTTTTCCTCTGTTGTTTCTACTTCATAATTTCCAACCAGGTATGTACCCTCCTGATCCATTATAAACACAGGTGCATCATGATATTCCTTAAAAAAAGCATAAGCATCCGACAAAACTCTGCCCTTATTCTTCCGAGACGAATAAACACTGAAAACATTAAACTCAAATTCATTGTATGGGTCTTTAAACTGATTTGTTTTGTTGTCAAATTCCAAATGAATATATGTAATTTCTTCACCATAAATATCTTCCAGAATCGAAACAAGCTGCTCCGGATCGGTGCATTTTTCAATAGTTATGATCTTTTGATACATCGGGTCATTTTTAAAATCCCCCGAATATTCCGCATCATCCGATTTTTTAAATATGCAACCTGACAAAACAAGAGTCAAAATTATCATTACTGCAATAATAATTTTTTTCACTTAATATCACCTCATTTATATATTATTTTTCAAAATTTGTTTTAGTCTATTTTTCAGTCTTTTATTTGTTCAAACGAAAGGAATATTAATCAATTCCGGTTTTCCTGTGTAATTAAGATTATATCTTTTCACCATATCTTTTGCTTTCAAAAGCGAGTCTTCATCAAAGGTGGTTTGTGCATCATGAGCATCAAATCCAAATGTAACAGGCGTTTTTTCTTCTCCTGCAATTTTCCAGAACTCTTCATTGGGGTAATTTCTGTTGTCGCGCATACCCAAAAAATTGATTTCCAAAGGAACATTATATTCTTTTGCTGCCCGGCAAATCTCTCGCATATTCTTGTCATAAAGTTTCATATTTCCGCAAAAGTTCAAGACATCCGGATGCGCAACATAAGTAAACACTCCGCTTTCTATTCCGCTTATAACGCAATCTGTGTAGTCCTGCAAATCATCTTCAGCCTCAGTTGGAGTCCCCACATACTTTCCTGCAGGGTATTCATTGTAAAGAAAGTGCTGTCCCAAAATAAGATACTCGCATCCAACCAAAACGGAGTTTTGCAACATTTGCTCAAAATACTCAGGATAATATTCCATTTCAAACCCGATTTTTATATCAATCTGATTTTTATATTTCTCACGCAAATTATAAAGTGTGCAAAAATAATCCTGCGTTTCAGAAACAGGCAATCTGTATCCGGATTCGTGGCCATCGGGAAATATAAAAGGAATATGTTCAGAAAAACCCATATACTTTACGCCACACTCTATTGCTCTTTTAATGTATTCTTCTTCCGTTCCCGAAGCATGACTGCAACGATATGTATGTGTGTGATAATTATAGTCCATCATAATACCTCATATAAAACTCGCATTATCTATTCAATGTTTTCATATTCCTTGCAAACATCAATCCATTTTTCATATCCGGAGGTTTTTTCAAGCTCCGCTATAGTAAGCTTTATCGCGCTGTTGGAACTTCCGCAGGCAGGATAGACCATTTCAAACCGTTTTAAAGATTCGTCAAGATAGACAGTTGCATTTTCTTTTATGCCAAAAGGGCAAACACCCCCGACTTTGTGTCCGACAATTTCCTCCACACTTTCAAATGGAATCATTTTAGCCTTTGTCAAAAATTCCTTTTTATATTTTGCATTATCAATTTTGCAATCCCCTGCAACAACAATCAGCACCGGCTTGTCTGCCACAAGAAAAGATAAGGTTTTTGCAATTTCGCCTTCGGTGCAATTTGCCGCTTTTGCCGCTTCGCAAACTGTTGCCGAGGATGTCCCAAATTCTAATATTCTTCCATCCATTCCATATTGCTTCAGATGTTCTCTGGCTTTTTCCAAAGACATAATTATTCTCACCTTTTTCTTCCTTATATCTTCCTGTTTTCTGATCCAATGTTTTGCAAATTTATTATACAACAAAAAGCAAAAAAAGGCAACCTTTTTAAAGAAGGTTGCCTCTTTTTCTTTTATCAAAGTTTTGCCTCAAATAAAGCCTTTTAACCCAATATCAGTTTTATTATTGTAAATAAAACAGACGGGCACAGCAAACATCCAATTCCTGTATGAAAAGTTGCTATCATAGCACCATAAGGATTCAGTTTGGGCTCTGTTCACTTGTTCCGCTTGTTGTCCCCATAATTCCGCCATAAATCATCGCTGACTGAGGTGTCACAAGTCCTATTTTTTTAGCAAAAAGTGGTGTCAGAATCATAACCGCAATCGACTTTATAAGTCCTGCCCCTATTGAAACAGCCACAACAACTGACGCTACGCCCAAAGCCGCCCCGGTCACCGGGCCCACAACAAAAGAAACCGTTCCTGCCACAATTGTAGTCACATTTACAGCATCATGATATCCAAAGGCATACGCAGCTATCCCACCCACTATAAATGGTAAAATTACCCCTATCAGTGGAGAAAGAACACCTATCAATCCGCATTTTTTTATTTCCGACATTTTTGCTCCATAGGCAGTTGATATAATAGCAAAATCCCGCAAAGAAGATCCGCCAAGAATGCCAAGTCCTGCAAACATAACGGCAGCAAGCAAATCTACTCCATTGCAACGCAGCCGAAACAGAAAATTTTTCTAAAGCAGCAAAAACTTACAGTGACCCTGCTTCAAATATCTCTCAAAGCATTCACCGTCTGGAAAAAGAACGATTTATTACAATGGGCAACAAAAGCGAACTCTTTAAACCGACAAACGAAACATGCAAGTCCGGAGGTTTTACCCACAACATCGTGGTCCAGAGTGATGACCATGATTATATAAGAAAATATATCGAAATGGGTCTTGGTATCTCTTTTGTCCCCTCTCCGTCATGGAAAGGTACATTTTCTGAAAATGTCGCATACAGACAACCTGTCAACATAAAAAGATATACTTTTGTTTATCTTAACACACAAAAGTATATCTCCAAGGCAATATATTTGTTTTTGGATTCTTTGTTGAACATAGCTAAAGAATATTCTGAAAGTAACTAATATAAAAAGACGACAACCTTTCCAAACAGGCTGCCGTCTTTTTGTTATCTTTTTAAACTATTCCGCATTTTTTTTCGAAGATTTTCTAAAAATCGCACCCAAAATCATAATTACCGCAAAAATGATCAGATAGAAAAGTACGGGGAATGCAAATCTTCCCTCAGCTTTTGCAGCCAGATATGGAGTAATACCATGAGCATATACTGCTGCAAAAACCATAAACAAACAAGCAACAATAGAAATTGACGGCAAGATAAAGCGTTTGAATACACCCATTTCTTTTTCCTTTTTCATCCAAACAATAAACATCGGAATATACATTGCATAAATAGTGATGATAGGAAGTTCTGACGAATCAAAGTTGAAAAGTCCAAACCAACCGCTTGTAAGGTTTGCTCCGTAGAAATAAAGCAACCATACAGCGCATACAAACAAGCCCCAAACCGATGAATTTGTTGTCATGTTGGTAGCCTTGTCAACCTGACCAAAAACATTTGGCATAGGACCTTCTTCGCGTGCAGCGATTGCATACATACCACGGGTTGCACCAACCATAAGACCATTAAGCGTTCCTAGACAAGATACAACAATGCAAATATTAAGAAGTGTACCTCCAACACCGCCAAAAATATTTACAAACGCTGTTGTTGCGCCTTCTTCAATCAAAACAGCATTGCTTGCACCGCCTGCAACACCGATAAAATACAAAACATATGCAGCAACAACAATGAGTGAACCTATAATCAAAGCGATAGGAAGATTTTTCTTCGGATTTTTAAGTTCGGCATTGATGGATGTAGCAACAATCCAGCCCTCATATGCAAATACTGTTGCAACAATCGCTGCAAAAAGACCGCTGCTTGCTGTTCCTCCAACTGCTTCGGTAACAACTGTTACAAAATTGTTTGTAAGTGTACCGTTTGCAAGTCCGGCTATAGTTCCGACAATAGCCATCAACACGATAGGTATAAGCTTAATAACAGTTGCGCTTATCTGAAACTTTCCGGCAAGCTTGGGTGAAAGGGCATTCATGGTATAAGAAGCTATAAGGAAAAATCCTGCCAAAGCCAAAACCTCGGCTCCAACCATACTCCAACCAAACAAAACACCAAAGTATCTTGCCGAAACCCATGCAAGAACTGATGTCATTCCGGGGTAATAAACGTTTACCATAAACCAAGCCAGGTAGTAACCATAGCCTTTGCCGCAAGTAGCCTCGGCATAGTCAACAACACCGCTGACTTTTTCGTACTTTGTTGCCATAGAAGCAAACTGAAGCGAACAAATAATCATCAAAATACCGGTAATCAGCCAGGCAGCAATACCAAGAGGCATATTTCCGCCGGTAGCCACCAGGACGTTCTGAGCCTTAAAGAAGACACCGGAACCGATTACAGTTCCTACTACCATACAAATAGCGGTAGCCAAACCATACTTTTGTACAAGTTTTTCCATATAAATTTCTCCTTTTTACAAATGTTTTTTGTCAAAAACCTTGTTTTCGACATTATAACACACTTTCAATAAGTTGTAAATATTTCACTTAAAAAAAACTGCTTAATTTCCTTATTATTGTAGAAATATAGTTATTCAAGCAAAAAAAGGGGCTGTTTAAAACTCTGTTTTTAAACAGCCTTCCACTATTGATTCAGAACACGCAAACCGATCCAAAGTCAAGACTTTGGGTTATCCGAAGGTGTACTTGTGTACACCAAAAGGCAAGGGTTGTGCGTAGCAAAAAGACCATAAAAACAGAACGCGCTAAGGAATTGCTTCTTCATATTCCCGAACAGACAGTTGAAGAAATTTGGGATATGCTTGGTTTTTGCCCGCTCTCGTATTTTTGCAGGCTTTTTAAAAGCAAGGTAGGTATGTCCCCTGTAGAATATAAAAAATCAGTTGACAAAAGATTGGAAATATAAAAAAGCAGAACTTAAAGCAGTTCTGCTTTTTTGATTAAGTATGTAATTTTAAAATAAAATTATAATAAATTGTGAAGCAAACACTACAGTCACAAGTGCGATTGGATAGGTAGCCGCATAAGCTGCTGCCACATCCTCTGTTCCTGCAACATGGATAAGTGTGCCTAATGCCGGAGTGCTTGTCATACCTCCTGTAATTGAGCCAAGTATGTTAAGCAGGCTGATTTTAAGAATATATTTTGCAAAAACAAAACCAATTATCATAGGTACAATTGTCATTACTACACCATATACAAAATAGTCAATCTTAAATTCCTGTACAAATCTTGCGCCACCCGAAATTCCGGCACCGGTAAGGAAAAGAACAAGACCCAGTTCTCTGAACACTTTAAGAGTTGTTACAGAGGGCATAAGGTTTACCTTGTCGATTTTTCCAAAATGGCCAAAAACAAGAGAAGCCAAAAGGCATCCGCCCGTTGTGGTCAACGAGAAGGTTGTTCCATCCAGGCCTTTGCTTGAAAGGGGAATCTTTATCATACCGATGAAGATTCCGATAACTGCCGCAATAGCAAAGGGCGCAATTCCAAAATCATCAAGTTCTATCAGATTGCCGGTTTGTTTTTTAGCTGTCGCTTGTTCGGCAGCAACCAGTTTTTCGCGTTCTTCGTCCATATTAACCTTTAAAAGTTTGGGCATAAGCTGAACAAACAAAACAACACCGATAACGCCAAAGATATAGGCAATACCATAACCAACCGAAACAAGCTGCTCAAGCTCAGGACTTGCAACAGAAGCCTTAGCCGCAGAAAACGCCGGGGTTGAAGTAAGTGCTCCGGCAAAAAGTCCTGATACGATTGCCGAAAGCTTTTCCATATCAGTTTCGCCCATCAACTTGCCAACATACACACAAGCCAATGCAACAAGTGCGCCTGATATTATGATAACCAACCCCAACAATACATATGAAGTGAAGTTTTTCTTCATATTGCTGAAAAACTTGGGTCCTGCAATAAATCCAACCGACGAAACAAAAAGGATAAGTCCCAAATTTTCAACAATCTTCAAAGCATTTGTTGTGTAATCGGGAAGTTGCGCCTCCAGGTTGTCGTAAAACAAACACCCAAACACCAATGCTGCAAGAAATACTCCGGCAGAGCCTAATGATATACCTTTTATTGTTATTCTTCCAAGTGCGTATCCTACGGCTAAAATAGCGAATATGCAAAATACCAGAAATGTTATTCCTGTAACAGGAACAACACCACCAAATAAACTCATTATACCGCCTCCAAATATTATTTTTGTCTTGTATAATCCGGCAGAAGTTTTGGAGAGGTCATATCGGTAACAATACCTGCATCGACAATTTCCTTTTCAAACTTCTCGATATGCGAAAGGGTAAGCTTGCCAACCTTGACATCCTTAGCTTTGGCTGCGGCATTTTTGCCTGCACTTCTGCCAAATACTATGATATCAAGAAGTGAGTTGCCCATAAGTCTGTTCTTGCCGTGAATTCCGCCAACCGCTTCACCTGCTACAAACAGGTTTTCAATATTGGTTGTCATACAGTTTGCATCAATATCAAGTCCACCGTTCTGATAATGAAGTGTGGGGTAAACCAAAATTGGTTCCTTGCGGATATCAATGCCGTATTTCTCAAACATTCTCCACATAGCAGGAATTCTCCTCATGATAGTACCTTCGCCACCGATTTTTTCTATCATAGGTGTATCAAGCCATACACCCTTTCCGTTTCCGGTATCTACACCGTTACCGCGTTCGGAGCATTCACGGATAATCGAAGCCGCTGCAACATCACGGGTCTCAAGCGGATGCATAAATACTTCGCCTTTTGCATTTACAAGCTTTGCGCCGATTGAGCGAACCTTTTCGGTAACAAGTGCACCAAAAATCTGCTCAGGATAAGCTGCGCCTGTCGGATGATACTGAAGAGTTTCGGCATAAAGAAGCTTTGCCCCTGCTCTGTAGCCCAGAACAAGGCCGTCTGCAGTTGCGCCGTAATGGTTTGAAGTCGGGAACCCCTGATAGTGCATACGACCTGCACCACCGGTTGCAATAATAACTGTTTTTGCCTTTGCAACAAGTAGTTCTTTGGTCTCCATATTCATAAGCACAGCACCTGCAGCATTACCGTTTTCGTCAAGAATAAGCTCTATCGCAGAGGTAAAATCAACAACCGGAATATTGCGGTTTAAAACCTCATCGCGAAGAGTCCTCATAATCTCTGCACCGGAATAGTCTTTTGCTGCGTGCATTCTTTTTCTTGAAGTTCCGCCGCCGTGGGTTGTTACCATTGTTCCGTCAGCTTCTTTATCAAACTCAACGCCCAGATTGCTGAGCCACAAAATAGCCTCGGGTGCATCGCAAACAAGCTTTGACAAAAGCTCTCTTTTAGCAGCAAAATGACCGCCGCCAAAAGCATCTACAAAATGAATTGCAGGCGAATCGTTCGGTTTGTCCGCTGCCTGAATTCCGCCCTCTGCCATCATAGTGTTTGCATCACCCATTCTGAGCTTTGTGACAATCATAACATCGGCTCTTGCTTCGTGAGCTTCAATCGCAGCTGCTGTACCGGCACCTCCTCCGCCGATTATAAGAACATCGGTTTCGTAGTCGGGATTTTCAAGACTTACACTGTCTTTGGTTATACGGCTGTGTGCCTGCAGGATTTCGGCAAGCTCGGTCGGGACTTTTTCGCCCTTGTTGGGACCGATTTTCAGCACATCAAATTCGTCTTGTTTGTAGTCCGGGTGAAAAGATGCAAGCAAATCTTCTTTCTGCTTTGCAGTCATACGTTCCGGCTCTAATGTAATATTCTTTTCTCTTGCTGCTTCAACTGCGGCAATAGATTTTTGAAAATTTTCCGAATACATATTCTTTTCCTCCTTACTTTTCTATTTCTCTGGTGTTGTAAAGCTCTTTCATTTCCTCAACGGGTTTTTGCATAAGAGCTTCTATAAGTTCTTTAAAATCACCGTTTTCAATCTCTTTTACACGATCTTCAAGATGACCGCATCCCGGAGCCAGATATTTTCCGTTAATTCTTCTTGCAAGCATCGCAACCTGAGGATGTGAAATTCCTGCAGGACATCTTGAAGAACATACACCGCACATCACGCAGTCAAAGGATTCCTCGGCGCATTTTTCAAAATCACCGCGCTGAGCGTATGCAATATACTGCATAACATTAAGTCCCTGAGTACAGCTTTTTGTGCAGGCGTTACAACCGATACATGCATAAATTTCGGGGTAAAGCTGCATCATAACAGACTCATTAACAGGAATGTTTTCGATATCATAGCCCTCTTTAACAAGTGGGAAGAAAGGCAGAGTTGCAATATACATATTGTCCTCAACCTTGGTCTGACAAGCAAGGCACGCCTTAAGCTCCTTGTCACCTTTTATGCGGTAAATGGTCGCACAGGCACCGCAAAAGCCATTGCGGCAACCGCAACCGCGGACCAGCTGATATCCGGCATATTCCATAGCAGTCATAATTGTCAAATTTTCGGGCACTTCATATTTTTTGCCAAAAAGAAATATACTAACTAACTTTTCCATATTATCTCTCCTTTAATACTCATCCGGAAGCTCGTCAAGCTCGTCGCATCTGAATACCGGTCCGTCTTTGCAAACATATTTTGCTCCAACATTACATCTTCCGCATTTGCCGACTCCGCACTTCATTCTCAGTTCAAGCGTTGTATAAACCTGAGTCTTGTCAAAGCCAAGTTCTGTAAGTCCCTCAAGTGTAAACTTAATCATAATTGGGGGTCCGCAGATAATTGCTGTTTTGTTTGTATCAAAACCGAGCTCTTTTACGAAGTTTGGAACAAATCCTACATGTCCGTCCCAACCCTCTTGCGGATTGTCAATGGTCAGATGAACATTCACGCCTGCGTCGGTTGCCCACTCGTCAATGATTTCCTTATAATCAAGCAAATCGTCCTTGCTTCTTGAGCCATAAACAATATCAATCTCGCCATAACGGTCACGATAGTGTCTGCAATAATTGATAACACTGCGAAGTGGCGCAAGTCCAACACCCCCGGCAATAAACAAAAGATTTTTGCCTGCAAACACATCATCAACAGGGAACGGCTTTCCGTAAGGTCCCCTGATGGTTATCTGCTGACCAACCTCTGCCTGATGAAGCCAGTCGGTTACGCATCCGCATTTTTTGATAGAGAATTCCATATACTCTTCATTGGTAGGAGACGAGGTGATTGAAAACATTGCCTCACCCACACCCGGGACAGAGAGCATTGCACATTGTCCGGGTTGGTGGTCAAAAGCCTTTTTGCCGTCCGGAGTCACAACCCTAAAAGTTTTGATATCCGGAGTATCGATACGGACATCGGTTATAACACCGATTTTGGGAATTAAAGTTTCTTCTCTCTTATTCACTTTGCTCCCCTCCAATCTTTTTCATTACTTTGACAATATTCATAGAAACCGGACACTTCGCAAGACATCTTCCGCAACCCACACAGCTGAACAATCCGTCATTGTTTTCGGGATAGTAAACGAGCTTGTGCATAAATCTTTGACGGAAGCGCTCCTTTTGAGTAAGTCTGTTATTACCGTGAGCCATTTTTGTAAAATCAGAATACATACACGAATCCCAGCATCTGAATCTTATAATGCCCTTACCTGTATTAAAGTCTTTAATGTCATAGCACTGACAGGTAGGACATACAAATGTGCAAGTTCCGCAGCCAAGACAAGCTTCAGAAAGTTCATCCCAAGCCGGATGGTTAAAGAATTCATCTGTTTTTCCACCGCCAAAAGAATCTGTGCTAAGCTCTTTAAGTGGAAGTCTGTCCATAACTCTTGAAATCTTTTCTTTCTGCTCGTCCACCGAAGTTTCGTCACATTCTTCGGTAAATGCTTCGATTTTTCTTAGAAGAGCTTCACCTTTTTCGGTGTTTGCTTTAAAAAATATTTCACTTTCTGTCTTCCAGGTCGAAACATCCCCCCGGGGTTCTTCGGGAGAAATGCCAAAAGTCTTGCAGAAGCAGGTTTCGGCAGGTTTCGAGCAGGCAGTCGACACAATAACACCTTTTTCGCGTCTTGAAGCATAGTAGCTGTCAACAGGTTCATTAAGGAAAACTCTGTCCAGAATTTCAAAGCTCTTTACATCACAGGCACGAACTCCAAATATAACAAAATCCTCTGTTTCGCATCGAGTATCAATAACCTCGATGTTCTTTCCTTCTGTTTTAAATTCCATCAGGTTTTCCATCTGAGGAAAGAAAAAATCCTTAGGACTTCTTACAGTATTTAAAGCATCGCTCCACTCAAGACCATCTTCCCACTGTTTGTAAACAGCGTTTCCGTCTTTTTCATCTAACGGAACATATAGTTTTGCAGTTTTTGCAATTTCTTCAAATACAGAATATATTTTGTCAAGAGAACATTTACGCATCAATATCCCTCCTGTCAAATACTTCACCCGGCTCTAAGTCCTCGGTAGTGTAATCCACAAGCGGAGCTCTTGAGCCAACCTCGGCACCCGCCTGATATTCGCCATAAAATTCATTTATATCCTTTATGAATTTTCGGTTTAAAAGATGAAGCGGAATATTTTGAGGACAAACCCTTGAACATTCTCCGCAGTCTGTGCAACGGCCTGCCACATGGTATGCTCTTATAATATGGAACATTTTTTCTTCAAAGCTGTTTGCCGGAGCTTTGTTTTCGACGCCCGATGCAGGATTGTCAAACACGCACTTTTCGCAGGTGCATGCAGGGCAGGCATCACGGCAAGCATTGCAACGGATGCAACGCGAAAGCTCATTCTGCCAGAAAGCAAATCTCTCATCCGGAGTCATAGCCTCAATCTTTGCAACTTCATCAAATCTTGCCGAGTCAATGATTTCGCCTTCATCACCCATAAGTTCGTCATAAGCCACATGCTTTTTGCTCTTGCAGTTTATGCAGCGTTCCAAAAGAACATCTTTAAAAGAAACTGCAATTGCCTTATCTTCATAAATGGTTGAAACTAATATGTTTTCGCTCGTCTCTTTAATTTCACTTATTCCTTCGCCCGTTACTGCTTTCAGTTTTGAAACATCAACCATACCATCGCAGGGAATACCAACCGCATAAACCTTTTCGCGGTCAAAACGATGCTCTGTCAAAAGCTGATTAAAGCTGTAGGTATCACACGGTTTTAAGAAAACAAGTATTTTCCCATCAAATCTGTCTGTTTTTGAGACAAGATATTTCGAGAAGTTCGCTCCACAGAAGTCATTCCATACAAAATCTTGTCTTAACTCTTTTTCTGTTTTAAACATTTTAGGTGTTACATCGTAGCCAAATTCGCCCTTGCTCCATCCAAGAACAGCCGAAACAGTACCATCTGCAAGCAAAGAAACTGCTTTGTCTATCAACTGGTTCTGAGTTATTTTTTGCATCGCAGATCCTCCAATCTCTTGTTTTCTCCAAGTGCTGTTACTTTTTCGACAAAGTCATTCATTGTAGCGGCAAATTTTGCACCTTCTGCCGCCGAAACCCATTCAACACGGGTGCGTTCTTTTTCAATTCCCAAAAAATCCAACATTGAGAAGAGAGCCGCCATTCTTCTTCTGGTGTAGTAGTTCCCCGATGTATAGTGACAATCGCCCGGGTGGCAGCCACAGATTATAACTCCGTCAGCGCCCCTTTGGAATGCACGAAGAACAAACATCGGGTTGACACGACAAGAGCACGGAACTCTTATAATTTTTACATCAGCAGGGTAATTGAGACGGTTGTTTCCTGCAAGGTCTGCACCTGCATAAGAACACCAGTTGCAGCAAAAAGCAACGATTAAAGGTTTATGTTCATTTATTTGCATATTGCATCCACCTCCGCCATAATCTGATTGCTTGCAAATCCGTTAAGGTCCATAGCCCCTGACGGACAAGCAACTGTACATGCACCGCATCCCTGACAAACCGCAGGATTTACAACAGCAACTCTTCTTATTTTAGTTGTTCTGTCCGGCATACGGAATTCTTTATCTTCATAAGTAATAGCGCCATAAGGACAAACCCTCTCGCACGAAGAACAACCGTTGCACATAAGCTCGTTTGAGTGAGCTACGCAAGGATTGCCTGTTAACTTATCTTTTGCCAGAAGTCCAATAACCTTAGATGCCGCAGCACCTGCCTGGGAAACTGTCTCGGGAATATCTTTTGGTCCCTGGCAAGCACCCGAAAGGAATACACCTGCAGTCGGGCTTTCTACCGGTCGGAGTTTTGGATGGGCTTCGGTAAAGAAGTCATTTGTATCCATACTTGCAGTAAGCATGGTAGCAAGAGGTCTTGCCGATTTGTCAGGCTCTATTGCCGCTGCCAGCACAACAAGGTCTGCATCAATATGAAGCTGCTTGTTCTCGATAAGGTCTGACGCCTGAACCTTAAGCTTGTCCCCTTCGGGCGTAACCTTGCCGACCATACCCTTTACATATTTAACACCATACTCTTCAACTGCTCGACGATAAAATTCGTCAAAGTTTTTACCCGGTGTTCTGACATCTATATAGAATACATATACATCTGTATCAGGATACTTGTCTCTTACAAGCATCGCGTGCTTTGCCGTGTACATACAGCAGATTTTGGAGCAATATTCTTTGCCTTTTTCAGCACAAGCATCACATCTTGACCCTACGCACTGAACAAATACAATTGTCTTTGGTGACTTGCCGTCAGACGGTCTTTCAAGATGCCCAGCAGTCGGACCTGCCGCATTTGTAAGACGCTCAAACTCAAGAGATGTGATAACATCCTTTGACTGGTTGTAGGCAAACTCATCAAACTTATCCATACTGATAGGATTGAAGCCGGTTGCAACAACGATTGCGCCGTATTTTTCCTGAATATATTCATCTTTTTGTGTGTAATCAATAGCACCAGCCGCACAAACTTTTGAACAAAGACCGCATTTTCCGTTTTTGAGCATATTGCACGCACTTGGGTCAATTGTTGCAACCTTTGGCACTGCCTGAGCAAACGGAATATATATCGCACTGCGGTTGTCCATTCCAAGATTGAATTCGTTTGGTACCTTTTTCATAGGACACTTTTCTACACAAGCACCGCAACCCGTACATATATCCTCTTTTACATATCGGGCATTCTTTTTGATGGTTACATCAAAATTACCCACAAAGCCCTTAATTTCGGACACTTCGCTGTAAGAGAAAATACGGATATTTTCATTTTGAGCAACATCCACCATTTTGGGTGTCAAAATACACGCTGCACAGTCAAGTGTCGGGAATGTTTTGTCAAGCTGTGCCATTTTTCCGCCGATTGTAGGCTTTTTTTCTACAATATCAACAGGAAACCCTGCGTCAGCAATATCAAGCGCAGTCTGAATACCGGCTATACCGCCGCCGATAACAAGTGCTCTTTTTGTAACAGGTGATTCTCCCGGCGTAAGGGGTGTGTTGAGGTTAACCTTAGCGACAGCCGCTTTGCCCAGAATAATAGCCTTTTCTGTACCTGTCTGGATATCCTTGTGTACCCAGGAACATTGTTCTCTTATGTTTGCAATTTCAACCATATAAGGATTGAGCCCTGCAGCAGCCGCAGTTTTTCTGAATGTTGCCTCGTGCATACGGGGTGAGCACGAACAAACAACTATGCCGGTAAGGTTATGTTCCTTTACCGCATCTTTAATCATATCCTGTCCTGCCTGAGAACACATATATTGATAATTGGTGGAAAAAACAACACCGGGTTCGTTTTTCAGAGCATCTGACACTGCCTGCACATCAACTGTACCTGCAATATTACTGCCGCACCAACATACAAAAACACCAACTCTTTGCATTTGTCTTTTCCTCCTTATTTACTGTATTTTCTGAATGCACTGACAATCAGCTGCTGCGGAACATCTTCATCAAGGAACTCCGCAACATCGTTTGCCGTCATTCTGTTTTCGCCTTGTTTTCTGATAGCCGCAAGCCGAACAGCCTCTACCAGTTTGGCAGGCTCGACACCTCTTGGGCATCTTTCGATACATGCAAAACAAGACAAACATTTGTAAAGCGATTCTGACTGAAGAAGCGGCTGTATGTCTCCGCTTTCAACCATACTTACAAACTGATGGGGATGATATTCCATCTCATCATAAGCCGGACATGTTGCCGAGCATTTACCGCATTTCATACATTTTTTTGGATTTACTCCGCTTTCTCGGATTAACTCCTCACGAAGATACTTATTGTTCATCTGTATCCTCCTTTACGCCAAGTGCTTCAGCTAAAAGTTCGGTAAAATAAACCACCGGAATATCCGCACCGTTTTTCAAAAGATTATATTTGCAAAGCGGGCAGGCTGTTATAATCATTTCAGCCCCCTGCATCTTTGCATTCTGCACTACCTGATTGCTGCTCTTTTTTGCCAAATCAGGACTTTCGACACTTACATATCCGCCGCAGCACTCATTTCGTTTTGCATAAACAACCGGCTGTGCCCCAAGAGCTTTTATAAAATCTTCCATAATGCTTGGATTTTCAGGGTCATCCATCTTCATAACACTGCCCGGTCTTAAAAGCAGACAGCCATAATATGCCGCTATCTTTTTACCTTTTAAAGGATTTACCACTTTTTCTTTCAGTGCATCAAATCCAACCAAATCACGCAGCATTTCAAGATAATGATAAACCTCTGCTTCACCAAAGTATCCGCCATCCTCTCCCATATAGCGGTTTACCTTGTCAGAAAACTCCTTATCATTTTGCACAGCATGGTTTGTTTGCTTTATAACATTGTGGCAAGCCGAACATACCGTTACAAGAGGCTGCTCCTTTGAGAAAGCCTCTTTCAGTGCGCGAACAGAAGAAAGCTTTGTTGCCACCTCGTCTCTTGCAGTTGTAAACACTCCGCCGCAGCATTGCCAGTTTTCAATTTCTTCAAGAGTAACACCCAAAGCTTCTGCCGACTTGTATGCATACAAATCAAGGTCTTTGGCTTTGTTTTTCAAAGTGCACCCGGGGAAATAACTAACCTTCATCTTTATCCCATCCCTTTTTAGTATATACTGATACCCTTTATCAAATCTTTTAAAACCTTTGCGCTATTGTGAAGTGCCGCAATTTCCTGATCATTCAGGGGAAGCAATATCTTGCTGTGTGCGCCCTTGTTTCCCACAATACTCAAAAGGCTTAAACATACATCATCAATTCCATATTCGCCGTTAAGCAAGGTTGACACGGTAAGAGTTGTGTCTATTCCGCTGAGAAGGCAATGACACACATGGCATACCGACATTGACACGGCATAAAAAGTTGCACCTTTGCGTTCTATAACCCGGGCGCCTGATTTTTTAACATATTCTTCAACATCTCCCCGTCTGAACTCAGGATAATCTGCACCCGTCTGTACTGCATGCTGATAATCCTCAATCGGCACATTGGAAATATTTGAAATAGACCACGGAACAAAAGAACTGTCTCCATGTTCTCCCAAAACGTAAGCATGCACATTTTTCTGGTTTACAGAGTAATATTCGGCAATTCTTGAACGGAGTCTTGCCGTATCCAATATGGTACCAGAACCGATAACACGCTCCTGAGGAAGACCTGTATGCTTTAAAAACACATAAGTCAAAATATCAACAGGGTTGCTGACAATAACGTATGTTGCTTCCGGTGCAACAGGAACAATTTTGTCCGCAATACTTTTTATAATATCAACATTAATCTGTGCAAGGTCAAGCCTTGATTGTCCTGGTTTTCTTGCCATACCTGATGTAATAATGACGATGTCCGAATCCTTGGCATCTTCATAAGATCCTGCGTAAACACTTGCCGGGTGGCAAAAGGGGACACCCTGCTGTATGTCAAGAGCTTCGCCAAATGCTTTTTCTTCGTTTATATCAATCATAACAGTCTCAGACGAAAGTCCCATGACTGTAAGAGTATACGCAATTGTTGAGCCCACATTTCCCGAACCGATTACCGTAATTTTGTTCATAATTATTCCTTTCTTTTTGCAACCATATTTTTTACATAAAACTCACTTTTCGGGCAGTCAAACGCAAACCACCCCAATTTAATTTTAATATAACACAAATCTCGCCAATAATCAATGATTATCTGTCATTTTCGTCATATTGACAAAAATTTCACAATTTCTGCTATGGTATATGTTTAATTTTTAGCAAATATTCTTCAAGCCGACCGACCTTTTACGCGATTCTCAGCTTTGTTTTTTTCCTTTGATACGGTACTTAAGTATCGGGCTGAGTGGCTTGTAAATAAAAGCTGTAATAACCGAAACAAGAACTGCCTTTAACAGATTGAACGGAACAACGCAAAGCAAAACCAATTTTGAAAGGCTGTCAACCGCAGGGAATATAGCTTTTCCCATATCCACAATTGCATCCATTGGAATATTGAGCATTTTGCTGTAGGTTGGAATCAATACAAAAGCATTTACAAATCCTGCAAATACAGCCATTGTGATACTTCCGACAACCATACCCATTATCGCATTTTTCTTGTTTTTTTTGTGTCTGTAAATCATTTCGGCGGGAAGTATAAACGATACACCAACCAGAAAGTTAGCAAACTCGCCCACTCCTGCGGTTATAGTTCCGTTTATCAACAAATTCAAAAGTATTTTCAAAAACTCAATCGCAATTCCTGCAACCGGGCCCAATGCAAATGCGCCCACCAGCACAGGTACTTCGCTGAAGTCAAGCTCGTAAAAAGCCGGTGCAATAAACGGCAGTGGAAACTCAAACAGCATCAAAACCATTGCTGCCGCCGAAAGCATTGCAATTTTTGTCATCCATTCAATTTTGTTTTTTCTCATCCAAATCAGCTCCTTTAAAAAATATCGCCCCGACAAAAGTCGGGGCAACAAATCTATACTCAAAGCATATCAGCCATAAGTATTCTTCTTCCATCCGGACTTTACCGTCGGTTTTGGAATTTCACCAAATCAACCAGTTTTCTGGCTCGCGGACTTTACCGCCGGTCAGGAATTTCACCCTGCCCCAAAGAATATTTTGTATTCAATTATTTTTTCATAAGTATTCCGTCTTTTTCAAGCCTCAAGGTAACAGACTCGACAATCGCCATTGTTTCCTCTTTGGTAAGAGTGCGCTCGGGATGCGAAAATACCAGTCTTACGGTTATCGACTTGCCGCTTTCGTCAGTATAGGTATCAACGACCGACACCGACTTGATAAGCGGTGAATTTTCTGCCTTTATTGCATCGTTTATGGGTGCAAATTTTTCGCTTACAAACGAAATGTCAATTTCCATTTCGGGGAAGCGTGACGGCTCTTTGTACAAAATTCCCGCATTTTCTATCTTTGCAAATACTTCCATATCAATTTCAGTATATACAATAGCAGCTTTTTTGTCAATCTTCTTTGCCACAATGGGATGTACAATACCAATTTCGCCTATCTCTGTACCCCCACAGAAAATCTTGTTCAGGTTTTTAAGATGCTGATAGGAATGTGTAGCTTCCATCGCCTCAAAGCTGAGTTCCTGATGATTTATGTCATCTGCAACAACCGCCAGCATATCACGAAGTTCAAAATAAAGCTGCTCATAAGTTTTTGTTTTTGAGAACAAAGTAATTGCAAGCTTTTTATGCTCGTTGCAGCTGTTATCCGACTTCAGCCCTTCAACCACTCTTCCGACTTCAAACACGCCAAAATCATTTGCATAAGCAGTATTATATTTTACCTGGCAAAGCTGTGTCGGCACTATCGAGCGGCGGATTGTTTCGATATTGGGGTTGGTCGCATTTATAAGCTTGATACTCTCCTCGACATCAATTCCCAAAGCCTTATACTCATCATAGTAAGCCCAGATATAAGAATGAAGCTCGTGAAGTGAATATCTTTTTACCAAAATATCCTTTACTCTGTCTTCTACAGTTTTTACAACATCTGCTCTTACCGGATAAAGCGGAGCTTCGGCTGTGTTGATATCAAAGTTGTCATAGCCGTAAATTCTTGTGATTTCTTCGATAATATCCGCTTTGATGGTTACATCCTTTGTAGCTCTCCAGCTTGGAACGGTAACCTTGAATTCATCACCGCAAAGTTCAACCGCAAAGCCAAGAGACTTAAGAGTTTTTACGATCGTATCATTGCCTATTTCTATTCCTGTATAGCGGTCAACGAACTTTTTGTCAAACTCAAGATTTATTGTATCATACTTGACAGCATATTCATCTGTAAGTGCCGAAACAACCTTTACTCCCCCGTCAATCTCGGTAAGAAGCTTTAAAAACCTTCCTATAGCAGTAACAGTCATCTCGGGGTCAAGACATTTTTCGTAGCGCATCGAAGCATCTGTACGATGTGCCAGACGGACAGTTGATTTGCGGATCGAAACAGCGTCAAAGGTTGCCGACTCAAGCGTAAGGGTTGTTGTATCCTCCACTATTTCAGAGTCAAGACCGCCCATAACACCTGCAATTGCAACAGGTGTGTCCGCATTGCAAATCATAAGAGTATTTTCGTCAATATTTCTGTCAATTCCGTCAAGGGTTTTGAATGTAAACGGCTTGTCAAAACGCTTTATGCGAAGCTTTTCAACCTTGCGCGAGTCAAATGCGTGCATTGGCTGACCCATTTCAAGCATAAGGTAATTTGTAAGGTCTGCAAGAAGATTAATTCCTCTCATTCCGCAATAGAAAAGACGGATACGCATATTTACCGGACTTATGTGCTTGGTAATGTTCTCAACCTGAATACACGAATATCTTTGACAAAGCTTGTCCTCAATCTTCATATCAACTTTGGGAAGAGAATCGTACTTGTCAAGGCTCACACATTCAAGGGGTTTAAGTTCTCTGCCTGCAAGTGCAGCAAATTCGCGCGCGATACCATAATGTCCCCAAAGGTCGGGGCGGTTGGTGAGCGACTTGTTGTCCACCTCAAATATAATATCGTCAATATCATATATTTCTTTTACATCAGTTCCACAGGGTACATCCTCAAGGATTTCCATAATCCCCGAGTGGTCATCCGAAACACCAAGTTCTTTTTCGCTGCAGCACATACCATAAGATGTGTATCCTGCCAAATCCCTTGGGGTAATATCAATTTCTCCTATTTTTGCGCCCACTTTGGCAAAGGCGGTCTTCATACCGACTCTTACATTTGGTGCGCCGCAAACAACATCTGTAAGCTTGCCGTCACCGGCATCAACTTTCAGAAGATGCAGCTTTTTTGAATCGGGATGGGCCGAAATCTCTTTAATTTCAGCTACCACAATACCCGAAATATCGCTGCCCTTTTGGAAAATATCGTTTTCCACTTCGGCAGTCGAAAGCGAAAATCTTGCAATAAGCTCCATTTTGTCAAGACCTGTCAGATCAACAAAGTCCGAAATCCAGTTCATAGATAAAAACATTTATATTCTCCCCCTTCCCTATTCGTCATCAGTAAACTGCGACAAAGTCTTGAGGCTGCCGCTGTTTAAATCTCTGATATCTTTTACGCCATACTTCATCATTGCAAGACGGGTAAGTCCAAGGCCAAAGGCAAATCCGGTATACTCGTCAGGGTCAATACCACCTGCTTTAAGAACCTCGGGGTGTATCATACCGCAAGGACAAAGTTCCAGCCATCCGCTGTGCTTGCATGACGGACATCCGTCACCACCACAAATAAGACAGCTTATATCAAGTTCAAAGCCCGGCTCCACAAAGGGGAAAAATCCCGGACGAAGTCTGACCTTTATATCCTTCTGAAAAACTTCTGAAAGCATTGTCTTCATAAAGAATATAAGGTTTGATATCGAAATGTTTTTGTCAACCATTACACCTTCCATCTGGAAGAATGTGTTTTCGTGGCAGGCGTCTGTCGCTTCATTACGGAAGCATCTGCCGGGGAAGATTGCCTTAATCGGCACGCCATCGTTCACAAGTGCATCCTTATACTTTTTGTAAATTGCATTCTGTGCCGCTGATGTCTGCGACTTAAGAAGCTGACCATTCTCAAGGTAATAAGTATCCTGCATATCACGCGCCGGATGATGCTTTGGAATATTAAGTGACTCAAAGCATTCGTAATCCGTAACAACCTCACTGTAATCCTCAACCGTAAATCCCATTGACTTGAAGATTTTTTCGCACTGGCGCTGTACCAGAGTAATCGGATGATACGAGCCGCGCTCAAGATTTGCCGGCATTGATATATCGAATTCGGGCATTTTGTTTATTTCTGCCAGAATCTCAGCATTTTTAAGTTCTTCACCCTTTTCGGCAATCATATCTGCCGCTGTGTTTTTAAGCACATTAACCTCTTGTCCAAAAGTCTTTTTTTCCTCAATGGACAAATCCTTCATTCCTTTAAGAAGTCCTGTTATAAGACCGCTTTTGCCCAAAAACTCGACACGGATTTGTTCAAGTTCCTGAACATCCTTTGCCAAAGCAAGCTTTTCTTCAAGTTGCTTCTGAAGCATGATAGTTTGTTCTGCCATACCAAATTTCCTTTCTCGTTTAAATACTAAAAAACAAAAAGCCCGTCCCTTAAACTCTAAGGGACGAGCATAATTTACCCGCGGTACCACCCAAATTCAAAAAGCTTTACTTTTTGCACTTTTGGCGCTTTTTCGTGTGCGCAACACTCTGCTTAACTCGTACTGATTTTCGCAGAACACTCCAATGCTGAAATTCACATCCGTATTTCCCGCAATCGTTTACAGCCTGTGACGATTACTCTCTTTTGAAAATATAATCCGGTCGCTACTTACACATTTTCATCATGTGACCATCTTAGTATATCACTCAAAATGGGCAATGTCAAGGCTTTTATTTGTTATTCTGCCATTACTTCATAAAGTGTTGCGGCTTCGCTTTTGCCGACCTGTTCGCGCACATCGGTCACTTTTATTCTGAGAGTCCGGCTTCCGAATCTGATTTCCATCTCGTCACCCACTTTTACATCATACGACGCCTTTACCACCTTGCCGTTTACCGAAATTCTTCCGGCATCACACGCCTCGTTGGCTATGGTGCGGCGTTTAATCAGACGCGAAACTTTTAAATATTTATCAATTCTCATAGTCCTATTCCTCGTGTTTTGAAAATTCCTCAACAAAAGAGTTTGTGTATCTGCTGAGCGCTGTCTCGGCATCCACATCAAGAGCTTTGGCAACCGAAACAAGCTCGAAGAGCATTTTTCCGATATATTTTTCCGAAACCTCTTTTGTATCATTTCCGCTTAGAACATTTGTCATCTTGGATATACTTTCGGCAACTACCTGAGGGGTATTGAATATATATCCTCCTTTTTCAGCCTTTGACTGAACTTTTTCTGCACGCATCAATGCCGGAAGGCTTTTTGCAATACCTTCCATATCCTCACCGATGGTCTTTTGACCTCGTTCTTCGCGTTTTATACGGCTCCAGTTGTCCAGAACCTCGGCGCTGTCTTTGACCTCAACATCACCAAATACATGCGGATGCCTTGTTATAAGCTTGCTGCACACAGCCGATATAACATCATCAATATTATATTCATTGTTTTCCTTGCCTATCTGGGCATGGAAAACCACCTGCAAAATAAGGTCTCCGCTTTCGTCTGCCATTTTTTCAAAATCCTTGCTTTCCAGAACTTCAATAAGCTCATAACCCTCTTCAATTATACTGTGCTTTATGCTTTCGTGGGTTTGTTCCCTGTCCCATGGACAGCCGTTCTCGCCCCTAAGCTTTTCAACAATATCCAGCAAATCCTGAAATGTGTATTTTTTATCCATAGTAATTCCCCTTCCAAAATCTTTGCGAATATTTAAATCAATCGGTATCTTTCTAAAATTTCTGCAAGCTTTGCGCCTTTTGGCAAATTAAGAATATCTTCTTTGCTGAGGCATCTTACAAACACCAATGCTGCGGCATATACTGCTGCTGCTATTCCTATAGCCATAAAGGTAACAATTCTTGAGCCGGGAATAAGCTGCGAAAGCAGATTGTAAGAAAGCAGTGCCGCCGCACCCATTATAACAGATGCAACAAGTGGCTTTATAACCATATAAACAAAGCTGAGTCTTATTTTAAGCATACTGATAATGCAAATTATATTCAAAACTGCAATAACTCCGTAGCAAGCCGTTGTGGCAATGGGTGCCGCATCAATACCCCACACAGGGATAAGAAAATAATTCATCAAAACCTTTATTACTCCGCCTACAAGCATATTCACTACCGGAACATACACTTTTCCGTATGCCTGCAAAACCGCATTGCTTACCGAAACAAGCGCAACAAAAACAACTGCAAGCGAAAGTCTTTGAAGCAGAATACTTGCATTTGCATCACTGTAAAGCACCCTTAAAATCGGCTCGGACAAAAGGAAAAATCCCATTGCGCAAGGCAGAGCAAAAAGCACCGTTATTCTAAGCACACTGGCGGTTATTGTTTTAGCCTGGTTAAGATTTTTTTCGGCTATTGCAGTAGATATCGCAGGGACAATACTCATGCTGAGTGCCACTACAATAGTAAGAGGCAAATTGAACATTGTCTGCGCCTGCCCGGTATACATACCATAAAGGGAATTTGCCTTCTTTTGCAAAAGAACGAGTCCATCCCAGCCTTCCTCTGCCGCCGAACGCGCAAACTCTGTACCTTCGGCAAATATATAAGAATACTTTTCAAAAACATCGGAGTTTACCACAAGCCTGTTCATAATTGTCGCAAGGTCAACAAGGCTTGTAAGGCTTGAAACTGACGCCCCTATTGTAATAGGTATGGCAATCAGTACCAGATTCTTCATTATATTCATCCGGCTTCGGACAACTTGCCCCTGTAATGGTCTTACCTTTTTTTCGCGGCAGGTATAGATAATCATCATAAGTAAAAGTGCAAGAAAGGTACCTGCTGTCACACCAAAAATCGCACCTGTTGCAGAATACACCGTGCGGTTGTGTATGGATGAAATCTGGTTGGCTGAAAAATCAACCACTTTTGCAATGTCTGGGTTTACCGCCATTCTGACAAACAGAAGCGCTGCCGCAATTCCCAAAACCAGCTTTGTCAAAGACTCGACAACTTCGGACGCGGCGGTCGGGTACATATTTTGCTTGCCCTGAAAATATCCGCGGTAAGCAGACACAATCGATACAAAAAAAACTGCAGGAGAAATAACCCTTATACCCATAGCGGAGTCGGGATTTCCCAAAAGCCCGGCAAGGCTGTCTGCAAACGCATAAAGAACGATGCTTCCAACAATTCCAATGGTACCAAGCAGTACAAAGGCTGTTTCAAAAATTCGTCTGGCATCATATTCGTCTTCCTTTGCTATACTTTCTGCAACCATTTTCGAAACTGCAATCGGAAAGCCCGCTGTCGCAATTATAAACATAAATGTATAAATCTGATAAGCAACATTAAAAATGCCGTTGCCCTCTTTGCCGATAAGCTCATAAAGCGGCACTTTGAAAAAGGCACCTATTATTTTAACCAAAAAATTTGCTGCCGCCAAAATCAAAGCGCCTTTCAAGAATTTACTTCCCTTATCTTTCAAAAGTTTCACCCTTTCCTGTGGCAAAATCCTATTTTTATTTATATTATCACGGTCTGATATTTTATTCTGATTTATATGCTATATTTTCGCCAATTCCCCAAATAGAATACTACAAATTCCCAAACTCGTCAAGTCGCCCGAGCTCTTGCAAAAACAGCTTTTTATTAGATTTCTTCAAAAAAACTTTGCCTTTAGTTTACATAACTTTTAGCTTGTTTCGCAAAATTCTCCTCTATTGCCTGTTTTTACTGCATTTTTTTATTTGTCGAATTTTGTAAATCATATTGTGTGGTAATATTTTCCGTGTGCTATAAAATGTTTTATAAGACTTAAAAACTTTCACGGAGGTAAATCTAAATGAACGAAAGTTTAGAAAAAACACTGGTTTTGACTGCGCACCAGATAAACTACTTCACCATACGCAGCAACAAATCTACAAATAATCGTCTTTATGGAATTATGGCAGAAGCAACAAACGACAAAACTGACTTTGGAATTGCAGAAAATCTTTTCTTTACGCAAGCCGAAGCAGCCGAATACTGCAAATGGCTTGCAGACAATGAAGTTTATCCAATCACACTTTGCGATGTTCTGGGCAATATCTATCATCTCCAAATCTGACCTTTTGATTTGCCCTGATGCAACGAGAATACTTGTCATTTTCTTTTTAAGATATTTGACAAGTATTCTTTATTTTGGTATAATAAATAATAACATATTCAAATTTTATTTTTGAGGTGAACGAAATGAAACACACCGAATCCACCGAAAACTATCTTAAGACTATACTTATTTTATCCGAGCGAAACGGATATGTCCGCAGCATAGATATCGTTCGTGAGCTTTCGTTTTCAAAGCCCAGCGTTTCGGCTGCCATGAAAAGCTTTCGCGAAAAAGACTATATTAATGTAGACGATGACGGCAAAATAACACTTACTCCGTCAGGACTTAAAATTGCCGAAGAGGTTTATGAAAGGTATCTGATTTTGTCAGCCGCACTTATCGCTTTGGGAGTTGACGAAGAAACTGCCTTTGAAGACAGTTGCAGACTTGAACATTCATTAAGCGAAAAAAGCTTTGACAAAATCAAACGCCATTTCGAAAATCAAAAGACACCCTCAAGTCATTCCAGGGACATAGATGTTGTTCTTTTATAAGAGTTATTTACTGCAAAGAAAAAGACAGAAACGAATGTTTCTGTCTTTTTTGTATCTTGTATCTTAGTAATTCTCTGCGTGAATTTCGAAATAGCTTTTCGGATGTGCACAAGTCGGGCAAAGTTCGGGGGCAGAGGTTCCTACTATAATATGTCCGCAGTTGCGACATTCCCAAACCTTTACTTCGCTCTTTGCAAATACTTCTTCCATCTCAACATTCTTAAGAAGTGCACGATAGCGTTCTTCGTGATGCTTTTCGATTGCTGCTACCAGTCTGAACTTTGCAGCAAGTTCCTTAAAGCCTTCTTCTTCTGCGGTCTTGGCAAATTCTGCATACATATCTGTCCATTCGTAGTTTTCACCCTCTGCTGCGTGTAGAAGATTTTCAGCAGTATCGCCTATGCCGTTTAACTCTTTAAACCACATTTTTGCATGTTCTTTTTCGTTGTCGGCTGTCTTCAAGAACAAAGCAGCAATTTGCTCAAAGCCCTCTTTTTTTGCTTTTGATGCAAAATATGTATACTTGTTTCTTGCCTGTGACTCCCCTGCAAAAGCAGCCTCAAGATTTTTTTCTGTCTGTGTTCCTGCGTATTTGTTCATTTTTTGTTCCTCCTTATATTTTATTTATATTGTTTTTTGGATTGAAAAATAAAAATTACCAGCAGCAAAGCACCTGCCCCACACAGCGCCCCTGCCGTGTCAATTAAAACATCGCTTATTCTTCCGGCACGCCCGGGCACAAAAATCTGATGAATTTCGTCGCTGCAGGCATAAAGCATGGATAAAAGCACGGAATTAATCAGCGGTTTCAAAAGACCTGATCTGTATTGCCCTATAAGCAAAAATATCAGTCCGCCAAGTACCGCATATATCGAAAAATGTGCCCCTTTGCGAACTATGTGATTAAGTCTTGCGGCAATCTGACTTACTGTCTCATCATCAAGTGAATTGTCTGCATCAAGAAATCTTATAATCATCGACATAAACGATGTGCTGGTCTGGTCCGACTCGTTTGCCTCCTGTGCCGAAAATCCAAAAATCAATGACATACACAAAATCACCAGTATCCAAAGGATTATTTTTTTGCACATAATCTTCACCTATTTCGAATGTGGTCTTTGCTTTTCAAGCCATTCACGCTTATATTCTTCGGATATAGTTTCTTCTTTTAAAAATTTAAGGACCCCACAAAGTCTTCCAACCGAATAATCAAGCATAGCTCTTGCAATGCGCTCGTTCATACCATCGTGCATATCGCCTTCGCACGAATTTGGGAAGTTTGCCATCCAGGCAAAAGGCGTGTTTATTCTTCGGTTTGAGAATTCATCAAAACGATGTGTCGACAAATTGCTTTCCTGATTTACCTTGTCAAGCCGTACGGTCTCGGGCCTGACGCCATAAACCCACCCTGTCTCAATAAAATCAGCGTGTCCAAATCGCTTTTTTTCATCTATATAACTTTGCAGAATTTTGCGGTCCTCTGTTGTAAGGTATTCATACCCCTCGTTGAGTATCTTTTTGGGAGTAGCAAAATCCGACCCAAGTGAATAATCAAAAACTGAATATGGCGTCTTTTCATAAAGCAACGATCTGAGAAAGTACGAAATCATGGCCTGATTTCCGCCATGCCCGTTATAAAGCAGAATTTTGTCAAACCCATTCCGATAAATCTCGTCGCAGGTCTCTTTGAGAATTTGAAGTCTTAAACTTGGGCTAAAAATTACTGTCCCCAAAAATTCCCCCGCACCTGTCTTTTCGCCAAAGTACATTGAAGGAAACACACAAGCTGTCTCTTCTTCCGCTGCACGACGGGCAATCTCTGTAATATGAATTACATCGGTCCCAACCGGAAGATGCTGTCCGTGTTTTTCAAGGCATCCTACCGGAACAATACAAAGCCCGGCAGATTTTTGTATCGCCTCTTTAAATTCTTCTTCTCGCAGATTCTCCCACAACATAAATACTATCACCCAATACTAATAAATATTATCCTTATTTATCTTCTTTTTTCACCTTTTCAAGCAAAGTTACTCTTCGGTTTTTAACCTCTTCAGACATAGGTGTTATTTCGCCTGCAGCAGTGAGTGCCATTTTTGTCATAAGTGGTCCAAAAAGTTCGTAGATAAGAACTGCAAACAAGGTGATGTTTCGTATCAGATGGCCCTCAGCGCCAAGTTGCATTGCTGTTGCACACATACCAAGTGCCACACCTGCCTGAGGAAGAAGCGTTATACCAAGATACCTGCAAATCTCTTTTGAACATTTCGTTACTTTTGCGCTTGCAAATGACCCAAAATATTTACCTAACGAGCGGAAAATAATATATACAATACCTATTACCACAATTGCCGAATCAGTAAACACTCCCAACTCGAGAGCCGCACCGCTTACAACAAAGAATACAGCGAAGAGCGGTGAAGTCCATTTGTCTGCCGCTTCCATAAGATTTTCGGAAAGCGGACATATGTTACAAAATACGGTTCCTAGCATCATACAGGTAAGAAGCGAAGAAAATGCAATATGCACTGGTCCTGCCGAAAAACTGATTGTAGAAAGCGCAACGGTAAGAAGTACCACCGCTATCGTCAGATTCAATCTGTTTGTATTTGAGTTAAAGAATTTTTCAAGCCAGGTAAGAATACATCCCATAACCGCGCCCAATCCCAATGAGCATGCAATCTCAATCAAAGGATTAAGGAAAATTGACGCCATATCAGCCGAGCCGACCATCAAAGTTTTTGCAATTCCAAAAGATACTGCAAAAACAATCAAGCCAACTGCATCATCAAGGGCAACAATTGGCAAAAGAAGCCTTGTAAGCGGGCCCTTTGCCTTGTATTGACGCACAACCATCAGTGTCGCAGCCGGGGCTGTTGCTGTTGCAATTGCACCCAATGTAATAAGCTGAGGAACAGAAAGTTTGTCAGGCATCATAAGATGAACAACATAAAGTGCCAAATCCACCAGCAAAGTTGCGGTAAGCGCCTGGAAAATTCCAATTATCAACGCCTGCTTTCCGGTTTTTTTCAATTCACTCGTTCTGAATTCGTTACCAATCGAAAATGCAATAAATCCAAGAGCTACATCCGAAAGCATCGACAAACTCTCAACATCTGCTGCAGTATGAAAGCCGATTCCCTGAAGTTTCAGAGCGCCCAAACAGTGCGGTCCTATCAAGACGCCTGCGATAAGATAGGATGTCACCGCAGGAAGTTTGAAAATTTTAAATACTCTTGTCATAAGAAGTCCTGCAAGTAAAGCCACAGAAACAGATATGATACCATTCATGAAACATATGCCTCTTTTCTCTTTTAATGTCATTAGAATAATTTTTTTACAAAAACATTATACATCAAAATTTTTAAAAGTCAATGAAATTAAGCTTTTTAATAAATTTTGTACCAGTCGGGTGTACCCACGCCGCTTGAATGCCACATTTCAAACTCGGTTTTCATTGTTTTCATAACCTTGGCAAGCTCTTTTTCACAGAGCCGGTCTTTTAAAAACTCATACAGATGCGAATACAAGCTTATTCTCTTTACACCCTGACCAAAAAGGTCTTTAGCCTTCCAGTACCCGGATAATTCAAGGTAAAAATCAAACGGTGTTTCAAAGTATCCTGTTGCTTTTTTCAAGGTTTCTTTAAATCTTCCCGAATTAAAGTATCTTTCAAGGACATCTTCAACTTCTTTAAGCCTGATCACATCATCAAAACTCAGGTCATTTGTAAAAAACACTTCATATGGGGATTCCTGACAAAACTCAATTCCGTAATTTCCGGCATTCTTTCTTAAAGCTGAGCCTTTTAAAAGTTTTAAAAATCCCAACTGCAAAACATCCGGTGAAAGGTTGTAAACATCGTTGAAAGACTTCTTAAACGACAAAAAATCCTCACACGGAAGTCCGGCAATCAAATCAAGATGCAGCATCACATTTGTCTCGTTTTTAAGCCTTGATACATTTTTTGCAAGCTTTTCCAGATTCATAGTCCTGCTTATTTCCGAAATCGTCCTTTGATTTGTGGTCTGCACTCCGATTTCAAACTGAATTTGCCCCGGCTTTGCCATCTTAAGCAAATCAATTTCGGCATCTGACAAAAGATCTGCACCTATTTCAAAGTGGAAGCAGGTCTCGCCCTCCAGGCTTAAACAATGCTCCCAAATCCGTATAGCCCTGTTTTTGTCGGCATTGAATGTTCTGTCCACAAACTTGATTGTCTTTGCTCCGCTTTTTACAAATCTTTCGATTTCCTCTTTGACTCTCTCAAGCGGCAAGAATCTGACTCCCGATGATGCCGACGACAAACAATACGAGCACGAAAACGGACATCCCCGGCTTGTTTCATAATAAACCAATTTTTCGCCCTTAACGGTCCTTTTCAGGTCATCGTCCGCATACGGAAAAGGCAACAGATTCATATCTTCAATTCTTTCACCGTACAAAACACATCGTTCGTCAGGTGGCATTTTTATCAGGTCGGCGACGCAGTTTTCGCCCTCGCCGCAGATTATGTAATCAACAAACGGATTTTCACTCAAAATCTCTTCTGCATCAAACGAAACATCAGGGCCGCCCAAAAAGATTTTTCGCTCGGGTCTTAACTTTTTAAGACTTTTACAAAGTTTCAAAACGGTTCCTATGTTCCATATATAGCAAGAAAAGCCATACGCATCACAATCCTGTGCGTAAAGCTTCGAAATTATATTAAACTGTGGCTCATTGATGGTAAATTCGCAAAATCCACAGTCAAGTCCCTGTTCTTTGCAAACCTGCGAAATATACCTCACCGCAATATTTGTGTGAACATACTTTGCATTAACCGCAACAAGCATTGTCTTAAGGCTTTTCATTTTTCTCTCCGTTTTTCTCAGTAATTTAAATCATTTTCGGTCTCATTCTTTATTTTTTCAAGATACTCTGCTGCCTCTTTTGCAGCAATACTGCAGTCGAGGTTTTGATAATTTCCACACTCAATCTCGCTGCTGCCCGGCATCTCGCCTTTATAATCCGCGATCTCTTCAAAAACTCTTTTTATCTCGGCAAGGACCGCCTTGTTGTCAGCATCTCTTACCAGCAAATAAAACCCCGTCTGGCATCCCATCGGTCCCACATATATTGTTTGCTCCGCAAGCACTCCATTCCGCATAAAAGTAGCAAAAAGATGCTCAAACGAATGCATAAGAGCATTTGACATAAGATTTCCGGTATTTGGTTTTCGCATACGTATATCATAAGTCGTGATATCCCCATCAATCCGTGAAATATATACCCATTCTTTTATAAATCGATGATCCACCGTAAAGCTTGCAATTTTTTTCACAGTTCGTCCCTCCGCTTTCAATCCTTTGCCAGAACGCAAAGCTCTGTATTGTATTTTTCTCTAAAATAAATCTTGTTCGCCTTTTTGTGTCCTACAGCCTTTGAAACATCACTCTTGTCGGCATAAAACACAAGCTTCCCGCTTTCTGTTCCTTCATCCAAAAGTTTTTTCTCCATTATATCTCTGAAAACAAGTCCCTCCACAATTTCACCAAAAGCAGGGTGGTATGGTCCTGCCACTATTGTTTCACCGTCTTCAAGGTCCTCGGACGAGTGAAGTCCTATGCGTATGACTTCGATATCTGCATCTCTGAACATAAGTCTTGCTTTCTTGGCAAGCTCTGCTGCTTTTTCAATGGAATATGGCTTGTATTCTCCGTTTTCAAACAAGCGTTCAAGCTTTGTACCTTTGAGTGTCAACACCGGATAAATCCTTACACAATCCGGTGCAAGTGCGATTATATCTTTTACTGTTTTTAAATCCTTTTCGGGGGTTGAGGCATACATTCCAAGCATCATCTGATGACCCAAAGCTATCCCCCTGTCTTTTATCAATTCGGACGCTTTTTTTACATCATCAAAACTATGCCCTCTATCGTTCATCTCAAGCACCGCATCATCGCTGCTTTGAACACCAAGTTCAACTGTTGTGACACCATATTCTTCAAGAAGGTCCAAGATTTCGCCGTCTATGCAATCTGGTCGGGTAGAAAGTCTTATGCCCGAAATCTGCGGTTTAAATTCTTTTGCAACTTTCAAAAACTCTTCCTGAAGTTCTTTTTTAAGTCCTGTAAAGCTGCCTCCAAAAAAAGCTACTTCTACAGACGAACTTTTCAAATCAATTGTTTTTAAAAAGTTTTTGATAAGTTCGCGCACCTCTGCCGGTGTTACATCGGTGTCAATTCCGGTAATTTTTTTTTGACTGCAGAAAGCACAATCATGTGGACAACCCCGATGCGGTATAAAAATAGGTAAATTATATTTTCTCATTGTTTTTGATTCAATCCTTCAAAAGCTTGCTTCGCTGCATTTTGCTCGGCAATTTTGCGGTTTTTGCCATTTCCCGCACCGATTACCTTTCCATCATACAACGCTTCCACAAAAAATTCGGGATCGTGGTCGGGACCTTTTTTTTCTTTCAGGCGATAGCTGACTACTTCGTTGCCTTTGTCACGCTTCTGAAAAAATATCTGCAGTTCTGATTTGTAATTAGGCTCGGCAAATACCTGTATATTTTCTATTTTGTCATCAAACACATCAAGCACCCATTTGGTTGCTTCTTCAATCCCGGAATCAAGGTATATCGCACCCAAAACAGCCTCGAAAGTATCAGCAAGGACAGAATCTTTTCTGTCCCCTCCACTTCTGGCCTCTGATTTGCCAAGCTTAAGTCCGCTGCCCAAGTCCATTTGCCTTGCCAGCTCGGCAAGAGACTTTTCACAGACCAATGCCGCACGGATTTTTGTCAGGTCACCCTCGTCACAGTTTGGGTATATGCTGAAAATCTTCGACGCTATGACATATGACAAAACGCTGTCTCCCAAAAATTCCAGTCGTTGATTACTTTGTATCTTTGCATCGTTTGCCAAAGATATGTGTGTAAGTGCCAAATCAAGCAATTTTTTATTTTTGAATTTATATTTTATATCCAAAGCCTATCAGTTCCTTTTTCCTCAAAATCAAACGAACTGCCATTTTTTGAAAAACAGCAGTCCGAATTTTTAAATTTTTAGCATTTGGTATTGATGTAATTTACTGCATCGCCTACAGTCGAAATCTCGTCTGCATCTTCGTCAGGGATTTCCACATCAAATTCTTCTTCCAACGCCATCATCAACTGCACCAAAGCAAGTGAGTCAGCTTCGAGGTCATTGATAAAAGATGATTCCATTGTTATAATGCTTTCATCAATATCAAGTTGCTCTGCTGTAATTTCTTTTACTTTTTCAAAAACATCCATTTTTTAGAAACCCTCCTATATAGTCTATATGTTTTCTAATAATATAACATACAAACCGTCGTGTCGTCAATACAATTTTTTTCTATTTTGCCATCAAACACCATTTTTTTATTTGAATGTAATTAATTGTCGATTTTTGACAACATAATCAATCCCCGAATACACTGTCAAAACTACTGCCAGCAGCACAAGCCAGAATGTGAGCGAAAAGCCACCCCAGCAAAGAGGATAAATCAAATCAATCATAACTCCGATAATAGCCGCCATCTGCGAAACAGTTTTTGCCTTGCCCCATTTGCTTGCCGCAATAACGGTATTTTCACCCATAGCAAGCTGTCTTATCCCTGTAACAATCAATTCTCTGGCAATTATAATCATTACCACCCAAGAATTTATCAGTTCGGCTTCCTTAACCTCCATCAAACAAACAAGAGCTGAAATTGTAAGGATTTTGTCTGCAAGAGGGTCCATAAGCTTGCCAAAGGTCGTAACCTGATTGTTTCTTCTTGCCAGAAATCCGTCCAGTTGGTCGGTAAGCGAAGCAAGTACAAAAATCACAATTGCCGCAATATAAAATCCCGAAAGAAGTGCCCACATAAAAACCGGTACCATTATTACTCTTAAAAATGTAAGCTTATTGGGTGTATTCATTTAATCTTCCTCCATTTTTCCATACAAATCAAACTCTGTATAATCTTCAATTTTTACCAAAACAAACTCTCCGGAACTTAGCTTTTTTGATGCCGTAAAAAACACCTTTCCGTCGATTTCTTCCGAGTCCCCGTATGTTCTGCCATAATACTGTTTTATAATAGCATCATATCCCTCGACCAAAACCTCAAAGGCCTTACCTTTTCGCCTCATATTAAGTTCTTCCGAAACTGCCGCCTGGTCAACCATTATGGTTTCCTGACGAACAAGCTTTGTTTCTTCATCAATCTGGCCATCAAGCTTTGCAGCCGGTGTTCCTTCCTCCTGCGAATAAGCAAATGCCCCAAGCCTGTCAAATTCTGCTGTGGTAACAAACTCCCTCAGTTCTTCAAACTGTTCGTCCGTCTCGCCGGGGAATCCCACTATCAAGGTTGTCCGTATCACCGCATTTGGTATGTTGGTGCGGATTTTTTCAATCAGACTGATTATTTGTTTTTTGTTTGTTCTGCGACCCATCCGTTTGAGCACATCATTGTTACAATGCTGAATCGGTATATCAAAATAGTTGCAGATTTTATCGTTTTTGGCAATTGTTTCTATCAGTTCATCGGTCAAAAGTTCGGGGTAAAGATAGTGAAGTCTTATCCATCTGAGACTTTCAATTTCAGCAAGTCTTTCCAAAAGTTCGCCCAGCTTGTACTCGCCATACAAATCAATGCCATACCGCGTGGTATCCTGTGCTATAACAACAAGCTCTTTTGCGCCTTCCTCAACCAAAGACTTTGCCTCAACCAGAATATCTTCAATGCTGCGGCTTCTGTACTTTCCTCTGATTGATGGTATAACACAATAAGTACAATGATTATCACAACCCTCGGCAATCTTTAAATATGCCATATATGACGGGGTTGTTGTGGTGCGCGGCAAGCCGTCTTCATTTGCATAAGCATCCGAACAATAAATATTAGCTTTTTCTGCATCATAACTTTTGAGAATTTCTGCAATCCTCGGGTAGTCATTTGTGCCAATTACAATATCTGCTTCGGGAAGTTCTGCCTTAAGTTCTTCTTTATATCTTTGACTCATACATCCCGTAACAACCAAAATCTTGTTTTTATCTTTTTCTTTGTACTGTGCATGCTCCAGTATGCAGTCAATTGATTCCTGTTTTGCAGAATCAATAAAAGCACAGGTGTTGACAATCATTATGTCAGCTTCTTCCTCGTCGGCAACAATCGAAAATCCGTTATCCTCCAAAATGCCAAGCATCTGTTCGGCGTCTACCAGATTTTTAGAACAACCCAACGAAACAACCGAGACCTTTTTCAATCCATATCACCTCTGTCTACACATATATCAAGTTTTTTGAAGCATTTGTTTATATCATAAATACTGTAGCCACGCCTTACAAGATGCATTTTGGCTTTTTCCAATTCCTTAAAATCCAAAAACCGGGTATCGCCAAACCGGATTGAAACATATTTTTCAAGGCTTTCTTCTTCATTTGCTTCGGCTTCTTCCGCCGCTTTTTCAACAATCCCCGGGGATATTCCCTTTGCAACAAGCTCCTGCCTTATGCGATACATCCCCTTAAGTTCGATGTTTAAAGCATCATGTATATACATTTTTGCATATTCGTGGTCATCAAGTATCCCGGCGCTGCAAAATTCGGCAATTGTTCTTTCGGCAATCTCTTTTTCGCAGCCGTTTTGAACAAGCTTGCGATATATTTCCTGACAGGTATATGCCTTAAATCCCAATCGCTTGGCAACAAATTTTTTCGCTTGTTCAATGTCCATATGCATTCTTTACACAATCTCCACAGAATTTATTTTTTCTTGGCAGGCTTGGGTACCGGTCTGAATTCTGTCGGAACCACATCACCCGATTCGCTTGTTTCGCTTGACATCTTAAGTCCTGCTTTTTCGCGGATTTTTGCTTCAAGTTCTGCGCACAAAACAGCATCACTTTCAAGAAGTTTCTTTACTGCCTCTCTGCCCTGTCCTAATTTTTCGTCATTGTACGAAAACCACGAACCTGACTTTTGGATAACTCCAAAATCTACGCCTACATCAATGATGTTTCCTTCTTTGGATATTCCCTCGCCATAGATAATGTCAAACTCTGCTTCTTTAAACGGCGGTGCAACCTTATTTTTGACAACCTTAACGCGTGTATGGTTGCCCACTGCTCCTTCATCGCCTTTCACTGTTTCGGTGCGTCTTACATCAAGTCTTACCGAAGCATAATATTTAAGAGCCCGACCGCCCGCAGTTGTTTCGGGGTTGCCAAACATAACTCCAACCTTTTCGCGCAGCTGATTGATAAATATTGCTGTTGTGTTTGATTTGCTGACAACCGAGGTAAGCTTTCTGAGTGCCTGCGACATAAGTCTTGCCTGAAGACCAACATGTGAATCTCCCATCAAGCCTTCGATTTCCTGTTTTGGAACAAGCGCCGCAACAGAGTCAATAACAATTACATCAATCGCACCCGAGCGTACAAGCTGTTCGGTAATTTCAAGAGCCTGCTCACCGGTATCGGGCTGTGAAACAATCAAATCATCAATTCTGACGCCAAGCTTTTCGGCATAAACCGGGTCCAAAGCATGTTCAGCATCTATAAATGCAGCTTCGCCACCAAGCTTTTGTGCCTCAGCAACAATGTGCAACGCAACAGTTGTTTTTCCCGAAGATTCAGGACCGTAAATTTCGATAATTCTTCCTCTGGGAACACCACCAATACCAAGCGCAATATCAAGAGACATTGATCCTGTCGGGATAGCCTCAACCTCTACACTTGTCTTTTCTCCCAGACGCATAACTGCACCTGCACCATATTGCTTTTCTATCTGTCCGAAGACACTTTCAAGTGCCTTTCTTTTCTCGTCCTGCATTAAAAATACCACCTTTCAGGCTGATTTTGATTTTGCCGCATCAAATCACGCATAATTTTCCTTATAATCTCTATATATTGTATCACACTTGATATTCAAAGTCAAGATATGCTGCTTTATAAAAAAGAAAAAGGTCGAATTTTATCAATTCAACCTTTTAAAATTTTATACATTCAATTTCGACATTTCCTGGTCCTGCAAATCCCCTGTATATGTTGGCACAACCTCCATCATAACAGCCTTTATATCATCGGTTGTCATGCTGAGTGCCGTTTTCAGTTTTTCAAGTTTTGCATCAAGTTCCTCAGGGGTTATCTCTATCGGTTTCCCTACAAATATTTTGCTGTGCGCAGTTTTTTGCAGACCTTCTTCGTCCATAAGAAGTTCTTCATAAAGTTTTTCTCCGGGTCTTAGTCCAGTAAATTCAATCTTTATGTCAAGATCCGGTCTGTATCCCGAAAGACTTATCATTTTTCTTGCCAGGTCATAAATTTTTACCGGATATCCCATATCAAGAACAAATATTTCGCCGCCTTTGGCATAAGCACCTGCCTGAAGCACAAGCTGAGCCGCCTCGGAAATAGTCATGAAAAATCTTGTTATTTCGGGATGAGTAACGGTAACCGGGCCACCCTCTGCAATCTGCTTTGCAAATCTTGGAACAACCGAGCCGTGCGAGCCCAATACATTGCCAAATCTTACCGCAACAAACCCTGTTTTAGCGGTATTTTGAAGTGTCTGAACTATCATTTCGCACATTCTTTTTGTTGCGCCCATTATATTTGTTGGGTTTACTGCCTTGTCTGTGGAAATCATTACAAATCTCTTTACCCCATACCTGGCAGATGCTTTTGCTGTGTTGTATGTTCCAAAAACATTGTTTTTTATAGCTTCCGCAGGGCTGAATTCCATAAGAGGCACGTGTTTGTGCGCCGCTGCATGAAATACTATTTCGGGTCTGTATTTATCAAAAATTTCTTCCAGCCTTGCCTGGTCTCTGACAGAAGCAATCAGGACAACTATATCAAGGTCGGGAAATGTTTTTTCAAGTTCGTTTTGGAGCTCATAGGTAGTATTTTCATAAATATCCAAAACCATCAATCTCTTTGGTCTGAACTTGGCAATCTGTCTGCAAAGCTCAGAGCCAATCGAACCTCCGCCACCGGTAACAAGTATGGTCTTGCCGCAAATATCATCTTCCAGCAGTTTGTTTTCAAGCACAATCGGTTCGCGTTCAAGAAGGTCCTCGATATTTATTTCTCTTATTTTTTTAAGTTTGTTGTCAGCAGTCAAAGTATCTGCAACTGCGGGCAGAATTTTTACTTTTTTGCCGGTAGAACTGCAGATATCCAAAATTTCAGCTTTCTGCTTGCTGTCAATTGTATGTATTGCGAAAATAATTTCATCAACATACATAAGTTCGCATATGCGGGCTATATCATTTCTGTTGCCCAAAACCTTGGTGCCGTACATATGGCTGCCTCTTTTTTGGCGGTCATCATCAATAAGTCCCACAACCTGATAATTAAGTCTGTGGTTTTCCAGAATTTCGCGCATAAGCACAAGAGCAAGTCTGCCTGCACCTATAATCAAAACCTTTTTTCCGCCTTCAACATAATATTCGTGTGCCGCTTTATACATAAGCCGCTGCAAAAATCTTAGGGCACATATAAGGGTCGAAACCGCAATATTGGCTGCAATATTGAACTTTAAGAAGAATACCTCTGTCGAGAAAAACTCTCCGCAAATGATTGAAATCACCGACGCGGTCAAGCAGGCAAACAAAAGTCTTGTATAGTCTCTGTGTGCAGCCCTTACCCAGTCAGTTTTGTAAATCGAAAAAAGAGTCAATGCTACAATATACGCCCACGCTGTAGCTATTATCATTGTATTTCCGCCCCACAAGTGTTCCCACAGTGTATCAGCCGGAAAAACGAAGAAACTCATTGCAGCAAACGCTGCAATTGTCAAAACAATATCCATAACAAAAAGATATCTGTTTCTTACCCTCTTAAAAGTTTTCATATCAGGCTTATTCCTTTACTTTAATTCTTTCTCCATACCATTTTGTCTACTATATTGGTATAGGATTGTATAATTTTAATCACCTTGTCTGAAACATTTTCGTCAATATAATCCGGCACAGGAACTCCAAATTGGCCGTTTTTCTTCATTTCAACCTCTGTTTCAACTGCCCTCAGCAGGTTGTCCCCATCTATTCCCGCAAGGGTGAAGCAACCTTTATCAACAGCCTCGGGGCGTTCGGTTGATGTTCTTATGCAAATTGAAGGAAAGGCCTTTCCTATACTTGTAAAAAAGCTGCTTTCTTCTGGCAGAGTTCCCGAATCTGATACAACTGCAAAAGCATTCATCTGCAAGCAGTTATAATCGTGAAATCCCATAGGTTCGTGACGGATAACTCTTTCGTCAAGTTTGAATCCGCTTTCCTCCAAGCGTTTTTTCGAACGCGGATGGCACGAATACAGTATTGGCATATCATACTTTTCTGCCAATTTGTTTATTGCACCAAAAAGGCTTTCAAAGTTTTTCTTTGTGTCTATATTCTCTTCGCGGTGCGCGGACAACAGAATATATTTTCCTTTTTCAAGTCCAAGTCTTTTATGCACATCGCTACCTTGGATTTTTTCAAGATTTTTCCTAAGAACCTCTGCCATGGGCGAACCTGTCACAAAAGTCCGTTCTTTTGGCAAGCCGCAATCTGCAAGGTATCTTCTTGCATGCTCAGAATAAGCCAGATTAACATCTGATATGATATCCACTATCCGACGGTTTGTCTCCTCGGGCAAGCACTCGTCTTTACAACGGTTTCCTGCCTCCATATGAAAAATAGGTATGTGCAGGCGTTTTGCCGGAATCACCGACAAGCACGAATTTGTATCGCCCAGAACAAGTACTGCATCGGGCTTTATTTCTGCCATAAGCTTGTAAGACTTCGCTATAATATTTCCCATTGTTTCGCCCAAATCAGCACCAACAGCATCAAGATATACATCCGGCATTTCAAGGGCCAGGTCTTCAAAAAATATTCCATTTAAAGTATAGTCATAATTTTGACCGGTATGTGCAAGAACAGTATCAAAATACTTTCTGCATTTGTCAATAACCGCCGAAAGACGAATTATCTCCGGTCTGGTCCCGACTATAATCAACAGTTTCAGCTTGCCGTTATTTTTAAACACCGTGCTCAACCTCCTCGCCAAAGGTGTCCGGTTTTTGGGGGTCAAAACTTTCGTTTGCCCACATAACCGTAACCAATTCCTTGGTTTTGCTCAAGTTTATTATATTATGCGTATATCCGGGTAGCATATGGACTGCCTCTATTTTTTCGCCCGACACTTCAAAATTCAAAATCTCATCACTGCCGATTTTTCGCATCTGAATAAGCGCCTCGCCCGAAACAACCACAAAAAATTCCCACTTGCTGTGATGCCAGTGCTCACCTTTTTTTATTCCGGGTTTCGAAATATTTACACTGACCTGTCCTGAACCCAGGCTTTTAAAAAGTTCGGTAAACGAGCCTCTGTCGTCTACATTCATTTTTAATGGGAAAGCCGTCTTCTCTTTGGGCAGATACGAAAGATAGGTTGAATAGAGCTTGCTTTCAAACGAACCTTTGGGTATGTCCGGAATTACCAAAGTGCTTGGCTGTGCACAAAACCCGGCAAGAGTCTTTTCAATTTCACCAAGCGTAACATGATGTGTTGTTTTTGCGGCACAATATCTTCCGTTGTCGTCTAACACGGTTTTGATGCCATCAAACTCACAATGTTGTTCTTTTCCCTCAAGTGCATTCAGCATTTCTTCAACAAGGTCGTCTATATACAAAAGTTCCAGCTCAACCAAAGGGTCATTTATGGTAATCGGCAAATCATTTGCCGCATTATAACAAAATGTAGCAACCGCACTATTGTAATTTGGCCTTGCCCATTTGCCGAATATGTTTGGAAATCTGTATACCAGAACCTTTGCCCCGGTCTCACGCCCATATTCAAAAAACAATTCTTCTCCGGCTTTTTTACTTCTGCCATAATCGCCGTCATATCTGCCAATCAGGGTTGCCTGAATAGAACTTGACAGCATAACCGGACAGGTATTCTTGTACTTTTTAAGGGTATTTAAGAGATTTTCGGCAAAGCCAAAATTCCCTTGCAAAAACTCCTCTGCATTCTGCGGCCGGTTTACTCCTGCAAAGTTAAATACAAAATCAGCATCTTTGCAAAAACATTCCAGCTCTTCCTGTGTGGACTCGATGTCAAAGCAATAAATTTCATCAATCTTAAGTCCGGGTCTGGTTTTGTCCTTTCCCGTCTTGATACACTTAAGTGCCTCGACCATATTTTTGCCGACAAATCCTGCTGCACCGGTAACAAGAATATTCATTATTTCTCCTCCAGAGTCTTTAATTCCTCGTGAATATACGAAAGAGCCAAAAGCTTTTCTTTTACCTGTTCGACCGTCAAAAGGTCGGTGTTGTTTGAATTAAACTCGGTAAGTGTATTTCGCTTTGTATCCCCGGTCTTAAAATATTTGTCATAATTAAGGTCGCGCTTGTCACAGGGAACACGATAAAAGTCACCCATATCCGTCGCATTTGCACACTCTTCGTTTGTAAGAAGAGTTTCATACAATTTTTCACCGTGTCTGATTCCTATAACCTTTATCTTGCTCTTATTTTCCTTATCGAACAATTCTTTAACAGCTTTTGCAAGTGTTTCAATTGTGCAGGCAGGAGCCTTTTGCACCAATATATCGCCATTAACACCATTTTCAAAAGCAAAAAGAACAAGGTCAACTGCCTCGTCAAGAGACATACAAAACGAGTCATTTGGGGTTCTGTTACCGTAATATCCTCGCCCGCCTTTATCTGATCAATCCAAAGCGGAATAACGCTGCCCCGGCTGCACATAACATTTCCGTATCTGGTGCAGCATATTTTGGTAGTCTCGGGGTTAACTGTTCTTGATTTTGCAACAACAACCTTTTCCATCATTGCTTTTGATGTACCCATCGCGTTTACCGGATACGCAGCCTTGTCTGTAGACAAGCATATCACAGCCTTGACGCCCTCATCAATAGCTGCTGTAAGCACATTTTCGGAGCCTAAGACATTTGTTTTTACTGCCTCAATAGGGAAAAACTCACAAGACGGCACTTGCTTAAGCGCCGCTGCATGAAATATATAGTCTACTCCGTGCATAGCATTCTTAATGCTTGCAATGTCGCGTACATCACCTATATAAAATTTTATTTTTTGCGCCTCTTGTGGCATCTTTGCCTGAAACTCGTGACGCATATCATCCTGTTTTTTTTCATCACGGGAAAAAATACGGATTTCTTTTATGTCTGTACTCAAAAAGCGATTTAAAACTGCATTACCAAACGAGCCTGTCCCGCCTGTAATCAACAAAGTTTTTCCGCTAAACATCTTTTACCTTCTTCCATATCCAGACTAAATAATTGTGATTTCTGAAAGACACTTGTCTGCAAATTCAGGATTAATCTTTCTTGCTTTTTTAAATGCATCCTTAAGTTGGCATTTTCGGGTAGTAGTATTGTGCATATCGCTTGAAATGATGAATTTTGCATTTCTTTGAATTATCTTTTTAACCAATCTTCTTCCAAAAAATGTGAGAAAGCTTGATGAACTAAGCTCATAAACAACCTTAAGTCCTGCCAGAGCTTCCATAATGCTTTTCCAGGCAGAATAACGGTCAAGATGTGCTATTATAACAGTAAGTCCCATAAGATTGAGCGAATATACACACTCTGCAATCCATTCGTACTTGCTTGCAAACGGAAGTTCCAGCAAAATATACGAAGACCGTCCTATAGAAAGGTCGGATATTCCCTCGTGCTGACTTAAATCATGGTCGGTATATACCTCTGCTCCAAGCACAAGTTTGGGCACCTGTCTGTTCTTAAGATATTCCTTTAAATTTTCATATGCAGTCTGTCGCTTTGCCAAAAACCTGGGCAATGCCTGCTCGTTGTGAATAGTGCAATGCGGAGTAAGAGCGCAAACTCTTACGCCCTGTCTGTAGCTTTCCTCCAGCATTTGTGCTGCCATTTCAAGTGTTTTTGCTCCGTCATCAATATCCGGCAATGCGTGTGTATGCAAGTCATTCACTTTCTATCACTTCTTTTCCGAAACATCATCTCCGTACTTGTAGTCGCTTTTAGAAGCGATATATCCGTACTTGAATGAATTTTTATAACCATATTTGTAGTTATAGTTGCGTCTTCTGTAATAGTTGTACTTTTTCATATTTTCAGCACTACCCAAAATTACAAAGCCCAAAACTTTTACTCCGATTTTTTGGATTACTTCCATTGTTGCATCAAGCATATCATATCTTGTGACATCCTGTCTTACAACAACTGCTGTTCCTGTACAGTGTTCCATAATAAGAGCAGCATCTGTAACCAATGTTATCGGTGGTGTATCAATGAAAATATAATCATACTTTTCTTTAAGTTCTGCCAAAAGATTTACAAACTCTTCTGTTCCCAGAAGTTCTGCAGGATTAAGCGGAATTTCACCACTTGTCAGGCAGTCCAGATTTTCTTTTACATCTCTGTGAACAGCCTTATCAAAATCACTGAATCCGCACAAAACATTTGTTACGCCATTTTTGCGATCCAATTTAAGATATCTGTGCACACGCGGTTTTCTGAGGTCACAATCCAGCAAAATAACCTTGGCACCAAGTTGTGCAAATGTTATCGCAAGGTTTATACTGGTTGTTGTCTTTCCTTCACCAGGCGAAGCACTGGTGATGGCTATGGCTTTACCTCCTTCTGTTTTAGGCATCGAAAACATAATGTTTGTTCTCATTGCCTTAAAAGTCTCTATTGTATCAAAATCGGTCTTGTCGTTAAGGATTCGTTCTTCCCTTTCCTTTTGATACTTATAAGAATATTTTTTCTTTTTAGGCTGTACATCCTTTTTCTTCATTTTTCCGTCTCCCCCTATTCCGAAATCTCGCCCAGGATTGAAATATTGTATCTTTGAGCCACATCTTCGCCGCGTCTTACTCTGGTATCAAAGAAGTTGTATTCAAACGCAACAAAAGCACCCAGTACAAATCCTGCAAGCATACCAATCAAAGCATTTCTTGCAACATTTCTGTCATTTTCCTTTTCAGGATATCTGGGGGGATCAACCAGTTCAACCTCACCTTTTTTATACACAGATTTCAGCTTCCCGGGAGCCTTATCCAAAATATTCTTGGTTATAAGATATGCAAGTCTTGGATCCCTGGAGGTTGTTGTTACTTTTAAAAGTTCTGTATCATTGATTGTTGAAATTGTCACATAACGCAAAATATCTTCATGCGTATAACTTCCTATAGCTTCACCAACCTCATCAAGAAACTTTGATGTCTTAAGTATCTCTATATATGTAGTACTCAAGGTTCTTGATGTATCAATATCACTTTTTAAAATCGCTGCATTCTCGTTTGCCTGTTCCTTTCGGTTGCTTACATACAATATACCACTTGAAGTAAAGTCCGGCTCTGTCAGATATGCCGTCTTTATAATCATTGCAAATGCACCAATGATCATAAGTGCCAGTATAAGAAACTTATGCTTCCAGAATGTTTGAATAAGCTCAACTAAATCTATGCCTTCTTCACGCGACATACTTTGTTTTTTTGTCATAACTAAGTCTCCTTATCTTTTTTCTGTAAAAACTCATACAGTATTAATAATACCATAAAAATTTTTTTTCGTCAACAAAATACTTCTCTCACAATTCTACAAATTTTTTTGATTTTTTTTGTCAGTATTTTTAAAAAACTGAAATTTAGAGGGATTTCCTCTGTTTTCAATAAATTTATAATATAAGACAGCATAATAAAATGGACCCGTTTTGGTCCCACTATTTTGAAACTGAATAATATAATTAAAAAGTGCTTATTTTAGTCCAAAATGAGAGGTGATTTTTGTGAACGAACAAAAAATTAAGCAAGATTCTGTTTGCATAGGTAAAAACATCAAAGAAATTCGCAAAAAAAGAAGAATTAAGCAAGTTGATATGGTAAAATATATACAGCTCCTTGGGGTAGATATAACAAGGGAGTCCTTAGTAAAAATCGAAAGAGGTTCGCAACACATTTACATAAGTCAGCTGAATGCAATCAAAGAAGTACTTCACGCATCTTATGACGAACTTTTAAAATAATTTTACAAATCAAAAAAGGAGAAAATGGAAAAATGTATAAATCACAACATATCATAACATCGAAGCATTACCTTGTGCTTTTGGTTGCATCTTTTGCCGCAGGTATTTTTATTTCTCTTCTTCTCGATACTGTTTTTGCGTTTTATACAACAATTATTCTTTTTTCTATTTTTATTATTGCAATACTTTTTTCGGTATTTTTTAAGAAAATTTTTTTCAAAACCAAACACTATATTCTCCCTCTTTTTATGCTGCTTTCCTTTTTGGCAGGCATTTTTCGGGTCGAATTCAACGCGGTCGCGAATGAAAAATCCGTGACCCAATTTTCGGGGCAAGAAGCCTGGATATATGGAACGCTTTCAAGTGAGCCCGGTCTTACATCAAATAAGTTTTATTACAGTTTTGAACTTGATGTTTTTAAAGTTAACGAAGAACCCTCAAACGGTACCATTATTGTTTATATTCCAAAAGCCAACGGATGCGACTTTAATATAGGAGACAGTATTTTCTTTTGGGGTGATCTGAAAAAAATTCCCATCCCCGAAAATATATCAAACTACGATTATTTTATAAACTTAAGCCGAAAAAACATTTTTTTGACAGCAAACGCAAAAAACATAAATCCATACGAAACAGACGGTCAGTTTTCTCTTATTCGCAGTATTAAAAATGCCGGCTTTTCAGTCCGGAACAAAATTTTAGTTACTGTGGACAAGCTGTTTCCCGAAAAGGCTGAACACGCTGCGATACTGAAAGGACTTTTGATTGGTGACAAAACTGACTTTGATGACGAAATGTATAACAAGTTTTCCAACGCAGGAATTTCGCATATAGTTGCCGTATCGGGTTTGCATCTTTCGCTTTTGTTTTCATTTTTAATGACTTTGATTGGTTCTTTGCGTACAAAACGCAATCTCGTTCCTCTTATAACACTTCCTTTTATCATCCTTTTTGTATCTGCATCAGGGTTTACTCCCTCTGTGTTAAGGGCATCAATTATGATATTCCTTATGATGCTGTCTGCTGTTTTAAGTGAAGACTATGACCCTGTAACTTCTTTGTTTGCAGCGTTTGGAATATTGATTGCCGTTTCACCATATTCTATCTTGTCCAAGAGTCTGGTTCTGTCATTTTCGGCAACCTTGGGTATATTTGTTTATTTTCGCTACATAAACTCTTTCTTATTGTTGCCATTTGGGTCTGACATATGGAATTCAACCAAGCGCCGCAGACTTTTCAAAAAAAGCATAAGGTATCTTTCTTCTTCGCTTTCTTTATCGCTTTCTTCATTTTTGGGGACTGCATATTTCATCGTCTTGTTTTTCGGCAAGATTTCAAAAGTTCAGTTCCTTACAAACCTTTGGATTATCCCAACAGTCACGCTGATATTTTGCCTTGGGTATATAGCCTGTATCATTTTTTACATATCACCCTGGTTTTCTCTCAATGTTTTAAAGTACCCTCTTGACTGGTTCCTGGATGTAATTACTGTGACATTAGACTACTTTGGCGATAACCGTTTTTCATATAACTATCCGTATGAGGTCTCGTCTTTCGCATACACCACCGTATATTTTGGTGCCGCCCTTATCATCTATATGACACTAAAGGCATTTTCTGATATCCGGCAACAAAAGAAAAAAGCAGCCGAAAAATCCGGCTGCTGAATATGTTGTTTAAAATCCATTGACTATATCTTTAAATGTATTTCCGCGTTCTTCAAAATTTTTGAACAGGTCAAAACTTGCACAGGCAGGCGACAAAAGAACTATGTCCCCGTTTGTTGCGCACGCTTTTGCGGTTTCTACCGCTTTTTTAAATTCTGTTTCGCGATGAATACAAATTCCACTGTAATTGGGTGCATCTTTGACCGATTTTTCTATTTTTTCGGAAGTAAGTCCAACCAATATAAGTTCTTTTACATACTCATTTATCACCGAGCCAAATTCATCAAACGGGATTTTTTTGTCATATCCACCCGCAATCAGAATGACTTTCTTGTCAAAAGATTTAAGTCCGGCAGTTGTTCTTGCAGGACTGCTTGCTATCGAATCATTGTAATACCTGACTCCGTCAAGCTCGCGCACAAGCTCAATTCTGTGAGGCACACCGCCAAAATTCCGGGCTGTATACTTGATGGTCTCAAGCGAAACAAACGGATAAACAGCGCCAATTGCTGCCATATAATTTTCGACATTGTGAAGTCCCGGCAACTTTATATCATCACGCAAAAGCATAGTTTTTTTGTCCTCTTTTGTCTTCAATACAATTTTGCCATCTTCCAGCACAATTCCCTCATTAGGACTATTCTGTCTGCCAAAATACATGGCATTTTTTGTATCTTGATTGAATGACCTTGTAATTTCATTGTCAAAGTTCAAAATTACCCGACAATTATCATTGTTTGCAAATATATTCTTTTTAGCCTCGATATATTCGTTAAAATCCTTATGCCAATCCAGATGATTGGGAGTAACATTGGTTACAACTGCTGTGTCTGCGCTGTGTCTCATTGAAAAAAGCTGAAAGCTTGAGAGTTCGACAACAACCATATCTTTGGGCATCATTTTTTCGACTTCGCCGACAAGAGGCTTGCCGATATTTCCGCCTATATAACAATTATACCCCTCTTTTTTAAGCATTTCACCGATAAGGGTGGTTGTTGTAGTTTTGCCGTCACTTCCGGTAACAGCAATTATCGGGCATGGACAAAGTTCAAAGAAAAGCTCCATTTCCGAGGTCAAAAACGCACCATTTCTTTCTGCTGCTAAAAGTTGAGGGACGTCGGGTCTGAGCCCCGGGGTTTTGAAAATTATTTCTGTATCAATTGGTATATTGTCAAGATAATCGTCGCCCAAAACAAACTCTGCGCCAAAATCCTTGAGTTTGTCATAAACTTCGCCCAATTGTTCTTTTGTCCTTTTGTCATGTGCGGTAACATTTGCTCCGCCGTCAAGTAAAAATTCAACAAGTGGCACATTGCTTACACCAATTCCGACAACCGAAATTTTTTTGCCTTTTATTGATTTTTTATATTCAATCACATTCATCAAAAAAACCTGCCTTTCCAAAGACTTTTTGCCAAACTCTTTCAAAAATCGGGGTTGGCAGAAAATCTTCGAAATATCAAACAGGCGAGCTTTGTGCCCGCCTTTAAGATTCATATTTACAAGGAGGGCACTTATGCCCTCCTTGATTTATCTGTTGTTATTCAACATCCAGAATGTCGCCCAATGTGAATGAGCTTTCTTCTGTGTAAGATTCGTCAGCAGCAACTTCTTCTTCCTTTTCAATTTCAGGAGCATAGTCAGGGAGAAGTACCTTTCTTGAAAGACCAATCTGCTTTGTGTCATTGTTGATTTCAATAATACGAGTCTCAACCTCGTCACCGATGTTAAGAACATCCGAAGGTTTGTCTATTCTTGTGTTTGCAATCTGCGAAACATGGATAAGACCATCAACAAAAGGAGCTATCTCTGCAAACGCGCCAAACGGCAAAATGCGAACGATTTTGCACTTTACAGTATCGCCAACCTTGATATCTTTGGTAGCCTGATACCAGGGGCTGTCTTCTTCCTTTTTGTGTCCAAGTGCAATCTTCTTTGTTTCGGGATTTACATCCTTGATATAAACTTCAATCGAATCACCAACAGCAATTACTTCTGACGGATGCTTGATTCTGTTCCACGAAAGTTCAGAAATATGAACAAGACCGTCTACGCCGCCGATATCAACAAATGCACCAAAATTGGTAAGAGACTTAACTGTACCTGTATAAGTCTTTCCAACCTCAATACCTGCCCAGAAAGCAGCTTCTCTTGCTTCTTTTTCAGCCTTGAGTTCTTTTACAAGAGAAATCTTGTTGTTCTCTCTGCTGAGTTCTTTGATATATACATCGATTGTGTCGCCAACCTTAACAACCTCTGACGGATGTTTGATACGGCTGTCCGAAAGTTCAGAAATATGAATAAGACCATCTGCACCACCAAGGTCAATAAATGCACCAAAGTTGGTAAGAGATTTAACAGTTCCTGTATACTTCTTGTCAACTTCTGCTGAATCCCAGAATTCATCAGCCTTCTGCTGAGAAATCTCTCTTGCAACAGATTTGATAGAGCCTACAACTCTGAGTCTGCCGCGTCTGTCCTTATCCATCTTTATAATTCTGAACGAAGCCTCTGTGCCGAGTAATGCACCAAGGTCTTCAATAAAGCGCTCTGCAGCTTCTGATGCAGGGATAAATACTCTGATACCTTTAGCAATTGTAACAACGCCGCCTCTTACGATTTCAGCAATTCTGCCGTTTAAAACAGTCTTGTTTTCGAAATCAGCACGAAGTTCCTGAAGTCCCTTTTCTGCATCAATCTTCTTTTTCGAAAGTGTAACAACGCCGTCACGATCCGAAACATGAACAACAAACACATCCACTTCATCGCCAATCTTAACAAGCTCTGAAAGGTTTGCCGATGAATCATTTGTCATTTCATTAAACGGAATAACGCCGTCGTACTTGCCGTCAATGTCTACCTGTACCTCTGTAGGGGTGATTCCGATAACTACACCTTTAACAATGTCTCCTGTTGTTAAGGGTTTTAAAGTTTCTTCAAGCGCCTCTGCAAAGTTCATTTCATTTGTAATTTCCGCCATGGTTAGTTTTGCCTCCTTGATTACCTTTTCCGGAGTGGATGCTCCGGCGGTAATGCCTACTTTTTTTATATTTTTTTTAAATAAATGGGCAAGCCCATCTAATTCTTTTGCATTTTCAATTTTGTAAGTCTCCTTACAATGCTCGCGACAGATTTCAAAAAGCTTTTCGGTGTTGGAGCTGTTTTTGCCACCTAACACCAACATGACCTCTGATTTTTTTGCCAATCCTTTGGCAGCTTTCTGTCTTTCTTCAGTCGCACTACATATTGTATCAAAAAAAATCACATTTGTAAAATACTTTTTTAAAAATTTTTCAATTTTTTTTGCTTTTTCGGGTCTCAGGGTAGTTTGAGACACTATACTTATCGGAAGACTGCTGTCATTTTTTAAAATTTCTTGACAATCTTCTTCGTTCCCGACAATAAATGCGGAATTTTGGCACCAGCCGTTTATCCCTTTCACCTCGGGATGATTTTTGTCACCGGCAATTACCACCTGCCTGCCTTTTTGATGTTCTTGCTCAACAATTTTATGAATCCGTTTGACAAACGGACAGGTCGCATCTATTACATTTATGTCGTTTCCCAAAAGTTTTCGATATTCTTCTTCTGATATACCGTGTGCACGGACTATAACCGTGCTTCCGTTTGGGATTTCGCTTATTTCATCAATACAAGTTACACCCATTTGTTCAAGCTCGTTTGTCACATCGCTGTTGTGGATAAGCATACCATAGGTGTATACCTGTGATTTTTTTTCTTTTGCTGTATCGTATGCAATCTTTACTGCTCTGTCAACGCCAAAGCAAAATCCCGCTTTTTCAGCTATCTCAATTTCCATAAGTTCTGGCTCCCGAGAGTACTGCTATTTTTTCCATAACAACCTGGTCTGTAATGTTCTGGACTTCTTCCGGTGTCAATTTTTGTCCTTTATACTCCGAAAGGTCTATGTAATCACCAACTGTGACTTTTACGCGGCTTCTGAATTTGTAAGTCGCCTCTATTCCAACCGGCAAAATACCTACTTCTGCCTTTGTGGCAATCACAACAGCACCCTGCTTGCCCTTGCCCAAAACGCCGGGTGTGTGAACGCGTCTGCCCTCAGGAAACATAACAATATTTTTGCCGTCACGCAAGAATCTTATAGCGGTTTTTATAGCAGCCATACCCTCGCCTCTTTTTACAGGGAATGCCTCAAAAGCCTTGATTACCTGCGCAACTACCGGCACCTTAAAAAGAGAAGCTTTTGCCATATAAGCCACATTTTCGACAGGCAAAAATGCCGCAATTAAAGGTGGGTCAAAATTACTGAGATGATTTGGAGTAACAATAAAATTCTTATCGCAAGGGATTTTTTCTACCCCTTCAATCTCTACTTTAAAGAGAATTTTGTAAAACAATCTTGCTGCTGCTAAAACAAATTTTTTCATAAGCTTTTTCTTCTTTCATTTATTATATCCATAATAATTTTTACTGATTCTTCTAAGGAATTTCCGGTTGTGTCAACATAAACGCTGTCCTCTGCCGGTTTAAGCGGGGCAATTTCGCGCTCGGAATCGTTTTTGTCACGATACTGCATATCGCGTTTTACCTCATCAAAATCACACTCAACGCCTTTTGCCACTAGTTCTTCAAATCTTCGCATTGCCCTGTCCTCGACCGATGCAGTGAGAAAAATTTTGAGCTGGGCATCCGGCAAAACAACTGTACCAATATCTCTGCCGTCCATAATAACATCTGTTTTTTGGGCAAGTCCGCGCTGAAGCTCCAAAAGTTTTGTGCGGACAGCCGGGATTCTTGAAACATCCGACGCAGCAACCGAAACCTCGGGCAAACGTATTTCTGTCGAAACATCCTCGCCATTTAAAAAGACCTTTTGCCCGGTTTCAGAATGTGCGATTTCAACATTAATCTCGGGCAGCATCGCCTCAACTGCTGTAATATCTTTGTCAGGGGCAATACCCTTCCTTATTGCAGCAAGCCCTATTGCACGATACATTGCTCCGGTGTCGACATAAACAATGCCAAGCTCTTTTGCCGCAAGCTTTGCTATTGTACTTTTGCCTGCGCCTGCAGGTCCATCTATTGCGATTTTAAAAGTAGCCATATCTTTTGTACCTCTTTTTTAGCCAAGCTTTTTCTGCAGTTCTTCAATTTCTGCATTAAGCTTATCAATGTCAGCGCACTTATTTTCAATAAAGTCCGCAACATTTCTGTCCTCTTTGCTTGCAAGATAAATTTCCTTGCCAATCTCAGTATATACTTTTTCGATTTCGTTCTTAAGGTCAAAAATCGAATATTTTGTCTTGGAGTCTTCTACAAACTCACCTGTCTTTTTTGTCACTGTATGGAAAGTGTTCTCTGCCGCTTTTTTCAAATTTTCAACAAATTTCATAATAAACCTCCGATTTTTATTTATACATTAAATCTAAAGAGAATAATATCCCCGTCTTCTACAGTATATTCTTTTCCTTCACTTCTGACAAGACCTTTTTCTTTTGCTGTATTCATACTGCCGTTTTCCATAAGGTCTTTATATGACACAACCTCGGCGCGTATAAAACCGCGTTCGAAATCGGTATGTATTTTACCTGCTGCCTGAGGTGCCTTGGTACCCTTTGTGATTGTCCAGGCCCTTACCTCGGGTTTTCCTGCTGTCAGATAGCTTATAAGCCCAAGAAGCTTGTAGCTTGCCTTTATAAGCTTGTCAAGACCCGATTCTGTTGCCCCAAGTTCTTCCAGGAACATTACCTTTTCGTCTTTGTCAAGCTCAGCGATTTCTTCTTCAATTCTTGCCGAAACAACCATAACCTCGGATTTTTCGCTTGCGGCAAATTCCGCAATCTTTTTGACATAACAGTTTTCATCCATAGGCTTTGCATAGTCATCCTCGGCAACGTTTGCCGCATAGATAACCGGCTTTAAGCTCAGGAGCGAAACCTCCTTAAGCATTTCCTTTTCTTCGTCACTGAAGTCAAGAGCTCTTGCACTGATGCCTTTTTCAAGCTTTGTGCACAGGTCTTCAAGAAAATCAATCTCGACCTGATACTTTTTGTCACCGCCCTTAAGCTGCTTTTTGAGTCTGTCAATTCGTCTTGCAATAATCTCAAGGTCCGAGAATATAAGTTCAAAATTTATGGTTTCAATATCACGAATCGGGTCAATGCTTCCCTCAACATGCACAATATTTTCGTCCTCAAATGCTCTTACCACATGGACAATGGCGTCAACCTCGCGGATATTCGACAAGAACTTGTTGCCAAGGCCTTCGCCCTTGCTTGCACCCTTTACAAGTCCTGCTATATCAACAAACTCAATTACCGCCGGAGTAACTTTGTCAGGGTCATACATCTCAGCAAGCTTGTCAAGTCTTTCGTCAGGAACAGCCACTATACCGACATTCGGCTCGATTGTGCAAAACGGATAGTTTGCCGATTCTGCACCTGCCTGTGTAATTGCATTAAAGAGTGTGCTTTTGCCTACATTTGGAAGTCCCACTATACCTAATTTCATAATATATCAAATACCTTTCTTTTGTTAATCTTTGTCTTCTTTACTCAATTTCCAAAATTTTTTGTGCTACTTTTATTCCGTCTACTGCGGCGCTCATAATTCCTCCGGCATATCCTGCACCCTCGCCACACGGGAAAAGGCCCTTGTGACTTACACTTTCAAAATTCTCGTCACGCTTAATTCTGAGTGGTGCGGATGTGCGCATCTCAACACCTGTCAAAATTGCACCGCCTGTTACAAAGCCTTTTATTTTCTTTTCAAACTCGCCAAGACCTTCCGAAAGCGTGTCCGCAATAAACTGTGGCAAACATTCTCTCAAATCCGCAAATTCAGTCTGCCCGGTAAATGAGGGTTTTACACCATCAAAAGCATCCGAAACCCGATTTTTTACAAAATCACGGGCAAGCTGGGCAGGGCCCTTGCCACAGCACAAAGCATAAGCTGCACGCTCATACTTCCGCTGAAATTCCACACCTGCCAAAGGTGACTCGCCATCAAAATCCTCAGGTCTTACAGTAACAACAAGCGCACTGTTGGAATTTTCTGACATTCGCGCGTGCTCACTCATACCGTTTACACACAGACACTCTTGCTCGGATGAGGCATTTACCACAACTCCGCCCGGGCACATACAAAATGAGTATACACTTCTGTTTTCGCCATTGTGAACAAGTCTGTAATCTGCCGAGGGTAAGAATTCCTTTTCATCACCTTCGCCATACTGCATTTTGTTTATAAACTCGCGCTTGTGTTCAATTCTTACACCTGCCGCAAAGGGTTTTTGCTCCATATATACGCCGTGCTCTGCAAGCATCTTGTAGGTATCGCGGCTGCTGTGTCCCGGCGCCAGAATAATCGAATCAAAATCAATATATGACGAATTGTTTAAAACAGCACCGGTTATTTTGCCGTCTTTCACAATCAAATCAGTAAGACAGGTATCAAAAAGCACCTGGCCACCTTGTTTTTTTATCTTTTCGCGAATATTCTTTACGCATACCGCCAAAATATCCGTGCCGATGTGCGGTTTAGAATCGTACATAATTTCTTTTGGTGCACCATTTTCGACAAAAGTCTTAAGAACAAATCCCTGAAGCTTGCTTCCTATCCGTGTATTAAGCTTGCCGTCAGAAAATGTCCCTGCACCGCCTTCGCCAAACTGAATATTACATTCGGGGTTCAAAATGCCTGTATTCCAAAACCTCTGCACCTCTTTTTGGCGGATATCCACTGTGCTGCCGCGTTCAATCAATGTGACATCGGCTCCGCCCAAGGTAAGAATATATGCCGCAAAAAGTCCTGCAGGGCCACTTCCGACTACCAGAACCTTTTTTGACGATGTTTTTCTTAGTATCTCAAAATTTTCCGTTTTTTCAAAAACCGATATTCCGGATGGAAGTTTTTCATCTGTGCATTCCGCTTCCATAACCACCGAATACACAAAATGAATATCATTCTTTCGTCTTGCATCAAGCGATTTTTTGTAAATATACGGATTTTTCGCATTTACTTCTGCCTTTTGAGCAATGCCTGACGCCACTTTAAAAACATCTGCCTCTGTATGACAAACCGGCATTTTAATTCCGCTTATAATTATCTTTTTCAAGAAATTACTCCGCCTTTCAGCCTCTCTTTTCAACCTTTACGTTGACTGTATCCACTCCGTCACGCAAAAATACACCCTCAGGAAGTTTTATTTTTACGCTCATCACGCCGTTTCCTGATATGTCATCAAGGTTAACCGCGTAGGTCAAAAGTTCCTCAACTGTCTCTAAAATCTCGTTCTCTGCATAAATTGTGACATTTGCCGGCTGAACCGAAACCTTGTATTCATCGATATCTCCCGATGCTTTGTAGTCAAGTGTAACCGGAACGGTCTTTTGCTTGTATACCCTGCATTCCACATCTACGGTTTCGATGTTTGTTGTTACAAGGTCATATATTTTTTCGTCGTCAGCAATTCTCTTTCCGTTTTCGTCAATAAAAAACAATTTTTCAGTATCTTTTATGTCAGCCGCCCTGCCGTCAAAATTGAGTTCTGCCCCAACACTTGATATGTTTTCAATCATTGTCTGGGGGCCCTTTACTTTGACAAAAGAAACCGAAGAGGTAGCAGTCCCCGCAATATAATTGTTTGCTGTGCTGCCCACAGTAAACACCTTTACCTCGCGTTCTGCCTCAACCACTTTGTCAATAAAAATCTCGGCGTTATACGGCTTTTTACTTACAATTTCGTCATATTCATAAGGAATAGAAATCGCGATAGGCAGCGAAAATGTCCCTGTTTTGCTTATTGTAGCAAGGTCAACTGTTGCATAAATATTATTCTCTTCAATATTTGCTATCCGTTTGCGGCTTCCCCTGATTTTAAGTTCTACTGTTGTTTTTTCGTCGCTTATCAGGCATAATCCCTTTGACTTTATTAAATCTTCGTTGGTATAGCGGATAGGTATATCCTTGACAGTAACATCAACCGACGGGTCCACCACCGCAATAATATAAAACCAAAGGAGAAGAGCAATAACAAATGATAAAACTTTAAGAACAGAATCTTTCAGAAAAAAATCTCTCATTTGTTTTTCTCCTTTCTTGCAAAAATCGGCTTTTTGATTCGGCTGTCTTTTTTCTTGATGTCAAAAAGCTTCATAAGATTGTTTTCAAGAGCCTCAGCCGAAAGTCGCATATTAAGCTCGCCACCGCAAGCAATGGAAATTCCGCCTGTTTCTTCCGACACAATAACAACAACCGCATCCGACTCCTCGGACATGCCAAGACCTGCACGATGTCTTGTGCCAAGCTCTTTGCTTACATTGGGATTTTGTGAAAGCGGAAGAAAACAGCTTGCAGCTTCGATTTTGTTGTTGCGTATAATGACTGCTCCGTCATGAAGAGGGGTTTTGGGAACAAAAATATTTGTCAGAAGTTCTGCCGTTACATCCGCATTAAGAACAATACCGGTATCGGCAATGTCACCTATTTTAACCTCGCGCTCCATAACAATCAAAGCACCTATACGGCTTTTTGACATATTCAAACAGCTTTCTTTAACTTCCTTTATCAGCTTTTCTTTTTCTAAGTCATCAGTCCGTTCTTCAAAGCTGAACCATTGTCCCATTGTGGTACGCCCAAGCTGCTCAAGCGCGCGCCTGAGTTCGGGCTGAAACACAATGATAATCGCAATAAGTCCAAGCTGCAGGGCATTGCTTAAAAGATAATGCACTGTGTGAAGACTGACAAGCTGGCTGACCTGCATTGTCACAACAAGAACAACAAGGCCTTTCAAAAGATGTACAGCCCTTGTATCACGAATAAACTTGAGAGCCTTGTATATAAAGAATGTTACAATAAAAACATCGATTATATCAGTAAGCTTTATAAGAGCCAACTGATTTATTAACCCCTGGTAAATGCTGTCAAACACGCCAAAATCCTCCTTTTTCTGTTTATTGAATCAAATTTTAGTATGCCTTGCCCCAATAAACCAATTTTTTTGCAGGCTTGCCGCAACATACACAGGTCTCCGCAACAGGAGTCTGGTCAAACGGCATACAACGCGAAGTTGCTGATGTATCTGCTTTGATTTTTTCTTCACATTCCAAATCTCCGCACCACATTGCCTTTACAAAACCGCCTTTTTCTGAAACAATTTTCTGGAATTCTTCATAATTTGCTGCAACACTTGTCTTTTCTTCTCTGTTTTTAAGTGCTGCATCATACATCTCTTGCTGAATTGCCTCGAGATGATTTTTAACCTCTTCTTCAAGATTATCAAGAGAAATGAAGAACTTTTCTCTTGTTGTTCGTCTTACCAATACTGCCTGTTTATTTTCGATATCCTTAGGTCCGATTTCTATTCTAAGCGGAACGCCCTTCATTTCGTATTCGCTGAACTTCCAGCCGGGTGACTTGTCGCTTGAATCAAGCTTTACTCTGAACTCGCCGCTCAAACGCGCTCTCAGTTCTTCTGCTTTTTCCAAAACGCCTTCCTTGTGCTGAGCAACCGGAATGATAACTGCCTGAATCGGAGCAATTCTCGGCGGAAGTTTCAGACCTGCGTCATCGCCGTGAACCATTATGATAGCACCGATTGAACGTGTGGAAACGCCCCACGAGGTCTGATGAACATAACTGAGTCCGTTGTTTTCGTCCGAATACTGAATACCAAAAGCTTTTGCAAATCCGTCACCAAAGTTGTGGCTTGTACCCGACTGAAGCGCCTTGCCGTCGTGCATAAGGCTTTCGATTGTGTATGTAGCCTTTGCACCTGCAAATTTCTCCTTATCGGTTTTTCTTCCCTTGATAACTGGAATAGCAAGTTCGTTTTCAAAAAACTCTGCATAAACATCAAGCATACGAAGTGTTTCTGCCTCGGCTTCTTCGGCTGTTGCGTGTGCAGTATGACCCTCCTGCCACAAAAACTCTGCGCTGCGAAGGAAAGGTCTGGTTGTTTTTTCCCATCTGACAACGCTGCACCATTGGTTGTAAAGTTTGGGGAGGTCTCTGTACGAATGGATTATGTTTGAATAATGGTCGCAGAAAAGTGTTTCGGAGGTCGGTCTTACGCAAAGACGCTCCTGAAGCTTTTCGTTTCCGCCATGTGTAACCCATGCAACCTCGGGAGCAAATCCCTCTACATGATCCTTCTCGCGCTGAAGCAGACTTTCGGGGATGAACATAGGCATATAAACATTTTCGTGCCCTGTTTCTTTAAATCTTTTGTCAAGTCCTTTTTGGATATTTTCCCAAATAGCATAGCCGTACGGCTGAATAACCATACAACCCTTTACGCCTGAATAATCAACCAGTTTTGCTTTTTTTACAATGTCGGTATACCATTGCGCAAAATCCTCGCTCATGGAGGTTATTTCTTCTACCAATTTTTTTTCGTCTTTTGCCAAATTTCCCATTCCCTTCGGTTTTACAATTATTTTAATACCATAATGCCCCCATTTTTCCAGTTTTTGGGCATTTGGGTACATTTACACATTATGTCTTAAGTATAAAGGAAATTCGCCTTTATGTCAAGGGTTTGGGGCAGATTTTTAATTGGAATTTTATACTCTTTCAAAGCAAAACGGCAAGAGCTTTAATCTCCCTTGCCGTTTTAATATCTTACTGTATCTCAAGCACCTTATAACCTTTGTCCTCAATCGCTTTTTTTAGCAAATCATCACTAAGTTCGTTCCGGCTTTCAACAACCGCTGTGCCAGTTTTGTGACTTACTTCTGCCATAGTTACGCCCTGAATTGTTTCAAGTGTGTTTTTTACATTTGCTTCGCAATGCGGACACATCATACCCTCAATTTTTATTGTTTTTTTCATAGCTTTCTTTTCTTCCTTTTTATTTATTTTTACAAAATTCAACCTGAGTGCATTGGATACCACCGAAAAGCTTGAAAGGCTCATTGCCGCAGCACCAAACATAGGGTTAAGTTCCCACCCGAAAATTGATATAAACGCTCCTGCAGCAAGCGGTATCCCTATCGTATTATACAAAAACGCCCAAAACAGATTCTGGTGGATATTTCTAAGCACGCTGCGGCTCAGTCTTACAGCCGCAGAAGCATCCATCAGGCTGCTTTTCACAAGCACCACATCTGCTGCGTCCACCGCAACATCCGCTCCCGTACCTATCGCAACTCCTGTGTCTGCAGTTGCAAGACTTGGAGCATCGTTTATTCCGTCACCAACCATCATCACTTTCCCAAAACTCATCAGTTCCCTGACTTTGTCCGCTTTGTCATCAGGCAAAACGCCTGCCACAACCTCTGTGATATGAACCTTTCCTGCAATCGCATCTGCCGTTTTTTTGTTGTCTCCCGTCAGCATTACAACCTTTATGCCAAGCTTTTTCAGTTGGTCGACCGCTTTGGGACTGTCCTCTTTTATTTCGTCTGCAACCGCGATTATTCCCAAAGGTTCTGTTTCCCGGGCAAAAAGCATCGGTGTTTTTCCCTGGTCAGCAAGCTTTTCCGCTATGGATATTTCTTCCTTCGAAATCTCAATCGCACGACTCACAAAAGACAGACTCCCGGCAATATATTTCTTGCCGTTTATCTCTGCCGAAACACCGTTGCCTGCAAAAGCTTCAAACTGTCTGCTTTCAAAAAGTTCTGTATTTTTTGCCTTTTCCACAACAGCCTTTGCCAAAGGATGCTCGCTTTTTTGTTCCAACGATGCAGCAATTTTCAAAAATTCATCTGCCGAACTGTCGTCAAAGACCACAACATCCGTCACCTCGGGCTTGCCCTTGGTGATTGTTCCTGTTTTGTCAAGTACGGCAATTTTCGTTTTGCCAAGGTTTTCAAGAGCAGTTGCATTTTTAAAAAGTATTCCGTTCTTTGCTCCCACTCCGCTGCCTACCATAATGGCAACAGGCGTTGCAAGACCAAGTGCACAAGGGCAGCTGATTACCAAAACTGATATTCCGCGTGCAAGTGCAAAACCAACATCCTTGCCCAGAATCAGCCATATAAGAGCCGAAACAAACGCAATCGCTATCACAATCGGGACAAACACACCCGAAACCTTGTCCGCCGCCTTTGCAATCGGGGCTTTTGTTGCCGTCGTATCAGAGACAAGCTTTATAATCTGCGACAAAGTGTTATCCTGAAAAGTTTTTGTCACTTCGCATTTTAAAAATCCAAACTTATTAATTGTTGCCGAGGTGACAAAATCACCGCAAGCTTTGTCAACAGGTATGCTTTCTCCTGTCAGAATTGACTCATCAACAGCACTTTCTCCCTCAATCACAGTGCCATCGGTTGCAATTCTTTCACCCGGACGCACAACAAATATATCGCCGATTTTTAAAGTTTCTGCCGCTACAACAACCTCTTTGCCGTCTTTCAAAATCACAGCCGTCTTGGGTGCAAGCTCTATAAGGGATTTAATCGCCGCAGCCGTCTTACCCTTTGCGCGAGTTTCCAGCATTTTGCCGACCGTTATAAGAGTCAAAATCATAGCTGAGGACTCAAAATAAAGTCCATGAAGTATATGCGTTGCCGAACTTAAATCTCCGTCAATCAAAAAATTCGACATTGAAAACAACGAAATCGTACTGTATGCAAACGCCGCCCCCGAGCCGAGTGCCACCAAAGTATCCATATTGGGAGCACCTTTTAAAAGAGAACTTGTTCCGCTTATAAAAAACTTTCGGTTTATTATCAAAACCAAAACTGTCAGCAAGAACTGTAAAAGTCCCTGCATCATCGGATTTTGAGTCAAACCTGCGGGGAGCGGGAATCCCCACATATTATGTCCCATTGATATATAAACAAGAATCAACAAAAATACAGATGAATATATAAGTCTGTTTTTAAGTGTTTTTAATTCGCCGTCACCATTGTTTTTTAGGTCTTCCTGCCTCTCTTTTGACTTTATTCCATAGCCGGCAGCCACAACCGCCGCTTTGATGGATTCGTCCGGGGCTGTTCCGTCAACACTCATAGAATTTGTAAGAAGATTTACGCTGCACGAAGAAACTCCGTCAACTGCGCTCACAGCCTTTTCGACCCTTGCACTGCAAGCCGCACAGCTCATCCCTGTTATTTCAAAATTCTTCATTGCGTATCACCCCCAACCTACATTTATTATACCCATTATCTTTTAAAAAGTCAATTTGTAAATGGATCAAAAAAACAAGGCAATCTGCGATTACAAATTGCCTTGTCTGTTTTTAAAACAAATTACTTTCTGTTTGATTTAGCTTTTACAGCCGAATCCTTCCATGTTGCCCAAACCGAGCCTGCAATAAAGATTGACGAATAAGTACCAATGAAGATACCAATGATAATCGGAAGTGCAAATGCTTTGATTGAGCTTACACCCATAAGATAAACCATACCGATTGTAAGAAGTGTTGTAATTGTTGTGTTGATTGAACGGCTCATTGTCTGGTTTATACTTGTATTTGCAATTTCTGAATATGTCAGTTTCTTTGCGTGACGGGTATTCTCGCGGATTCTGTCAAACACAACAATTGTCGCATTGATAGAATAACCAAGAACAGTAAGAACCGCCGCAATAAAGTTTGTATCAATCGCAATTCTTGTAATTGAATATATTCCACAAAGAATCAACACATCGTGCACAAGGGCAAGAACAGCACAAACGCCTGATACAAATTCAAATCTGAATGTTACATAGATAAGAATTGCAAGTGCCGCAAAAATTGACATCCAAACTGCACTTCTTGCAAGTTCTTTGCCTGTTGACGGAGAAACAATGTCTCTGCTTTTAAGTTCAACACCCGAATAATTTTCACTGAGCTTTGCTGTGATTACTTCAATTTTTTCTGCAGCAAAGCTTGCTCGTTCTTCGTCGTTTTTAAGATCGTTGTCATAGCCAAACTTGATAATAACTTCATTTCCTTCTGACTTTTGAACAGAAGATGCTTTCTTGTTTACACCAAGTGCATCAGAAACATACTTTTCAACATCTTTAACTTCAAAATCACTCTCTATTCCATAAGTTACAGCCATACCGCCTGCAAAGTCGGTGTCAAGGTTGAATCCCTGAACGATAAGCGAAACTGCACTGGCAATCATCAAAACAAGAGAGATTGCAAAATAAATCTTTTTTCTTCCTAAAATGTTAATCATTAGTTTGCCCCCTCCTCTTTGTTTGATTTTTTGATGCCGTAAAGCCAGAGATTTTTAACATTCATTCCAATCATCTGCTTAAGCAGGAATCTGGTAATGAATATTGCAGAAATCATGCTGACAACAACACCAATAAGGAGAGTTGTACCAAAGCCCTTGATTGTACCGGTACCAAGCCACATAAGTATTACTGCTGCAATAATTGTTGTGATATTGGAGTCAACAACTGCAGAAAGTGCTCTGTTAAAGCCCGCATCGACAGCACTGCGAACCGTCTTTCCAAGACGAAGTTCTTCTTTGATACGCTCAAATATAACAACATTTGCGTCAACCGCCATACCAATTGCGAGAATTATACCCGCAATACCCGGAAGTGTAAGGTTTACATGAAGGTTTGCAAGGATAATTCCCTGAGTAGCCATATATGCCAGAAGCGCAATGCTTGCCATTAATCCCGGCAAACGGTAGAACAAAAGCATAAACAAGATAACAAGAATAATGCCTATAAGACCTGCAGTAAGAGATGTCTTGAGAGCTGTGTCGCCAAGGGTTGCACTTACGGCTCTGAGTTCAACCTGAGCAAGTGAGAAAGGAAGCTGACCCGAACGGATATTTCCTGCCAAAGCTTTTGCAGTCTCTGCATCAAATTCACCCGAAATGATACATTCTTCGCTGTCGATTCTCTCTTTTACGCGGGGAGCAGATACAACCAGATCATCCATCATAATAGCAATGTAGTTGTTTCCGTTTCCATGTACTACAACGCGTTCTGTTGCATCAGCAAACTTCTTTGCGCCCTCTGGTGTAAGAGTAAGCGAAACAAAATGCTGGCTTGTGCCCATCTGGTCAACGGGGCCGTACTGAGCTGCCGCAGTTTTTACATCGCTTCCGTTGAGGACTTCATTTCCCTGATAGTCAACAAACTTAAGCTGAGCTGTTGCGCCAAGGCTTTCAGCCGCTTTTTCAGGATCTGAAACCGAAGGAATTTCGATTCTTACTTTTTTTACGCCCTGTCTTGTAACGGTTGCTTCTGAATAGCCAAGTCCGTCAAGACGAGTCCTCATCATATTTGCTACTGTGTTCATCTGTTCGTCTGTCGGGTCATCAACCTGTGCTTCAAAAACGATTACCGAACCACCCTTAAGGTCAAGACCCTGCACAACTCCGTCGGGGTCCAAAATGCCCGGAAATCTTACTGAATCGGTAAAATCCAGTCCGTACAGTGCAACAAACAGAAGTGCTGCGATTACAGCGATTATTGCTGTAAATTTGATAATACTTCTTGACACTGTTTTTTCCTCCTTCGTGTCCTGTCACAAAAAAATTTTTTATGACTTTTTATGTATGTGTTTTAATTATTTTCAGATTAATGCATACTGTTTTATTATACTCATTTTCATCCCAATAGTCAATAGTTTGAACAAAACTTTTATATAGTTTTGATGCAATATTCTTTTATCGTCTGCGATTATGCGCTGTGTTTATCCCGGCAATTCCGCCCACTGCTCCGCAAAAAACTCCTATAAGCAGCGCAGTCAGAAAAGAAATCCCCAGATTAACCGTTCCCGAAACTATATTACCTGCAATGCACAAAATAACAGTATATAAAATTCCGCAACCTGCGCCAAAAAAAATACCCTTGCCCGAAAAATGCCGTCCTGCCGAAAATCCTGCAACAAGTGTTCCTATTGCTGTAACAACATTTGCAAGAATCGAAATGCCCATATTTGACATTGAACGATAGTTTGCAAAAAGTGCCGCTACAAAAAGAAGAACAAGTGATATTATGTACGAAAAAAGCACTGTTTTAAGCATAAACAGTAGTCCCTGGACAATTCCTCCGTCATTTACCGGTTTTTGAACTGATTTTAGCAAAAAAATACCCCCTCTTTTATTTTACCTTTGCGATAAATATATGAAAAGAGAGGGGGGTATATTACAAAGTATATTATTCCTCGGTCGCGTTTTCAGCAATTTCGGGCGCAACTTTTTCTTCTTCGCCGCGTTTTATAAATCTGCTGATTGCACTGCGGTCAACAGTGATATAAGATTTATTCTGACCTATTCCGGATTCCAGAACAAACAAGTCATCCTTGATTCTTGTGATTTTTCCGTGAATTCCGCCGATTGTTGCAACCTCGTCATTTACCTTGAGTGATGCAAGCATATTTTTAAGTTCTTTTTCCCTTTTCTTCTGGGGTCTCAAAAGAATAAAGTAAAACACCAGAACCATAAGAATAAGCGGAAGGAACGAACCAATCAATCCGGCAGGTCCTGCAGCCTGTCCTGCTGCAGCAGTTGCATAAGCAGTTGTAGTTAATGAAAACATTTTGTTTTGCCTCCTTAAAGTCAAAATTATAATTTATAATGAGTATACCCTTTTTTTCCTTATTTTGCAAGTATTATTTAAAAATTTTACAGTTTGTTTAAATTCTTTGTGACAATTTGCCGATGTTTTCAAGCCGGAACTGTTCAAACCGGTCATCGTCAATTGCCTGCCTGATATCAGCCGCAAGCTTGTTATAAAAACTCAGATTGTGAATTACCGCAAGTCTGAGCGCCAGAATTTCATTTGCCTTGAAAAGATGCCTCAGGTAACCCTTTGAAAAATTGCGACAGGTATGACAATTGCAGTTTCTGTCAAGAGGACTGTCATCACGCTCGTACTTGGCATTGTTTATGTTGACAATCCCCTCGGAAGTAAACAGTGTTCCGTGTCTGGCATTTCGGCTGGGCATAACGCAGTCAAAAAAGTCTACGCCGCGATATACTGCCTCAATTATATTCTCCGGAGTACCAACTCCCATAAGATACCTTGGCTTGTTGGCAGGGGCAAACGGCTCTACCGCCTCGATTATATCATACATAACCTCAGCAGGCTCGCCTACTGCAAGTCCGCCTATTGCATATCCATCAAGGTCCAGTTCTGCTATTTGCTTCATATTCTCAACTCTCAAATCAGCATAAGTGCTGCCCTGATTTATTCCAAAAAGCATCTGATGCGGATTTATTGTATCCTCAAGAGAATTAAGTCTGCCAAGTTCTTTTTTGCATCTTTCAAGCCAGCGCACAGTCATTTCTGACGACGCTTTTGCATAATCCTTTTCGCATGGGTTCTCCACACATTCGTCAAAAGCCATCGCAATTGTGGATGCAAGATTTGACTGAATTCTCATACTTTCTTCGGGGCCCATAAAAATCTTTCTTCCGTCAATGTGCGACGAAAAATATACTCCCTCTTCCCTGACTTTGCGAAGCTTAGCCAGCGAAAACACCTGAAAGCCGCCACTGTCGGTAAGAATCGGTCTGTCCCAGTTCATAAATTTGTGAAGTCCGCCAAGGGATTTCACCACCTCGTCACCCGGTCTTAGGTGAAGATGATAAGTGTTTGAAAGTTCCACCTGACATCCAATCTCTTTGAGGTCAAATGAGTCAAGTCCACCTTTTATTGCCGCAGCAGTCCCCACATTCATAAAAACAGGGGTCTGAATGGTGCCGTGAACTGTCTTAAACTCGCCGCGTCTGGCGTTGCCGTCTTTTTTTATAAGTGTAAACATAAGCCAAAAATCCCTTCTGTAAATCTATTCTATAAACATCGCGTCGCCAAAGCTGAAAAATCTGTATTTTTCGTCTATTGCCTCTTTATAAGCTTTCATTATGGACTCTCTGTCATAAAGTGCCGAAATCAGCATAAGAAGTGTGGACTCGGGCAAATGAAAATTTGTAATGAGTGCATCAACTGTCTTGAACTTGTAGCCCGGGTATATAAAAATTGAAGTATCTCCCGATCCTGAAACCACAGTTCCGTCATCAAATGAACTGCTTTCAAGAGTTCTTACGGATGTTGTGCCTACACATATTACTCTGCCACCGTTCTTTCGGGTCTCGTTTATCAAATCGGCAGTTTCTTTTGAAACCTGATAAAACTCGGTGTGCATTTTATGCTCCTCGATTTTCTCCGCCGACACAGGTCTGAATGTCCCAAGCCCGACATGCAGCGTCACAAACGCCGTTTTGATGCCTTTTTGACGAATTTTGTCAAGAAGTTCGTCAGTAAAGTGAAGTCCCGCGGTCGGTGCTGCAGCAGAGCCCTCGATTTTTGAATAAACTGTCTGGTATCTGTTTTTGTCCTCAAGTTTCTCTTTTATATACGGCGGGAGTGGCATCTCGCCCAAAGAATCCAGAATTTCTTCCCATATCCCATCGTACTCAAACCGGGCAACACGATTCCCATCGTCTTTCACCTCAATAATTTCAGTCTTAAGTCTGCCGTCACCAAAGACAAAACGGCTTCCAACCTTTGCTTTTTTCCCTGGTCTTAAAATAAGCTCCCAGGTGTCAATATCAAGCCGTTTAAGAAGCAAAAATTCAATTCTTCCGCCGCTGCCTTCCTTTGAACCATACAGGCGTGCAGGAATAACACGGGTGTTGTTCATAACAAGACAGTCGCCCGGGTTTAAATAATCAACAATATCAAAAAAATGCCTGTGCGAAATCCCACCCGATTCTCTGTTTAAGACCATCAGTCTTGACATGGTGCGGTCTTTGAGAGGAGTCTGTGCGATAAGTTCGGTCGGTAAATCATAGTAAAAATCTTTTATATCCAATGTCCTTGCTACCTTTCAGATTATTAATACGCTTTTTCAAGATGTGTGCCTGTATAATAATGCGTCAGTATTTCGTCATAACCAAAGCCTGCAGCTGCCATACCTTTTGCTCCATACTGACTCATTCCTACGCCATGGCCCCATCCCTCGCCGGTAAACACAAATGTATCAGGGTCGCCGTCGGTTGTTTCTGCTTTGTACTGTTTTTTTGACTTGCCGTTAAAAGCCGTGCAGTCATTCGCCACAGTTGATATATTGCCGTTCCCGCCAAGCACCGAAATCTTATTTGTACCGACAACACTGATGTTGTCGCCGTTTGTTACTGTTACCGAAGGATATGTCTTTGTCCCTCCGTTTGAAACGGTATATCTTTGACTGTAGGTCGCCTCGCTGAATATTGTGCGGCAACGTTCGCGCTCGAACACCTTGCTACCCTTTGTTCCGGTGACCTGAAGTTTAAGTACGCTGTCTGCTTCTGTCCGTTCAATTACAGAAATATCGGTTACATCACCTATGTCAAAACCGCCCGCTTTCATAATTTCTGTCGCACGCACTTTTGTCAGTGATTTTGACCACTTTCCGTTGTAAATATTCTCGGTATCCTCATACGGATTTTCAACACTTACAAGATAAGGGAAATTCGAGCCCCAGACATTTTTTACATTTTCGGTCCGTTTTCCCATAGAAGACGAGTAAACCGTCTGTACTACTTCATCATTATAAAACAACAGTTCACCCCGTGTTTCGTCAACCGCCGTGTGCACACTTTCGGAATTGTCCGCACTTGTCGAATATGCCTGACAGCAAACTGTGCGGCACACATCAAAGCCAAACTTGCTGTGATAATTAATTCTTCTCAATGCAAAGTTTCTTGCGCAGACCGCCTGGGCTTTTAAAGCCTCAACCTCCCACGACGGTGACATTTCTCGGCAGACAACACTGTAAAGATATTCCTCCACCGGCACAACATTTACAACCGTCAGCTTGCCGTCACTCAGGATTTTGCTTTCAAATCCGCCGCGATAACTGCCCTTTGCGCTGCCCGAAATATTGAGGAGTGCATTTTTGTCTTCAAAATTTTTGCTGTAAACCGCAAGCCCACATTCGCCATCGTCAACCACCAGCAGCGTTTTGCCCGACGAATTTTTAAGGCAGGTTCCCTTTGCCGATACACTTATTACACGTCCTTTGACAGCCGCATTTTCAGCCTCCCAAAGTGCATCGTTGTTATTTTCAAATGTACCGCTTAAAATATGGAATTCTGAATCTATGTATCCTGCAAAAACGTCTATCCCCAAATTCCTTATTTTCAAAAGCTCGCTTTCCACCATTTCAGCATCGTCGCACACCGAATACGAAACATAAAACTTTTTGGAACCCCCTGCAGAAGCTTTTTCTACCGTTACTGAACTTCCCGAAACCGAAATCATCGGCACAAATTCCCTCTTTGCAACTACTCCTGCCGCAAAGCCCGTATCTGAATTAAAAGTCAGGCTGTCAACAGTTGCCGAGTCATAATATATCCCTACCCTCAAAGTATCGGCATATTCTGCCGCAAAAGTGCTTCCTGCTGACAAAGCAACTGTCGCTGTCAGTGCAAACAACATAAACCACCTGAAAAACTTTTTCATATAAAAACCCTACCTTTCGGCAATAGCATAATACTCCTATTTCTTATTTTTCGACAAAAACCGCACAAATTCCTTTTGAATAAATATTAAATTTATGTTACAAAAAAATAATTGACAATCCCCTGCCAATGTCATATAATATTTAGATAATGAATTAATGGGAGGACTATTGACATGAAAAAATTTAATGTAGGTATCATAGGTGCTACAGGAATGGTAGGTCAGAGATTCATTTCACTTTTGGCTGACCATCCTTGGTTTAATATTGTACTTCTTGCGGCATCGCCCAGAAGTGCAGGCAAAAAATATATCGAAGCCGTAGGTGACCGTTGGGCAATGAGCTCGGAAATCCCTGCAAAGATTTGCGATATGGTAATGTACGACGCAACTGCAGACATCGAAAAAATCGCGGCTCAGGTTGACTTTGTTTTCTGCGCTGTTGATATGAAGAAAGACGAAATCCGTGCACTTGAAGAGGCATACGCAAAAGCAGAATGTCCGGTAATTTCAAACAACTCAGCTCACAGACACACAGCTGATGTTCCCATGATTATTCCGGAAATAAACCCCGACCACGCCGAAATCATCGAGGCACAGAAAAAACGCCTTGGCACAAAACGCGGTTTTGTTGCTGTAAAATCAAACTGCTCACTTCAAAGCTACGTTCCGGCACTTCATCCACTTATGGGATTTGGCATAAAGAATGTTCTCGCTTGTACATATCAGGCAATTTCGGGTGCAGGAAAAACATTTGAGACATGGCCCGAAATGGTGGACAATGTTATTCCCTTTATCGGCGGTGAAGAAGAAAAAAGCGAAGTTGAACCTCTTAAAATCTGGGGCAAAATCGAGGACGGCAAGATTGTTGATGCTACATCTCCCTCAATCACCACTCAGTGTCTTCGTGTTCCGGTTTCGGATGGTCACACTGCTGCAGTATTTGTAAGCTTTGACAAAAAGCCTTCTATTGATGAAATCAAAGCTGCATGGAAAAATTTTGCAGGTGCTCCGCAGGAGCTTTCGCTTCCCTCGGCACCCAAACAGTTCCTCAATTATTTTGAAGAAGACAATCGTCCGCAGGCAAAGCTTGACCGCAACCTTGAAGGCGGTATGGCAGTTTCAATCGGTCGTCTTCGTGAAGACAGCCAGTATGACTACAAATTTGTATGTCTTTCGCACAACACTCTTCGTGGTGCAGCAGGCGGCGCCGTTTTGATGGCAGAGCTTTTGGCAGCAAAAGGCTATCTTGACTAATTTAATCAACTACTAATACGGCAGGGCATATGCCTTGCCGTATTAAATAACTTAAGGAGTACTTACAAATGATTAACATTCTTTTATGCGGTTCGAACGGCAAAATGGGTAATGCCGTAAGACGAGTTGCCCAAAACGATGATTTTATCAACATCGCAGCCGGTTATGACATAAACAATTCGGGTTGTGAATTCCCTGTTTATGACAATCTGAGCAAGATTACCGAAAAAATTGATTGTATAATTGATTTTTCACATCCTTCACTTACAGACAGTATTCTGGACTTTGCAAAAGCAAACAAAATCCCGGCAGTTATTTGCACCACAGGTCTTTCAAAGGACCAGATTTCAAAAATAGACTTTTATTCAAAGGAAATCCCGATTTTCTTTTCGGCAAACATGTCAATAGGCGTAAACCTTATTATTGACCTTGTTCAAAAAGCAGCAAAGGTGCTTGAAAGCAATTTTGATATTGAAATTATTGAAAAGCATCACAATCAAAAACTTGACGCACCCAGCGGCACAGCACTCGCCATTGCAGATGCAATTGCTGATACCGTAAGTTACAATGCCAAATATACCTTTGACCGTCACGCCGTAAGACAAAAGCGCGATAAGGCTGAAATCGGCATACATGCAGTACGCGGCGGAAACATTGTCGGTGAGCACAGTGTTATTTTTGCCGGCTGCGATGAGGTTATTGAGCTTAAGCACTCTGCCACATCAAAAGAAGTTTTTGCAGTTGGTGCCGTTCGTGCAGCAATCTTTATGAAGGACAAGCCTGCAGGACTTTACAGTATGTCAGATCTGGTAAAAGAATTCTAACTTCAGGGAGGGCATATATAATGAAAGCTAACAAGTTGTCATTATCTGCACTTTTTTGTGCATTGACTTTAATCTCCACCATGGTACTACGAATTCCGTCAGGCCTTACCGGCGGTTATATAAACCTTGGAGACATTTTCGTCTTGCTGTCATCATACTTTCTGGGTCCCCTAAACGGAGCCGTTGTCGCCGCATTGGGCTCGTGTTTTGCAGATATTTTTACCAAACATACAATTTTTGCATTACCAACACTTATAATCAAATTTTTTACCGCTCTTACAGCAGGCTTGATTTTTAAAAAGTGGCATCGAAAGAAATTTGCCCGGCTTGTCATCTGTGCAACTTTGGGTGAATGTGTTATGGTTTTCGGGTACTTCCTTGTGGATCTCATGCTCTCGCGAAGTCTCACAACTGCTCTTATCGGAACATACGGAAGCTTTATACAAGCAATATTTGCTATAATAGTCTCAGCAATTTTTTATAAGGCTCTTATGGAAGACAAAAAAGTTCTGAGGTATTTAAAAAACTCACGAAAAAAACGCTAAAAACCATTGCCATCGTGCAATGGTTTTTTCTGTCAAAAAATGAAATTTTATTGACTTTTGGGGGATTTTGTGCGATAATTATAAAAATTTATTTTTTAAGGAGATTTTTTATGAAAAAATCAACAATTATCAAAATTATCATTTCTATTTTGGCTGTTGTTGCAGTTGTAATCAGCGCAATTTGCGTGAAAACTGACATAACAGCTATCGATTGCGCTACCTGCGAAGGTGCCGGCGTGATTGAAAGCATCGCATGCGGCGATTGTGAAGGCTCGGGCAAAGTTGCTGTAGGAAGCAACTACTATGCAACCTTTGTTTCGTTGATGCCTCCGATTCTTGCAATCATTCTTGCACTTTTGACCAAAGAGGTTTACTCTTCGTTGTTCATCGGCATTGTTCTTGCCGGTCTTTTCTCGGCAAACTTCAATCCGGTTGTTGCAATGGACAATGTTCTTGGCACAGGTCTGATTGACGCCGTTTCAGGTACAGCAGGAATATTTGTGTTCCTCGTTGTTCTTGGAATCCTTGTGGCTCTTATCAACAAGGCCGGCGGCAGTGCAGCATTTGGAGCCTGGGCAGAAAAGAACATTAAAAGCCGTACCGGTGCAATGTTTGCAACATTTATACTTGGCGTGCTTATCTTTATTGATGACTACTTCAACTGTCTGACAGTTGGCTCGGTTATGCGTCCGGTATGTGACCGTCACAAAATTTCACGAGCAAAGCTTTCGTATCTTATTGATGCAACAGCTGCTCCGATTTGTATGATTGCTCCCATTTCGTCATGGGCGGCGGCAGTTGCAAGCTACGCTCCTGAGGGCGAAGGAATTTCACTCTTTATAAAAGCAATCCCTTACAACTTCTACTCGCTTCTGACATTTGTATTTATTATTGTAATTTGCTTCAAAAAGATGGATTTTGGTCCTATGAAGGTTCACGAACTTAATGCAATTCAAAACGGCGACCTTTATACATCGGGCGAAAGAGTTGACGAAGGCGAAGAAGAAACATTCTCGGCAAAAGGAAAGGTTATTGACCTTGTTCTTCCTGTTCTTGTTCTGATTGTTCTTTGCGTTCTTGCTCTTATCTATGTTGGTGGATTCTTCTCGGGCGAAAGCTTTGTAAATGCATTTGCAAACACAGACGCAACAGTGGGACTTCCCTGGGGTGCAATTATCGCTCTTGTTGTTACTATAGTATACTTCATTCTCAGAAAGCTCATCAGTTTTAAAGAAGCTATGGAGTGTATACCCAAAGGTTTTGTTGCAATGGTTCCTGCAATACTTATTCTGACCTTTGCAACAGCACTAAAAAATGTAAATGGTCTTTTGGGATATGCAACTTATGTAGAGGCTGTCCTTGCAAATGCAAAAGCTCTCCAGAATCTGCTTCCTGCTGTTATATTTGTTGTTGCTTGTATTCTTGCTTTTGCAACAGGAACATCGTGGGGAACATTCGGTATCCTTATACCAATCGTTACGGTTATCTTCGATGCAACCAACCCGCTTCTTATAATCGGTATGTCAGCTTGTCTTGCAGGTGCGGTTTGCGGTGACCACTGCTCGCCGATTTCTGATACAACAATTATGTCATCAGCCGGTGCTCAGTGCAACCACCTTAACCATGTATCAACCCAGTTGCCTTACGCAATCACAGTTGCAGCTGTATCGTTTGTATCGTACATAATTGCAGGATATATCCAGAACTGGTACATTTGTCTCCCAATCGGTGCCGTTTTAATGGTTGCAACAATGTTTGTCATTGATGCAATTTCAAACAAAAAGACTGCTTAAAACAGATATCTTAAAATACAAAAAAGAGGTGCACAAGTTGCACCTCTTTTTTTTGTGGAAATATCCATTACACAAGTTCTTTTCTGAGTTCTTCAGGTGATTTTATGCTAAGGAGTCCCGGTGCAACATCAAGCACAGTTTTGCAACCAAAATCCTTTTTTTCTGCCATACGATAAACTGCACGTGCATAGGCAACAATTACCGAAGAAGTAAACTCGGGGTTTGAATCAAGCTTAAGGCTGTATTCAATAACGTGATTGTTTTCTTTGTTTTTTCCGGTCTTGCCCGAGTGTATAACAAATCCGCCGTGCGGTATGCCACTATGGTCCCTTGCAAGTTCATCTGCTGATATAAAATGAACAATGGTATCGTAATCTGCAAAGTAATTGGGCATTGTCTTTATCTCGTTTTCGATTTTCTTAAGGTCTGCTCCGTCTTCTGCCACAACAAAACACTCCCTGAGGTGTTTTTCGCGTGTTGAAAGGTCCGGTGCAGCTCCACTTCTTACCGCGTCAAGTGCGGCATCAATCGGAATGGTGTATTGTCTTGCATCCTTTACGCCTTCAATACGGCGGATTGCATCTGAATGTCCCTGACTTACACCCTTGCCCCAGAAGGTATAGGTCTTACCCTCGGGAAGAACTGCACTTGCATACAAACGATTGAGAGAAAACATTCCCGGGTCCCATCCGGCTGATATAAGTGCAACCTTTTGGAATTCCTTTGCTGATTTGTCCACATTCTCAAAATGCTGCGGTATGTTCGCATGAGTATCAAAACTGTCAATTACATTAAAAAGTTTTGCAAGTTCGGGGGTCTGGACAGGAAGGTCTGTTGCACTTCCACCACAAAGAATCATAACATCAATTTTGTCTGTCATATTTTTTGCCTCGTCAATATGGCAAACACAAACACCCTCTGTGTCAATTTTTACTGTTTCGGGCGAGCGTCTTGTAAAAACTGCAGCAAGCTCCATATCAGGATTTTGTCTGATTGCATACTCGACACCTTTGCCCAGGTTTCCGTAACCGTAAATTCCTATTCTTATCATAATGTATCTCTCCCCAATGTCAAAATCTAATCTTTAGTATATCACTTTTTTCAAAGTTTTTCAATCTTTTTTTAAAGCGTCCACGCTTTCTGCCGAAAGCACCGTCAGAAGTTTTTCCTTGACCCTGAATTTTATCTCAAGTCCCAGAATTTCAAATCCATAAATCCGGGTCTCATCATTTTGATAGGTAGGCCGTGGGTCGCCACTTAGCACATCAATCAAAAACTGCTGCTTTTCCTGCGGTATTTTTTCCAGTATATCTTCGGGAATATCTACCGCAAGCAATCTTTCTTCAATTCCTTCGGTAAATCCTGCTTTGGCATCGGGAATACTGTCGCAATACGGAAGATACGGTTTTATGTCAAAAACCGGAGTACCATCAATCATATCACAACCCGATACAAAAAGAACACATCCCTCGGTTTTGGTCTTTTCGATTTTTTCAAGCTTAAGTACCGAAAGTCCAATGCTATTGGGCCTGAACGGCGAACGGGTTGCAAAAACGCCCATACGCTTGTTTCCTCCCAAAAGCGGCGGTCTTACGGTCGGCGACCATGCATCTGTTTTTGCTTTTGAAAATTCCCACAAAACCCAAATGTGCGAAAATTCTTCCAGTCCCACAAGCGCTGATTCGTCGCGGTACTCTTTTTCAAAAACTATTCTGCCTGTCGATGTTCCCAAAAGTCTGCTTTGCCTTGGTACGCCAAACTTATCTTTAAATTCTGTTTCTATGTGTGCTATTTTTTTCATTTCATCATTCCTCATTTGTATTTTAGCACATCTCGCTCCAATTGTAAATATTTTTAAACCTTATTGGGTTCAATTCCCCTCGGCTTAAGTTTTTATTGCTTGGTCGAAATTTTTATATCGGTAACCTTTGCACCTGTCTGCTCCACCACAATATCCTTTATTTGTGCAACTCCCGATGCCTCAAGCGAGTCACTTTTTACCACTACTCTTACTCCGCTTTCATCAACAAATGCAACGCAATCTGAATAGCCTTTTGCTATTACCATATTTTCAATTGCCGTTTCATCTTCCATATTTTTTGCTGATTTTTCAAGCTTTTCGCGATTTTTTGCTGCAAGTTCTTCGTTTTCTTCAGTGCCCGTGTTTGAAACTTTCAAAAGTTCTGCCGCCTCAGTCCTTGCGCAATCGCGTTCATAACGCGCCCTTGCAAAATAATCACCGTCCTGCTCTGTTTCAATTGTTTCCACTTTTTCGGTTTCAGTCACCTCAGCATCGCTCATAACAGCCAGAGTATCACTTTTTTTGTCTACACTCCAGCGGTAATACCCCGCAATCATAACCAAAACAGCCAGCCCCGATACCAATATTTGTTTGCCCTTTACACCGCTTAAAAATTTTTTCATCAATACCACTCCTTTTTATTTTATACTGCCTTTTGCTATTTTTATTCTGTGCCCTGATATTCCATAAAGCGCCTTTACCGCTTCATAAATTTCAAGTCTGACACTTTCGTCACCTGCACCTGTTGCCACCACCAGCACTCCCGATGGCAATGGTGGTTTTTCTTTTACCACAAACGGTTTTTCCTCACTTCCCGAGCCATAAAGAATTGCTGTTTGCTCTTGCTTTGCCGTTTTTGATGTTTTTTCGCTGTCATTTTGCTGATTGCTTTCGCTCTTTTTATCTACCGCTATTACCTTTTCGCCGGCGCTCTCAACAGTTATCATTGTTTTTACTTTGCCGGCACCCTGAACAGTTGACAAAATCTCATCGAGTCTCTTTTCGTTTTCGGCTATGTACTGCTCGGTTAAATATTCATTTGAAGCAGTTTTTTGAGTTTTTTCTGTCCGGGTTTTATCCCCTCCTGTTCCGCCAAATGCCAAAATTGCTATGGCGGCTATTATAACCAAAATCAAAATCTTATTCCTTTTGTTCATTTGCATTGGTTCAATCTCTACATACTCTCTTTTTTTTAAAAAACCAAACATTCTGTTTTATCACCCCTTCCCGACAAATATAGTTATTTTATCCCCTTGTATTTCCAGTTGTTTTTCAAGGTATTTTTTTATTTCTTCGATTCTTACAACCTCGCCCTCCTCTGCCTCAATTCTTATCTGTATCGACATTATATCGCCAAAATTCTCTTTTTCCCCTGCAATAGCCTTTACCACGCTTGGCATCTTATACTTTGCCATTATTAGTTTTTCAGTCTCATCTGCAAGTTTATTTTCATAAACTTCCCTGATCGTTTCTTTCTGTTTCAAGGTCATTTCGTCCGAAAATTCCGCTCCATAAGCCGAATAATTCTGCTCAAAGCCAAGGCGGCTTGTTATATTCCCCGAAATAGGGCGGATTATAGCAAGTACAAGTACTATCCCGAAAATGGGTTTTATGTACTTTTTCATTGTCCCCTCAATCATAATCATATCGCAAAGCGTGAATAAAATAATTATTCCGGCTATCCTTGCAATCCACTCTCTCAGCAAATCCACAAAATCACCTCTACCGTCCCAACAAAACTGCGGAATTTCCTATGTTTATAACAATTGTAAGAATAATAACAAACATAACTGCAACCGCTGTGGTCATCCCCAGAACAGCGGATATCGAATCTCCAAGTCCGGTCACACATTTCACACTTTTTTCGTCTGCAATCGGCTGAATAAGTGCCGCGCATATCCTGAAAATTATAAGACACGCGCTGACTTTGATAAGAGGGAACGCCGATATAATGATTACAGTAACTATCCCGATAACTCCAACTGCATTTTTTATCACAACGCTGCAATTCATAACGGTTTCCACTGTCTCGGCAAGAAGTCCGCCAACCATAGGGATAAGATTTGCCGCCGCAAACTTTGTTATCTTTACACTAAGTCCATCTGCACTTCCTGCGGCTATGCCCTGAAGTCCGGTTATGCCGACAAAAACTGTCATCATAATCCCTATACCCCACTTAACAGTTTTGCTGAGTAGCTGAACCAACTTTTCGGCATTCAGGGTTTTTGATATATTATTTGCGATATTAAGTGCTGCTGACATCATCACAAGCGGCAAAAAAAACTTTTCTACCGCAAGTTCAGTTATTTCGATAACAGACATCAAAACAAGCTCAAAAGTCGTAGCGGATATCGCGGCTCCGCTTACAGCAAGGCTTGCCAATGTTACCGGAACAAGCCCTCGTAAAAATACAGCGATATTCCCAATCGCTCCCGATGCACACCGGATAGTTTCTATAAATGCCGTTGCCATAATCCCCGACATAACTGTATAAGAAACAAAAAAAGCGGTGTTTGTCGCTCCCTTGGTTTGAAAGTTTGTGTCAAGACCCAATATGGAGGAATTAATAATAGAAATTGCCGGTATGAAAATAAGCAAGCTTATTGCTTTGCGTATTTCGCCTGCCAGAAGTTCCAGAAGCCTTTTCAGTATCCCACCGGGTGACCATCTGCTTTTGCCACTTGCAACTTCACTCAAAAGGCTGTCCATGCTGAAATTCGGCATAACCGACAAAATATCTTCTCTGGCAGACTCCTGAATCCCACTATCCAGCTTTTCGCCGTATATTTTCGTATATTCCTGGATTATCGCAGTGTATTCCTGTGTGTCTTCAGCGCAAACCGTCAGGCATAACAGGAATATAACCACTACAAAAACAAAATACTTTTTCATTTGCCTTGTGCCTCATCATTCAAATTTGATTATCTCATTAACCACTTGCAAAAGACTTGAGATAACCGGCATAGAAAGTGTCATTATTACAACCTTGGCAGCAAGTTCTATCTTGCTGGCTATTGCGCTTTCGCCGGCGTCGTGACAAAGTTCTGATGCAAACTGCGCTACATAAGCAATCCCTATCACTTTCAGAATAAGCGCTATGTAAGCCGCCTCAATCCCAGCTGCATCGGACAAACTTTCAAACATTTTTATAATTGCCGAAAGGTACGGAAGTACCGCCGCAAAAATCATCATCGCTGCCAAAAGGGATACTTGTATCGCAAACTCGGGTTTTTGATTTTTTATAAAAACTGCAAGTGCCGCTGCCGCAATTCCAATTCCTGCAATTTTAAATATCTCCATCTGTTTTCACCTCTAAAGGTCAAAAACCGACTTTATGGTTTCAAAAAGCAGACTTATCTGATCTATAATCATAAACAACACAACCACAAGTCCTGCAAGAGTGGTCAGCATCGCCTGGTCCTCGCGACCGCTTCGCACAAGCAGCTGATTGAGAACTGCCACCAAAATCCCAATAGCCGCCACCTTAAAAATCAAATCTACTCCGTCCATCTTTATTCCTCCTTTGCAGGTCTTGTCAAAGCAAAACAATTACAATAAAAACCCCTGCCAAAAAGCCGAGTCCCCTATACATTTTTACATTTTTGTCAGCTTCGCTCCTTGCCCGGTCCAATGCCATTTTAAGACGCATATCGGCAAGCTTTATGTTGTTTTTTTCTTTCTCGCGATTCCCCTCGCCCAGTGTTTTTGAAAAATCAATCAAAATGTCAATGTCCTCTTTGCTGAGTGCCAAATCATATTGATATTTTGTTATTGCCCGTGACCAAAGCCGTTGCATATCTGCCACGGGATTTTTTTTGAGTCTGTCCGAAATATACAAAAGCACATTTTTAAGTGGGCTTTCAACATTTCTTGAAATCCTTTCAAATGACTCATCAAGGGTAATATTTAAAAAGTCTATATCAAATTCAAGCTGCGTCATCACATTTTGGAGCTGGGAAAGCTGGCTTACCCGTTCTTTAAACTTGCCCGACAATACTACTCCCAGCATCCCACAGCCGAGCAAAATCACAAAACAGGCAAGAATATAAAGAAACATCAGTCTACCACCCTGACCTCTCCAAAAATCTCGCTGTTTATTCCTCGTCCCTCTTTTTTCAAGACTATAATCTGTCTGAAACCCGTTTTGTCAAATAACGGTTTCAAAAACTCACGGGATAAAACCTCCTCAGCATCTTCCCCGTGCGTGCTTGCAATAACTGAAACACCCATACCAAAACACTGTCTGAGAGCCTCAGCATCCGCCCTGCCCGAAATCTCATCGGTAATAACAAGCTGAGGTGACATTGTCCGAAGAAGCATAAGTGCCGCCTCAGCCTTTGGGGCATTTTCGATTACATCGGTCTGTACCCCTACATTGTTTTGCGGAACTCCCCTGAAAAGTGCCGCAATCTCGCCACGCTCGTCAGCGATTGCGGTCTTTATGCCCTTGTCCGAAATCTGCCTTGCCAAATCCCTGAGCACAGTCGTCTTTCCACCCATGGGCGGAGAAACAATCAGGGTATTTGTTATGCCGGTTTCTTTCAAAATGTCATTAACAATCAAATTGGCAGCGCCCAACACTTCCTGTGCTACTCTTATATTCAGCGAACTTATTTCTTTAAATGTCTCTATGCGGTTTCCGCTTACACAAACACGGCCGGTTATTCCCACTCTGTGTCCGCCTTTTATGGTAACAAAGCCCTGCCTTATATCCTCCGAAAAAGCATATACCGAATTCTCGCAAACAGCACGAAAAATCTTTTGAATATCTGCCGAATCCGGTATGTAAGCGCCACCCACCGCAGGCGAAATTTTGCCGTCAGGCAAGACCGAAAAGTTTCCGGATTCTGTGCCTATTATAAGCGGCAGTTTGTTGCGGATTCTGATTTCGTATATCGTATCGCCGGTCAGCTCAAAAGTCCTGCACAGCATACGCCGCATATGCTCGGGCAGATAATTAAGTATTTCTGCGGTTCGTTTGTTCATAATCCATCGCTCCTTTGGTTAAGCTGAGGGAATTCAAGTCCCACAATGTTTAATATCTTATGCCTATATATATGACACTTTGTCCACAATTAGAACACAATTTGTCCACTCTCCTGCATACAAAAAAGACACCCATTTGCATATGCAAAAGAGTGTCTTTTTTCTTTTACCTTTTAACAGATATAATCCTTAACCTTATCAAAATCCTTTACATCCACAAGAATATCTGCAAAAATTCCGTCTTCGCGATACTCTTCCAGAAAAACCTTGCCGTTTTGGCGAACCACACTTAAAGCACCCGCTTTTGCGTAAGGTATCAATACTTCAAGCCGTTTTGTTGTGGGTTTCAGCTCGTCACAAATCGCTTGCAGAAGTCTGTCAAGTCCATAGTCTGTCTTTGCAGATATAAAAACAGTTTTTTCGCCCATAACGGCAGCTTCTTCGCCCAAAACATCACACTTGTTTGCAACTGTAAGAATGGGAATATCACCACCGCCAAGTTCATCAATCAGATTCTTTGTTATATCAACCTGCTCCCTTGCCTCGTCCGAGGATATGTCACACACATTCAATATAAGGTCAGCATTTATTGCCTCTTCCAAAGTGGACTTAAACGCCTCGACCAGATTGTGTGGAAGACGGCTTACCAGTCCAACTGTGTCAATCAGCATAACCTCTCTGCCGTCAGGAAGTTCAAGTGCACGCGCAGTTGTATCAAGCGTCGCAAACAACATATTTTCAGCAAGCACACCTGCCTCGGTAAGAGCATTGAGGAGTGTTGACTTTCCTACATTGGTATAACCCACTATTGCAACCGTGGTTACTCCGTCCTTTTTGCGGCGTTTGTGGGTATACTCGCGACGTTTTTCAAGCTCGCGGAGCTGTTTTTCAAGCTTTTCTATTCTTTGCCTTATATACCGTTTGTCAGTTTCAAGTTTCGCCTCACCCGGACCTCTTGAACCAATTCCGCCTCCCTGTCTTGACAATGCACTTCCCATACCCGAAAGTCTTGGAAGTCTGTACTTAAGCTGCGCAAGCTCCACCTGCAGTCGGCCTTCGGCACTTCTTGCCCTTTGTGCAAATATGTCAAGAATAAGGGTTGTACGGTCAATAACTGTTGCTTTTGTTTGCTCTTCAATATTACGCATCTGCGAGGCAGTCAGTTCGTGATTAAAAATAACCATCTCTATATCATTGTTTTGGCAAAGTTCAGCCAGTTCTTTGAGTTTTCCGCTGCCAAGCAAAGTTGCTGCCTCAAATGATGGCGATTTTTGAACAAGATGTGCAAATACATCTGCTCCTGCCGTCTGTGCAAGGCTTTCAAGCTCGTTCATAGAGCACTGCATATCAAATGTGCCTGTGTCAACTGCACACAGTACAGCCAGAGGTCTTTGTTCTTCATTGCTTATCTCAATAAGTTCTGCCATATTCCCACTCTTTCTTTTTCTAATCTACCAGACTGAGATACTTTCTCATTACATTACCCGCGATTGGCGCTGCAGTCGCTCCGCCGCTGGCGCCGTCATTTTCCAAAATTACCGCTACTGCAATTTTAGGGTCTTCGAAAGGTGCATAACCAATAAACCACGAATGGTCCTTTTCTTTTTCGTTTTCGGCAGTTCCGGTTTTGCCTGCAACCGTAACACCGTTTATGCGTGCATTTCCGCCGGTTCCGTTTTCAACTGCCTGTACCATTTGGAGTCCAACATAATTTGCACATTCTTCGCTTATTGCCTGCCCAAGTACTTTGGGCGAGGTCCTTTGCACCACCGCATTACCCTTGGTAACGCTGTCCACCAAAAACGGTCTCATAAGCTTGCCACCATTTGCAAATGACGAACAAATCATCGCCATCTCTATCGGCGTACAAAGGAGCTGTCCCTGACCTATTGAAACCAACGCACCATCAGTATCGGTCATTTTTTTATACTCAATGCGGCTTTTTGCTATATCAAGGTCAGATTCAACTTCATCATCAATCCCAAATCGCCTTGCTATACTCAGCACCTTTTCGCTGCCTAAATCAAATCCTACATTGCAAAAAACCTGATTGCTTGAAACTGCAAACGCTCTTTCAATCGAAATCTCGCCGTATTTTTTGCCGTTGTAATTTTCGACAGTTACATCACCTGTCTTAAACTCGCCCACATCGTCAAATACTTTTTCCTGCATTCCGTTTTCAAACGACGCCGCAAGTGTAACAGTTTTGTATGTCGAACCGGGCGGATAAAGCCCCTGAATTGCCCTTGGTATAAGCGGCGAATTTTCGTCCTCGACTATATTCCCCCACGTTTTCTCAAGACTTTTTGCCTCGGGGTCAAAGTCAGGAAGACTTACCATCGCAAGTACCGCTCCGGTACTTGGGTCCAAAGCAACCAAAGCTCCGCGTCTGCCGCGCATCTGTGAATAAGCATACTTTTGTACTGCATTATTTATTGTAAGGTTCAAGTCAAAGCCACGTTTTTTATCTCCCTGAAAAAGTCCTATGTCACCTTTCCCCGAAAGCTCGGCATCGTACTTTCTTTCCAAAAGGCTTTTGCCGTAAACTTTTGAGTAATAACCTATAACATGGCTGTAAATCCTGCCCTCAGGATATTCGCGCGCTGTGTTTCCATCATCATCTGTTGTTGTCTCGGCAAGTACTACTCCATTCGAGTCATATATACTGCCCCTTGTAACATATCTTTCGTCATCCCATTGTCTGCGGTTGTAAGGGTTGGTTGCAACACTTTCGGCCTCAAACATATTGAAGTATAACAGATGTGTAAGGAGTCCAAGGAACAAAGCCGAAATAACAATCAAAACCCGAATAATCTTTTTGTTTGTCATTCTTCCTTTCCTCCCTTTCTTTCTTCAAGAGCCGAAATTGCCTGCATTATGCCAAGAGATGCAAAGCTTACTGCAATTGAAGTGCCGCCATAGCTGACAAAAGGCAGTGTTATACCGGTCAGCGGAATGAATTTTATTACTCCGCCAATAATTATAAAAGTCTGAAGCGAAAACATAAGTGAAAGGCCCAGCCCAACCGCCTTATTGTACGAATTTTGTGTGTTGAGTGTGATTTTGAAACAACGATAAGCAAACAAAAAGTAAAGAATTATTATCGCTGCACCGCCAAATACGCCCATTTCCTCGCATACTGCCGAAAATATAAAATCTGTGTGGACCTCGGGGATATAATCGGGCGACCCATTGCCAATACCCCTGCCAAAATATCCGCCTGAGGCAATCGCGAAAAGAGACTGCGCTATCTGATAACCTTTGTTCGAAACATCTGACCAAGGGTCAAGCCAGACCCCCACACGCACCTGTATATGGTACAAAAACAAATATCCCAGTATCCCGACAACAACTGCTGCCAGAATATTTGCCCACAAAAACCAGGATTTTTCTTCATAAACATAAATCATAAATATAAATATCAAAAATACAACAAGGATGGTACCCCAGTCCCGTTGCAAAACCAAAAACAGTATGTAAAGATATGTAACTATCCCTGTGACAAAAGTCGGATGAACCTTTAAAAACGGCTTGTTAAAGCTGCCCGAATACTTGCAGGCAAGAAACATTATATAAAGGATTTTTATAAGTTCTGACGGCTGAAACGAAAGTGAGCCAAAGCTTATCCAGTTTCGTGAGCCGTTTACCGTTTTGCCAAACACCAAAGTCAAAACAAACAAAGCCGCTCCGCCCAAAGCATAAAGAAGCCACAGTCTGTTCCAGAATCTTATATTATAAAAAAAGCTGTAGCTTAAAAAAAAGACAATCGCCCCGACCACAATCCATACAATCTGCCTTGCTCCCATAACTATATCAAGCCGGCACAACATCAAAACGCCGACCGTCATAAGCATAAATGCTATCAGCACCAGAAATTTGTCACCCATACGGCAAAGGACCAGTATTGAATATATAAGAACAAACAGTCCCAAAAAGCCTATGCCTACATAAAGAACATTTGCCTGCCAGTTGTTTGCGGCACAAAGCAGAGTAAATCCTATGACGCTCATCAACACCAGAAGATATGCCGGCAATTTGTAATTTGCTTTTTTTATCATGACACCACCTCAAAAATCACTCTGAGTCCGCCAAACAAAAGTTCGTCTCCGTCATGGATGGGTTTTACCTTTTTAAGTCTGATTTCATTAAGGAATGTCCCGTTTTTGCTTCCCATATCAGCTACAAACCACTCGCCGTCATCGTACCATATCTGAAAATGCTCAACCGAAAGATACATATCCGAAATCGATATGTCGCAATTTTTCCCTCTGCCTATTATTGCACCTTTTTCGCTTATTTTATACGATGACTTCATCCTGCTTTCGATGCTTTCTTTGGATTTGACCGTTTTAAGCCGTGCCGATGGCGGAACATATTTGAGCGTTTTTACTTCCTCATAATCTTCCTGAGGCTCTGTATCATCCTCACTTTCATAATCCTCAAGCTCGCGTTCGCCCCGGTTTGCCTTTTTTATATCCATATAAATAAGCGCAATAACGCTGAATATAAAAAGATAAATTATCGCGGTAAAAACATAACTTAAAAACGATGATATTAACGAATATAATGACATATTTTCCGCCTCCTCTCAAATTGAATTCTTAAACCTTATGGGGTTAGGCTCCCCACTGCTTAAACGGAAAGGCAATAATGCCTTTCAGCATTATTGCCCCAAAACTTCAAGCTACTCCGCATTACCCTCGGCTGTTTCTTCTGAAGCCACACTGTTTTCGGGCTGTTCGGGCTCACCAAAATAAAAATTAAGGTCTATTGTTACTCCAATTTTGTCATATACGCCTTTTTTGAGTCTTACAACAGCATTTTTGCTTAAATGCTGGATGTAATCATCAGCACTTATTGCTCTTTCAATACGCTTGATTATGTGATAACCATAGTCAGTTTCAACCAAGCCGCTGATTTCGTCAATATTAAGTGCAAACGAAGCATCTGCAAATTCCTGCACCATGGTTCCGTCGTTTGCAAAAGTATAACCTTCGTCGGTTGCACCCGGGTCTTCGTTGTATTCTTCAATCAGCTTGTCAAAATCCTCGCCGCCTTTAGCCTTTTCCAGAACTTCCGCAGCTTTCTTCTTTGCTTCTTCCTTTTCCTCAGCGGTTGAGGCCTGAATTAAAATGTGCTTTACCGTTATCTTGCCGTCATCAAGTCCTGAACGCATTTCGTCTGTGATATATTTGTCAGGATTGTTTTGGATATCCTCATACACCTTTTGCATATATACATTTATACACTGTACTTTATACAAAGTGCTCTCATCTGTATATCCATTGTTTTTGACGATAGTTTCAAAATCATTACCCAAAGAAGCCTTTTGCTCGGCAATCCAGTCATTGACTGTTTTTTTGTCAGCATCGTCAAGCACAACGCCATTCTTTTCGCCCTCAATTATCGCCAGGCAAATCGGCACAAGACCTGTCTCGGCTGCCATTGCTTTTGAAAATTCCTTGTGCGAAAGTCCGGATGCCTCATCAACCTCATCCCAGTCAAATGAAGAAACATCACTCACAAGTCCTGTTTGCAAAAGCGAGTAGAAATAATTTATAGCTGTAGAATTGACATATGAGTTGAATACATCCTTGTCAATGGGTTCACCATTTACTTTAAAGGCTACACCTTTGTTTTTGCCGATAAGCATTTCAAATACCGAAACAACAGGGTTTTCGTACTTAATATTATCTGCCTTAAGTTTTTCCCAGAATCCCATTTTTTCCTCTGCCTGAACAGATGCCATCGGTACATCAGCAATAGTTTTGCTGCCAAAACCCTCGGTATAGCAGATAAAGAATGCAGCAATTGCCAAAACAGCCGCAATCACTCCGGATATTATCAGCCACTTTTTGCGCTTCTTTTTTTCAAAAGCCTCAATTGCAGCAATTTCTTCCTCGCTCAATTCCACTATCACAGGCTCGGTTTCAACAAATCCGTCAGGGCGCCATTCTTCGTCCTGCTCCTCTTCAGCATAGGGCTCGCCGTTTTCGTCTTCCTCTCTCATTTCTTCTTTCAATGACGCATCGTCTTCGTTGCTTTCAGGTGTGTCGGGAATCCACGCTTCTTCCTCATCCTCTTCTTCAAAGACCTCTTCTGTTACGGTTTCTACAGTTTCTTCTTTAATTTCGGATTCTTCTTCAAACCCTTCATTTCTTTTTATATTTTCGTTTTCCATTAGCCTTGCCTCTTTTCATATTTGATTGAATAAAAATATAATCCTATTTTCTTTAATCTTTATTATAAACTATTTTTTATATTTTTTCAATAAAATCTTTTACAATCTTCAAATACTCCGATGACGAATTGTTCCCTGCAATTTTGTATATAATTTTTGGTTTTTTCCCGCTTTTGATATCCACCTGTCTTTTCATAAATTCTTCACTTACTACAAGTGCCGAAAGGTCAGGGGCATCGTCCGGTTCAAAAAGCAGAACCAGGTTTGTTTTGCTTCCTCTGATTTCAGTAAATTTTTTCCCGGCTGCAATCTTGCGTATGAGCGAAATTTCCATAAGATTATTAACCACATCGGGGACTTCGCCAAATCTGTCCAGAAGTTCGTCATAGGCGTCATGCAAATCCTCCTCTTTTTCTATTGCGGCAATCTTTTTGTAAGCGCCTATTCGCTGGGCATGCGCCGAAATATATCCCTCAGGTATATACGCACTTACCGGCAAATCAACTGTTGCGTTTGCTTCGCTCTCAGGCTCAATTCCCTGAATTTCGCCAACGCTCTCTGCAAGAAGCTTGCAGTACATCTCATAGCCTACACTTTCCATATGTCCGCTTTGCTGAGGTCCTATCACGTTTCCGGTGCCTCTTATTTCAAGGTCGCGCATTGCTATTTTAAAGCCCGAGCCAAATTCAGTAAACTCCCTTATAGCGCGAAGTCTTTTTTGAGCGTCTTCATTAAGAACTTTGTCCCGTCTGTAGGTAAGGTAGGCATACGCAAGGCGGTTAGAGCGCCCCACTCTGCCCCTCAGCTGATAAAGCTGTGCAAGACCAAGTCTGTCCGAATCCTCGATGATTATGGTGTTTACATTTGGTATGTCAAGTCCTGTTTCAATTATTGTTGTACAAACCAAAACATCTATTGCTCCGTCTGACATATCCATCATTATATTTTCAAGCTCGCGCTCTGACATTTTGCCGTGAGCCGTTGCAATCCGTGCCTCGGGAAGCATTTTTTGTATGCTGAGCGCTGTTTTTTCTATCCCTTGCACACGGTTGTGCAGATAATATACCTGTCCGCCCCTGGCAAGTTCTTTGGCTATTGCTTCGCGGATTACATCTTCGTCATATTCCATAACATAAGTCGCAACCGGATATCTGTCACCCGGCGGCTCAGCAATTATGCTCATATCCCTGATTCCTGTCATGGACATATGAAGTGTCCTTGGAATGGGGGTTGCTGACAGGGTAAGAACATCTATCTCTTTTTTCATTTCCTTTATGCGTTCTTTGTGCGAAACCCCAAACCTTTGTTCTTCATCTATAATCAAAAGTCCCAGTTTTTTAAACTCAATAGTCTTTTGAAGAATTTTGTGTGTGCCGATAACAATATCACATTCACCGCTTTTGAGCTGTTTGACGATATTTTTTTGCTGAGTCGGGGTCGAAAACCTCGAAAGGTTTGCGATGTTTACCGGGTAATCCTTCATTCTTTGTCTGAAGTTGTTGTAATGCTGACTTGCAAGAATCGTTGTGGGTACAAGATATGCCACCTGATATCCATCCATAACTGCCTTAAACGCCGCTCGCATTGCAACCTCGGTCTTGCCGTATCCGACATCACCGCACAAAAGTCGTTCCATCGGACAGGGTTTTTCCATATCTGCCTTAACCTCGCTTATGCACCTCAGCTGGTCATCGGTTTCGTCATAGGGGAACGCTGTCTCAAAATCACGCTGCCATTCGGTATCCTTTGAAAATGCAATTCCCTTTATTGTCTGGCGCTGTGCATAAAGCTCCACAAGTTCTTTTGCCATATCACTGCAGGACTGCCGCACCTTTTGCTTCGCCTTATTCCAGTCCTGTCCGCCAAGACTGTTAAGTCTTACCCTTGCTCCGTCATTTGATGTATGTTTGTAAATAAGATTAAGCTGGTCGGCAGGGACATACAGCGAATCTCCGCCCTTATAAACTATCTTAAGATAATCCTTTTGAGCCCCTTCGACCGTCAAACGCTCGATTCCTGTATACTGACCTATGCCGTGATTCTGGTGTACAACAAAATCCCCTACAGAAAGGTCTGTAAAGTTATCAATTTTATTCTTTTTGTCTACCTTAAAACGTCTGCGTTTTCGCCGCTCGCCACCAAAAATCTCTTTATCGCTGATTACAACTGTACGGATAAGAGGATATTCAAACCCTCTGCAAAGTCCACCCTTTGCAACAAGAATACTACCTTCCTCGGGAAGCTCTTTGACCGAGTCCGAAAAACTGCACAAAACGCCCTCGTCTTCAAGCTGTTTTGCAAGGTTTTGAGCGCGGTATTCACTCCCTGCCAGAATCAGGATTCGGTATTTATTCTTTTTGTAAAAGTTAAGTGCATCATAAAAGAACTCCATTTTTCCGCCATAAGATGTAAGACTTTTTGCCGAAACATTTACCGCCCTTTGTGGTTTAAGTTCGCCACCTGCGTGTGAAAGCGGGCACAAATTTACCGCTCCCATCTGCTTTATTCTTTTTGCCGCCTCCGAAAAATCAAGGTTGTAGCACGTTTTGTTCCCTGACAAAACGCCCCTCTCAAAAAGGTCTTTTATGTTTTCTGCAAACCTGCTTGCTTCGCCTTTTACTGTATCATATATCCGCATCGGGTCGTCTGTAAAAACAATATAATTATCGGCCAGATAGTCAAGAATTGTCGGGATTTTATCACCGTAAATCTCGGGGATATACTTATCCCGTGACGGAAACGCCACGCCCTGCTCAAACCTTTCGATATCCCGTTTAAGTATAGCTTTTTGTTTTTCAATGCTCTCGTCGGTTTCAACCTTTGCCTCAAGCTTTTTAAGGCGTTTTTCAAGAACATTAACAACATTTTCTCTTGTTTCCTTGTCCGCCACAATTTCGTCAGCCGGGGTAATTCTTGCAAAAACCTCTTCGATGTCATCTGCCGTCGCACGCTGAGTCTCGGCTGAAAATTGCCTTATTGAATCGACTTCGCAGTCAAAGAATTCTATTCTGACCGGCATATCGCCAAAGAATGGGAAATAGTCAAATATTCCACCTCTTATACTGAACTGCCCGGGGCCCTCAACCATATCCTCGCGATGATAACCAAAATCGACCATAAGTTGTGCCAGATCATCAAGTTCAATCTGGTCGCCCACCTTGAGCATTATTGACTTTTCTGCATAAACGCTTTTTGGCACAGTGGCACTTAAAAGTGCCGAAACTGTTGTTACAACAGCATATTCCGAAGGGAACCTTACAAGCTTGTCTATTGTTTCAAGACGCTTTTTCTTTATATCTGTTGCAGATGCTTCTATATCATAAAAAAGCAAATCGCGGTTTAAAAACAGAAGTGCCTTTCCTTTGTAAAAATAACTCAGGTCCTCAAAAATCATTCGCGCCTGTGCGTCTGTTGCCGTCACAAAAAGAGGCAGTTTTTTGCTCTTTTCACAAATACAAAAAGCCAGGTGCACCCTTGCCGAATCGGATGCCCCGACAACACTTACAGGGGACTCTCCGCGAAGGAGGCCCCCTGTTATCTCTTCAACTTCTGCCAGATTTTCCAAAATGTTTAAAAATCCATTCATTTTTTTAAAACCTTTTTGAAAATTTAATTAAATTTTGACATCGCTTTTTCGCAACCGTTTTTAATGATTTCTCCGACTGCATCAGCGGTATTTATTGCCGTTTGTATAAGAATTTTTACCTCGTCTTTTGTAAACTTTCCAAGCACATAATCCGCCAGGTCGAACTCCGGATTTTCGGGGCTGCCGACACCCAGCTTTATTCTTGGAAACTCGTCAGAATTAAGCTGATATATTATGCTCTTCATCCCGTTGTGTCCGCCTGCGCTGCCTTTCTTGCGAATTCGCATTTTGCCGACAGGCAAAGATACATCATCATATATAATTATTATTTGAGAAGTATCGGTCTTATACCAGTTCTTAAACTCCCTGACAGCCTCACCGCTTAAATTCATAAAAGTCTGCGGTTTTATAAGTACAACCTTTTCGCCCTCTATTGTGCCTTCGCCATAAAGAGCGTTGAACTTGGACTTTTTTATATCAATATTATACTTTGCCGCAACAGCATCAAGGGCTTCAAACCCCATATTATGTCTGGTCCCCGTGTACTTCTTCCCGGGGTTGCCAAGCCCTGCAATTATATACATAAAGTGATTTTCTCCTCTTTATCTTACTGCGCCTTAACCTTTGTCCAAAGCTCTGCGCAATATTTTTTTGTTTCGGCATCCTGATATCTGAAGAACTCGTCTTTGTCACCATTTTGTCTTGGAACATAAGCCTCGATTTCGCTGTACACAGTTTCTTTAAGTTCTTCAAAAACAGGCTTTACAGGCGAAGAATATCCAACCATTTCCGAATTTACCATTGCATTTTCAGGCCTTGTCATAAAATCAATAAATTTGTGCGCAAGGTCGGTATTTTCTGAATCTTTCATAATAACCATACCATCAATCCAGAGATTTGTTCCCTGACTCGGCTCAAAATATCTCATATCGGGATTTTCGGACATAATATATGCCGCATCTCCCGAATATACAATTGCCATTGCCATATTGCCCGAAATCATACTGTCAATAACCTCGTCGCCGACATATATAGGGTTCACAATCTCTTTTTGTTCTATCAGCCATTCATAAGCCTTGTCAAGCTCGGCTTTGTCGTGTGTGTTGAGCGAAAACCCAAGCGCCTTAAGAGCAATCATAAACGAGTCGCGCTCGGAATCATACATATAGATATCTTCTTTGTATTTTAGATTTTTAAGAATTTCCCAGCCATCTTCCAAATCTTCCTCCGAAACTTTGGTACTGTCATAAAGAATACCGACTGACCCCCAGAAGTACGGCACCGAGTATTTGTTTTCGGCATCGAACGGCTGTGACAAAAGATTATCCGTAATTTCGCCATAATTCGAAATCTTATTCTTGTCAATTTCCTGCAAAAAGCCCTCTTTGGCAAGTCTTTCTATCATATAGTCAGACGGGATAATAATATCATATTTTTCACCACTCATAACCTTTGTATACATTGACTCATTTGAATCAAAGGTTTCATACACAACATTACAATTATTCTCATTTTCAAAATCCGAAAGGAGCGTTGTATCAATATATTCACCCGCATTGTATACCTTAAGAGTAGTTTTCTCCCCACCGCATCCAACAAGGACCGCTGCCGCCAAAATACAAACTGCAAAACTAAATATTTTTTTCATTTATCTTCCTGCCTTTCTTATTCTTTAGTTTTGGAATAACATTCACCACAAGTACCGCCACAAATATAACCACAATAACTATTGTCGAAAGTGCATTGATCGTGGGATTTGTCCGTTTGGTCATATTGTAAACAATCATTGATATATTCATCACACCGTTGCCGCTGACAAAATACGAAATCACAAAATCATCAAACGACATTGTAAATGCCAAAAGCATTCCGGCAGTTATACCCGGTTTAATCATAGGCACTATTACCTTCGTAAGTGCCTGAAACGGCGTTGCTCCCAAATCCATAGCTGCATTTGCTATGTTGACATCAAGCCCCCGCACCTTTGGATAAACACTTGTTATCACATAAGGTGTACAAAACGAAATATGTGCAAGCAGCATTGTAAGATAACCTTTTTCAAACTTCATAGCCGAAAACAAGAGCATAAGTCCGATTGCCGTCACAATCTCGGGGTTCATTATCGGTATATTGTTGATGTTCGTGAGCCATTCTTTGATAATCTTGCGGCTTTTCGAAAGTCCTATAGCGGTAATTGTTCCAAGAACAGTTGATATCGCTGTTGCCAGAGCCGCAACGCTGACCGACACCCAGACTGCTGACATAATTTCGGAATTCTCAATCAGCTGAGTATACCACCTCAGCGAAAATCCGGTAAATTTGGTCAATGACTTTGACGAATTGAACGAAAATATCATTGTAACAAAAATCGGTGTATAGAAAAAAGCAAAACACAAAAGCACATACAGTCCCTTTGAAAGGCTGGCAATTCGCCTCACAAGCACTCACCCCTCTGTCTTAAAGATTTTGTTTAGTTCTCTCCGGTATCAATTTTCTTCATCCATTTGATTGCAAAAAGGATTATTCCTGCAAGAACAATCGACAAGGCACTGCCAAAATTCCAGTCCCCTACCGACACAAACTGGCTTTCAATCAGGTTGCCTATCAGGACATACTGACCTCCACCCAAAAGCTTTGGTATTACAAAAGTCGATATCGACAACAAAAATACCATAATTATACCGTTCAAAACACCCGGTATGGACAATTTGAATACCACCTTAAAAAATGTTTGCACCGGGTTTGCGCCCAAATCGTATGCCGCCTCGACATAGGATTTGTCCATCTTGCTGAGCGAAGTATGTATCGGGATTATCATAAACGGCAAAAAGTCACAGATTTGTCCAATCATAACCGCAAAATCTGTATACATCATTTTTATCGGGCCTATACCAAGCTTATCCAAAAAAGCATTTATAATGCCATTGTCCGAAAGCAAGCTAATCCATGCGTAAGTACGAAGCAGCATATTTATCCACATAGGTATAGTAACAAGAAGTATCAGTACGCCTTGAGTACTTTCCTTAAACTGCGAAATTATATATGCAAGAGCGTATCCAAGCACAAGGCAAATCACAACAGTAATAAGTCCCAGTTTGATTGACTTTATAAAAACGCTCAGATACACAGGCTCGGTAAATCTTTTAAAATTCTCGAATGTAAACTGGATGTTGACAAGTGAATTTCCGCTGTTTGTGATTGAATACAAAAGCATCATAAAGATCGGTATAACAATCATAACAGCCGTCCACGCTATGTACGGTTTGACGAGATTCTTGAAATATCTCACTTAAAATCCCACCTTTTAAAACAAAATTAAACCATCTTCCACATTACATGGATATCCTCGGGGCCAAAGGTAAGACCCACATCAAGACCAACCTCAAAAAAGTCGGTAGTATGTATCATATAGCTTCGAAGCTCGGTCCTGACCATAATTTCATAATGAACACCCTTGAATACAACGCTTTCCACCGTGCCCTTAATTTTGGCATTCTCGGGTTTTACAATATCTATATCTTCAGGTCTTAAAACCACTTCAATCTCTTCGTTTTCTTTAAAGCCCTTGTCAACACACTCAAATTCAAATCCGTCAAACGAAACAAGACAGTCTCTTATCATTGTTCCCTTTATTATATTTGACTCGCCAATAAAGCTTGCAACAAATCTGTTCTCGGGCTCGTTGTAAACATCTGTCGGAGTCCCTATCTGTTGGATGTATCCGTCATTCATAACCACAACGGTATCAGACATCGAAAGAGCTTCTTCCTGGTCGTGTGTGACATAAATGAATGTAATTCCTACTTCTTTCTGAATTTTCTTAAGCTCGGTCTGCATCTCTTTGCGGAGTCTTGCATCAAGAGCACCCAAAGGCTCGTCCAGAAGAAGCACCTTCGGCTCATTTATAAGAGCACGGGCAATTGCAACACGCTGTTGCTGACCGCCCGAAAGTGATGTTACATCACGCTTTTCAAAGCCGCTTAAGCCAACAAGCTCAAGCATTTTTTCTACCTTCTGCACAACCACAGTCTTGTCTGTCTTTTTTATGTTAAGTCCAAACGCTATGTTTTCTGCCACATTAAGATGCGGAAAAAGTGCATATTTCTGAAAGACAGTATTTACCTCGCGTTTGTAGGGCGGAAGCTTTGAAATCTCAATTCCGTCAAACAAAAGCTCGCCGCTGTCGGCCTCGTCAAAGCCTGCAATAATACGAAGAGTGGTTGTTTTTCCGCAACCCGAAGGACCAAGAAGAGTCAAAAACTCATTCTCGTTTATTTTGAGGTTTATCCCTTTTAAAACCTGCTGGTCATCAAAGGTTTTTGTTATGTTTTTTAATTCAATCAAAGTATTCATAAGCCTTCTCCAATCCATTTTAACTAAAAGATTGCAAAATACACTCATCATTATACATAATTTTTGCAATTTAATCAAGTATTTTCTAAAAAATACCCCAAAATATGTGTTGCAAAACTCATGCAAAAATGGTAGAATATAGAATAGACTTTTTACAGGGAAGTGATATATATATGATAAGCAAAGACCAACTCGACCTTTTGTGCGAGCTTTCAAAGCTCTATCTTTCAGACGAAGAACTGGCTGAATACGGCAAAGAAATGACCGATATCATAAAACTTATGGACACCATCGGCGACTCGGATTTTGAGTATAATCCCATCGACACAAGCAACGCCGTGCCGTTTTCTTCACTTCGTGAAGACAAAACCGAAACCTTTGAAAATATGCAGGGTATCGTCAACAACGGACCGCGTACAATCGAAAACCAGTTTGTTGTCCCCAAAATAGTGGACTAAAAGGAGAGATTTTATGAATACAATTTCAAACTTAAGAAAACAGCTTGACAAAAAAGAAATCTCTTCTGTCGAGCTGACCAAAAAATACCTCGAAAACATATCGTCAAAGTCTGACCTCGGTGCTTTCAATACAGTCTGCGAAGACGAAGCAATCCGTGCGGCACAGCTTGCCGACGAAATGATAGCAAGCGGAAATTCTGCATCGTTAACCGGTATTCCCCTGGCAATAAAGGATAACATCTGTACCAAGGACATAAAAACCACCTGCTCGTCAAAAATGCTTGGCGATTACAAGCCACCCTACAATGCGACAGTTATCGAAAAACTCGTAAAACAGGGTTTTGTTCCGCTTGGAAAAACCTCTATGGACGAATTTGCAATGGGCGGCTCATCACAAACCTCGGCTTTTGCAAAGCCGAAAAACCCATTTAATACCGAATGTGTCCCCGGCGGCTCATCGGGCGGCAGTGCAACAGCGGTTGCAGCAGGACTTTGTGTGGCTGCACTCGGCAGTGATACCGGTGGTTCCATCCGTCAGCCTGCGGCATTTTGCGGAATTACCGGCATAAAACCCACTTATGGCACAGTTTCGCGTTTTGGTCTTGTTGCTTTTGGCAGCTCGCTTGACCAGATTGGCCCTATGGCAAACTCTGCCGAGGACTGCGCAATCATTCTTAATGCAATTTCGGGTCATGACGCTCATGACCATACATCAAGAAATCATAACATCGACTTTACTTCTCTTTTGGGCAAAAGCATTTCCGGTCTCAAAATCGGCATCCCCAAAGAATTCTTTGGCGACGGAATTGACGAAGAAATCAAAACTGCTGTTTTCAATGCAGCAAAATTCTACGAACAAAACGGTGCCGAACTAATTGAGGTTTCGATGCCGTCACTTAAATATGCAGTTTCGGCTTATTACCTGCTTGCATGCGCCGAAGCAAGTTCAAACCTTTCGCGCTATGATGGTGTCAAATACGGCTATCGCACAGATTCTCCCGAAAGCTATGACCAGCTTATAAAGAAGAGCCGCAGCGAAGGCTTTGGAGACGAGGTTAAGCGCCGCATATTGCTTGGAACCTATGCTCTTTCAAGCGGATACTATGACGCTTATTACAAAAAGGCTTTGGCTGTGCGCCAGAAGTGCAGATCCGAGCACGACGAAATTTTTGCCAAGTGTGACATTATGCTGACCCCGACAACCCCGACGGTTGCTTACAAATGCGGTGAGAATATCGATGACCCGGTAAAGATGTACCTTGCAGACATCTGTACTGTTACCGCAAACATTGCAGGTATCCCTGCAATATCCGTTCCTTGTGGACTAAACAAAAGTGGTATGCCAATAGGCTTCTCTCTTTCGGCAAAGCGTTTTGACGATGCAAAGCTTATACAGTTTGCAGACTTGTTCGAAAAAGAAAACCCACATCCTGTGGCAAATATATAAAGGAGGTATTTGATATGTGCAAAAAATACGATACAGTCATCGGTCTTGAAATTCATGCCGAGCTTTCGACCAAAACAAAAGCATTCTGCACCTGCGATGCCTCTTTTGGCGGCGACCCGAACACTCACATCTGTCCGGTATGTACCGGTCAACCGGGCGCACTTCCGATTATCAATCACGAAGCGGTTGCCTATGCAATCCGCGCAGGTCTTGCCCTTGGCTGTGAAATCAACCGCTATTCTCGTTTTGACCGCAAAAACTACTTTTATCCGGATCTTCCCAAAGCTTACCAGATTTCTCAGCTTGATTTACCGCTTTGCATAAACGGCAAGCTGGAGCTTTCGACAGGTACGGTTGTCCGCATAAACCGAATCCATCTTGAAGAAGATGCCGGCAAAATGGTCCACGACGACTACCACGGCGAAAGCTGGGCAGACTACAACCGATGCAGCGTTCCGCTTATCGAAATCGTGACCGAGCCGGACATCAAATCACCCGAAGAAGCAGCGGAATTTGTTTCCAAAATCGCGCTTTACCTCAAATATCTTGATGTTTGTGATGCGAAAATGCAGGAAGGCTCTATCCGAGCCGATGTCAATATCTCGCTCAAACCTGCAGGCTCGCTCGTTTTGGGTGACCGTGCCGAAATCAAGAATCTCAACTCGTTCCGCTCAATCCAAAGGGCAATCGAAAGTGAAATTGCACGACAGACCGAGATTCTAAGCGAGGGTGGCAGGGTTGTTCAGGAAACAAGGCGTTTTGACGATGCAACGGGCACAACCTCATCACTCAGGAGCAAAGAAAACGCCAACGACTATCGCTACTTCCCCGAGCCTGACATTATGTCAATCACATTCAGTGAAGAAGATATCGAAAGGGCAAAAAGCGAAATTCCTCTTCTTCCGTACGAGCGCGTGATGAAGTATACAAAAGAGTACGGTCTTACCGACGAGGATGCGCGAGTTCTTACTTTGGAAAAATATCTTTCTGACTTTTTTGACGAAGCTGTCAGCATTTATCCCGAATATAAGAGCGTTTCGAATATGTTCCAGACCGAGATTATGCGCCGCGTAAAAGAAACCGATACCGAAGAAGTTCCGATTTCTGCACGCGACTTTGCAAAGGTTTGCGAAATGGCAGACAAAAACACCGTCAACCGAAACGATGCAAAAACCATAATCCGTATTATGTTTGAAGACTGCGGAACCCCTGAGGAAATCGCAAAAGCAAACGGATTTATTGTAGTGGAAGATACCGCCGCAATCGCCGAAGTTGTTGATGCACTTTTTGCAGAGCGCTACGACCTTATCGAAGACTACAAAAACGGCAAAACAAATGTTTTTGGTTTCTTTATGGGTCAGGCGAACCGAGCTCTCAAAGGCAAGGCAACACCAATGTCTGTAAAGGCTTATATCGAAAAGAAATTTAGTGAGGTTTAAAAAAGGAAAAATGGCAAGCCATACGGCTTGCCATTTTTTGATTGCCCCTATAAATGGGCAATCTTAGTGCGACAACATAAACATTATACCCTATTTATAGACAATTGCCAAGTGGTAGAGCATATTTTATTATTATATTGAGGTGATAATATGATTAGCTATGCTCCACTTTACGAAACTTTGAAAAAGAAAAACATTTCAACATACAAACTTATTAAGGAATATAACATAAGTCGGGGGCTCCTTGACCGTTTGCGGCATAACAAGCCAATCAGCACGGTTACCCTAAACGACCTTTGTACAATTCTGGATTGCAAAGTTGAGGATATTTTAGTTTTTATTAAGGATTAAATAGGAAAAAAGGCTGTGACAATTGTCACAGCCTTTTTTTACACCATACCCAGCAAATCTTCTTCAGTTATTACCGCAACGCCAAGATCCATTGCCTTGTCAAGCTTGCTGCCTGCTTCCTCGCCGGCTACTACAAAGTCGGTCTTTTTTGAAACCGAGCCCGACACCTTGCCGCCATTGTCTTCAATTATTTTCTGTGCTTCGGAGCGTTTGAGTGTTGGGAGTGTACCCGTAAGGACAAAGGTTTTGCCCTCAAGTACGCCACCCACTGCCGTTTTTTCGGCTGTCATATTTACTCCTGCGGCTTTCATTTTTTCTATCAGCTCGCGAGTCTCGCCTTGCGCAAAATAATGGACAAGACTTTCTGCCATTTTTTCGCCAATATCCGGAATTGCCAGAATATCCTCCACCGACGCCGCCATAATATTGTCGATATTTTCAAAGTGCGAAGCTATTGCCTTTGCGCCCCTTGCTCCGATAAGCCTGATTCCAAGGCCACAAAGCAGCTTGTCCAATGGATTTGATTTTGCTTTTTCGATTGCATCAATCAAATTTTGTGCTGATTTTTCAGCAAAGCGTTCAAGCGGAACAAGCTGTTCTTTTTTCAAATAAAAAAGGTCTGCAGAATTTTTGATTAAATTCTCATCAATAAGCTGTTCAACAACAGCATCGCCAAGACCCTCAATGTCCATTGCCCCTCTTGACGCAAAATGGATTATACTCCTGAGGCGCTGTGCAGGGCAGTTTGTACTGAGACACCTGAGCGCAGCCTCACCATCTTCGCGAAACAGTTCTTCACCGCAGGCAGGGCAATGCGTTGGCATATGATAAACCTTTTCATCTCCTGTGCGTTTTTCTTTAAGCACTGACACAACCTCGGGGATGATGTCCCCTGCTTTTTGAATAAGCACACGGTCACCAATCCGTATATCCTTTGCTTTTATAAAATCCTCGTTGTGAAGTGTGGCACGACTAACCACAGAGCCAGCCACCCTTACGGGTGTCAATACAGCATTAGGAGTTATTACACCCGTTCTGCCCACCTGAACAATGATATCTTCAAGGGTTGTTTCCTTCTGCTCGGCAGGAAATTTGTAAGCAATTGCCCATTTGGGAACCTTTGATGTTGTTCCAAGTCTCTCGCGTTTTTCAAGGCTGTCTACCTTGACCACCGCACCATCAATATCAAACAGCAGATTTTGTCGTTCTTCACCTATTTTCAAAATCTCAAGATAAGCTTTTTCCATAGAATCAACGACGCATCTTTTTGGACTTACCTTAAATCCCAAACTGCGGAGCTTTTCAAGTCCCTCGCTGTGAGTCTTTGCAAAATCAGCCGGGGCATCCTGAATGTTAAAAACAAAAATATCCAGCTTTCTTTTTGCGGCAATACGGCTGTCAAGCTGACGCAGCGACCCTGCTGCCGCATTTCGGGGATTTGCAAGCAGTGGCTCCCCTGATACCTCTCTTTCGGCATTAAGCTCCTCAAAGCTTTTTTTAGGCATATATACCTCGCCACGTACTTCCAGTCTTTCTGTTTTCGTGTCAATTTTCAGTGGTATTGCTTTGATTGTTTTTAAGTTTTCGGTTATATCTTCACCAACCATTCCGTCGCCACGGGTCGAGCCCCTGACAAAACTGCCGTTTTCATATTCAAGCGAGACAGAAAGTCCGTCAATTTTCATTTCTACGACATACTCAGGAGCTTCACCGTTTAAGCCTTGCCTTACTCTTTGGTCAAATTCCATAAGCTCGTCATAAGAAAAAACATCTCCAAGACTTTGCATGGGCACAAGATGCTGCACCTGTTCAAACTCCGAAAGGACCGCGCCTCCGACCCTTTTTGTCGGTGAATTTTCGTCCGCAAGCTCGGGGTTAGTCTCCTCTAACTTTATTAATTTCTGCATCAGAGCATCATATTCAAAGTCGGATACTGTGGGGTTGTCCAATACATAATAATTGTAATTATGCTCTTCAATTATTTTTCTGAGTTCCAATATTTCCTGCTTTATATCCATACCGGGCTCCCCCTCCGTTTGGCAATTTTTATAGTTAAATTTTAACACAAATCTGTCCCCTTGTCAAACCTCTCGGCACTACTTTTCCTCAAGCCTTTTTTTCATTATTCCAAGAACCTTTTTTTCTATTCTTGAAACCTGAACCTGAGAAATTCCAAGCAAGCCTGCTATCTGAGCCTGGGTTTTTTCCTTGAAATATCTGAGGATAATAATCTTTTTTTCCCTCTCATCAAACATACCAAGAAGCTCGTCAATAAGAATTTTGTTTATGACCTTTGCCTCACAATTTTCATGACTTTCGATGCGGTCAGCCAAAGTCTTACCGTCGTCATCTCCAATGGGGGCATTTATGGACTCAGGTCTGAGTCCTGCTTCCATTGCAATCGCAACATCTTCGGGCGATGCTCCCAAACGCTCGGCAATTTCTTTGATGCCGGGCTCTGTATTTGTTTCTTTTATTATATTTTCGCGCAGGGCAAAAGCTTTGACCGCAAGTTCCTTGATGCTTCGGCTCACCTTTATTATGCCATCATCGCGGATAAACCTTTTTATCTCGCCCATTATCATAGGTACCGCATAGGTGGAGAAATTGACATCAAAACTTGTATCAAACCTTAAAATAGCCTTTGTAAGTCCAAGACATCCTATCTGAATCAAATCCTCGGTCTCGTAGCCTCGTCCCGAAAACTTTTTGACAATGCTGTAGACAAGCCCAAGATTGTCGTTTACTATCTTGTCTTGTGCTGTCTTGTTGCCACCACGGGCAAGTTCAAGCGTCTTATGAAAGTCTTTGTTGAATTCTTTTGTCTGCACAAGTCAGCCCCCTATGCGCTTTTTCATGGTTACAACCGTACCCTCACCCAGCTTCGAGCTTACTTTAAGCTCGTCCATAAAGGTCTGCATAACAGTAAATCCCATACCGCTCCGCTCGCATTCCGGTTTGGATGTAAAAAGCGGCTGCATCGCAGTATCAATATCCTCAATCCCTACTCCATAATCGGTAATTTCGATTTCGATACACCCGTCTATCATCCGGCAAACAACCTTTATTGTCCCTTTCATATTTGAATATCCGTGAACTATCGAATTAGTGACAGCCTCGGATACTGCGGTCTTTATATCAGCAAGTTCTTCAATGCTTAAATCAAGCTGAACAGCAAAAGCGCTGACTACCGCCCTGACCAGCGACTCGTTGCAGCTTTTTGCCGGAATTTCAAGTTTCATATAGTTTTCCATATGTATCCCTCCTTTGTTAATGACTGCATTCCATAATGGTTTTAAGCCCCGAGATTTCCAAAATCTTGTCAACCTGGGGTTTTACCCTTATCAGCATAACCTTGCCGCCTCTTGCAGTAATTTCCTTGTATCTGCCGGCAATTACTCCAATCCCCGAACTGTCCATAAATGTCACACGGTCAAAATCAAGTACAAGATTTGTGACATTGTGAACATTAAGTTCGCGGTCAATCTCGCTTTTAAGCATAGCAGCTGTGTGATGGTCTATCTCGCCATCAATTTTTACAACAAGGGTTGTCCCTATAAGCTCCAGCTTTATATCCATAATCCTTTCCTCCTCTTTCCTCCTCTTTCTTCCTTTTAATATTTTCCATATTATTCCATATTTTCCTTTTGGTTTTTAAGCTTTCGAAAGACAAAAAAATACAGACAACCCTATAAGTTGTCTGTATTTTTTCTTTTTTGTCAAATTATTTCAATTTACGACATCTTTTTGATACTTTCCAAAACCTTGTCAAGCATCGCCTTATACTTTTCGCCTTTCTGGCGTTCTTCCTCAACTACTGCAGCCGGAGCCTTGTCGGTAAAGCCCTTGTTAGAAAGTTTTCCTTCAACTCTCTTTATCTCACCTTCAAGTCTTGCCTTTTCTTTAGAAAGACGTTCAATTTCTTTTTCGCGGTCTACAAGCTCATCCATCGGCAAAAGAATTTCTGCTTTTTCGAGTGCTACCGAAACAACGTTGTCCGAAATTCCTGTTTTGTCGCTTACTATTTCGGTTTCTGATGCACCTGCCAGTTTTTCGAAGAATACCAAAGCCTGCTTAAAGAGGTTCTCTTCCTGTGTCACAACATAAAGTTTAACTTTCTTCGACGGCGGAACATTCATTTCATTTCTTACATTTCTGATGCCCTTGATGGCGTTCATTATTTCAAGCATTTCTGCTGCTGCAGCCCCGTCGCAAAGTGCAGCATCTGCCTTGGGCCAATCCGAAATCATAATGCTCTCGCCCTCGTGCGGAAGAGCCTGCCAGATTTCTTCGGTTATAAACGGCATAAACGGATGCAAAAGTTTGAGGGTATTCGAAAGCACATAAACAAGTACATTCTGCGCAGTCTCGTTGCTTTCGCCCTTTTCGAAAAATCTTGGTTTTACAAGCTCGATATACCAGTCGCAAAGCTCGTCCCAAATGAAGTCATACAGCTTTTGAGCCGCAATTCCAAGCTCGTACTTTTCAAGATTTTCTGTAACCTCACTTACAAGCTTGTTGTATTGGTTAAGAATCCATTTATCCTCGATATGGAGCTTGTCTTTTTCGGGGAGCGAAGCCTTGTCTATGCTTAAATTCATCATTATAAATCTTGATGCATTCCAGATTTTGTTTGCAAAGTTTCGGCTTGCCTCAACCCCGGGAGCACCCACAATCTTGTTAATCTCAGGATTGGGGTTTTTACCCTTTTCAACAGGCGGCTCATAGGTTACCGGGAACCTCATATCGTTACCGGGTGCAACACCTGTAACAAGAGTAAATCTCAGGGCATCTGCACCGAACATATCTATAATCATAAGCGGGTCAACGCCGTTGCCTTTGGATTTTGACATTTTTTCGCCGTTGCCGTCACGAACAAGGCCATGAATGAACACATGTTTGAACGGAGCCTTTCCGGTATGTTCACAAGCCGAGAAAATCATTCTTGATACCCAGAAGAAAATAATATCATATCCTGTAACAAGTGTGCTTGTGGGGTAGAAATAATTGTAATCTTCTGTCTTTTCGGGCCAACCAAGAGTCGAAAACGGCCAAAGTGCAGATGAGAACCATGTGTCAAGAACATCTTCTTCCTGCCTTACCGGTTTTCCGCACTTGGGACAAACAGTAATATCCTCTTTCGAAACCGTCATTTCGCCACAATCATCACAGTAGAACGCCGGGATTCTGTGTCCCCACCAAAGCTGACGCGAAATACACCAGTCATATACATTTTCCATCCAGTTCATATATATTTTTGAGAAACGTTCAGGAACAAATTCTGTTTCCCGGCTCGCAACAGCCTCGATTGCCGCTTCTGCAAGGGGCTTCATTTTTACAAACCACTGGTCCGAAACGATCGGCTCGATTGTTGTACCGCAGCGGTAGCACTGTCCTACATTGTGAGAATGGTCTTCTGTCTTCACCAAAAGTCCCATTTCTTCCAGGTCTTTTATCATCGCTGTACGACATTCGTAGCGGTCCATACCTTCATACTTTCCTGCGTATGAATTCATGGTTGCATCGTCGTTCATAACCTTTATGATTTCAAGGTCATGACGTTTGCCAACTTCAAAGTCGTTGGGGTCATGGGCAGGCGTTATTTTTACACAACCTGTTCCAAATTCCTTGTCAACATATTCATCAGCAATAACAGGAATTTCTCTGTCAGTAAGAGGCAAAAGCAACATCTTTCCAACAAGGTCCTTATATCTTTCGTCTTCAGGATTAACAGCAACTGCCGTATCACCAAAAAGTGTCTCGGGACGGGTTGTTGCAATCACCACATATTCATCAGTACCCTTTATCTGATACTTTATGTGCCAGAAATGTCCTGCCTGCTCTGCATGCTCGACCTCTTCGTTTGAAAGAGCTGTTATACAGTTAGGGCACCAGTTGATGATTCGGGGCCCTCTGTAAATAAGACCTTTTTCATAAAGATTAACAAACACCTCACGAACAGCCTTTGAACAGCCTTCGTCCATAGTAAAGCGCTCTCTGTCCCAGTCGCACGAGCAACCAATCTTTTTGAGCTGACTGATTATGCGATTTCCGTATTTTTCTTTCCAGTCCCAAACACGTTCAAGGAACTTTTCGCGGCCAAGGTCATAACGGGTAAGCCCTTCTTCCTCACGGAGCTGTGCTTCAACCTTAATCTGTGTCGCAATACCTGCGTGGTCGGTTCCCGGAACCCAAAGAGCTGCATAACCCTGCATTCTTTTGTAACGGATAAGAATATCCTGCAATGTCTCATCGAATGCGTGTCCCATATGAAGCTGTCCCGTAACATTTGGAGGCGGGATAACTATGGTAAACGGCTCCTTGTCTTTGTCAATTTCTGTATGGAAGTATCCTTTATTTACCCAGTTGCTGTAGATTTTGTCTTCAACAGCCCGTGGGTCGTATGTCTTTGGTAATTCTCTGGACACTTTTAAAACCCCTTTCTTTATGTGTGCAAGCCTTGTGCTGGTTTCACCCGACTTATGCAACTACTATCTTCAAAAATACTTTTTTACCTTTTTTAACAACAATTTTGCCGTCGGCAAATATGTCCTTTGTGACGGTATAAGAAATATCCTCTACTTTGTTTCCGTCTATGCTTATTCCGCCCTGCTGTACCAAGCGTCTGCCCTCGCCCTTTGACGGTGCAAGCTTTGTAAGTGCAAGCAAATCAACAATGTTTATTCCGTCTGCGATTTCAGCTTCCGAAATCTCGAATGTCGGCATATCTGCATCATTGGTTCCTGCACCAAACACAGCCTTTGCTGCGGCATCAGCTTTTTGTGCTTCTTCCTCGCCGTGTACCATTTTTGTAACTTCAAACGCAAGGCGTTCTTTGACAACGTTAAGCTGCTGACCCTCGAATTTTTCGTACTCTGCGATTTCTTCCATCGATACAAAAGTAACAAGTTTTAAAAGTCTGATAACATCCTTGTCATCAACATTACGCCAATACTGATAAAATTCATAAGGTGTAACCTTTTCGGGGTCGAGCCAGAGTGCTCCTTTTTCGGTCTTGCCCATCTTTTTGCCCTCGGATGTGGTCAAAAGTGTAAATGTCATACCGTATGCATCTTCAGAATCTTTTCTGCGGATAAGCTCGATTCCGCCGATTATATTTGACCACTGGTCGTCACCGCCGAATTCCATTATGCAGTCATATTCTTTATGAAGCTTGTAAAAGTCATAACTCTGCATAAGCATATAGTTGAATTCGAGGAACGAAAGACCTCTTTCGAGTCTTGTCTTAAAGCACTCGGCAGAAAGCATTCTGTTTACCGAAAAATGCACGCCAACCTCGCGCAGAAAATCAACATAATTAAGGTCAAGAAGCCAGTCTGCATTATTGACCATAATAGCCTTACCGTCCGAAAAATCAATAAACTTGGACATTTGTTCTTTAAATCTGTCAGCATTGTGCTGAATTGTCTCGCGGCTTATCATCGGGCGCATATCAGTCTTACCGGTTGGGTCCCCAACCATTGTTGTTCCGCCGCCAAGCAAAATAATCGGTCTGTGTCCTGCATTTTGCATATGCTTCATAACAACCAACTGCATAAAGTGCCCTATGTGAAGGCTGTCAGCCGTCGGGTCAAAACCAATATAAAAGGTAATCTTCTTGTTTTCAAGAAGCTCTTTTATTTCCTTCTCATGTGTCATCTGTGCAATTAAGCCACGTTCTTTTAGTACATCAAAAACATTTTTCATCTTTTGTATCCTTTCTAATCCATTCTTGCAGGATTATTGATTGCTTCTTTTAATTCTTCCATAAGTTCGTCAACATCTTCGCTGTATATTTCAAACTCTGCCTTGCCGTTTAAAAATACCGCATAAGATTTCTCATTGGTTTTGACAAGACTTATGCTTTGAGAACCCTCGTTTTCATAATAAACCGTAATCAGGATATCTCCTGTATTCTGGGGCGCCTTATCAATTTCGTTTTTAAAGCTTATATCACCAAGAGATTCGAGTATCTCATTAAACACATAACTGCTTGCAGCTTTGCCGTTTAAGAAATACTGCCTTGTTTCATCGTTGATTTTTGAAGAGGTTATGTCATAAACCATATCGCCCTGTTCAACTTTGACTCCCGTAACCTTTTCTGCAGCATTCTTCAGAATTCCGCTGTCCAGAACAAAGAACGGTTCAATCTGCAAAAATTCAATCAATGATGAATTTATCAAAAAGACTTCCGGTTTGCCCTCTTTCATAGCAAAAACTGCTCCGTTCTCGCTTTTGCCTAAGTACAAAGTCTCTCTTTGTTTATCCCAGGTGAACGAAAGTTCTGCTCTTGAGGCTTTGTCAAGTCCATAAACCGATTTGTCATCATCAGGGGTATTTACAAACGATTTGGCTTTTATCGCAGGTATCTTGACCGCAATCTGTTGTTCAAACAAATCATCATCAACCTCGCGTCTGTATGGTCTTTCCATCATATACTTGTTGTTTTTGCCGGTTGCAAGTTCGGATGATGTCTTAAGTCTGACTTCTGTCACCGCACCGTCATAATCAATATATTGGTAATAGTCAGGCATGGTGTCGGCATCGGCAAGCTGAGGGAAGACTGATGTTACCCTGAGACTGTCAAGGGTCTGCGTCAAAATATCACGGGAGGTTTGATACATCACATAAGTTGTCCTGTCTCCCGAAACTCTGAAAGCGCACTGGCTATCCAAAGTCCCTAAAAAACGGATATCAACATCATCTGCGCCGTCAATGTCAAGACTTACTGTCATGACATCCGACAAATCAAATTTTTCCAGGTCTTTTCGGCTTAATGTGCCGATTGCCGAAATATTTGATGAAGCGCCTATCATCTTCTCAATCGCCGACTGGTCAAGGTCTGCTTTCCTGTCGCCTTCAAGTTTCCAGATTCCATCTTCTTTTTCAATGGTATATACACCACTCTTATAATATACAGAATATCCTTCGATTTTGCCCGAAGGACAAACAAATGCCTGATATGTTCCGCTTTTGGTGGAGCCCCCCATACTGCTTACAAAAAATACAATGCAACAAGTCACAACAAGCAACAGTATGGCAGATGCCCAAATCAGTACTGCTGTCTGTCTTTTCATCTGATCACCCCCGGTTTTTTGTTATTCCTTTTCGGTATCAATCTTTATAGCAAGCTCTTTAAGCTGTATATCATCTACCACATCGGGTGAATTTGTCATAAGTTCGGCTGCTGTCTGTACTTTGGGAAATGCAATTACATCACGGATTGAATCACATCCTGCCATAATCATTACAAGTCTGTCAAGGCCATAAGCAAGTCCGCCGTGAGGAGGAGTTCCGTACTTGAAGGCTTCAAGAAGGTAACCAAATCTCTCCCACGCTGCCTCAGGTGTAAAACCAAGTTTTTCAAACATCTTCTGCTGAAGCTCTGTATTATAAATTCTAAGGCTTCCGCCGCCGATTTCGGTACCGTTTAATACAATATCATAAGCCTTTGCACGAACATTTTCGGGTTCGGTATCAAGTTTTTCGATATCCTCGTCCATTGGCGAAGTAAACGGATGGTGCTTTGCAACAAAGCGGTTTTCTTCCTCTGAATATTCAAACAGCGGGAATTCTGTAACCCACAAAAAGTTCATCTTTGTTTTGTCAATAAGGCCAAATCTGTTTGCAACTTCAAGACGAAGATTTCCCAGTGCGTCATACACAACCTGATTGGTGTCTGCAACAATCAGAATACCGTCGCCTACCTCTGCGTCTGCCTTTTTAAGAATTTTATCAACTGTTTCCTCGCTCAAGAACTTAGTAATCTGCGAACGAAGTCCTTCTTCCTCAACAACGATCCATGCAAGACCTTTTGCACGATAAGTTTTTACATATTCAGTCAGCGAATCAAGTGTCTTTCGGCTGAGCGATGTGCCAAGGCCTTTGGCGTTTATACATCTTACACTTCCGCCGTTTTCTATCGCGCCTGTAAAGACTTTAAAATCGCAGTCCTTAACTTCGTCTGATATATCAATAAGCTCCATACCAAAGCGAGTGTCGGGTTTATCCGAGCCAAAACGGTCCATAGCTTCTGAGTACGGAAGTCTTAAGAATGGAGTCTCGATATCCTTGCCCAAAACCTCTTTGTAAACTCTTTTCAAAAATCCCTCGTTTACCTCAATCACAGTATCTATATCCGCAAATGAGAATTCCATATCCATCTGAGTAAACTCGGGCTGACGGTCAGCACGAAGGTCTTCGTCACGGAAGCAACGGACAATCTGGAAGTATCTGTCATATCCTGCAAGCATCAAAAGCTGTTTGTACTGCTGGGGTGACTGCGGAAGCGCATAAAACTTACCGGGATGAACACGGCTTGGAACAAGATAGTCTCTTGCACCCTCAGGTGTACTCTTTGTAAGCATAGGTGTTTCAATCTCCAAAAATCCCTGTTCGTCAAAATAGTCTCTTGCTATCTTTGCAACCTTGTGTCTCATAATCATATTGCGCTGCATATCAGGTCTGCGCAAATCAAGGTATCTGTATTTAAGTCTGAGTGCATCATTTGTGTCAATGCCCTCTTCGATATAAAACGGAGGAGTCTCGGATTCGTTAAGAATTCGTATTTCCTCGGCAATAATCTCAACCTCACCGGTTTTCATATCGGGATTTATGTTTTCGGATGTTCTGAGTGCCACCTTACCTCTGACAGCAACAACATATTCGCTTCTGATTTTTTCTGCTTTTTCAAATACTGCTCTGTCAGTTTCGTCATTGAACGCAACCTGAACAATACCTGTCTTGTCCCTGAGGGTCAGGAATATAAGCTGTCCCAAAAGACGGTTTTTTGCTGCCCAACCGAAAAGAACAACCTCTTTGCCTGCATCCTTTGCGGTGATTTCGCCGCACATATTTGTCCTTTTTAATCCCTGCATTGTTTCCATTTATCTAACCTCCTCAAGTTTTTTTGCTAAAACTTCTGCATGAAGCGATATATCAACAGCTTCGCCTGTTTTCATATTCTTTAATTTTGCGGTTTGTGCCACTATCTCATCATCGCCGATTACAATGCTGTTTCTTGCACCAAGCTTGTCAGCATACTTCATTTGCGCCTTAAGACTTCTTCCGCACAAATCCTGCTCTGCCGAGACACCTAAATTACGAAGCTCAAAAATCAGTTTTTGAGCAAACTTCTCTGCTTCATCACCCATTGTCGCAACAAACAAATCCGATGCAGTTTCTAAGCTGCAAGCATCGGGCTGCTGCTTTTTTATCACCAGAACAAGTCTTTCAAGTCCTGCGGCAAAGCCTATACCGTCTGCAGGCTTTCCGCCAAGCTCTTCAACAAGACCGCTGTATCTTCCACCGCCACATACTGTTGACTGTGCGCCAAGTGCATCCGATACAAACTCAAAAACTGTCTTTGTGTAATAATCAAGTCCGCGTACTATATCCGGGTTTATGACATAGTCAATACCCATATTATCAAGTCTTTCTTTTACTGACTCAAAATGTCCGCTGCAATCATCGCAAAGATAGTCAATCATCTTTGGTGCAGTCTTTGCAATCTCACTGCAGATTTCAGACTTGCAATCTATGATTCGCATAGGATTTTTCTCGAGTCTTTCAAGACAAGTCGGACAAAGGCGGTCCTTGTAGCCTTCAAAATAATTTCTTAATTTTTCGTTATATTCTTTTTTGCACACCGCACAGCCAATACTGTTGATATTAAGCTGTATGCCGGTAAGTCCAAGTTCTTTAAGGAACATATGCGCAAGAGAGATAACCTCGGCATCTGTTGCAGGTGACTCGGCGCCAAAGCACTCAATGCCAAACTGGTGAAATTCACGAAGTCTGCCCGACTGCGGTTTTTCGTACCTGAAACAGGGTATTATATAGCTAAGCTTTGTCGGCTGCGGATTTGCATAAAGCGAATTTTCGATATAGCTGCGCACCAGTGTTGCGGTACCCTCGGGCTTAAGGGTAAGGCTTCTTCCGCCCTTGTCCTCAAAGGTATACATTTCTTTTTGTACCACATCAGTAGTGTCGCCAACACCGCGCTGAAAAAGAGCGGTATCTTCGAAAACAGGTGTGCGGATTTCTTTGTAGCCAAAACGCTCGCACACGCCTCTTGCCGTTTCTTCGATGTGCTGCCAAAGTTTGCTGTCCTTTGGCAAAACATCCTCTGTTCCTCTTGGTTTTGTAATCATTATTTTATTTCCTTTCTGTCTTAAAGGTTTGTCTGTTGTTCATCTGTTGCACGGTCATCTTCAAGAACATACTCAATAAGTTCAAGCACCGCATCTCTTCCCTCGCGGGTCTCTGACGAAAACGGGACAAGCACCGAATCCTCTCCCAGTTCCAGTTCTTCATAAATTGCCGTAAGATTTGCCTCAATCTGAGACTTCTTCAATTTGTCAAGCTTTGTAGCAACCACAAAAGGCTCATAATTGTAAGTTTTTATCCAGTCAAACATCATCTTGTCATCATTAGTAGGCTTGTGCCTTGCATCAACAAGCTGAATAACCTGCACCAGATTCTCGCGTTTTGCTAGATAATTTTCAATCATTCCTGCCCATTTTTCTTTTTCGTTTTTCGAAACCTTGGCATATCCATACCCCGGCAGATCAACAATGCGGAACTTGCCGCCAATCTCATAAAAATTGATTGTAGCAGTCTTTCCGGGGGTGCTGCTTGTCCGCGCAAGGTTTTTGCGGTTTGTAATGCAATTTATAAGCGACGACTTGCCCACATTAGAGCGTCCAACCAACGCAATCTCAGGAAGGTCTTTTGAGGGATACTGCTCGTACTTAACAGCAGTTATCAAAAGCTTTGCATCAATAAATTCCATAATATTTCTCCTTATCCCGAAAAGTTAGTCGCACAAAGCATTTGCAAAAACTTCCTTAATTTCCTTTGCAAACACAAACTTTATTTCTTCTTTTATCTTGTCGGGAAGCTCTTCATAATCCTTTTTGTTTTCAAAAGGAATTATAATTTTCTTTATTCCCATCCTGTATGCAGCAAGTGACTTTTCGCGAAGTCCACCAATTCCAAGAACTCTGCCGCGAAGAGTAATCTCACCGGTCATAGCTATATCTCGCCTTACCGCTCTACCGGTAAGTGCCGATACCAACGCAGTTGCCATTGTAATGCCCGCCGACGGACCATCTTTGGGGACGGCACCCTCGGGAACATGGATATGAATATCCTTGTCTTTGTAAAAATCTGCATTGACCGAAAGTTCGTCACTGTTGGCACGAATAAAGCTAAGTGCCGTACGTGCGGACTCTTTCATTACATCTCCAAGATTTCCGGTCAGTTCAAGCTTACCTGTACCCTTCATTGTGTTGACTTCAATCGCAAGGGTATCTCCGCCAACCTCTGTCCACGCAAGTCCTGTTGCCATACCTACCATATTGGTCTCGGGAGCATGGTCATAAATAAACACCCTGCCACCAAGATATTCTTTCAAAAGTTTTTCGTTTACTGTTATGCTTGTCTTGCCATTCTCCACAATATCCTTTGCGGCTTTTCGGCAAATCGCGGCAAGCTTTCTTTCCAAAGACCTGACACCTGATTCACGGGTATAGCCTTCGATTATCAGGCTGATGACTTTGTCCGAAATTTTGAGTTTTTTTGCATCAAGACCATTGAGCTTTCGTTGTTTGGGTATCAGATACTTTTTGGCGATACTCAACTTCTCAAGCTCGGTATAACCCGAAATCTCTATGATATCCATTCTGTCATAAAGCGGTCTTGGAATATTTTCAATCGAATTTGCTGTAGTAACAAACAAAACCTGCGACAAATCAAACGGAAGTTCAAGAAAATGGTCGCGGAATGCCGCATTTTGCTCTGGGTCCAAAACCTCCAGCATAGCAGCCGTCGGGTCACCACGGAAGTCGCTTGACATTTTGTCTATCTCGTCAAGCAAAACAAGCGGATTTTTGCTGCCTGCCTGCTTAAGTGCTGTCACAATTCTGCCCGGCATAGCACCTACATAAGTTTTGCGGTGTCCGCGGATTTCTGCCTCGTTTTGTATGCCGCCAAGACTTACTCTGACATACTTTCTGCCAAGTGCCTCGGCAAGTGACCTTGCAATCGAGGTCTTGCCTGTTCCCGGAGGGCCGGCAAGGCAAATTATCGAACCCTTGCTCTCGGGCGACAAGGTTTTTACCGCCAGATATTCAAGTATGCGTTCCTTTACCTTTTCAAGACCATAATGGTCGCGGTCCAGAATCTCTTTTGCTGTCTTTATATCAACATTCTCGTCTGTTTCTTTGTCCCACGGCATCGCCAGAACGGTATCTATATAGTTCTCAACAACACCATACTCCTGAGACATCACCGAAAGTCTGGAAAGTCTTAAAAATTCTTCTTCAAGCTTTTCACTGACCTCTTTGGGAAGATTGCGGTTTTTCATTTTTTCGCGGTAATCGTCAGCCTCTGCCGCTCCCGATTCAAAATCGCCCAATTCTTCCTGAATAACCTTCATCTGCTCGCGAAGTATATAGTCACGCTGATTTTTGTCAAGCGTGGTCTTGAGCTTTGACATAACGCCCTGCTCGACTTCCAGTATGTTGTTCTCGTTTTCCATTAAAGCAATCAGCTTTTCCAGTCTGAGTCTTACATCAAGAGTCTCAAGCACAATTTGCTGGTCGTGGGGTTTAAGCGGATAATTTGAAGCTGTAACATCTGCAAGCTCGCCACCGTCTTCGATTTCAAGGATTGATGCAATTGCCTCGGGATTTATTTTTTCGTGCAAGTCAAAAAAGTCCTTAAGCAGATTTTGTACCTTTCGCATCAGAACCTGTTCCTGCAGTGAATCCTCGCAAGGTATGTCCTCTTTTTCATGAACGCTTGCCTCAACAAGCTGTTCACTGTCATAATATCTTGTGATTGCCGCTCTTGAAATTCCCTCAATCAAAACCCTCAGGTTTCCGTCAGGAAGTCTGAGTATTTGTTTTACCTCGGCAATAACACCTATTTTTGATATATCCTCGCGGGTCGGGTTTTCAATAAAGCTGTCTTTTTGATAACTCAAAAAAACAAGTCTGTCCGAAGACATTGCTGCCTCTATTGCAGCAATCGACTTTGGTCTGCCCACATCAAAATGAATTACTATCCCCGGAAAAACAGTAAGGCCCCTGAGGGGAATAAGGGGTAATCTATATCTTTTGTTTGCCATTAATCTAAACTTTCACCCTTTCAAAATGAACAAATAGTCACATTTTGCCCATTATCAGTCTATTATACTATTTTTGTAAAGAAATTTCAACCCCCAAAGCACTAATTCTTCCAATAAATCTGCATATTTTAAAAACCAAACACAAAACATTATTCCGTTTTTTGCCAAATCACGAATATTTTCTTTTACCTTGGCTAAAATCTAAATATAAATATTGGCAATTTACTTGCAAATTTTGTAAATTTAGTGTATACTGTTTGATATTGATAATTACAGAAGCCAGGCTTGGTTTCTGGGTTATATATTGAACGGTTATTTTTAAGAATATGGAGGATATTTTGTGCAAAAAAGTAAAAAAATAAAAATCACGCCGCTCGGCGGACTGCATGAAATCGGAAAAAATATGACAGTCTTCGAGTATGGCAGCGACTTGCTGATTTTGGATTGTGGTCTGGCTTTCCCCGACGACGATATGCTGGGAATTGATATGGTTATACCGGATATAACCTATCTGCAGAAACACAAAAATCGCATTCGCGGTATAGTTCTTACCCATGGTCACGAGGACCATATCGGGGCAGTTCCGTATGTTTTAAAGGAATTTAATGTCCCTGTTTTTGGAACCAAACTTACGTTGGGAATTCTCAAAAACAAGCTTTCGGAGCATGGAATTTTAAACTCAACAAAGCTTAATGTAATAAACCCCGGCGAAACCTTTTCGCTTGGTGAGTTCAAAATCGAATTCATACGTTCTAACCACAGCATTGCAGATGCCGTTGCGGTTGCATTCCATACCCCTGCCGGCACTATTCTCCACACAGGTGACTTCAAGATTGATTCAACTCCCATAAACGGCGAAATGATTGACCTTGGCAGAATAGGCGAGCTTGGCAAAAAAGGCGTGCTTCTTCTTATGTCAGACAGCACAAATGCCGAACGCCGCGGCTATACAATGAGCGAGCGTACTGTCGGCAACACCTTTGACAATGTCTTTGACAACTGCACCAAACGCATCTTTGTTGCGACCTTTGCATCAAACATACATCGCGTACAGCAAATCATCAATGCTGCTGTCAAGTACGGCAGAAAGGTTGCAATCTCAGGCAGAAGTATGGAAAATGTCCTTTCTGCAGCTATTGAGCTTGGATATATGGACATTCCCAAAAACACACTTATAACACTTGATGAAATCGGCAGATACCCAAAAGACAAGCTGGTTATCATCACCACAGGCAGTCAGGGCGAGACAATGTCGGCTCTTTCACGAATGGCATTTTCGGGCCACAAAAAAGTCAATATCGAGGCTGACGACCTTGTTATAATCTCGGCAAGTCCAATCCCTGGCAACGAAAAAGCCATCTCAAATGTTATAAACGAGCTTTTGAAGCGCGGAGCCGAAGTTATTTACGAATCCCTGGCCGATGTCCATGTTTCGGGGCACGCCTGTCAGGAAGAACTTAAAATAATACTTGCCCTTGCAAAACCCAAGTACTTTATGCCGGTCCACGGCGAGTACAAACACCTCAGCCGCCACAAAGACCTGGCTCTTGAGATGGGTATTCCGTCAAAAAATATTTTTATGATGGAAAACGGCAAAGTTCTTGAAGTTTCAAATTCATCAGGCAAAATCGCCGGAACAGTCCCTGCAGGCAGAGTCCTTGTTGACGGTCTTGGCGTCGGTGATGTCGGAAGCATCGTTCTTCGCGACCGCAAACATCTTGCCGAAGACGGCATCATAATCGTTGTGTGCACAATCGACCACGAAATGAAGATGGTTGTTTCGGGTCCCGATATCATATCACGAGGATTTGTGTATGTCCGCGAAGCCGAGGATCTGATGGACAGTATGCGCGAAAAAGCAAGCCTTGTCCTTGACGAGTGCCTTTCGCACAACACTCTTGACTGGGCAAGCCTCAAGTCACACCTCAAAAATGAGCTTGGAAGTTATATCTTTGGCAAAACAAAGCGTAAGCCTATGATTCTTCCTGTGATTATGGATGTATAAAAATTAAAAAGTTGCAGAAAGGCGTCCTCATACAGGGAGAAATCAATTTTGAACCAAATTAAGTTTAAAGCCTTGAAACACTGAGTTTTCAAGGCTTTTCTTTATTTTTCAAAATGACTTTGTCACTTGAAACAAAGGATTTTGGATGTGAGACAAGTAAAAAACGCAGGTAATCCTTTGTGGATTGCCGAGTATTTTTGCGCCAGTAACACGCCAAAATACAAAGTTTCAAGTTGGTTTATTCCTGTATGAGGACGCCTAATATTCTGCAACTTTTTTCTTTACATACAACTTTCAAAAATTTCCTTGATTTTGTCAAAGTCCAGATCAACATATGTTTTGACTGTTCTCTGCTTTCCGAATGTGCAAAGTTCTGCAAGTCTGTCGGCACAATGCGCGTCAATGTCAAAGTCCGTGAGTTTTGTCGGCATACCGATAGATTCAAAATACTCTGCCATTTTTTCTATGCCCGTCTTTGCCGCTTTTTCGTCATCTTCCTCGGTGCAATCCCATACGCGTCTTGCAAATTGTGCAAATCTTGACACATCCTGCTTGTAAACATATCTTGCCCAAGCCGGGAAAAGAACAGCCAACCCCGCACCATGCGCAATATGGTCAAACTCGCCGCTCAGTGCATGCTCCAACTGATGAACAGGCAAAGCATTTTCTCGACCACAGCCCGTCAGGCCATTGTGCGAAAGGCTTGACGCCCACATCATATTTGCACGCGCGTCATAATCGCAGGGGTTTTCCATCAATGTCTTTCCTGCAGCGATTGTTGCCTTCAGAATACTTTCTGATATGCGGTCGGTAAGATCTGTCGGCTCGCAGGGGATAAAGTATCTTTCCATGGTGTGTGCCATAATATCAACAATGCCGCATGCTGTCTGATATTTGCTTACTGTATAGGTGAGTTCAGGGTTGCAGATAGCGAATTCACATCTGTTGAGGTCGCTGTTGAAGCCACGCTTCATATTAAGCTCCATATTGGTAATAACCGCTGACGAGCTCATCTCACTTCCTGCCGCTGCAATTGTAAGAATGCATCCAACCGGAAGAGCGCTTTGCGGTGATGCTTTGCGCGATGGGAAGTCCCAGGGGTCACCGTCATACATTGCTCCTGCGGCAGTATATTTTGATGAGTCCAGAACACTTCCGCCACCTACTGCCAAAATCATCTGCACTTTTGTCTCTTTTGCGACCTTTATAGCCTCCTTTACAAACGAAAGCTTGGGGTTCGGCTCGACACCGCCCATTTCGACAATAGTTATTCCGCTGTCTGTCAAAGACTTCATAACCTCGTCAAAAAGACCCGATTTTTTTATGCTGCCCTGTCCGTATTGAAGCATTATTTTGTCGTAGCCATAGCTTTTTATAATTTCGCCCACATCTTTGTGTTTTTCTTTGCCAAAATACACCTTGGTCGGTGCATAATAAGTGAAATCAAGCATTTTTATTTCTCCTTTTAATCTGTTTTATTTTAGTCTCAACACAAGTCAGAACCCAACAGACTCGTTTCCTTGTTGTCATTTATTTCTGTATAACAAATACGAATACACGGTTGGAATAATTACAATCGCAAAAATAATAATCATAAACAATATTTTAAAATTTAACAGTCCTGATATCGTCATTATTATACCGCCGACAACCCAAAGTCTTCCTGCAAATTTATGTGTCTTATCCCAATTCTCCTCATTATGCAGGGTCCACGGAAGTTTAATCCCGATGGTATAATTTTGTTTGCACTCAGGGAGAAGAAACCCAAGGACTAAAATTATAGCTCCCACAAAAACAGGCATTATTTTTTGAACATCTACTCTATATCCCAAAGCATTACCAAAGATACAAGCTCCGCATATCAAAGAGCATGCAGGAACTATACTTATAACAATAGAAAATATTTTATTATCTATATTCTTTATTCTTGGATCAGCATTTGTTGCAATTATACATATTAAATTCACAAGGGTCAGTATTGCAAAAAGTCCGACAACTGCAAACATTTTACTGCTATATCCTACAGCCTCACCATTCCAGCCGAAACTTGTTGCTATTTCCTCCGGAAGTCTGTCCCATACAATAAATCCAAAAATCATCGGCAATAACGTAATTACAGAGGAAATAATTATTTTAAATTTATTCTGTTTTATCATATACCCACCTTAATTTTGTTTTAGTTATTTTATGTTTAATTTGTTCATTATCATACCTTATTGAATTATCAATTTTTCTCTTCTCTTTATGGGTTTTGCAGGTACCCCAACCGCAACACTATACGGTGGAATTGGTTTTACCACCAAAGCACCCGAGCCAATGACGCTGCCATCTCCATATATAATGCAAACGCCCATACCGATATAACAGTCTTTACCGATTGTTACTTTTTTTGAATGGCCTCCCTGATTCCGGATAATATCATTGGGATCATCAAAAATATGCGAATAAGGTGTAAGAGTAATGTTCTGAGTCTGTATGAAGAAACAGAGTTTTTAGCAATTCTTCTTTTTTTTATCTGTAGCCTTTTGGTATAATTCTCTAAAAAACATACTTCACCCCTCCCCTACTGCAACATTCAACATTTCAGTACCTGAAATCATTCTACCACATTTCTGCTCTTTTGTAAACAAAACAAAAAAAGTAGCGGCTCTTAATTGCTTTTTTCTTTGCAATTA
>JAFQSM010000081.1 GCA_017409575.1 Clostridia bacterium
ACAGTGTGTACTCTCTTTTAGGAATTGTACGAGTTAATTTCTTTGTACTTCATAGTTTCCTATGAATCTCGTCTTTCGTTGTTCAATTTTCAAGGTCCAATTCGCTTCCCGCTCCCGCGGACAGCTTTGTTATTATATCACCGCTTTTCCCTTTTGTCAATACTTTTTTTTAATTTTTTTCAATTTTTTTCCGATACTGTATTTTTACCCAAATATGCTGTTATTATTCACTATATTTTGTTATTTAATTCAAAAAACACATCTTGTTTCCATCTGCAAATTGATATATACTGTATTATATCAACGAAGAATCGGAAGTGCTGCTATGAAAATTATTGAAAATAAAATCTTCGACGAGGAGCGTGCTTTGTACGGACAAAAGGATATTCATGTCTCAAACTGTCTTTTCCAAGGAGAAGCCGACGGCGAAAGTGCTTTCAAAGAATGCCGCAGTGTCGAGGTAGATAACTGCCGTTTTTATTTGCGTTATCCCTTCTGGCATGATGACGGTCTCAAAATTTCGGACAGCGAAATGTACGAAACCTGCAGAGCACCATTGTGGTACTCTGAACATATACATATATGTAACTCGGAAATGCACGGGGTCAAGGCTCTGAGAGAATGCAGCGATGTAAAACTCGAAAACTGCGACATTATCTCACCTGAATTCGGATGGTCTGTAGACGGTATCACCGCAAACAATTGCAGTGCCGAAGGCGAATATATGTTTATGCGTTCATCCGATTTGCATTTTTCAAACTTCAAAATGAAAGGAAAGTACTCTTTTCAATACATAGAAGACGCATATTTTGAAAACTGCGACTTTGATACAAAAGATGCCTTCTGGCATGCAAAGAACATATATGTAAAGAACTGCACCATAAATGGCGAGTACCTTGCCTGGTATTGCGAAAACGTCACCTTTGAAAGCTGTACAATCATCGGAACCCAACCGCTTTGCTACTGCAAGGGGCTCAGACTTATTAACTGTGAAATGACAGATACCGACTTTGCTTTTGAAAAGAGCGAGGTTGAAGCAAGTATAACTTCCCCTGTTGTAAGCATCAAGAATCCCCTTTTCGGAACAATTTCAGTCCCATCTGTTGACGAAATCATTATTGACGAGGATTGGGCAAAAGGTGTTGTTGAGATTACAAAGAAATAAAAAACTTCCCAATGTCGGTGTTTGACATCGGGAAAAACCATTTACGCGATTAATATCACTTGTCAATCAATAGCACTGCCCGCGAAATTGCCCGCGGGGGGCAAAACACACGACCGCCGTTGTTTGGCGGTCGTTTTCAGTATCTTTTCTTTTTGGATACTTTTTCTTTTCAGCAAAGAAAAAGTATTACTGCTGGAGAAGCTCGAACTTGTAGCCTACACCCCAAACAGTCTTGAGTGTCCACTTGTCAGAAACACCTTCAAGCTTTTCGCGAAGTCTCTTTACGTGAACGTCAACGGTTCTGGAGTCACCGAGATAATCGAAGCCCCAAACCTTGTCAAGAAGCTGGTCACGTGTGAATACTCTGTTATAGTTGGATGTAAGGAAGTAGAGGAGTTCAAGTTCCTTGGGAGGAATATCAACTGCCTTACCTGCGAGCTTGAGTTCATACTTCTGAAGACTGATTTCAAGATTATCGAACTTAATAACTTCGCTGTCATCGTTGTCGTGACCGGAATATCTTCTGAGAACCGCCTTTACTCTTGCGGAAACTTCCTTCATATCAAAAGGCTTTGTGATAAAGTCATCGGCACCGAGTTCGAGACCGAGCACCTTATCAAACACATCACCCTTAGCTGTTACCATGATGATGGGCTTGGAGGACATTTCGCGGATTTCGCGGCAAACCTGCCAGCCATCCTTTCTGGGCATCATGATGTCGAGCAGAACAAGATCGGGTTCATAAATTTTGAAAGCACTGAGTGCCTTGATACCGTCATTGGCTGTTACGATTTCATAACCTTCGTTTTCAAGATAAAGCTTTAATAAGTCGCAAATGTTTGTGTCGTCATCTGCAATAAGAATTTTGAGTCCCATTTGTTAAACCTCCTGTTGTTTGTTTTTTGTCAGTGTTAAAAAAATATTCAACAAATCATCTCTTCGTGTTAATTATATTCCAAAACAATGTAAACTTGTTTAACAAACAGCTAACAAAATGGTACTTATTTGTGAACGGATTCTGATTTAATCCTGAAAACTCCTCCGAGTGTAAAAATCAGCCATCAAATCTTCAAGCTCCAGTGACTTTGCGGGAGATTTTTTTGTCGAGTTTCCTATTGCATAACCCACTGCCGACATCAAAGAATTCAATTTTCCCAGGGAAGACTGAAGTTCCGACGGAACAGACAGCAGAACCGTAGAGCCGCACATCACAGCCGAACTTCTTGACGGAAAGCATCTGTGTTTTTTGCCGGTCTCGGCATCCTCATACTCTTCTGACGATAATTTATGAGAAAAATACGGCAGATCTTTGTTTCCTACAGATTCTATTATATCAGGAATCACATCCCCTGCCCTGAATCCATCGCAGCCGATAGCTACAACAACATCGTTACAAGCACACATATGTCCGATTCTTTCTCGGAGCAACGCCATTTGTTTTGACGGCGATATACACGAATAGCAGCCTCCCGTCATATATCCGTTTTCGGTAAACAGACGCATAAACCTACCTGCACAGCAAATCGCCCCCGAAAGCTCAAGAGCATTTTCTCCGGTACACACAAATCCGACTCTCGGAATATCTTTCATTATAAATTCCTCCCTTTTGTTGCTGAATGAATTATAATCCATTCTTCATGACACATTCAAGGGAAACAAGTCGACTGCAAAAATAATATGAAAAGGACGGCAAAAGGTGTCTTCACATGGGGATAAAAATAAAGTCAGTAAGCTAATGTTTACTGACTTTTTGTATATTAAAGTGGGGTGCAGTCTGCGGACTGCAGGGGTGTTACTTTTCGTGACCGAAAAGTAACCAAAAGGTCCCACTCATTTTCGGCTCCACTACGGTCGCTCAGTCCGACATTATACCGGACAAAAAACTTTTCTTTCTGCACCGGTGCAGCACCTTACACACAACCTGCGACCTCCGAAGCGCCGAAAGCCGTGGCGG
>JAFQSM010000082.1 GCA_017409575.1 Clostridia bacterium
CTCCCTTCTTGACACAAAGCTTTTGAGCAAGAAGAAAGACCGTTGTGACAAGTCACAACGGTCTTCAGACTGCTGACAAAGTATATTGTAAAAAACACAATAGTCAAAATAGACAAATCAGCTTAAAGCTACAGCCTCCCCTGTGTAAGGGGAGGTGGGTCGGCGCAGCCGACTCGGAGGGGTTGTCGTCGTATTTTATACAATCCCTCAGTCAAAAATCAAAGATTTTTGCCAGGGCAGATTGTCAAGCAAGTGCAACACAATTATTGAAGAAAATTTCGGCAGGAGTTTTCCAGCCAAGACATTTTCTGGGTCTATTGTTAAGCAAATCGACCACAAAATTAACATCATCCTGAGATATAGAACGAAAATCAAAACCTTTTGGGAAGAAAAATCGAAGAAGATCATTTGTATTTTCGTTAGTTCCTCGTTGCCAAGGCTTGTGCGGTTCTGCAAAGTAAACAACAGTATTCAATTCTTTTTCCAAGCTCTTGAATGCTGCAAATTCGGATCCATTGTCAAGGCTTATGCTTCTCACAGGTAGACCTCTAAACATTTTTACGATAACATTCTTTGTTAATTCTGATTCTCTTTTGGGCAGCAATGCTGCACAAAGATATCTGCTTTTCCTGTCCACCTGGGTTACTATTAATCCTTTTCCAACGCCGCCATAAACAGTATCTCCTTCCCAATCTCCAATTCTTTCTCTGTTACGGATTTCATCCGGCCAGTCCGGAATTATATGTTCCGGTTGGATACTGTTATAATTTGAACTCCTCGGAAGTATAGATTTTCCTCGTCTGCGAAGATGTGTTTTTCTTGATATACCGTCAAAGTTGCCATTTTTAATGTATCGGTATATTGTTGATACTCCAAACTTCTTTTTGTTTGGATGTTCTACTTTCCATCTCTCAACAATTTGTTCCGGAGACCAAAAGCATTCCAGTTTTTCTACAATATAATCCCACTCTTCGGTTTGCGGATGTAAACGATAATGCTTACTTTCTCTTCTTCTTATGATGCTAAGTGTCTGAGCTCTCCATGCATGATAACGATATTTGTTATTGCTTTTCTTCTTCGGTGGATATTTGCTTTTGTTTCGATTAACTTCCCTGCTGACAGACGATACGTTTCTTCCTAAAAGTTCTGCGATTTTTCGAAAACTTTTACCTTCTGACAAAAGTTTTTGTAGATTTTCTCGTTCTTCTGGTGTAAAATGTGTGTAGGACATCATAGCTTCCTCCTGTGAAAGTTTGTTTGGTCACTTACATTTTACACTAAAGAGGCTATGTTGTCTTTATTTTTTTTAGGTGTTGCACTTCATATGATAATCTGTCCACCTCCCTCATCAGATGGAGGCAGGGTCGGTGCAAAACGATGGTTATTCAGTCTGAATATTTTGCGATGCAACTTTCGGCGTTTTCCCGTGACTGAGGGAGAGAAACATCATTCTTTGAAAACCGTTAAATTTTCTCTGATATTTCTTTCGCTCTTTTATACGTTTTATTTCAGACATATTATATCGTAAAAAACCGAAATCTCGTTTTCGTTACCCGTATAGTCTGACAGGTTGTCTGATAGTCTGTCTGCAAGTGATTCATCGGTCAGCAGTTTTTCAATTTTTTCTGCTATATCCTCGGCAGACGCTTTTGCTATAAGTCCTGTTACGTTATCCGTTATCTGATCACGTACCGTTGTAAAATC
>JAFQSM010000083.1 GCA_017409575.1 Clostridia bacterium
AATATAATATATCATATGCGGGAGTGGCTCAGTGGTAGAGCGTCACCTTGCCAAGGTGAACGTCGCGAGTTCGAATCTCGTCTTCCGCTCCAAAGGACAAAATGACGCGAGTCTACCGCGTCATTTTGTTCTAAAATTAAATACGGCGCCATAGCCAAGTGGTAAGGCAAAGCTCTGCAAAAGCTCTATCCCCCGGTTCAAATCCGGGTGGCGCCTCCAAAAAGAAACGACAATTTTCGATAGAAGATTGTCGTTTCTTTTTGTATTCTTATCTTTTCACTCTTCACTAAAAATTGTCGTTTCCAGATAAAAGAGAATAGAGAAGAGAAGAGAAAAGAAAAGGTAGTTTTGCTACGCAAAATATTGAATTATGTGCAGTGTTGAGATATACTTAACTTGAGGTGAAAATATATGGAAAGACCGCTTTTAAATAAATCATTAGAATTTGCGACACAAATTGTTTTATTTTATGAGGAATATGCAAAGTCTAAAAGAGATACAACAATATTCTTCATCAACTTTTATTTTATTCTGCCAAATGAGTTGAACAAATGAAAATAAGTCTAAACAACTTTCAAATATAAATAATGCTTTTGCTGGTGGAGAACAAAATGCATCAGGTGAAAAAATTGTTACTGCACCTACTTGCGGTTCGTCAGGTATTGTCCCGACAGTATTATACTATCAGCAGCAAAAAAATGACTTCAGTGATGACTGCATTGTCAGAGCACTTATGACAGCCGGAGTGGTTGGGAGTTTAATAAAAACCAAATTGAAAATATACTGCCTTATGCAGAAAAATATGATTTCAATCTGCTTCTTCCTGAGTTCAGGGGCGATAATTTAAAAACAAATCCTTTTTGCACTCAGGCGTGTGGCTCGGAATATGCAAAGCGGGATATAAAAGATGCCATTGATTATGTTGTAGAGAATGAAAATGTTGACAGCGAAAACATATTTTTGCCGGGTCTAAGCGGTGGCGGACATATGTCGCTTCTTATGGCAGGTTTCTGTCCCGGATATTTTAAGCTAATTGGCGCGTATGTGCCGATTACCGACCTGAAAAATGGACAAAGCAAAATCCGAATTATCGCGAGCATGTTTTTGCTTGTTGCGGCAACGACGGTGATGAAATGAAAAAAAGGTCACCTTTAAGTTATGTTGACAACATTGCAAAAGCTAATCTTAAAGTTTTCCATGGCAAATTTGACCCGGTTGTTCCGGTATAACACAGTTTGGAATTGTATGAAGAAATAATGACAAAGTATCCTGATGCGCGTGTGTTCCTTGATATCTTTGGCGGCAGTAACGAAATTGACATGGAAATGGCGATGTACTGACTTTTGTCGCAGTACAAAGAGGTGGAAAAGACAGCCGTAACTGGTTGATGATTTTTAGATTTCAATTTAAAGAATAAAAACCTTCAAAAAATTTAAATTATATTTTTTCGGGAATTGGTGATACTATAATTGTAAAATTCTTTGGAGGTGAAGTATTTATGGAAAACAGCGGAGTACTTTGCAATGTAAACGAATGTATGTATCACGCAGAGGGCAACAAGTGCAGACTTGACAAGATTGAAGTCAGCCACGAAAAGACAAGTGCTGAATCAATTGCAATCCCTCATTTTTGCAAGAGCTACGAAAAGAAATAACAAAAAGTGGTTGAGAAAATCTTCTCAACCACTTTTTTATATTCATTTTGTGCATTTTATCGCGGCCCGATTAATCGTACTATGTCATTCCATGTAGCAAACACCATAACACCCATCAGAAGGACCAGACCTATAAAGTGGACAATTCCCTCTTTTTCGGGTGGGATGGGTTTTCGCCTGATGGCTTCTATGATGACAAAAAATATTCTGCCGCCGTCAAGTGCGGGGATTGGCAAAAGATTCATTATGCCAATATTGACCGAGATAAATCCGGCAAGATAAAGCAGAGCAACAAAACCACCGGTTTGTGCCTGGGTGTTCATTGCATCAACAACCCCGACAGGCCCCGAAATCTGCGAAAGCTGAGCCTTGCCGCCAATCAGCATACCCAGGGAGACAAACACCAGCTTTCCCATCCATATTGTCTGAAAAAAGCTTTGATGCAATACATTAAAAACGGTCGGTCTTTCGGTTGCTGAAAGGATGCCTATCAAATAGGCAGGTGTACCGTCGGTATACTGCGTGATGATTGGTTTAAAAGTGCTCGAAAGATACTCGCCGTCACGTTTGATTGTTATTTCACATTCGCTGCCGTCACAGTTTTGCATCGCAAAATCAATATCTTTTTTTATGTTTATATTCTGACCGTTGACCGAGACTATTCTGTCGCCTTTTTGCAAAAATCCGTAAAGTGAGGAGTCTTCCATAACACTGTCAACGGTTGTTGTGGGGATTCCGGTCTGGATTGACGAAAGAACAACAAAAATCAAAGAGATAACAAATCCCAGGATAATGTTCATAAGAGCGCCTGATGCCAGAACAACCAGCTTTGCATACCATGGCTTTGCCGAAAACGAACCATCAGAGTCGCTGGATTCATTCTCGCCCTCCATACTGCAAAAACCGCCGACTGGGATAACCCTGACCGAGTATTTTGTGCCGTTTTTTTCTTTTGAAAAAATTTTTGGGCCCATACCGATTGCAAACTCGTGGACTGTTATTCCAAAGGCTCTTGCCGAAAGAAAGTGCCCAAGCTCGTGGACAAAGATTATAAGCGAAAACAAGAGAAGTGCAAAAAGCACTGTCCAAACCATTACATACATTCCTTTCTTACCAAAGCATCAGTTTCTATTATATCCGAAAGTGTTGGGTTTGATTTATTTTTATATTTACTCATTACCGACTCAACATATTCCGCAATACCCAAAAACGAAATTTCGTCTTTGAGGAATTTGCTTACCGCAACCTCATTTGCCGCATTAAGAACTGTGGGCATAATGCCACCTTCGCGCCCTGCTTTTTTTGCAAGAGCAAGACAACGGAAGGTGTCCTCGTCGGGCTTATAAAAGGTCATTTTTGCAAGAGCTGCAAAGTCTACGCTTTGACCTTTTGCAGGAAACCTGTCGGGATAAGTAAATGCGTATTGGATGGGGTGCTTCATTGACGGCAAAGACATCTGCGCGATGATGCTCCGGTCGCAGAATTCTACCATTGAGTGGATTATACTCTCGCGGTGGACAACAACCTCGATGTCGTCAATCTCTGTGTCAAAGAGCCACTTTGCTTCCAGCACTTCAAGACCTTTGTTCATAAGGGTTGCGCTGTCTATTGTGATTTTTGCGCCCATAGACCAGTTGGGGTGCTTGAGAGCCTGTTCTTTTTTTACATTTGCAAGTTCGTCTTTTGTTTTGCCGAAAAATGGACCTCCCGATGCGGTAAGCAGAATTTTTCTGACTTCATTTCGGGTTCCACCCTGCATTGACTGAAAAATAGCCGAATGTTCGCTGTCAACCGGAAGAAGACGGACTCCGTGTTCTTTTATGGCATCGGTAAAAAGTGCGCCTGCGGTAACAAGAGTTTCCTTGTTGGCAAGAGCGATATCCTTGCCGGCTTCAATTGCCTTCATTGTGGGGACAAGCCCTGCAAATCCAACTATTGACGAAAGCAACATATCAGAGCCTTCGATTGCAGCCGCCCGACAAAGACCTTCCTCGCCTGCAAGAACTTTGACAGAAGTGTCTGCAAGCCGGGCTTTGAGGTCGGTGTAGCCTGATTCGTCGGCAGCGACAGCCACAAGGGGCTTATATTTTCGTGCCTGCTGTTCAAGAAGTGTGATGTTTGAACTTCCTGTTATGGCAAGCACGGATATGTCTTTTATACCTTTTAATTCGTCAACAACCTCCAAAGCCTGAGTGCCGATAGAGCCTGTTGAGCCGAGTATTGAAATGTTCATACGCTAAACCTCGTTAAAGCCCTATGTTTGTAAGGTAGATATAAACCAGCGGAGCTACTGCGATTACGCTGTCAAGCCTGTCCAGGATTCCGCCGTGACCGGGGAAAATCGAACCATAATCCTTAACACCGTATTTGCGCTTGATTATTGATGCGGTCAGGTCTCCGATTTGCGAAATGGGTGAAATAAGAACGCCCAAAACCGCAAGCTTTATATAGTTTATATCCATATCAAACGCCTTGTTGAGAAGCAGTCCGTAAAGTAGCATAAACACAATGCAGCCAAGAGTTCCGCCAACTGAGCCTTCGATTGTCTTTTTGGGACTTATCTCGGGGCAAAGCTTGTGTTTTCCCAAAAACACTCCTGCAAAATATGCAAATGTATCGGTTGCAAACGCACCGATAAAAACAATCCACAAAAGAAGTGTGCCACATTCAAGGCCTTTGATGTCAATCAGGGTGGAAAGCAAAAACGGAATATAAATCAGACTGAAAATCAAAAGACCCGCGTCACTGACACTTGTTGTTTTGTGACATTTGAGCATTATGCAAAAAATCGCCAGCAAGCCAATATAGAAAAACGGCATATAAAGCGATGCCGGAATATATGTCCTCAGGCAAATAAATACTGCCCCTGCATAGCCGACAGCACAAAGGCTTTTGTGAACGTTCAAACCTGTTGCTTTGAAAAATTCATAAAGGCCCATAACCGAAATGATTGCAACTGCCACCGAAACGATATAAATATTTGAAAGCAAAACCGCAACCAGAAGCGGTATAAGAACCAAAGCGGTCAAAATTCGTGTTTTCATATTTTTCCTCCTGTGTAAAAACAATGGGAGGGAAATCCCCTCCCTGAAAATATACAAACTTTTTAGGCTATACCTTGCCGAAACGGCGGTTTCTTGCCTGGTAATCAACAATAGCCTTTTCCATATCTTTTTCCGAAAAATCGGGCCAGTTGATGTCGGCAAACCAAAGCTCTGCATAAGCCGATTGCCAAAGCAGAAAGTTGGAAAGCCGAAGCTCGCCGCTGGGTCTGATTATAAGGTCAAGCTCGGGGACATTCTTTGTATACATAAGCGAAGAAAGATATTCCTCGGTTATGTCAGCCTCCGAAATTTCGCCTTTTGAAAGGGCATTTGCTGCAAGCTTTGCCGCTTCTGTGATTTCGGCTCTTCCGCCGTAGTTGAGAGCAACATTGAGGATAAGACCGGTGTTGTTTTTGGTATAATCCTCGGCATAGTCGATTGCCTTGTTGATTTTGTCCGAAAGCCGGCTGCGGTCACCGATGACCCGAAGGATTACATTGGTGCCGGCAAACTGTTCTTCAACCTGCTGAAGATACATATAAAGAAGGTCCATAAGTGCATCGACTTCTTTTTGCGGACGGTTCCAGTTTTCGGTCGAGAAGGCATAAGCAGTCACACACTTTACACCGATTTTATTGCAGTAAACCACAATTTTTTTAAGGGTTTCGGCGCCCATACGGTGACCTGCACTGCGCGGAAGACCGCGTTTTTTTGCCCATCTGCCGTTGCCGTCCATTATTATACCGATGTGTTTTGGAATGTTGTCTTTGTCAAGCTGTATGGTGCGGCTTTTTTTGAAAAGCATAGGCTATACCTCTAAAATTTCTTTTTCTTTAGCACTGATAATGCTGTCAACAGAAGCAACAAACTTGTCGGTAAGCTTCTGAATTTTTGTTTCGAGTTCCTTGAGGTCGTCCTCGGTAATCTCGCCGTCTTTCTTTTGCTTTTTGAAAGCTTCAAGAGCATCACGACGGATGTTGCGGATAGCAACCTTGCATTCTTCACCGCGTTTTGAAATTCCCTTAACAAGCTCTTTTCTTCTTTCTTCGGTAAGAGGAGGGAAGTTGAGTCTTATCATCTTGCCGTCGTTGTTGGGCGTGATACCAATGTCGGCTTTTAAAATTCCCTTTTCGATATCGCTAAGGATGGATGCATCCCAGGGCTGAATGGTGATTGTTCTTGCTTCGGGCACGGCAATAGTACCAACCTGCTGAATGGGTGTGGGCACGCCATAGTATTCAACTGTAACCTTGTCAAGAATTGCCGGGTTTGCACGGCCTGCACGGATTGCAGCCAAATCGGTTTCAAGTACAGCGATTGCTTTGTCCATTTTTGTTTCTGCGTTTTTCATTGTTTTTCCGCCTTTCTGATTTTAAAATTATTTAACAATAGTACCGATTTTTTCGCCCATAACAGCGCGTTTGATGTTCTCGGGGTCATCGAGACCAAACACCAGAATCGGAATGTTGTTGTCCATACAAAGTGATGTAGCTGTCGAATCCATAACGCCAAGTCCACGATTGAGGACATCTATGTAGTTGAGTTCGTCAAATTTTACGGCGTTGGGGTTTACATGTGGGTCGCTGTCATAAACAGCATCGACTTTTTTTGCAAGAAGTATAATTTCTGCATCGATTTCGGCTGCGCGAAGTGCAGCTGTTGTGTCGGTCGAGAAGAAGGGGTTACCTGTTCCGCAGGCAAAAATTACGACCCTGCCTTTTTCAAGATGACGCATAGCTTTGAGCCTTATGTAAGGCTCAGCAATCTGTCTCATTTCGATTGCTGTCTGCACTCTTGCCTGAACACCCTGTTGCTCAAGTGCATCAAGAAGTGCAAGCGAGTTTATGACAGTTGCAAGCATTCCCATATGGTCAGCACGGCTGCGGTCCATGCCTTCACCCGTTCTGCCACGCCAGAAGTTTCCTCCGCCCACGACAATTGCAATTTCGCATCCAAGATCGGCACATTCTTTGATTTTTGAGGCAATGGTTGTTACCGTATTGGTGTCAAGACCAAAGCCTTTTTCTCCTGCCAGGGCCTCGCCGCTGACTTTAAGCATAACTCTTTTGTACTTTACAGACATATTTTGTTCCTCCGTTATTTTATATTAGCAACAAGTGATTATTACTCTGAAATATCGATTACAGTAATCGGCTCTTCAACATCCTCGGGGGTTCCGGCATCTGTGCCTGTTACCGTCTCAGGTGAAAAGCTGCCGGGTTCATCTTGTGTGTCTGCCGGCGGATTTTCGTCGGTAGCGGTGACGGGGGCGGAGACTTCGGAGTTTTGTTTTTCGGGTTCCTGATTTTGTTCGTCTGATGTCACAGGTGTTTCGACAATTGCCGGCACAGACTGATTTGCCTTGTATTTGTCAACGGTTGTGGTCAAGACATCGATTTCGTCATTAAGGGTCTGTACCTGTTCTTTAAGTTCGGCGTTTTCTTTGATTGTGTCGCCGTCTTTAAAGGTGAAAAGATTTATCGGGTTTACTATAAGGCTGAACGAAAGAGTAAATGATATAAGAAACACCAAAACGGTGCCAAATGCGATACCTACTCCAGCCAGAATTTTTTTGGTTTTTAAAGACATTTCGGTTTTTTGTTTCATAGCACTTTGGACCTTTCTTTAAAATTACATTTATTATACCATATCAACAGAAAATCCGTGAGGATTTTCAAACCACAGGAACGAAGCGGAGGTAGCCGAAGCGGAGAGTTATGATAAAATGTTCTCCGAAACATAGAAATTTTTAATTTCGTTTATGTTTCGTGAGGTTATTATACCATATCAAAAAGATATTTTCAATATAAATTTTAGAGAGAATAGAATTATTCATTAAGCCGAGGGGACTTGCTCCACTCGGCTTAAAATGATCAATTTTGTATAGATTTTTTGTGTTTTAAGTTCATCTGGGTCAGGCGATCCACAACCGCTATTTTGTCAATTATGGTTTTGACTATCTGGTCAAGCTCGCGGCCCTCGGAGTAGTTTGCCTCGGTGATAAAGTTCACACGGTCCTCGGCAAGCAATTTTGCTGCGGTGCTTTTGTTTCGTCTTCTGAACACAGCAATAGATTGTCCACCGCTTTGTTTGACAAGCTTCATACACGGCACATCGGTCATCCCGTCGCCTATGTAAATCATATTTCGGAAAGGAATTCGTCTTTCTTCCATAGGGATATATGTATTAAGAAGTTTTTCTTCCGAAATATCAAGCACGCCCTTGTTGATGCGGAACAAGAACTGTGTTTTGGTGGTAAAGTTGACGATGTTTTTGGGCCATACGGCAACGCCGTTTATGTCGTACAAAAATTCGCAGGCATAGGTCTTTTTGAAGTTTTTGAATATTGACGAGCCTTCGATTATTTCCTGAAGCCCCGAAGAAATGACATAATGCTCTATCTCAACGCCCTGCTCTTCGCCGTAGCGGTTTATGCGGTCAAACCATTCCTCGACACCGGGGAAGTATTCGATTTTTTCGCCAAGCCGGACAAAGTCTTCGCGTCTTATGGGGATGTTGCTGTTTCCAGCTTTTTTAAGCATCATATACATATAGCAAAGCAATCCGTCCATAGAATTTTCCTTTTTCACCTTGTCTACCTCGCCCCAGAATTCGTCTGTGGGGATGCCAAGGCTTGGAACAAAGCTGTAGTTTTGCATATCGTTGGTGCAAAGAGTTTTGTCAAAGTCGTACATCAGTGCAACAACAGGTTTTTTACTCATATTTATCATTCCTTTCGGGGATTTTTAAAAAGAGGACAGGTCATAAATGCGGTCAAACATCCGCTCGCGCTCCCAAACAGCTTTTAAGGCAGGGTCGCCAAGCTTGTTTATTTGTGAAGTGTTTCGTACAAGCGGGAGTGTTGATTTTTTCTTTGCGGCAGAAATAAGCTTTTGACCCTTTTCGTTCTGAGCAAGAATTCTGATGTAAGCCGGCGGCATACTGCGGTCGGCATCTGTTATGCCAAGAAGTGCCGAAAGCAGAATTCTGCGTATGCGGCTGTGAGTGTAACGCTTGGATTTGACAGCATCTGTAAGTTCGTCAAGACCCGAAGCGGTTTCGGTTTTTGCCTTTATGCGGTTTTCAATGCCCTCGCCGACATCGGCAATTTTTGCAAGATTTTCGGCAGGGGTTTTTGCAAGCTCGCAAAGTATGGCTTTTTCCAAAGCTTTAACAGAATGGATTTTTGCATACTTAAAGATTTTGTATGCATCGTCAGGTACAAACTGCGAGAAGTCCTGGCCGTTCAGGATTAAATCACGCACAAATGTTGCCGAGGCGATGTTTTCTTGGGGCAAAGTGCTGTCGTGGTCTGCACCCTTTCGCAATACTGCAAAAGGGGTTATCCGGCTTTTTGACGAGATAATAGCCTTAATGTATTCGATTGCCAGAATGTTGTTGGGGGTCGAAATCATTTCGGCTGCAGAACTTCCAAGAATTTTGCTGACCGCTTTTGCGCGGGCAAGGGGAAACGAAACACCTTTTGCAAGGTTTTCTTTGATAGCTGCAGAAAAATCATCCGGCTCGTCGGCAAGAAGCTGCGCAATGTTTTTTAAGGTCTCAAGGTCTTCGCACTCGGCGCCAAAGGACAAAAAGTCTACGATGCCAAGACTGCTCAGAATTTTGATTGCTCCGTCGGCAAAAAATTCGGCAGATGCGAGAGAGTATACGGCCGGAAGTTCGATACAGAGGTCTGCACCGCAGGCAATTGCGGCTTCGGCCCGAAGCTTTTTGTCAAAAAGTGCAACTTCGCCGCGTTGGACAAAATTGCCGCTCATAACCAAAACCACCGCATCGGCACCAAGCTTTTGCTTTGTTTCTTCAATATGAAATTTGTGCCCGTTGTGAAACGGGTTATATTCGCAGACTATTGCGGCAGTTTTCATAAAATAACTCCCCTGATTTCTTATATTCAATATTATATACAAATTTTTGGATAATTGGAAGAGTTTTGTCCGAAAAAAATAAAAAATTGTTTTTAAACCTTGCATATCTCCCAAAATTGTTATATAATAACATTTATAGCTTTGGGTACATTTTGTATTGTATCCCAAAAAAACAGAGAAATTTTTTTGGAGGCGTAAAATGAGCAAGTTTTTGGACACAATAAAAGAAAGGGCACGCGCGGATAAAAAGACAATTGTCCTTCCCGAATCGATGGATGCGAGAACCTTTGAGGCGGCAGAAAAAATTCTTAAAGAGGATATTGCCAACCTTATTATCATAGGTACTCCCGAAGAAATCGAAAAGTACGGCAAAGGCTTTGACATAAGCGGCGCGACCATTATCAATCCATATACATACGAAAAAACAGAAGAATATCTTAACCTTTTTGTAGAACTCAGAAAGTCAAAGGGTCTTACATACGAAGAAGCAAAGGTGACAGCTCTTGGTGATTATATGTACTATGCCTGCCTTATGGTAAAGGCGGGTGACGCTGACGGTGTTGTTTCGGGGGCGTGCCATTCGACTGCAAACACTTTAAGACCAAGTCTTCAGATTATAAAAACCAAGCCGGGTGTAAAGCTTGTTTCGGCGTTCTTCCTTATGGTTGTTCCCGATTGCGAGTTTGGTTCAAACGGTACATTTATTTTCGCAGACAGCGGCCTTGAGCAAAACCCCGACCCCGAAAAGCTTGCGGCTATCGCTGCTTGCTCGGCAGAATCATTCGAGCTTCTTGTTCAGGAAGAAGCAATTGTTGCTATGCTTTCACATTCTACAAAAGGCAGTGCAAAGCACGCAGATGTTGACAAGGTTGTTGAGGCAACCAGAATTTGCAAGGAAAACAACCCCGGCCTCAAGGTTGACGGCGAGCTTCAGCTTGATGCGGCAATCGTTCCGTCTGTGGGCGAGTCTAAAGCTCCGGGAAGCCCGGTTGCAGGACACGCAAATGTTTTGGTGTTCCCTGACCTTGATGCAGGAAACATCGGCTACAAGCTTGTTCAGCGCCTTGCCAAAGCCGAGGCTTATGGCCCGGTTACACAGGGTATTGCAATGCCTATCAATGATCTTTCGCGCGGATGCAGTGCGGATGATATCGTGGGCGTTGTTGCAATCACTTGTGTTCAGGCACAGAAGAATTAGTTTTTAATTATTATATTATATATAGAAAGAAGATGAATTTGGTATGAAAATTTTAGTTATCAATGCCGGCAGTTCGTCACTTAAGTATCAGCTTATTGATATGGAGACCGAACAGGTTCTTGCAAAGGGTCTTTGCGAAAGAATCGGCATCGAAGGTTCAAAACTGAACCATACTCCCGATGGCGGAGAAAAAGTTGTTATCGAAAAGAATATGAAAGACCACTCTGATGCAATCCGCATGGTTCTGGAAGCTCTTACAAGCGCAGAGCACGGTGTTATTAAGAGAATGGACGAGATTTCGGCTGTGGGACACAGAGTTGTTCACGGTGGCGAGACCTTCAGTGGCTCGGTTATCATTGACGCGGATGTAAAGAAGGCTCTTGAAGACTGCATTCCGCTTGCTCCTCTTCACAACCCTGCAAACCTTATCGGTATTGCAGCTTGCGAAGAAGCAATGCCCGGTGTTCCGCAGATTGGTGTTTTTGACACTGCATTCCACCAGACAATGTCAAAGGAAGCTTATATGTATGCAGTTCCTTATGAGTATTACGAAAAGCACAAGGTAAGAAGATACGGCTTCCACGGTACTTCGCACAAATATGTATCACTCGAAGCTGCAAAAATGCTTGGCAAAAAGCCCGAAGAGCTCAAGATGATTACCTGTCATATGGGCAACGGCTCAAGTATTACAGCTGTTGACGGCGGAAAGTCAGTTGATACATCAATGGGCTTTACTCCTCTTGCCGGCGTTGTTATGGGTACCAGATGCGGCGACATTGACCCTGCAATTGTAAAGTTTGTTGCCGAACAGGAAAATCTGAGCCTTGAAGAAGTTGACAATGTTCTTAACAAAAAGTCAGGTGTTCAGGGAATTTCGGGCGTAAGCTCAGACTTCCGTGACCTTGAGGCTGCTCAGGCTGAGGGCAACGATCGTGCAAAACTTGCACTTTCGATGTTTGTTGAAAGCGTAAGAAGATTTGTTGGCTCGTATATGGTTAAGCTGGGCAAGGTTGATTCAATCATCTTCACTGCAGGTATCGGTGAAAACACACCTGTTATGAGAGCGGCAATTTTGAGAAATCTTGAAAACTTCGGAATCAAAATTGATGACGAAAAGAATAAAAAGGCAATTCGCGGAGCACAGATGGATATTTCTGCTGATGATTCCAATGTTCGCGTTTTGGTTATCCCCACAAACGAAGAACTTATGATTGCCAAGGAGACAATGGAACTTCTTAAATAAAAAGCATAATCGGGACCGAAGTAAGACAGCTGTGCAAAGTTTTGGCTTGTCGGGAATTCGGTCCCGTTTTGTATTTGAAAGGAGGGGGCTTTTTGAGCGAAATAAAGTATGAGAATTTGTCTGACGAGACCTTGGCAGAGCTTTCGCTTGGCGGCGACGAGCTTGCGACCGAGTGTATTCTTTCAAGGTACAAAAATCTGGTGAGGTCAAGGGCAAGAATGTACTTTCTGGCAGGAGCGGACAAGGACGACTTGATTCAGGAAGGTATGATTGGCCTTTTTAAAGCAATAAGGGACTATGACAGCGAAAAACGCTCGTCGTTCCGCGGATTTGCCGAGCTTTGCATAAAACGGCAGATTATCACCGCAATAAAGACCGCTACAAGGCAAAAACACCTGCCGCTCAATTCGTATGTCTCGCTCAGCAACCCTATGTACGAAAGCGATTCGCAAGGGGCGCTGGAGGATGTTTTGCTTGGCGGACCGGATGCGGACCCCGAACATTTGGTTATAAGCAAAGAAAACACTGAATTTTTGAATGATAAATTAAACGAGGCATTGAGCGAGCTTGAAAAAACAGTTCTGGCCTTTTATCTTGAGGGCAAATCCTATCAGGAAATTGCTGAGTATATGGGCAAATCCTCCAAGACAATTGACAATGCTTTGCAAAGAGTCAAAAAGAAGATGGAAAGATTTGAAAACCTGTAAAAAAATAATAAAAATTTGCTTTGAAAAAAGGATAAAAAAATGATTGTCAAGTCTTTTTGCAGGAAAATTTTTTGAGATTATGTAAACCCCGAAATGATACGAAAATGGTTTACATAATATGGTTTGTGGACAAAGAATGCCGTAATATAAGTTATTAACAGACTTATTCACATTATCCACAGGAATAACTCAATATTATAAAAAAACACAGTAAAAAACGGTCGAATTGTGGAAAAAGCCGATTTTATCAACTTGTCTTTGAAAAGTAAAAAAATGGATTTTGGTTTACAATAATATTTTCAAAGGTGGGTGAATGTAAAAAGGCTGAAACAGTAATTCAAACAGGATTTTGTTGTTCCGGACAGGGGCCGGACAATCAAAAAATATGAAATTTTAAAAACACTTGCAATAACGGACAAAATGGGGTATACTATATTTGATTTAAGTTTAAAACATAAAGGAGAGCTTTGAAAATGGCAAAAGTTACAAAGGATACAATTATAATGGATGTTCTTCAGCTTGACCCGGGAACGGCACCGTTCTTTCTTGAAATAGGGATGCACTGTCTTGGCTGCCCATCAGCAAGCGGCGAGAGTATTGAGCAGGCTTGTATGGTACATGGCACAGATGCAGATGCTTTGGTTGAAAAAATCAATGCTTTTTTAGAGTCAAAGAACAACGCTTAAAATGTTGTCAAATGCCGAAGCGGACTTTCTGCTTCGGCACTTTTGCTTTTAAAAACAAAAATTTTTGCGAAAACCGAAAATTTTTATTGACAAACACTTTTGTTTTGTGTATAATAATTGCTGACGCTCTTGATGGAGCATTGGAACTTAAGTATGGGCGCATAGCTCAGCTGGGAGAGCATCTGCCTTACAAGCAGAGGGTCATAGGTTCGAGCCCTATTGTGCCCACCATACTTTTTTCTGAGGTTTTTTAAGAAGCGGAATTTATGTGGGCGCATAGCTCAGCTGGGAGAGCATCTGCCTTACAAGCAGAGGGTCATAGGTTCGAGCCCTATTGTGCCCACCACATTTGTTTTTAAGGACTAAAAAGATGATACTTGATTTGACGCCTGTTGTTAATTTTGAAGGCAAAAAAATGGATCTTGATGTCCAGCTGGATTTTAAAAATGCAGAGGACACAGGACTTAAGTTTTTAAAACCCGTAAGTCTTAAAGGCACACTTTTGAACATAGGTGGAAGCCTTGAACTTTCGGCAAGCATTGTAGCACTTTTGGAGTTTGATTGCGACAGATGTTGCGAGAGCCTGAGCGAGGAGTTTGAGGGCGAATTTACCGAAATCCTGCGCAAAGAGGATATTGGTGCGGATGACAAAAATCCTGATGCAATTTATTATCAGGGGAATTCACTTGATCTTGATGATATAGTTCTTAACAATATTATCCTGCAGCTTCCGTCAAAGCATTTGTGCAGAGAAGACTGCAAGGGCCTTTGCCCGACCTGCGGCAAAAACCTCAATCTTGGGGAGTGTGACTGCGAAAGCACACCGACAGACCCCAGATTTGATGTTCTTGACAGCTTGCTTGGGGATTGATTTTGTAGATTATGCAAGGGCGTTTGCCTTTGTCAAATATATTTGATTGGAAAGAGGTGTAACTGACATGGCAGTTCCAAAGAGAAAGACTTCTAAAGCAAGAAGAGATAAAAGAAGAGCTAACTGGAAGCTCGTTATCCCGGGAATGGTAGCATGCCCCCAGTGTGGTGAATTTAAGATGCCTCACAGAGTTTGCAAAGCTTGCGGATACTACAACGGAAAAGAAGTTGTAAAGGTTGAAAAATAGAAGTTTTACAAAGATTTAAAGCGCGCATCGGACAGTTTTTGTCTGGTGCGTGTTTTTTGTCTGCGAAATTGAAATCGGGCATAAAAAGTTTACAAAAAATATATTGTAATGGACTTGGAAATATGTTAGAATATATAATGTATAATGATATTTTAAGGGTGCTTAAAACTCAGGATAAAATAGGAGTGTTTTTATGTTTGGAAATAATTACGCAAGACCGGGCAAGGGCGTTAACAAACGCGACCCTAACCAGTCAAGGATTTCGATATTTTTTGAGCTGCTTTTCAGAAAACTGGGCGAGCTTTGCAAGGTAAATATTGCATATTTGATTGTCTGCATTCCCACCTTTTTGCTGACAATGATTTGCATGGGTGTGGTTTCGGGAAGGATTGTTCAGGCGGCATTACCTGGTATTGCCAAAATACTTGAGTTGCCCACAGTTGATATGTCAAATCCCGAATTTGTGAATCTGGCGGTAAAAATAGATTTGATTATAAGAGTTTTGTTTGCATATCTGTTTACCATATTTCTTGGACAGGGCCCCGTTACTGCAGGATACACATACATTCTGAGGAATTATGGGCGCGAGGAGCATGTGTGGATGTTCAGCGATTGGTTTGAGCATACCCGTAAGAACTTTTTGCAGGCGCTTTTGGTCTGGGTGATTGATATTGTTGTTTTTAGCATCGTTGTTATTGCTGTCAGCTCGTACATTGAGCTTGGCGGAGCAGCCACCTATCTTGCAGGCGTGGTGAGCGCTGCATATTTTGTCTATATGATGATGCATTTTTATATATATCAGCTTATGATTACATTCAAAAACTCACTCAGGGATGTTTTTCGCAATGCATTTATTTTGACAATGCAAAAGATACCACGCAATGTACTTTTTCTTTTGATTTTGCTTGCCGTACATGCAGGGCTTCCATTCCTGGGACTGATTCTGGGATGGCAGACAAAAGGCTGGATTATATTCCTAGTTGCCGAAGTTCTTATACTTGCAGCAGTTTCGGGATTTATGACAAACTTCTTTGTATATCCTCAGCTTGAGGAATATATAAAAACCGAAAAAGAAGATGAAAAAACTGAAATTTAAATATACAAGTTTATTTGTTGGAAGGAAGAAGTAAAATGAAAAAAAACAACCACTATCCTTATTACGAAATGCCCGAAATCAAGGATTTTAGACATTTTGTAGATTTTATGCGTGAGAATTATGCAGAAAAGCCTGCCTTTGTGTTTGCTCAGAACAAAGAAGATGTTGAGGTAAGCTATGCAAAGTTTACTGATGATATTGATGCACTTGCAGCGTATTTCAAAAGCATTGGACTTGACAACGACAAGATTGCTTTGTATGGTGAAAACAGCTACGAATGGATTGTTACATATTTTGCGGCAATTGTCAGCGGAAACATCATTGTCCCGATTGACAAGGAGATAAAAGGCGACGAGGTAAGAAACCTTGTAAATGACTGCGAGGCAAAGGTTCTTATCCACTCGGCAGCAAAGGAAGCAGCAATTGCGGAAAATAAAGAAGAAATGAAAACTGTTGAAGTTTTTGCTAAAATTCCCGAACTTTCTGACTGGTTTGAAAAAGGCAAGGCTTTGATTGCATCGGGCGAGGTTGATGTAAAATCAATCGGGCAGGACCTTGAAAAAATGTGCGCTCTTATCTACACATCAGGAACAACCGGAAATCCAAAGGGCGTTATGTTGTGCCAGAGAAACCTGGTTTACTGTATGGTAAACAGCTGCCGCAATCTGCTTGAGCCTGAGAATACTGTTGTTGTTCTTCCGCTCAACCACACATTTGGTATGATGGCAGGCGTTCTTTGCCAGGTTTATGCAGGTTATAAAACATACATAAACAATAATCTTAAAAGCGTACTCAGGGATATAAACACCTTAAAACCCAGACATATTTCGATTGTACCGCTTTTTGCAGACACATTCTATAAAGGAATCTGGAAGAATGCCAAAAAGTCGGGCAAGGATAAAATCCTTAAAGCTTTGATAAAGGTCAGCAACGGACTCCGCAAGGTTGGTATTGACCTGAGACGAGTATTATTCAAGTCTGTAATAGATGCATTTGGCGGAAATCTGGAGATGCTTATTGTGGGCGGTGCTCCGCTTGATTTGAAGGTTGCCAAGGGCTTTGATGACCTTGGTATAACCGTTATTGGCGGCTATGGTATAACCGAGTGTTCGCCTATTATTTCGACAGACCGCAACCATGACTTTAAGTTTGGCGGCGCAGGACTTGCTATCCCGGGCGTTGAGGTTAAGGTTGACAATCCCGATGAAAACGGCGAGGGCGAGCTTTTGGTAAAAGGCCCGATTGTTATGCTTGGATATTACAACAACCCCGAGGCGACTGCCGAAGTGTTTGACGGTGACTGGTTCCGCACAGGTGACTATGGCAGAGTTGACGAAGAAGGATTTATCTTTATTACAGGCAGAAAGAAGAATATAATCATCACACCCAACGGCAAAAATGTTTACCCCGAAGAAATCGAAGCGGTTATTCAAAAGGTAGAGGGCGTAAACGAGGTTATGGTATTTGAAGACGAAAAACTGATTTGCGCCGAGATTTATACCGAACTTGCAGACGAAAAAGACAGAATAAAAGCAGAAGTTCGGGCGCTCAACAAGGTTCTTCCGTCGTACAAGCAGGTGCAGAAGATAATTTTCCGTGACACCGAGTTTGAAAAGACAACAACCAAAAAAATCAAGAGATTTTTAAGAGGATAAAAATGGTTAATCTGGGAAACGAATGGGACGAATTGCTTGCCGGCGAATTCCAAAAGGACTACTATCAAAAGCTGAGGGTATTTTTGGCAAAGGAGTATCGCACGGCAAGGGTGTTCCCTGATATGTATGACATATTCAATGCACTTAAGTACACATCGTACAGCAGTGTCAAAGCGGTTATAATCGGTCAGGACCCCTATCATGGCGAGGGGCAGGCGCATGGACTTTGCTTTTCGGTCAAGAAGGGTATAGAGCCGCCGCCGTCGCTTAAGAATATATACAAAGAGCTTTCGGATGATATCGGGTTTGTCCCACCGGACCACGGCGAACTTACGGATTGGGCAAAGCAAGGGGTTTTGCTTTTAAACACCGTGCTTACTGTGCGCTCGGGCGAGCCGAAAAGTCACAGGGACAAAGGCTGGGAGGTTTTTACCGACCGCGTGATTGAACTTCTTGACAAGAGGGACGAGCCGATTGTGTTTTTGCTGTGGGGAAGTGATGCACAGCAGAAAAAGGCCTTGATAAAAAACCCGAGGCATCGGATATTACAGACGGTACATCCAAGTCCGTTGTCTGCATACCGTGGATTTTTTGGATGCCGGCATTTTTCAAAGACAAATGAAATCCTGGCACAGATGGGCAAAGAACCGATTGACTGGGCACTTAAGAGGGGATGATTGATATTATGAGAAAAACCGTAAATATACTTGGCGTAAATGTGGACAAGCTTACATTTGCCGAAACACTTGAAAAGGCGACTGAACTTTTAAAAAGCGAAGGTGCGTCTGCTGTATTTACACCAAACCCCGAGATTGTAATGATGGCAAAAGAAGACCGCGAATTGCGAGACATACTGAACGCTGCTGATATTTGCACAGCAGATGGGATAGGTGTGGTTTATGGCTCGAAAATTCTGGGGGATGCTGTCCCCGAAAGAGTTCCGGGATTTGACCTTGCCTGCGCATTGCTTGAAAGAATATCCAAAATCGGGGATGGCGTATTTTTGTTTGGGGCAAAACCCGGTGTGGCAGAAATTGCAAAGCAAAAGCTTGAAGAAAAGTATCCCGGGATAGTTGTGTCGGGTACCCATGATGGATATTTTAAGCCGGAAGATGAAGACGGAATTGTGGAGCAGATAAATGCATCAGGGGCAAAACTTTTGCTTGTGTGTCTTGGTGCTCCCAAACAGGAAAAGTGGATTGCAAAATACCAAAGCAAGCTCAGCGTAAATCTTTGCATGGGTGTCGGAGGAACACTGGATGTTCTGGCAGGTACTGCAAAACGGGCGCCTGAGATATTTATAAAACTCAATCTTGAATGGGCGTACAGAGTGTTTAAAAACCCGTCAAGAATGGGCAGATTTGTGGCACTTCCCAAATTTGCTCTGGAAGTTGTGAAAGAAAGACATAAGAAAAAATCATAAAAAATTAAACAGAGGGTGTTTATATGGATTTCATTAAAAACAAAGCAGAATTTGACCTTATCAGTTTTGGCGAGGTAATGCTGAGACTCTCGCCACCCGGAAAGGACAAGATTTCGCAAAGTGAAAGCTTTGAAAAAGCTTGCGGCGGGTCGGAGTTTAATGTGGCATCAGGTGCGGCAAACCTTGGTATAAGAGCTGCAATTGTCACAAAACTGCCAAGAAACAAGATAGGGCATTTTATTTCGCGCCGAATCAGATACGGAAATGTATCGGACGACTATGTTGTTTGGGACGAATCTGACGAAAAGCGCCTTGGTCTTTATTATTACGAGAGCGGTGCTTATCCAAGAAAGTCCGCTGTTGTATATGACCGGGCAAATGCGTCGGTATGCTCGCTTGGAATTGACGAAATACCCGAGGATATTTGTCAAAAGACAAGAATATTCCACATAAGCTCGATTTCGCTGGCGCTTGGCGCAAAACTTCGCGAGACAGCACTTTCGCTTATAAAGAAAATGAAAGAAAACGGTGCTGCAATCAGTTTTGATGTAAATTATCGTGCAACACTCTGGAGCGAAGAAGAGGCTCGATGCGTTATCAAGGAAATCCTTCCTCTTGTTGATATCCTGTTTGTATCGGAAGAAACTTCGCGCCGGATGATGCAAAAGACGGGCACGCTTGACGAGATAATGAAAAGCTACGCCGATGAATACGGCTGCAGCATAGTTGCAACAACAAGACGCGAAGTTGTAAGTCCGACCAGACACAATTTCGGGTCAAGAGTTTATTATGACGGAAAGTTTTATGAAGAACCGCACTATGAGGGTATTGAAGTTATTGACCGTATCGGCAGCGGTGATGCCTATGTTGCAGGGGTGCTTTACGGAATCCTTTCGGGCAACAAAATCGAGGATGCGGTATCTTATGGCAATGCACTCAGTGCGATAAAAAATACGGTTGCAGGCGATATGTCCATAAGCTCGATTGACGAGGTTAATCTTGTTATAAAGTCACATCGGGCAGAGGGCGTTCAGGACGAAATGTCAAGATAAAGAATACTACAGTTACCGGAGGTTATTATGCTTTATATGTTTTTGGCAGACGGCTTTGAAGAAACCGAGGCAATAGGCTCGCTGGATGTTATCCGCAGGGCAGGAATTGAAATCAGAACCGTCTCAATAAAAGATGAACTTGTGTGCGGTGCACACGGAGTTTCGGTCAAAGCGGATATTTTGAAAAAAGATATTGATTTTGAGGATATGACAGGCATTATTTTGCCCGGGGGTATACCGGGAACGACAAACCTTCAAAAAGACGAAACTGTTCAAAAAGCTATTGACTGGTGCGCACAAAAGGGTCTGCTTATGGCGGCAATATGTGCAGCGCCTATGGTTTTGGGCGAAGCAGGTGTCCTGGAGGGCAAAGATGCTGTTTGCTATCCGGGATTTGAACAGCATCTTAAGGGTGCAAATGTAAAGAGTGATTTTTGCACTGCAAGTCAAAATGTTATCTGCGCAAAAGGTGCAGGGGTATCAATGATTTTTGGTGCAAAAATTGTTGATTATTTCAAGGCTGGCGAGGGTGACAAAATTCTTGCCCAGATGCAGCATAAATAAAAATTTTGGGTGAGGTTCGATGACAGAGAAGAAGTATGAGCTCAGAAAACAAATAAAAAGTGTAAGATGGATGATTTTTTGGGTGGTCCTTGCTCAGTTTGCGGCAGAGGTCCTGGTTGAAGCTGTCGTAAGTTTTATGGCAAACCCTCCTCACAAATATATCCAGATTGCACTCGTGGAGCTTGTTGCTATAGGGGTGCCGATAAGCATTTATGCAAAGACATTGTGGCGGTCCGGCAACAAACAGATAAAGCAGGAGCTTTGCCTAAAACCCTGCGGAGCGGGGTATATTATCTTAGCCGCGATTTTGGGTGTTTCGGGGCAGTTTGTGATGATGCTTCTTAATGTCCCGGCAAATTTTGTAATAAATCTGGTATCGGGCGGTGCCTCGGGCGAGGTAATTCCCGTTGCCGAGCGTTGGTACGAACTTCTGCTTGGTATTTTTGCGCTTGTGATTATTCCGGCGGTGCTTGAAGAATTCTGGATGCGCGGTATAATTTTCAGGGCGTACAACAGATGCAACACTACTGCAGCGGTATTTTTTACGGCGCTTATATTTGCACTTCTGCATCTGAGAATAAACGAAGCACTGGGATTTTTCTTTATGGGTCTTGTTGCATCGGTGGTTCTGATAAAAAGCAAATCGCTGTATGCATCAATGGTTTATCATGCATTCAGCAATCTGACGGCACTTTTGTTCAGCGCGCATATTATGCCGTGGATTATAGACTTTATATGGGTAGCCTTTGCGGTAATAACTTTGATTTTTGTACTGACTTTCTGGCTGCTTATCAAACAAAAGGGCGGGATGAAAAAAACCAAGACACTGAGGACTTCGGCAATAATCATAACAAGCTTATTCAGTATGCCGATGATTTTCAGCGTCATTACGGTTGTTATAAAGTATTTTCTCCTGAGCGGTGGTTAAAATGAAACGAAGTTTAGAAAAAATTTCAGCAAATTTCAGAAGTGCAAATTCAAAAAAAACGATTTTGACCATAATTGCGGTTTTGACAGTATGCACTTTGATTTGGATTGGCTCGGTTTTGGGCGATGTGTTTGGTATGACTGTTGGCAAAGGGCGTGAGACCATGGTCGAAATTCCCAAGGGAACAGGCGTGGCAGGGATTGCCGAAATACTGAAAAACGAGGGGATAATACGCCATACCGCAGTTTTCAGAGTGTACGAACGCCTGAGCGGCGATAATGTTTTTCAACAGGGCGGACACAAGGTAGGAAGCGGACAAAGCTATGCCCAAATAATAGAAAAACTGACAAGTATGCCCGAGATTGGTGTTGACCAGACTGTGACTGTGTTGATTCCGGAAGGGTTTGAGGCGCGGCAGATAGCTGAGAGGCTTGCCGAAAAAGGTCTTGTTGATGAAAAGAAGTTTTTGAAAGAGCTTGAAGAAGGCGTGTTTGATTTTGATTTTATAAGCCAAATTCCGCGTCGTGAAAATCGGCTTGAGGGATATTTGTTCCCTGCGACTTATGAACTTTTTGTCGGGGAGAGTGAGCATGATATTATAAATCGTATGCTTGATGCGTTTTCAAAAAGGATTGTTCCGCTTTACAATCAGTCGGGGACAAGCTATTCACTTGACGAGATTGTGACCATGGCATCAATTGTCGAGCGCGAGGCTGCAAATGACGGCGAAAGAGGCAAGGTTGCATCGGTATTTTACAACCGGCTCAAGCGGGATATGACACTAAGCTCGTGTGCCACGGTGCAGTATATCATAAAGGAACGAAAAGACATTCTTTCCAATTCGGACATAAAGATTAAGTCGGATTACAATACCTATATAAACAAGGGTCTGCCTGTTGGTCCCATTGCATCGCCGGGCGAAGCATCGGTAAAGGCGGCGCTTTGGCCTGAGGATACGGATTATCTGTATTTTGCGGCACGCTCAAGCGGCGAGGAAAATGTGTTCAGCAAAACAGATACCGAGCATCTTGAAACAGTAAGAAGACTGCAAAACGGAAACTAAAAACAGAGGAAGTAACAAAATATGAAGTCTTGGATTGAGGACGACAACATAAATTATGAATATATAATCCGCTACCTGAGGGACACTATACCAAAGAGCGAGGGACATATACTTGAAATGGAAAAATACGCGAAGGCGAATGATGTACCCATTTCGCAACCCGAAAGTATAAGAATGATAGAAATTCTTTTGAAGCTTATGAACGCGGATGAAATTCTGGAGATAGGCTCGGCAATAGGTTATTCGGCAATAAGAATGAGTCGCGCATCGGATGCCCGTGTTGTGACAGTGGAACTTTCGGATGATATGGCGGACATTGCCGAGGGCAACTTCAAAAAAGCAGGCCTTGACAAAAAAATAAGACTTATTCGCGGTGACGGCAAAGAAGTCCTTTCGAAAATGGAAGGCGAGGGTGTGTTTGATGTGATTTTTGTCGATGCGGCAAAGGGTCAGTATATGGACATATTCCCGGATTGCGAACGGCTTTTGAGGCGTGGCGGACTTTTGATTTCGGACAATATTTTATACAAAGGCATGACTGCCACAGACGAACTTGTGGTAAGACGAAAAATTACTATTGTCAGAAGACTCAGGGCATATCTTGATATGCTTAAAAAGAACAAAAACTTCAGCACGGCTATCGTCCCGATTGGTGATGGCGTTGCGCTGAGTTTTAAGGAGTGAAAGAATTGATTATTGACAATCTCAACAAGCACAATGATTTTCGGAAGAACTTTGATTTTGTGTTCTTCGGTCTTGTTATGCTTGCATCAATTTTTGGGATAGTTATGGTTTCGAGCGCTGCTCCGTCGCCTGTCAAGTATACCGTTGTCCAGATGGTTGCACTTTTGCTGGGACTTGGCGCGATGGCTCTTTTGCTTGTTCTTGATTACGAGCATCTTGCAAAGCTTTCGATATATCTTTACGGGATATCGGTGATTCTTCTTATTCTTGTGCTTATCCCGGGCATAGGTGTTTACGAAAACGGAGCACGAAGCTGGTTCAGATTCGGGTCGCTTATTGGTGTCCAGCCTGCCGAATTTGTGAAACTGGCGTTTATCATAACATTCTCCAAACACTTGTCCGAGGTTGATGATTTGATTGACAGACCAAGGAATGTGGTTATGCTTCTTTTGCATGTTGGTTTTCTGGTGGGACTTATACTGCTTCAGCCTGACTTTGGTACGGCAGTGGTATTTGTTTTTATTGCAATTGCAATGCTGTTTGCAGCCAAAATCAACTGGAAGTATATAGCATCAGGCGCCGGGGCAATTGCGGCGGCACTTCCGCTTGCGTGGTTTTTTGTTTTGAAGCCATATCAAAAAGAACGAATAATCAACCTTTTCAACCCCGAAAATGACCCATCCGGCACAGGGTATCAGGTTATGCAGTCCAAAATTGCCATAGGGTCGGGCAAGTTTTTCGGTAGCGGACTTTATGAGGGCGGAAGCAAATACAACAACTTTCTTCCCGAACGCCACACCGACTTTATATTTTCGGTTATTTGCGAGGAACTTGGCTTTTTGGGCGGGACACTGGCTGTGATACTTCTTATGGCAATAGTTGTACGCTGTCTTGTTATTGGAATGAATTCGCGCAATAATACAGGTTTTTATATCTGTGTGGGTGTTGCTGCGATGTTTGCTTTTCATATAATTGAAAATGTAGGTATGTGCATAGGAATTCTGCCGGTAACGGGTATTCCGCTTCCGTTTTTCAGTTACGGAGGGTCGTCTATGCTGTCAAATCTGATAGCGGTTGGACTTGTCCTTAATGTAAGGTACCGAAGCAAGTCAATCAATTTTTAAAGGGGATGTTAAAATAGTCCAGACCGCAAAAAGACTGGAAAAACAAAGAATATTCCTTTTGAATTAGTAATAAAAAGCTATTACAAATGTAGAAAAATCGCATAACAATGCGATTTTTCTGTTTTTATAGTCTTTTTGCTACACACAAGCCTCGCCTCTCAACGTACAAAAGTACGCCTTCGGGTAACCCAAAGCTAAAGCTTTGGCTCGGTTTGTGTGTTCTGAATCAATTTTACCTATCCCCTAATGGAAGGCTGTTTAAAAACATAGTTTTTAAACAGCCCCTTAAAATAAGTTCTTTGATGCGTACCCGATGAGTGCGCATTTTTCGTTTTTGCATTTTTCGCATATGACGGCATCAAGCAAAAATGACAGCATTTCGCCCAAGCGTCTGCCATGTATGCCAAAGCTATCCAAAAGGTCTTTTCCGGATATCTCAAGCTGTGCGAGCGAAAAACATTCGTTGTCAGCAATTATTTTTTCAAAGACTTCTTCAGACTTTTCGGCATCAGACGGATTTTTTGCACGTATTTTTTCCAGAACAAGCAAAAAATTGTCGCAGCCGATTTTTGAAAGCAGTTTTTTGATTTCGGTTTTTTCAAATGGCAAATCAAAATCTGAAAACTTGCTCAAAAGCATTATGTTACAAGTGGTTTTTCGGTCAAGCTTCAGATGTTCAAGCGCGGTTTTTGCATCAAAACCGTCAAGCAAAAGTGACAACCTTACCGAAAATATTTTTTTGGCACTGCAAAGAAGTCGGACATTTTCTTTCCATAATATATTATCAAAGTCTTTGTCAATCCCCAGAATATCAGCAAACACATCGGAGAATTGAGTCAAAACATCAAACGGATTGTCTGCCAGGAGCAGTTTTTCAAATTCTTCGGTAATGCGTTCTTTTGCTATGCCTCCAAGAAGACTTTTGTGCGAAAGAAGTGCTTCTGTGGTATCCTGCTCGATTTCAAAACCCAGTACTGCAGCAAATCTGAGACCACGCATAATGCGGAGTGCATCCTCCGAAAAGCGGACTCCGGGGTTTCCCACACATCTGATTATACCTTTTGAAAGGTCGTCTTGTCCACCAAACAAATCGATAAGTCCCGAATTTTGACTAAACGCCATAGCATTTATGGTGAAGTCTCGCCTTTTAAGGTCATCGGCTATACTTTTTGAGAAGTTGACAGATTGAGGATGGCGGTTGTCAAGATAGTATCCGTCGGTGCGGAAGGTGGTTATTTCGACAAACCCGCATTCGGCTTCGACCGCGATTGTGCCGTGCTTTATACCAACCGAAAGGGTTTTCCTGTCCTTAAATATGTCAAGTATATCATCGGGCAGGGCGGAGGTTGTGATGTCCCAGTCGTTTGGGGATTTTTTAAGGAGCATATCCCTGACACACCCACCGACAACAAAGGCTTCAAACCCTGCGTCTTCTATTTTTGAGGTTATTTCCTGAATAAATACCGGGATTATCATAACTTAAAAATCTCCAGGTCTTCAAACTTGTCCACAACTTTTTGCAACACGGCTTCAAGAGAGATGTCGGCAAAGGTTTCGTCGTAATAGCGTGAGGTTGGGATATAAGGCACAGTTGAATGGAAAAGATTGGCGGATTCCGGAACTTCTTTCGGCAGAATTATGTCAAAACGGTTGCCGCTTTTAAGCGGTGTATATTCAATAGAACCACTCATATGATCTGCTGATTTTCGGGCAACCTGGATGGACAGAGCAACCATCGTTGCGAACGAGCGGTCGTCTATGTCACGGGGAAGATATACCGAATCCGAGAACGCCGCATCAATTATTTCGGGATTTATGGGGTTGCTGTTGTCCTTGATATGAAATACGATGTTGTCTTTGTTTTCGGTGACAGAAATCAAAATCTTAAGCGGAGCTTTTTTCTTTTCGGGCCGGCTCTTAAGCAAACAGTAAAGGATGTTGAGGATAATAAGTTCAAACTTGGTTTTTTTGACAAGAATTGATAGCGGCTGCTTTGAACTTATGCGGCACTCAACCTCAACGGGCGAATATGCGGCAACGGTTTTTGAAAAACGCGCGGCTATTTCTTCAAGCATATTTTCAAGCTCAAAGCTTTCAAGGCGGTCATCGTCGGCGGTGTCGCGCTGAGTAAGAAAGGACAACATATTGCACAAACGATTTGTCTGAAATGCGCAAAGCTTGAGTGTGTTAACATTTCGTTGCCCATTGACGGACAAAGATTCTTCCATTTCAATAGAAATCGCAGAGTGATAGACTAAACGCGACATATTTTTAAAGGTATACATCATAGAAAAAGTGATGTTTTCGTCAAAAATCAATGTCATAACAATCATCCTCTTAAAAGTATAAATTTTTTAGACAATTATACCACGGAAAATGCAGATTTTCAATATACACAAACGGAAAAATGCTGTTTTTGAATAAAAAAATTTGACTTTGAACACGAGCAAACAAGAGTAAAAAAGAGAAAAACAAAGAAAAACGGACCTTTAAATATGCTAAATTAAATTTTTGAAAAAAATGCTTGACAAAAGAAAAAAAAGGTATTATAATGGTCTATGCTGCGTCGGGAAAACCGATGCAAGTAAAAAATTTCAGATTGCAGACTGTGGGCAAATGCACACAGACCTTGTGTTCATCTGCTCATAGTCTGAAATAATCTCAGGAGGTACAAAAATGTCAACTTATATGGCAAAAGCAAATGAGCTTGAAAAAAAGTGGTACATCATTGATGCAGCAGGAAAGCCCATGGGCCGCGTTGCAGCAAAAGCTGCTGAAATTCTCAGAGGCAAGCACAGACCCGAATTTACTCCCAATGTAAACTGCGGCGAGTATGTTATCGTTATCAATGCAAAAGACGCTGTTCTTACAGGCAACAAGCTTGATCAGAAGAAGTACTATAGACACACAGGTTACATCGGTCATCTTAAGGAAGTTTCTTACAGAGAGATGATGGATAAGAACCCCGAAAAAGCAATGGAACTTGCAATTGCAGGTATGCTTCCCCACAATACATTGGGCAGACAGGCACTTAAGATGCTCAAGGTATACGCAGATGCAAATCACAATCACGAAGCGCAGTCCCCGGTAGAGTGGACAGGCGAAATATAAGGGGAGGTAGCGAACAATGGCAAATACAGTTCAGTATTACGGAACAGGCAGAAGAAAAGAATCTGTTGCAAGGGTTAGATTGGTTCCCGGCACAGGCGTTGTAACAATCAACAACAGAGACATCGACGATTACTTTGGTCTTGAAACACTCAAAACCATCATCCGTCAGCCGCTTGAAATAACAGGCGCACTTGGCAAGTTTGATGTTTTGGTAAATGTTAAGGGCGGTGGTTTCACCGGTCAGGCAGGTGCAATCCGTCACGGTATTGCTCGTGCACTTTTGGAAGTTGATTCCGAAACTTTCAGAGCAACCCTCAAGGCTGCAGGTTACCTCACTCGTGACCCCAGAATGAAGGAAAGAAAGAAGTACGGACTCAAAGCTGCTCGTCGTGCACCGCAGTTTTCAAAGAGATAAAAAACAAATTGTATTTTTGGGCACTCACCATATTTGGTGGGTGCTTGTTTTTTACCCCTTGTTCAAACTGCGGGCGGCTCGGCACAGCACATCGCCGCTCGAAGCTAAAAATATGCCACCGGCATATTTTCTTAACTCTCCGACAGTTTTCAAAGAGATAATTATTATCGCATTTTACAAAAGCTCCGCATTTGCGGAGCTTTTTGTGTTTTGCAAATATTCCGGCAAGTCTTGACTTTTGCCTCAAGATGTAATAAACTTAAGGAACAAACAATATAGGAGGAAATTTTTATGAATTTTGGAATGAGAGGGCACGATATAGTTGCCGACAATATAGACGATTTGATAAAGGGCTGCAACGCGCTTGGTGTAAAGTCTCTTCAACTGGCACTTAATTTATCCGTTGCGGGATTTAAGCCGGGGATGTTTTCACCTGCTTATGCAAAACAGATGAGCCGTGTCTTCGAACAAAACGGTATAGATATTTCAATACTCAGCTGCTACATAAATCCGTCAAACACAGACACAGAAGTCCTGAAAAAAGATATGGACTTTTTTGTGGAGATTCTTAAGTATGCAAGGTTTATGAATGCAGGAATGGTAGCGCTTGAAACAGGGTATGTTGGTGAAGATTGTATTCCCGAAAAAAATCATACCGAAGAGGCCTATCAGTATCTTTTGTCAAATATGCGCAAGCTTTGCGATGCGGCAGAAAAGCTTGGTGTTATGATAGGAATCGAGGGCGTACACCTGTTTGTAATTGACTCGCCAAAAAAGATGCGCAGACTTCTTGATGATTTAAATTCGCCCAATATTTGTGTTGTGCTTGATCCGTGCAATCTTATAAATATGCAAAACTATGAAAATCGAGACGAAATAGTAAGAGAAGCCTTTGAACTTCTGGGCGACGAAATTGCGGTTATTCACCTCAAGGATTTCGTTATGGAAGACGGTGCGATGAAAGGTGTGTTGCCCGGCAAGGGTATTATGAACACCAAAGAACTTCTTACACTTGCAACAACCCGAAAACCCAACATCCCCATTATGCTTGAGGGCGTTACGGAAAAAGACTTTGCCGAGGTAAAAGCTACACTCGAGGCGTTGTTTTAGGATTTTATTATAAAGAACCCCCGGCTGTTACAAAAATGTCACAGTCGGGGGTTTTGTATCTTTGATTTTTTAGTCAAGAGGAGTGTCCTCTTGAATTACTTCTTCTACAAACAACCCACTATTCAAAATTATTTGTTTTGCCGCTTCTTCCATTTCGTTGCATCTTATATACATATAGTAATCGTACCCAAATTCAATTTTCAAATCGCCTGTATCGGATAAAAGATTACACCATATCACTTCGCGCAAAGCCAATCTGACAGCTGTTTCCAATTCATTCAATTCGACACAAAAATTATCGTCTATTCTATTAAAAAGGTCTTTTTCTTTGGCTGAAAAAACAAACTCTGCCATATCATCATTTTTTTCTAAACTGCAAAGCATCATTTTTGAAATACCTTTTTCTTTCAGTATTATTTTCACAGCATCAACATAAGAATCCTCAGTTTGCTTATACTTTGTCTGCGAAAGAACGCCGCCAATAAAAGTTTTTCCGATATCGCTTATTGATGTCCAGTCATTTGCTGTATAATTTCCATTTTTATCCCGAAATGTAGGATTATATTTCGTAATGCGATAACAATTCATATCAGTCACCTATCCTTTTTAATTTTTCGTCATATGTTCCTAATCTGGTTTTTTTGCTTTTCAAATTTTTAATTGAATCAGCCATTTTCCATACGCCGCCAATATGACTATCTATATCAGGGGTAATGTATTTGTTTGATTTTTTAAATACTGGCTGTCCATGAGAAAACTGTCCAGTAGCTTCAAAGCCCAATGCTTTTGCAGCTTCAAGCGCCTCTTTTGCAGTCATTGGTTTAGGTCTTTTTACCATCTTATACGAGGTTTCGCTATTTTTTATTAACTCCGCCGCATCATTCCCATATTTCGCAGCAGACTTGAGGGCATCCCCTGCCTCGTCTATGTATTTGATTCCGCCAGCTATGGGCAGAAGAGCCAAAGCATCAAATAAAGTTTGAAACGCGTGTTCGGGAGCCATCTCAAATTTTGTGATATCATATATTATATCACGGATGTCAGCCGGCAAATCAAGTCCAATCAAACCCACGAGTATCTGTCCCAAAGTTCCCAGCAAGTTGGCATGGTCTGTATAATTCCCTAAAATTACTTGTTTTAAAGAGGTCTGTAAGTAATCTAAAGAGTCTGTGTCGCTTTTGTTTTCATTTTCTCTTTTGACAACAAAAACAGTGTTGCCATTTTTGTCCAAAACCTCGGCTGCACAATCACAATTTGGATGTAAAGGTGCAAGACTTTTGCCCGACTTCGCCTCGTAAATAGGGAAAACCGTGCCGTCTAAGTTGGTACAATCTTCACAATTGTCTCCGTTTGTTCTGACTCGGTAATGGGTATATCCCTTATCCTGATAATCCCATAGTACCATATATTGCTGCATCTGTCCAGCGCTCTCTTTCAAGAGTTGTTTTAAAGATGAGAAGCGTTTTGTTAAGATTTTTTGAATATGGTCTACTACCGATTTAGCATCCTTGCTCTGCATCATTTGCAGATTCATTTCGTGTCTTACTGCCCTGATTGCAGTTTCTCTTGATTGCTCTAACCGCTCATCAAACTCTGTTTTAAATTTTTCACCTCGCTCGCCATAAGATAGAAGTTTTTTTAAGGCGTTTTGGCTTAAGCTAAACTCGGCATAAAAATCAGAAATGTGCTTTTCCAGCTTTGAATTTAGAACATCATAGGGAAAAATCAAACCGCTCCCGACAGCAATTTGTAGTTCTTGAGCCAAAAACTTTCTGTCGTTTAAATGGATGTTTCTTTTCATTTTAGAAATTACCCTTTTTGTACCATCAGGAACAAACACGGTATACGCATAAGCAATTTCTTTAGAAATATCCATTTTCAGCCTTTCTGCCATACTTTCAAACATAGTTTCTGTCATTAAATCACCCTTTCTTTTGCCTTCTAATTATATTATAGCGGCTAAAAACGGACAAAACGGACAAGTTTTGAAAGTGATAATTTTCAGGATGGGTGGCAGGGGTAGTAAGACTTGAAATTTCAAAGTAAAAAACCCTTACGGGTTTTCTTTAATTGGCATTTGCTGTCGCAAACGCCAACTCTGCACTAAAAATGTGTCACTGATACATTTTTTTGACGTGCAGACACGGACACGCGGAAAAACCGCGAGCGAGGAGTTCAAGCCTCATTTCCGCATACACATAAAACAAAAAGCACCCTGATGGATGCTTTTTGTTTTATGGCAGGGGTAGTAAGACTTGAACTCACGGCACGCGGTTTTGGAGGTCATGTCAAATATAAAAGACCGTTCAAATTGTTCCCACTGTTGAGCCGTTTGTAGCACTCGGTCTTTTGAACCTTATGCCTTTTGATGCTTTATTGATGCTATCCAAAAATCTCCCCTGTAAAGCTGATGCTCAACTGCCAAAAAACGACGCACTTAATTTTATTTTAGTATAACATAAATTCCGTGAAATTGCAA
>JAFQSM010000084.1 GCA_017409575.1 Clostridia bacterium
ATAAGTGTGGTGATTTTCAATTCTGTGAATTGAAAATCTATTTGAAGGACGAGGCGATCTGCCCGATAAATAGGAATTTGAAGAGAGGATGGATAAAAGGATGGATATATCTTTCAAAACAGGCAATCAGAAATTCAATTACAGAGTTTGTGCTATGATGATTTCTGGCGGCAAAATCCTGGCAATGCATGATGAGAGGTCACCATATTACTATTTGCCCGGCGGAAGAGTCGCGATAGGTGAGACAGCAGAAAATGCAGTCATCAGAGAGGTTCAAGAAGAATTGGGCGTTACTCCCAAGATTGTCCGTCCTCTTTGGCTCAATCAAGCTTTTTTTACAGAAGATGTAGATAATTTGCATTATCACGAACTCTGTATTTACTTCTTGATGGACATAACCGATACCGATTTGCTGTTGAGGGGAAAAAGCTTTACTGTAAATGAAGGTCGCCGCACACATGCTTTTGAATGGTTAGAGTTTGAAAGATTAAAGGACGAGTATTTCTACCCATTGTTCTTGAAAAATGATATTTTTAATCTCCCCGATGTATTTACTATCCGCACAGAGATTGAGTGAGTAAATTCCAATTTGCAGCGCTTTTTGACCCGTCAAATCCACCCGATCTATTTTGTAGTGTAATCACAGCAAAACCGCAACCGCAAGGTTGCGGTTTTGTTTTTGCACTTATCGCCTCACCAAATCACCTTGCACTGCATTCAGGTTTTTGATAAGATAATGATAATAGCAGTTGAGGAGGGATAGCATGATCGGATTCTGGATTTTTATGCTCATAATGGTGCTTTTGATCCCCGGGACAATGCTTGGCTTTGGAATACTTTTCACAAAGAAAGCGCCCAACAACATCAATTTCGTATTTGGTTACCGCACAGCCAGATCCATGAAAAACAAAAACACCTGGAATTTTGCCCACAAGTATATTGGCAGGTTGTGGAAAATACTTGCGCTGATCATGCTTCCGCTCTCCGTCATCGCAATGCTTTTTGTATTAGGTTCCGATGTGGATACCGTTGGAACGGTCGGTGGGATCATTGTAATGATCCAGTTGATTCCCATGGTAGCCGCTATCTTCCCCACAGAACGTGCATTGAAGAAAAACTTCGATGAGTTTGGGCGAAAGCGGTAAGAGGTAACACAAAAACCGCGCGATCTTTTTAGTAATGCAAACACAACACCGCAACCGCAAGGTTGTGGTGTTTTTTATTTCGGTGGATTCGAACCACCGGCGCAAAGCGCGTCAAATCCCGTGAGACACCCGCCTGCAGGCGGGTGTTCAGTCCGCAACCGCGCTATGCGCGGCTCTTGGCGGCCTGTATCCACCCCTCCCACCAAAATTCCGAATGCGAAAGCGTTCGAGATTTTACTTTTTACCTCTTATTTATTCACGATTACCTTGACTCGCATTGGGGGGTTTGATAAAGTAAAAAGTAAGAAGCAATAAGTGCGGAGAAATTCATTTCTCCGATTGATTTCGGCTTTGAAAGGCGAGGGCTTCTCTGCCCGATAAATCAGGAGATTTTTTGACCGTCTCAGACAAAATCCCGAATGTGAAAGTATTCGAAATTTTTGTTTTCGCGCCTTTCCGGGCAAATTCTCTCTTTGCTATATTGAATTGATCCATTCAAATAAGGAGGAGACCTGCTATGAAAAAACTAATTTCGATCGTTCTTTTGCTCGCCGTCATTTTTACGCTCTCCACAACAGCATTTGCCGCCGCATCAAAGAATCTTGTTTACGACAAAGATGCCACACTGAAAGCCTCTTTTGTCAAGTACGGAGATATTACTGTGAAATCCGGTGTTACCCTGACCATTGACAAAAGTTCCGGCTTTGAAATTATGGGCAATATCACGGTGGAAGAGGGCGCAAAAATCATCTGCAACGGAGAGGGTCCCGGCATGTTCAACTTTTGCATGATCGGAAAAGATTCCTCCATTACCGGCATGGACATCTATTACAAATACAAAGGTGAAAG
>JAFQSM010000009.1 GCA_017409575.1 Clostridia bacterium
GAAAATTTTATATAATTTGAATGCGGAGGACGAAGTAAGGCTTGTCGCCTTACGAGGACGACAAATTTAAAGGGTAAAAATTTAACAACTTTAAGGCTTATGGGGATTGACACGCTTCGGCTTACAGTACACCTTCGGGTACCCCAAAGTATTGACTTTGGCTCGGTTTGTGTGTTCTGAATCAATTTTACCTATCCCCTGATAGAAAGCCGTTTAAAAATATAATTTTTAAACGGCCTCTTTTTGTTTGGCATTTTATCAAAGCCCTTTGGCAAAGAGAAAATAGTGCAAAACGGACAAACCAAGCCTGAAAGGGCACCCGACGGCGTACAGAGGTACGCCGAGCGGTGACGGTTTGTTCATTTGGTGCATTTTATCAAAGCCAAAATTTTTATTCGGGGCGTTCTTCGTTTAACTTAACCGCTACCTTTGCAGTAAGACCGGTCTCGTATTTATAGACTTCGAGGTTCATTATCTCGCCCGGTTTGTGTGAGTCTTTTATTTCGTTGAGGTCATCAAAGTTTTTGACTTCTTTGCCGTCAGCCTTTGTGATTATGTCACCTTGCTGAAGTCCTGCGATTTCGGCTCCGCTGCCTACCTGAGCCGCCATTACCTGAACACCGATGGGCCATCCCTGACGCATTGCCATATCCTTGGTCACATCTCGTGCCGAAATTCCAAGTACGGGTCTGCCTTTTACATAGCCGAATTTTATCAAATCTTCAAGCACCGGCTTTGCCTCGGAAATCGGAATTGCAAAACCCATTCCCTCCACCGTTGATGACGAAATTTTTACTGCGTTGATACCTATAACCTGACCATAGGCATTAACCAATGCACCGCCCGAGTTACCCTCGTTTATTGCGGCATCGGTCTGAATAACACTCATTGTCCGGTCGCCGACTGTAATTTTGCGGTTTATCGCACTGATAATACCTTGCGTTGTACTTCCAAAAAATTCAAGTCCAAGCGGATTGCCTATCGCAACGGCACGCTCGCCCACCTGAATCTGCGACGAATCACCAAGTTCTGCAACTGTCAATGTCTCGTTTGGTTTTATCTTAATCACGGCAAGGTCGGTTTTTGAGTCGCTGCCTATCACCTTTGCCTCGTACTCGCTTCCTGTGTTAAGGGTAACCTTGACCGCTGATGCCCCATCAATAACATGGTTGTTTGTGACAATGTATCCGTCGTTGCTGATTATTATGCCCGAGCCTGTTCCCTCGGATGTAGCTGATGTGTTGAATATACTGTAGATATTGTTGACAGTACTTGTTATGCCCACAACAGCAGGACCGACTTTTTTCGAGATGTCAACCGTCGAAAGTTCACTGCCTAAATTTACCAATGGCTTTGCTTCGGAGGTGTTGCCGGTCTGATTCAGCTGAGCAATCACATTTGCCTTGTTTCCGCTTCCCAATCTGCCCGAGCCATATCCATAACCAACTGCAAAAATCCCGCCAAGTACAGCAAGATTAAGCACGCCGATTGCACAAGCAATAGTAACAAATCGGTTGAATTTTACACGCTTTTTAGGTTTTGCCTCAAATACTTTCATTGCCGTACACGGTTTGGACGCACTTTCGTACTCGTCTTTGTTCCATATATAAGAAGGCTCGCAAGCGTTTTGAGTTTCTTCTTCGTATGTTCTTTTATTTTTCTCATCTTCGAAAAAATTCTTTTCAAATTCGCTCATCGTTTTTCACTCCTCAAAATTTAATTTTTATCTTCCTAATATTAATATACCACCTATTTGTGAAAAAAATATGAATAAACAATAAAAATAAATTTAACTATGCTTTTATCCGGTCAAGCGAAAAGCTGAACTCGGCGAATTCACCCTCGCGGCTTTCGACCAAAACATCTTTGCCGTGTCTTTTAAGAATATCCTTTACTATATAAAGCCCTATTCCTGTGCCCTCGCGATTTAACGAACGGGACTTATCTGCCTTGTAAAATCTTTCAAAAATCAGTTTTTTATCTTCCTCCGCTATTCCGCAGCCGGTATTATAAACCGAAATTTTTGCCTCATCCCTCCCGGCAGCAACCGAAATCTTCAAAAGTCCTCCCACATCGGCAAACTTTATGGCATTTTCTATCAAATTGGTAAGAACCTGCCGTATGGAATTCATATCGGCAGAGACCATACACGAGCTTTCTGCAAGGTCAACCTCAACTTTGATTTGCTTTTCTTCGATTTTGGATTCAAACCCGACAAGAGTACGCCGAATGGTTTCGCAAACATCAAATGTTGTTGTTTCAAGCTTGCGGTCACCCGTTTCAAATCTGGTAAGACTCAAAAACGAATTTACAAGTCCCGAAAGCCTGCCCACCTCGTCACGCACAATGGCAAGATAGTCGTTTTGCCTCTCGGGTGGGATTGTGCCATCCAGAATTCCGTCAACAAAACCCGAAATCGTGGTCATCGGGGTCCTCAGCTCGTGCGCAACATCCGACAGGAAGTTATTTCGTATATCGTCTGATTTTTCAATACTGTACGCCATATCATTAAAGCTCTGGGTCAGCTCGCTGATTTCTATTATGTCATCAGCTCTGCTTTCAAGCCAGACTCTTGACGAAAAATCGCCCTGCCCAAACTTTCTTGCAGTCTGACCGATTTTTTTGATTGGCTTGGAAATGCGCCGCGAAAGCGCAAACGAAAGTGCCACTGCAAGAAGCAGTACAATGCAAAACGGAATGCCCAGCACACGATAAAGCTGCAACTGGGTTTTTGCCATTCCGGGCACAGGTGCGCTGATAAAAATTGCGCCTATGACCTTGCCGCTCTTCTGAACGGATATCGGCATCTGAAGAGTAAACATCTCGCCCCTGAAAGTGTTGCCCAGTGTCCCTTTGATTATCTTTTGTTCATTTTTTAAAACATCGTCAAGATATTTGGGGTCAATCCTCAAAACATCCTTGTTGTAAGCGTCATCAGGCGTCGAGGCAAGCAAAACATCTCCATCTGCATCGACAATCAGGATGTTACTTTGCGTACTGTGCGAAAATCCGTAAAGAAAGTTTTTAAGTTGCTCGGATGATGTCCCGTTTTGGATAAATGTCGCAATTTTTTTTGCATTTTCGTCAAGCATCATTATCCTCTCGCGTCTGACAAACTGCGAAATCATTAATGACTGCATAACAGCAAGAACAAAAACGCTTACCAATATTATGACAAGATTTATTGAAAAAATTTTTGAAAAGATACTTTTCTTTGGTTTTTTCATATATATTTGGTCCTTTCCAAAATCAGTTTCAGGCAAAGACTTCAAACTTATAACCCACGCCCCAGACCGTCTTTATCTGCCAGTTGTGGGGTTTGTCCTCTTTTTCAAGCTTTTCGCGGATGCGCTTTATGTGAACATCAACCGTGCGCGAATCCCCAAAAAATTCGTATCCCCATATTTCGTTTAAAAGCTGGTCGCGTGTAAACACCTTGCCCGTATTTTGCGCAAGAAAATACAAAAGTTCAAATTCTTTTGGCGGAAGTTCAAGGCGCTCTCCATCAAGATAAACCTCATAGGTTGCACGGCTTATGCTGAGTCTGTCAAAATTCAGTTCTTCCCCACTTTCGGCACTTTCTTTGGGCGCCTCACATCTTCTGAGCACCGCTTTGATTCGTGCAATCAGTTCTTTTGGCTCGAATGGCTTTACAATATAATCATCCGCCCCAAGTTCAAGTCCCAGGACTTTGTCAAAAAGCTCGCCTTTGGCAGTCAGCATAATAATCGGCGCATTGGAAATCGCCCGTATTTCACGGCAGACCTGCCATCCGTCTTTCTTTGGCAGCATAATGTCAAGAAGACAAATATCAGGCGCATTTGTCCTGAATTTTTCCACCGCCTCGGCTCCGTCATAGGCAACGATTGTCTCAAAACCTTCTTTCTCGACATAAAGCCGTATAAGCTCGCAGATATTTTTTTCGTCATCAACAATAAGAATTTTGGTCTTTTTGTCCACAACTTCCACAACCTTTCTGTTTTCTTCAGGTTAAAGATTATCCTTTATCCCAAGGTATATATCATAAACCTCACGCTTTGGCATACCAAGGCTCTCGGCAACAAAATTTGTAAGTTCCTTGCCACGCATTCCCTCTTTTGCATATTTCTCAAGCAATTCCTCGGGAGTTTCAGAGGGACGGTTTTCTTTTTCAATTTCTTCTCTGTCTTTTCCTTTTATAATAAGTACAAACTCACCCTTTGGCGGATTATCGTTGTAATGCTCAATGGCTTTCGAAATAGTTGTACGCAAAAATTCCTCAAACTTTTTTGTAAGTTCGCGTGCAAGTACAATTTCGCGGTCCCCAAACACCTCCAGCATATCCGAAAGCGTATAAATCAGCTTGTGCGGTGCCTCGTAAAAAATCAGGGTCCGGGTATCGTTTTTCACCTCTTCAAGATGAATTTTGCGGTTTCTTTTGTTTGTGGTCAAAAAGCCCTCAAACGAAAACCTCCCGGTTGGCATACCTGATGCCACAAGAGCGGTGGCAAAAGCCGTTGCACCCGGCAGGGGGACAATCTCAATGCCCTGGTCTATGCAAATTCTTACAAGGTCCTCGCCCGGGTCCGAAATCGCAGGCATCCCTGCATCCGACACAAGCGCAATATTTTGACCTGCTTTAAGTTTTTCAATCAAAACTCCGCCTTTTTGGACCTTGTTGTGCTCATAATACGAAGTCAGCGGAACATTTATGTCAAAATAATTAAGAAGTTTCATTGTGTTTCTGGTATCTTCTGCCGCAATCAAGTCAACTGATTTAAGGGTTTCAATCGCCCTTGCCGTCATATCCCCCAGGTTTCCTATAGGGGTCGGGCAAAGATACAATCTTCCGTATTCACTCATTGCTTTTCCTCCCGTATATCCGTTCAATCTCGTCTGTATAATTTCCGTCAGCATCATGAACATAAAGCGGCGGCTCTAAAAACAGTTTTGGTCTGCCGTGCTTTGCCCCCTCAACAAGTACCATTGTCGCAGTTTTTTCGGGTGCAGGATGCACCATCCGCAGCCGCTTTGGCTCGATTTTGTGTTCCCTCATAATACAAAATATATCGGCAAGGCGTTCGGGACGGTGAATTAAATAAAGCTTGCCCGAAGGCTTAAGCACTCTTTCGGCACTTTTTATTATCCCCTCAAGATTACACAAAATCTCGTGTCTTGCGATTGTCATTTCGTCATTCTGATTTTTGAGTCCGCCGTGATTTTCCTTGTAAGGCGGATTGCAGCAAACCGCATCAAATACCGACTTGCCAAAAATTCCGTCAGCATCGTTAAGGTCGCCCAAAACCACCGAAACCCTTCCCTCAAGGTCGTTAAGCAAAACGCTTCGCTGCGCCATTTCGGCAACCTTTTGCTGTATCTCTATGCCGGTGATTTTTTCGGCTTTTGTTTTTTCGCACAAAAGTATCGGGATAATTCCGTTTCCTGTGCACATATCAAGAATATGGCTGTTTGGTTTTATGGTGTGTGCGGCAAAATCCGCCAACAAAACCGCATCAACCCCAAAGCAGAACCACTCCGGATTTTGAATAAGTCTGTACCCGTTTGGCGTTTGCAAATCATCTATTCTTTCATATGAATTCAGTTTAGTCTCAGGCATAAATTTTACCTTCCCTTAATATATTAACACAGTAATATTAAATTTTTATTAACAAACTTTAAACTAATTTACACATCTGCATTATACCAAATTCTGCCGGCAAATTCAAGTGTCATTGTGTGTAAAAATATGTAAATTTTTGGCTTTAACCCGAGGAAACAAGAGGAAACGGGAGTAAATGTAAGAAAAACGGACTTTATCTTCGAGCCAAAGTCACTTTTTCAAAATTCAGAAGAGTTAAATCAGTTTAATTCGGGATAATCAAACTTGACTTTTAGGCAAAATTTCGGGTATACTAAACAGGTCTTGCGGCAAAATCGGTCCGCAAAATACAAAATTTCAGAGGTGATTCGATGATAAATGGTCTGAAGGATAGACTGCTTAACATATCCTCATCAGCCAAAAAAATCATCCTTGCATCTGCTGCGTCGGCTCTTGTTCTTGTGATTGCTGTCTGCACAGTATGCGTACTTGCAAAGCAGGTAGTCATTGTTGACGGGGATGATTGTGTTAAAGAAGTTATTACATTTAAACGATATGTTGAAGAGGTCCTTGACGAGGAAAAGATTTTTGTCGGCTCGCGCGACAAGCTGAGCTTTGACAAAGATACCAAACTTAAGGACGGTATGAAAATTGAAATATACAGAGCTTTTGTGGTTACGGTTACCGAAAAGGGCGAAAGCCAGACACTTATTGCTACACGCCACACAGCAGGCGAAGCACTTAAGGAACTTGGCTACAACCCCAAAAAGACCGACAAAATCACACCGGGTTATGACGAAAAGGTTTCGGACTTTGACGAAATTACCATCGTTCGTGTGGATGAAAAAACCATAGAGGTTAAGGAAGAAATTCCTTTTGATTCAAAAGAACGCGAAAACAAAGCTTTGGCAAGCGGAACTCGCAAGCTTGTGCAAAAAGGTGTCCCCGGCGAAAAGAGAGTATCATACAAGGTATGCTTTGAAGACGGAGTCGAAGTCTCGCGCGAGAAGCTTGGCGAAACAGTAACAAGTCAGCCGGTTGCTCAAATCCGCGAGGTTGGTCCCAAAAAGGCTGCAAATTATGTCCTTGCATCAGCAGGCACAGTGCAGACTTCGCGTAGCGGAAACCTTGCCTACAGCAAAGTGCTGACCACAAATGCCACCGCATATGATGCATCAAGCTGCGGCAAAAGTCCGTCGCATCCGGCTTACGGAATTACCGCAACCGGAAGAAAAGCCGGTTATGGCATAGTGGCAGTTGACCCAAGAGTCATACCGCTTGGTAGCAAACTTTACATTGAGTCTGCCGACGGCAAATATGTGTACGGCACAGCGATTGCTGCCGACACCGGCGGTGCCATCAAGGGCAACCGCATCGACCTTTGCTTTGACACAAGAGCCGAAGCTATCCGCTTTGGAAGAAGAAGTATGAAGGTTTATATTTTGAAATAACATACCAAAAGGGTCCGTATTAACGGACCCTTTTTGTATATCTAAAATAAAGCTTTCTCTATAGGCGGACTCCGCCCCCTATAACCCCCACTTTATAGTTTAATAAGTTTTGCTTTAAGGGGGCGTCATCAGCAACGCCCCCTTAACCCCCTGCCGCACCGATTTATAACTCAGGAGCTTATAATTGCTTGTCTTTTTTGAAATAACGAACGCTCGAATACGTGAACTCATCGCGTGCTCTCGCTAAAATGCCTTGCCTGCAGATGAAATTGATTGCAAGGCATTTTTCTGTTATTTCACAAAATCCTCACAAACAATCTCCAATCGTTATAAATAAGGTGAATTTTAAAGAGACCCGCTTTGAGGGTCTTTAAATTCCGCCATATAAAAGGGTTGTCGCAGATGTTTGCAAAAATTTTTGAATCAGCCAAAAAACGGCGGATATCAGTTCCCTTTTTCATCTGCCGTTTTTAGCGAAGGCACTCAATATATATTGAGTATCCGAGCGTTGGCGTAATGAAAAAATTTGAGCAGCTATATCTGCCAAGCCTTTGAGCGGCGGCTACGGGGGTCATAGGGGGCAGAGCCCGCCTATAAAAAGGTCTTGTAATTTAATAAATTTAGTGATATAATATTTGTGCGATAACTTTGAATAAAGATAGCCTACCGGAGATACGCTATGTAAAAAGCGTACCTCTGACTTGGCATTCCGGTAGGTATGTTTCAAAGTTATCGCAGACTTTGTCAGAGTGATGCGTTTTTTAAGTGTGTCGCTTTGGCGACACACTTTTTTTATTTAAAGGAGAATCCTTATGATAGGCTTATCAAATTCATCATTTTACGAATCAAACGAGTGCTTTGATGACAAATATTTGTCAAATTTGTCTCCCTATTTTTTAAAAGACGAAAATATTTTTAAAAGCTTTAAAAATTTTGACTGTTTTGCTCACTTTACCAACAAGCGAATAATCTTTACATATTGCAAGGATGGCAGATTCAATCCTTTGCATTTCGAAATCGAATTTTTGCCATACCGAAGCATACAGCGTTTTTCGGCTCTTTTTGATGATAAGCTTTTGCATTACAGCATCGAACTTACAGTTTTTGATATTCCTGTTTTAAACTTTATTCTCCCCGACAAAGCTGCCGCATCAGCACTCTCTGAAGCTATCAGCCAATTATCTTCATAATAAAGAAAGCCGCAAAAATTTGCGGCTTTCTGCATTATTAGACTTTTAAAACTTTAACATTCTGCGCTTTTTATCAAAGCCTGTTGATATCTTCATCTGCTGCAATCAGATAGTATATAATAATCTTTACCGCTGTGAAGAACTCATCAAGAACAATCATCTCGTCGCATTGATGCGGTCCGCCATGACCGCCGGGCATTTCAAACGGAAGCGGTTTTTGGTCCTTTGTTTTTGCATATGTCCCGATTGAGAAGGCATTCTTAAGATATCTTGCATAAGTTCCTCCGCCCATTCTGAAGCTTTTTCTCTCAAATCCTGTTACGGCATAAAAAACTTCTTCAAAAAGTGCGGCGATTCTGCTGCTCTCGTCAATTGAAAATCCAGGCTTGTTTTCTTCAATCTCCATATCCCAGTCAAGCTCTTTAAGTGCATTTTGGGTGCGCCTAAGCAAATCGTCCGAGTCAAGCGCGCTGCTGTATCTCATATCAAACGACAGCCAAAGCTTGCCGTCCTGTATTTTTACCATTCCGTTTGCAAATGTAAGCTTGCCAAACAAATCATCACAAAAATCAATGCCAAGCGAAGTCCCGAACGGACACGACAGAATATGAGCCGCATTCTTCATTATTTTTCGGTCATTTTCATCAATTGCTTCCACATTTGACAAAAAGTTCGCCAATACATACGCCGCATTGACCGAATTTTCGGGCATACTTGCGTGTTTTGCGATTCCCTTGCCCACAAGGACAATAAATCCATCCTCGTCCCTTTTAGTGATATTTTCTTCGTTTTCCAATTTTTTGTCAATTTCGGCAACCAGCTTGTCCGTTTTTTTAATCTTTACCTCTGCTTTGTCAAGAACAACATTAAACGCCTCACCGCCGCAAAAACCAACTATATCCAAGAGGTTTGCGTTACTTTTTGCGTACAGATGGCAAATGCCCTTTTCACCCACACAACACGGAAAAGCACCATCAGGAATGATTGAGATGTCAGGCATCGGCTGATTTTTTGCAAAAGACTCGATATCCGCCATTCCCGACTCTTCGTTCGAGCCGATAAAAAGCTGCAGTCGGCTTTTGACAGGGATATTATACTTTTTGATAATTTCCATCGCACAAAGGCTTGCCATAACCCCCGACTTGTTGTCCTCAACACCTCTGCCGATAAGAACGCCGTCTTTGACAATCGGGTCAAAAGGCTGGGTGAAAATCCAACCCTCACCCGCAGGAACAACATCGCTGTGTGCAAAAAGACCGATTGTTTTTTCGCCTTTTCCCCATTCGACAAGCGAATATCCGTCATTCCAATAAATTTTTGCATCATAGCCGCGTTTTTCAAACATTTTGGTGCATTCTTCAAGCTCTTTTGCGCAAGGCTCGCCAAAGGGAGCATTTTCTTTCGCCTCGCCTTTTATGGCAGGGATTTTGCAAAGTCTTATCCATTCGCTGATTATTTCTTCCTTGTTTTCCTTTATCCACTCATCTATAACTGCATCGTATTTTTTATTCATCTTATTTTATACTCCTTTGGGGCTCAAATATTTTTTCAATTCGATTGGCATTATCTGCGACATTATTATATACCATATCAAAATAAATATTAATATCTTCACTTTCAGCAGTCTGGTCCTTATAATTGTGCACCTCGCCATCCGCCGTTTTGTAAAGACTGAACGCCGTCAAAACCGGCGCCTTGTCACTCAAATCAACAAGTTGTTCGTAATATAGCGAAAGCGGCATATCCGCAAGGTCAAGAACCATTGGCACCAAGAACGGCATCGAAACATTCTGTGGCACGGTCTTTCCTCCCATATCAAAATTGCTCCATATAACATAAGGCGTTGACCGCAGAGCAAGAGTAACATCAAGGCTTGAACTGTCCACCATTTCGGTCGCAAAAGACGGAGCGTGGTCACCAACCATGCAGATTATCACATCACGGTCGCTTTTTTCAAAATATTCGGTCAGCTTTTTAAATGCCTCGTCAGTCTTCTTTACACAAGACATAAATTCGTTCAAAAGAGCGGTATGTTCGCCAAAGTCGCTTAGCGAGTGTACTGTATCCATACTCTCATCATTCAGGTCCCAACCGCCGTGGTTTTGTATTGTCAGCATATACTGAAGCCTTGGTCCGTCGCCCATTTTTTCGTAGTCCTGCAGCAGTTTTTCAAAGCAAAATTCATCGGTTGCATAGGGTCTTTCGCCATAGCGCTGAATTTCGCCGAATTCTTCACGAAAAAGGACGCTGTCAAAGCCAAGCTTTGGATAGACTAATCCGCGCTCATAATTAAGTGCCTCGGCACAATGTGCACCCCAGGTCGAATATCCCAGTTTTTTTGCATAATTTACAATACTGTTGGCATTGTCAAAGCTTAGGTAGTTAAAAGGTGTAATGGCAGGCATAAGCTGGAGCGAATTTGAAGTAAGAAGCTCGTACTCGCTTTTGTTTGTACCGCCGCCCGTACCTGCAACAACCGCCCTGCCCTTTAGCTTCTGGCTGTCAATAAACGGCATAACCTCTGTATCGGTCTTTATGTCAAGCAAATCGCGCATATCATAAAAAGTTTCATTTAAGATCAGAATTATATCAGGTGTCTTTTCGCCCGTTTCTTTCACCGGTGCGTTTTTTGCAATCCCGGCAAGTTTTTCTTCGGAATAGTCTTTGGGTCTGTCAATCATATTGACCGAGTTCTGAAAAACCTCTATCGAGCTTGCGGCATAGCCATATTTGTAATACGAATCCTCCCACGACCACACAAATGTATTTCGCGGCTTTATGGGATTTTCGGCAAAGTAAACCATATTCATAAACAAAATACAAAAAAGGACCATGCACGCATTTTTAAGTGCCGTATTCTTAAGGCTCCTCTTTATCTTCTTTTCGCATTTAAAAAGTTCAACCGTCACCGCAATCTGAAGAACAAAAAACACCAGTATTCCAAGGACAAAAGCATTAAGCGGAAAGCTGTAACTGTCGATTACCGAAAGGGTTGTGCCCAGATTGTGTATGTCCTGAGTCGAAATCGGTGAGTTGCGAAAAACAAGAGTATAGTAATTTGCAATTCCAAGTACCGTAAGAGGTATCCCTGTCAAAAGCGATGCAATCCATCTGCGTCTGACAATCAGATAAACCACAGACTGAAGAACAAAAACGGTCAGTATGTTCAATATGGTATAAAGAACGCCATTTAAAAGCGGATTTTTGTTGCCAAGCTCAAGGCAATAATAAACAAGCACCGAATGCAGAAGCGAATACAAAATCACCCGGACTCCGTTTTTGTTCTCTGTTATTTTGTTTTTAAGCTTTTTAAACCATACACCAATCATAAAAATCACCAATTATTATATTCTGACTCCAAAAATGGCTGCAGTATTAAGTGCAGCCACTGTCTTATTTATGGTATGTCTTTCCGTCAACAATGGTAAACCCGCGATAAATCTGCTCGGCAAGGATTACCCTCATAAGCATATGTGGAAAGGTCATTTTCGAAAAACTGAGTTTAAGTGATGCCAGCGCTTTTATCTCGTCCGAAAGTCCCATCGAGCCGCCAATTATAAAGACAATATGGCTGGTCCCGCCTGTTGCCGTCTCCGAAATCAAGTCTGCCAGATCTTCTGACGACATCTGCTTTCCCTCAACACAAAGTGCTATCACCTTTGCTCCTTTTTGGATTTTAGCGCGAATTCTTTCTCCCTCACGGCTAAGTACAAGGTTTTTTTCGGCATCCGTGGGATTATCGGGAGTTTTTTCGTCTTTGACCTCGATTACTTCAAAGCGGCAATATGCCGACAAGCGCTTTGCATATTCCAAAACAGCCGCTTTGTAAAAGTCCTCTTTTAGCTTGCCAACGGCAATAACTGTAACACTAATCATTATACCTGAAAATAATATCCGACTCCGCGCTTGGTCATAATAACCTTCGGCTCTGAGGGGTCGTCTTCCACTTTTTCGCGAAGTCTGCGCACCGTAACATCCACGGTCCTGACATCGCCGTAATATTCATAATCCCACACGCGTTCAAGCAAATTCTGTCTCGAAAAAACCTTGCCGGGTCTGCTTGCTAAGAACTTTATCAGATCAAACTCTCTTATTGTAAGGTCAATAAGCTCGCCGTTTTTGTAAAGCTCGTATCTGTTGAAATCAAGAACAAAAGCTCCGATACGAAGTTCTTCTTCAGCTTTTTTCTGATTTTCCTCAGCAGCGGTTTCGCTTCTTCGCATATTTGCCTTTACCCTTGCCATAAGTTCTCTTATGCTGAACGGCTTTGTGATATAATCATCCGCACCAAGCTCAAGGCCCAGAACCTTGTCAAGTTCTTCCTCCCGTGCAGTAAGCATCAAAATCGGCACCGATGACTTCTCGCGGATTTTTTTGCATACCGAAAATCCGTCAAGCTTGGGCAGCATAACATCCAGAAGGATGAGGTCAGGCTGGACAGTCAAAGCCTTGTTTACTGCCTCTTCGCCGTCATATGCTTCAAAAACGCTGTAGCCCTCTTTTTGCAAGTTTATTTTAAGTATCTCAACAATTGGTCTCTCGTCATCTACAACCAAAACCTTTTTTTCCATTTGTCCCGGGTCCCTCCCCCATTTAATAACTTATATATTTAAGCGGGTCAACATACTGCCCGTTTTTCCTCACCTCAAAATGAAGATGAGTTCCGGTACTTCTGCCGGTGTTTCCCATTTTTGCAATTATGTCACCCTTGGCAACGCGGTCACCAACATCCACCGAACGTGAAGCACAATGCCCATATGCAGTCTGATAGCCGTTTTCGTGGTTTATTACAATATAATTGCCATATCCCGACATCCAGCCCGAATATGTCACAATTCCGCCGTCAGCCGCCTTGATGTTTGAGTTGTACGACCCTGCCACATCAATACCGGTGTGGTTGCGGCCCCAACGCCTGCCATAACGCGACGAAAGTGTTCCGTACGAAGGATTGATAAATGTCCCCGAGCCTGTTGTCGGCGGACGCTTTTTGGTACCGATTTTCTCAATTTTGGCAACCGGCTGCGATATTGTCTCGCTTTCCAGAACATCTTTTTCTGTCTCAATTCCGTTTACTTTTGTTATCCTGGCAAGCACCCTGGCACTTCCGTCTTTACCTTCACGTGATACCACAGTTCTGCCCTCATAAAGGCTGTCATCCTTGATTTGTTCTACCTGATAAGGCACCGGCTCTGTCAGCGAAACTGTCTGAACGCTACGCACCGAAAGCTTTGGCACGGCTTTTTCAACCTTGATTTCCATACCTTCTTTTATGTTGTCGGACACCGAATCATTGATTGCCAGAAGATGCTCAACGGTTGTGCCGTATTTCTGAGCAATATCCCAAAGAGTGTCATCGTTCTTCACGGTATGCGTTGCAAGTTCGCTTGTATTACCCGAAAGAATCTCAAGTGCCGCCTCAGGAGTTTTAAGAAGAGCAATATGCACAAAGGCGGTGTCCGTTTCCACATCCTCACAAAAATCAACAATCATATCGTCGGTTATGGTTTCGCTTGTGTACTTTTGCTTGTATTTTGACAAAACCCACTCTGCCGCGCTCTCATCAGATACGCCAAACAAAACTTCGCCGTCAACCGCCACTGTGCAAGCCTCAACCATTGTATCAATGTTGGAAAGAAGCTGCTTTTCAAGTTCTTTTTTTGTTGCAAGGTCTTTTTCTGCAACTATTCGTCTTACAAAAACAGGCTCTTTTTCATAAACATACTCCTTGCCAAAGTATTCGCTTAAGTTCGATTTGACCTCATCAATTGCCGTATATACTATACTTTTGTCGGTCACAAGACCGATATTTTCGCCGTCTACAATGACTTCGTATCCAAAACTCCAGTTAAGAAGATTTGACACCGCACAAATCAATGCAACTGCCGCAAGGGTTGCCACTCCGCCTGCAATTTTTATTTTAAACTCGTTCCACAGCGAAACAACCGAGTTCATATATGAGGTTTTTAAAATCTCCGCAACTTTCAACATGGTTTTTTTGTATATAAAAGATGCTCTTTTCTTTTGCAATTCAAATACCTTTTTTGCAAAAGACCGGCCCTTGATTTTTTCTTTGTTGTCGGTTCTGCCGTTCAAAAAACCACCCTTTCCAAAATCTTTTTTTCTATTCTATCAAAAAATATTTAACTCAATATAAATTAATTGTTACAATTTTGTTACATACACAATTATTCTACAACATTTCTTCGAAAAAAGCAAGGGTTTTTGGTTGTTTGTTTTGATTTTTGCTGCCTTGACATTGAATTGATATAATGTTATACTTTTAAACGAAAAATATCTGCCGTATTGCATACGGCATTTAAATACGAAAGGAACAGACCATGCAATTTCTGTACGATACCCACGCCCACCTCGACGACGAGATGTTTGACCCGGACCGCGAAGCGGTAATAGAAAAAATTAAAGCATCGGGGGTTGGGCTTGTAAACAACATAGGCTCGTGTATGGAGTCATCACGGGCAAGTATAAAGCTTTCAGACAAATATGACTTTATCCGTGCCACCGTCGGCGTGCACCCAAGCGAAACAAAGAATCTGACAATGTCAGATATCGACGAGCTGAGGGAAATGGCAAAACACCCCAAAGTGGTAGCCATAGGCGAAATAGGGCTTGACTATCATTATGACGATACCGACCCCGAAACGCAGAAGAAGTGGTTTGAAATCCAGCTGGATTTGGCAAAAGAGCTTGATATGCCAGTTGTAATACATGACCGCGAATCAAAAGGCGAGTGTCTTGCCATACTTAAACAAAAAGGCATTCAAAAAGGCGTTGTCCATTGTTTTTCGGGAAGCAGTGAAACCGCAAAGGAAATTCTTGATATGGGACTTAACATCTCTTTCACCGGTGTTTTGACGTTCAAAAACGCAAAACGTGCAATCGAGGCGCTTAAAGTCATTCCTCTTGACCGTCTTTTTGTCGAAACTGATTGCCCGTACATGGCGCCCGAGCCACATCGCGGCACCCGAAACGACAGCAGTCTTGTCTGCCATATTGCCAAAAAAGTCGCCGAAATCAAAAGCATCCCTTATGATGAAGTTGTAAGGATTACGACCGAAAATGCTGTTAGGTTTTTTAATGCATTATAAAAATAAATCTAAAGCAAAAAGGGTTCCTCGCGAGGAACCCTTTTTGCCTGTGTCGCAACATTTATGTATCCATACACTTAAAACAAAAAAGTGCATGGCAAGCCATGCACCGAAAAATGCAAGGCTCTTGTTTGCGAGACAATTTTCTTACCACAAAAAGGGATGCGAAAAAGTGAGCCTGCATTTTTACCAAAACGCAAAACACCCCTTAAGTGGATAACTATTAAATTGTCTCGCAAGATTATTATATCACTATTTAAGTTAAATTACAAGTATTATTTTTCCCGGGGGTCTCTGTAGCAACATTTTTAAGGCGAATTTTAAAAGACCCTCAAAGCAGGTCTTTAAATTCCGCCATAGAAAAGGCGGATAGCAGATGTTTGCAAAAATTTTTGAGTTAGACAAAAAACAACGGAAATCAATTCCTTTTGCAGCCGTTGTTTTTAGCGAGGCACACGCTGAGTGCGTGTATCCGAGCGTTGGCGTAATGAGAAAATTTGAGCAGTTACATCTGCCAAGCCTTTGAGCGGCGGCTACGGGGGTTAGGGGGCGGAGCCCGCCTATAAGATATTTTACATTTAAATCATGGGGTCACAGGGGACGTCTCCCCCTACAAATAACTTTTACTTTTTCTTCTCTTTTCTTATGCTGGGTATAAAAAGTTTTGCAATTTTCCCCTTGCCGCGGGTTTTGACATAGAAAAACCCAATAACGCTGAACACAACCGCACCGATAAAGTTGACAAACAAATCCTTCATTGTGTCATAAAGACCAATGTCAAGATAGCCGTCAATTTTGAGCTTTGCTCCGTTTACAGCCGTTGTTGTTATCTGCTGCACAGTCATCGGGTCTTTTGTCCCATCGCCTAAAAGAGTCGAGGTTATGCTTTTTACAACATGGTCTTTTTGCATATCTGTACTCAAAAACACGTCGCAGAAAAACTCAAAAAACTCCCACAAAACCCCTATAGTCATAGAAAAACAAAATGCCACAATCGCCAAAAACACCGGCGACATTTTAAATTTTATATTCTCGTTCCGGTTGAGTATATCACTCAGGGCAAATCCAATTGCCGCACACAAAAAACCATTTACCGTATGCAAAATAGTGTCCCAATAAGGCACCTTGGTATAATAATTGCCCATTTCGCCCAGGATTTCTGCCGCAAAAATGAACAACAGAATTACAATTTCAAGCGCGCTGGGAAGTTCAATTCCAAAGTTCTTTTTGACAAACGACGGGGCGGTCAGCAAAACAAATGTCAGCACGCAAAAAAACAGGTTTTCATAAACGCCCGAAATATATGAATGAATACCTGCTATAATCACCATAAGACGAAGTGCAACAAACACAACAAAAGTTGCTTTTTTTTCTTTTATGGCAGTCTTATATTCTTTAAGTCGGCTTTCTTTCGGCATTTAATTTTCCTCCTGTGCTAAATAAATATATTAATCACTATAATCACCAATTATAACATATTATCAAAATTTTGCAACAATCCCCAAATTTTATGGTCTCACCGGAATAATTTTCTCGCATCGGTCAATACTAAAAAGAAAACAAGGAGGATAATTTTATGGATTTTAATACCAGCGAAACTAAAAAGAACCTGCTTCGCGCATTTGCCGGCGAGAGTCAGGCGCGAAACCGTTATACATTTGCCGCATCGCAGGCACGAAAGCAGAACCTTTATGTTGTCGAAGCACTTTTCAATTTTACCGCAGGTCAGGAAAAGGAGCACGGTGAGCTGTTTTACAATCATCTTGCCCCTGCCGCAGGCGAGAATATTACCATTGACGCCGGTTTCCCGATTGACATAAGCGACTCCATCCTTTCGCTTCTTCGCTCGGCTCAGCACAACGAGTTTGAGGAGTACAGCGATGTCTACAAGAATTTCGCCGAAATTGCCGAAAAAGAAGGCTTTGCTGAAATTTCGACCCTTTTTAAAAACATTGCCGATATCGAAAATACTCACAGCAAGCGTTTTGCAAAATTTGCAAAGCTTCTTGAAGAAGACCGCCTTTTTGTGTCTGACATCAGCACAAAATGGATGTGCTTAAACTGCGGCTTTGTCTATGAAGGAACGGCGGTCCCCCCTGCCTGTCCCGTATGCCGGCACGACAGAGGGTACTTCATCCGTATGGAATTCATCGAAAAGCCTTAGTCTGTACAACATCCACTTTTTAAAATTTATCCGACAGCTTTCAGCTTGACCGAAAGAACCGTCATATCATCACGAGCCATGCCGCTTTGTTTTTCAGCTGCATGGCTCAGTATTTTCTGAGCCATATTTTCGGTATCATTGCTGTTGTTTTTTACAAACTCGCTGACCCAGACACTTCCGTCCTGACGGCTTTCAATCCCGTCCGTCATCATCAGAATCCTGTCTCCGTCCCGAAGTTTGGTTTTTAAAACTTCAGCCTCGGCATCTGCAATAAGCCCCACCGGCAATGACGACGCCTTGACCGACCGCACCCGACCGTTGCTGCCCAAGATAAAGCTTGGCTCGGCTCCGGTTTTTATAAACTGTGCCTCGCCTGTATAAAGGTCGATTATACATAAATCCAATGTGACAAATGCCTCGTCATCCGACTTCATTATCATAATGGAATTAATCAGTCTTACCGCTATGCGGCTGTCAAAGCCTGCCTCCAGAAAGCTATCCAGCAGTTCAAGAATTGCCTCGCTTTCTTTTGCCGCACGATGTCCTGTACCCATTCCGTCGCTGATTGCGATTATAAACTTGCCATTTTTAAGGTTAAGGAATTTAAAGTTGTCACCGTTTTTTTCACAAGCAGCAGCTGTTGCGTGTTCGGTTTCGACTTCAAACTTCTGCGTCTCGGAAAAAACAAGCTTTATCAAGCGCTTATCATCTGCCACCTCTTCGCGCACCAGCGAGCCGCACCCGGCATATGACTTCATTACTTTTTCAATTATCCGCCGCTGCTTGGCCTGAAACTTAGATGCTTTAATCACGATTTCGATGCGTTTTTTGCCATGCCTGTCCTCCATAATATTTACGCTTTTGGGCCTTATTCCGCTTATCTCCAGTCGTGACCTCAGCTCCCAACCCGAGATTGCTGTGCTTTTTGTGTCCGAATCTATCTCGTCTGTAAGATTTTCCAGGATTTCTGACACTCCTCCAAGCTGTTTGCCTGCAAGGTGTCGGCTTTCGCACAGTCTGCTTCGCCACACCTGACGGACACGGTATATGTCAAACTGATGGTTTACTTCGTCCACAAAAGCATTCAGATTTATACAACGCGCGGCAAACGAACTTCCCACATCCTCTTTTTTTGCAACGCCCTTTTCTTTCATTATTTTAAGAAGCGCAAACATTTCTTCGTATGTCGAATTAAAGCTTTGCCCCCAGCAAACCCCTGACTTGCGGCAATTCTTGCACGCCTTTTCTGCTGCAATATCAAAAATTGATGCACAGTCTTCGTCATTTCGTGTTCTTTCCTTGTCCGAAAGCCGCTCCAAAGTCTTTGTCATTGACTCAAATGCTGTGGCAGCAGCCCTCAGTCTTGCTTTTAAGTCCTCTTTAACTTTGGCAATACCCTCGCGCTCGCCATCCTTCAGGGAGACCACCTCTTTCACCACTTCAAGCCACGACGGAGGAAAAAATCCAAACACAACCGCCGCCGCCATAATTTCCCACAGTGACAACACCGCCTCGGTTGCATTGTTGGTATATACGGTCATTATTCCGTTTGCCAGAATAATCCCTGCGACTGCACCACCTTTACCGAACTTCGAAAATGCACCTGCCAGAAATCCGCAGAATCCAAACGCACCCAGAATTGACATAAAGAAGTCGCTGCCAATACCGCACGCAACGCCAAGAACAATACCTGTCCCAGTCGAATATCCTGCTCCGCAGCTTGCCGAAACAACAAGCAGAATCACCGCTGCAATCGCATTCATAACTGAAAACTCTGACCCAAGGTATATCTCTTTAAACCCCAAAAGTGCTACCAAAATCACCGCCGCAAGACTGAGTTTTGAATCGCCGTCAAGCTTTTCAAGCGCAAACTCCCGTTCTTTAATCACCGAAACACTTTTTTCCATCATAAGTGTCCCCGACACAACCAGTGCTGCCTCACAAAGCAGCAAAACAAAATTAAGTATCGAAAAGCCCTCTATCACAAGCATAGCCACGCCGGTAACCAAAGTACTGACGGCGGCAATCACTCCTGCCGTCACATCGGTCAGCCTGACGCCTTTTTTAAGAACAAAAAGTGCGGCAAGATACAAAAATCCTGCACATATATACCTTGCACTTCCCAAGCGGTCGCAAACAAATATACTTCCCACACTTGTTGCAACAAAAACAAGAAGCGTTTTAAGCGAAAGACGCCGTTCCTGTGCTAAGTACGCCATGCCAAACGGTGCAACCCCCGGAAGTGGCATTGCCATCGCAAGAAATATTCCAATCAGGCTTGTCCTCAAATCATTTGCCGAAAGTTTTCCCCTGATTTTCCCCAGCACTTTTTTTGCCGCAGAAATATTTTTGTATGTATACGCCTTAGTCTCAGACACACACATTCCTCCTTTGTAAAATTTCCAAAATTTGTAAATTTTCTTCATTATACAAGGATAAATATGCGCTAATTGTCGAAAAAACCTGCCGGGAACAATATTTTAAAAAAGTTAAAGCGACGGTACGACAAAAAGCCGCTCCCGCCGCCAAAATAACAATTTATTCCAAATTAAACCACGCGTTTATTCCCGGATAATATGCCGACGCATCAAGTTCTTCCTCAATTCGCAAAAGTCTGTTGTACTTTGCAGTCCGGTCTGTCCTTGATGGTGCACCCGTCTTTATTTGCCCCGAGTTTGTCGCAACCGCAATGTCCGCAATGGTGGTATCCTCGGTTTCGCCGCTTCGGTGCGATGTGACCGCCGTGTACCCTGCACGGTTTGCCTTTTCGATTGCATCAAGGGTCTCGGTCAGGGTTCCTATCTGATTTACCTTTATCAAAACCGAATTTGCAACTCCAAGCTGTATACCTTTTTTTATTCTTTCGGTGTTGGTCACAAAAAGGTCATCGCCAACAAGCTGAACCTTGCCGCAAAGTCGTTTGGTAAGCATATCCCAGCCTTCCCAGTCCTCCTCTGCCATACCATCTTCAATGGATATTATGGGATATTTCGAAACCCAGTCTGCCCAAAAGTCCACCATCTCTTCTGCTGTCAACATTTTGTCGGTTTTCCAGAAATAATACTTCCCTGCTTCGCCTTTTTCTTTTGCCGCCTCGTACATTTCGGTCGAAGCCGGGTCAAGAGCAATACGAAAATCGTCATAGGGGCGATATCCTGCACGATTGATTGCCTCAATGATAATTTGCACAGCCTCCTCATCTTCCTTAAGGTTGGGGGCAAATCCGCCCTCATCGCCGACAGCTGTGGAATAGCCTTTTTCCTTAAGCAATTTTTTGAGAGTATGAAAAACCTCACTGCACCACCTGAGTGCCTCTGAAAACGAGGTTGCGCCAACCGGCATAATCATAAATTCCTGACACGAGACCGAGTTGTCCGCGTGCTTGCCGCCATTTATAATATTCATCATTGGCACAGGCAAGGTCTTGGCATTTATTCCACCTATATAGTTGTAAAGGCTTTGCCCCAACGCCGAAGCTGCCGCCTTTGCACAGGCAAGTGACACTGCAAGAATGGCGTTTGCGCCAAGTCTTGATTTGTCGTGTGTGCCGTCAAGGTCAATAAGAACCTTGTCAATATAGGGTTGGTCAAGCACATTCAGTCCAAGCAAAGCATCAGCAATTTCGCCATTGACATTTTCCACAGCCTCAAGAACGCCCTGACCCATATACCGCTTTTTGTCGCCGTCACGCTTTTCCGCAGCTTCAAACGCACCTGTGGACGCACCCGACGGTACAGCCGCTCTGCCAACAAAGTCACCCTCGGCAAAAACTTCTACCTCAACGGTGGGGTTTCCTCTTGAATCTAAGATTTCTCTTGCGGCTATTCCTTCAATTGCAATGTAATTTTTCATATTTTCCTCCCATAATTTTATTTATTTTCATTATTTCCCAAATTCCAAAATTTATATATATTTTTTCTTTTTTGGGGCAAAATACAAAAAAAGAAAGGAGTCCTGATTTTTATGGAAGGAACAGATACAACAAAACTTTTAAGAGAAGTTGACGCAGGCGTCAAAATGGGGGTAACCTCAATCGACGATGTTTTGGACAAGGTTTCGTGTGACAAGTTTTTGAACATCCTGAACGAATCCAAAGAAAAACATCAGCAGCTTGGCAGCAAAATCCACGAAATTCTGAACAAAAACCATGCCGAGCCAAAAGAGCCAAACCCGGTAGCGAAAAGTATGTCGTGGGTCAAGACAAATGTAAAGCTTGCAATTGACAAAAATGACAAAACAATCGCCGCACTTATAACCGACGGATGCGATATGGGTGTTAAGTCGCTCAACCAATACCTCAATCAATACGCCGCCGCATCAGACGAAGCAAAGGCATACACAAAAGAACTGATTGAGCTCGAAGAAAGTCTTGGAAAAGACATTGCATGTTACCTTTAAAAAAAGACTGTGACAAAATGTGCAAACCCCATAAAGCAAAAAACACTTTAGAAAATCAAACTGAAGAAAGATAAAAAAGCGGGACTTTTGTCCCGCTTTTTTATCTTATTATCATCTTCTCCCTGAGTCCCGAATATCTTTGCTGAATTTTGTCATTTTCGACAAACTGCTTAAGAATTTCTTCCTTGCCGACCAAGATAACCAGTTTTTTTGCACGCGTAATCGCAGTATACAAAAGGTTTCGGGTCATAAGCAGCTTGTGTGTGTCAAACATTGGCATAATCACCACATCAAACTCGCTGCCCTGACTTTTGTGGACTGTTACCGCATAGGCAAGCTCAAGCTCTTCAAGAGTATTTGCATCATATTTAACAATCTTGTTGTCTTCGTATTCAACCACCAAAGTATTCCCAAAGCTGTTTACGCTTGTGACAAACCCAACATCTCCATTAAATACTCCCATACCCTTTTCATCGCCACGGGTCCATTCAAGGTTGTAGTTGTTTTTGTTTTGCATAACCTTGTCCCCTGCACGGAAGTTGCGCACCGCCGGAGCTTTTCCGGGGCCTCCCTCACCGATGGGGTTCAGTGTCCTTTGCAAAATTTCATTCAGGCTTTGGACACCAACAACAGTTTTCCGCGACGGTGTAATCACCTGAATCTGCGAAATGCTGTCAACCCCATAAGCCTTTGGTATTCTTGTTTTGCAAAGCTGAGCAATGGTCCGGGCAAGCGACTCCGCATCCTGACAATTTACCAAAAAGAAGTCATTGTCCGGGTCATTGCAAAACGGCATCTGCCCCTTGTTTATTCGGTGGGCATTTACCACTATCATACTTTCCTTTGCCTGACGGAATATCTCGGTCAGCTTGATACATTCAATCGAGTCACTGTCTATAATATCCTTAAGCACATTCCCTGCACCCACGGCTGGAAGCTGGTCGGCATCCCCTACCATTATAAGCCTTGCCTTTTGCGGAAGCGCCAGCAAAAGACTGTGCATAAGAAGAATATCCACCATTGACATCTCGTCAACAATCAAAACATCGCAGTCAAGCTTATTTTGCTCGTTTCTTGCAAAGTGTGCCTGACCTTGTCCGTCAGATGGCATATTTTCAAGCAAGCGATGTATGGTCTTTGCCTCAAGGCCCGACACCTCGGTCATTCTTTTTGCCGCGCGGCCTGTCGGTGCCGCAAGAGCAATGCTTTTACCCTGAGCCTGCATTATACTTATTATTGCATTTATTATCGTGGTCTTTCCCGTTCCGGGCCCACCGGTAATAACCGTTGCAGAATTCCGAAGCACCGCCCCGACCGCCTCTTTTTGTGCGTCAGCAAGCAGAATTTCGGTATCACGTTCTGCCCCCAAAATCATTTCATCAAGTTCTCGGCGGCCTATATCAAAAATCATTCCGCTCATTTCTTTAAGCCTTGTCGCAACGCCCTTTTCGGCATCATAAAAAAGCTTCAGATACACAGCATCAAACTCGTCTTGCCTTTCGATTACCGTATCTTTGTTCATTGTCAAAGTCGAAAGTGCATCTTCAACCTCGTCGGCGCCGACTTCAAGCATCATCTTTGTCTGTGCAAGTAATACAGATTTGGGCAAAAAGGTATGCCCGTTCAAGTATGCCGAATTCAAAAGCACACTTTTCATCCCTGCGTAAATTCTGGGCAAAAAGTTCTTTGGAATTTTAAGACTTCCGGCAATATTATCACAGATTTTAAAAGTAAATCCATCAATCACGCTAAGCAAAAACGGGTTTTCGGTAACCATAGCAATTATATTTTCGCCAAAGCTTCTGTAGGCTTTTACTGCAAGGCTGGGCGAAACACCATATTGCTGAAAAAATACTACTATTTTTTTAAGGCCCATCTGCTCTGTGTATCTCTGGTAAATATCATCAGCCTTCGCCTTTGATATTCCCTTTATCTCGCAAAGCCTTTCAGGTGTTTTTTCTATTACCTCAAGTGCCTCATTGCCAAAAAGCTCAACAATCTTTCTTGCTGTACTTTTTCCTATATGCGGCAAAATTCCCGACCCCAGATAAAGTTCTATATCTGACTCGGTCTCGGGCAGATGGCGTTCAAATGAACGTACGCAAAACTGTTCGCCATACTCCTGATGGGTTCTCCATTCACCAAATGCCTCTATCTGCTCGCCCTCCGAAAGCCCGGGCATATATCCCGTAAGCGTATAAAGTCTGCCATCTGACGAAACATCACACACGGTATATCCGTTTGCCTGATTCTCATATATTATCGTCTCAACTATCCCGCGTATCTGCTCCACAATCTGACACCCCCTGCGCTTTTAAAAGATATCTTATTTTATCATATCTCGAGTTTTGGTGTCAACAAATAAAGACCTCACAAAGAGGTCTTTATTTGTTATCTCAGTGCTTCTGCAATTTTGGTTACCAGTTCTTCTCCATACTTATAACACAGCAAAAATTCGATTGTTTCGTCTTCAATCCCGGTCTTTGCCTGAATAATCTCAACTGCTTCTTCTATACTCATATCTCTTGGTTCCTCCTTTAATTTTTCAATCGGGAAAAATCTTCCCGGGCAAGCAGTGCTCTGGACCTCACGATGCCCTTTAACAACCGCCTTGGGATAAAGATTTTTAAGATAAGCAATAAGCATTCTTCCGCTTTGCATTTGTTTTATTGACATATCCTTTTCCTTTTCAAAATCACCCTCAAAGCAAACGCCCACGCTTATCTGATTTGCCCCTACAGCATGTGCACCAACTGCATCAATCGGTCTGCCCTTTTGAACACTCCCGTCTTTTCGGACATAAAAATGATACCCTATCCCCGAAAATCCTCTTCCAAGATGCAATTTGTGAATACTTTCAACATCTCCGTTTCCTGCCCGGTGATGAAGTACTATATACTTTGTCTCGTTTCTTTTCGCCAAAGTGCCGTTCCACTTATATTCTCTTGTCTCTATTTTCATTTTTAATTCTCCCCAAAACTTTCTATTGCCTTTGCTATCGGGTCAGGAAGCGGAACTCCCATAAGTCCCGCATTTTCAATGATAGAAAGTGCCTCATTTGCAATAAACCCGATTATCACCGTTGTCCTTATGTAATCTGCCTGCAGAAGCACGTCAAGTCTGTGTGCCACAAGCACAAAAAGAAGCATAACCCCTTTTTTGCAAAGTCCTTTCCATCCTGCACGGCTGTTCAGTGTTCCCGACGCCGATTTGTTGCTCTTGTGGAATACTCCTGCAACAACAAGACCCATCAGAAAGTCAACTGCCATAAACACAATCAGCGTAAGCATATCCTCGGACCATCCGCCAAAAAGCCTTGCTACAAAGCTTCCGATAATCCCTGCCGCACTGCAGCAATAAAGTTTTACTGTTGATACATTCATATTTATCCCTCCGCCGCATCCAAGCCGGGCAAGTCGCAAACGGTATATTGAGTTTGTATAACTCCGTCAACAACATCATATTCACACTCCAGAAACTGTCTTTCGTTATCGTATTCCGGCTCTTTTGATTCAATCAGTTTCATATACCCAAATTCCCGAAGCTCTTCATCTGTCGGATTGGCAACGGTTTTTACCAGTTTCTTGCCGACAAACCTCTTCAAAACCTCGCCGTTATATTTTTGAATATTGTTTTTGTTTATAAATAAATACATCAAAATTCCCCCTTGCTTACTTTCTCTCATATCTGACCCAAATTTCTCCCAAATCCGACTCCGAATTCAAAAAGATATTTGTTGTGCCTTTGTTTGTATAAAGTTCAAGCAGTTTCTGTCCTGCCTCTGTATTTGTTATGTCCGTTTCAACAGGCTTGTCATAATACGAAACTATCTTAAGCGGATTTTCGTTCAAGTGTGCCTTTAAGTTTGCAAGACCTTTATCCTCTAATGTAGCATCGTAAAACCGCCTTGCTTCCGGTCCAACCCAATAAACAAGCTTGTTATCAACACCAATCCACATTGTGTTATAATCTACACGGCATTGATTGCAAAATGCAGGAGTTCGCCTGTTATAATTCTCCGGAAGTATGTTACGACCAATCATAAATCCCTCATACCCGCTGACATAATCATATTTTGCCCAACCGGCATCGCCGTCAAGGCTTATCTCCCAGCACCTTTTTACAAAAGTTACCGTCTTTTTCTTGCCGTCAACCTTTATTTCATCTCTGGCTTTCCAGCTTCCTTGCGAGTCTTTCAGTCCTCTCAATGTAATTCCGTCAAGATTTACTGATTGTGGTTGTATATAGGGTTCATACCCGGTAGCTGTATCACCAAACTCAATTTGTATATCTGTTGCTTTAATGACATGTTGTATTGTCTCGTGTGTAATTGCAAACCCAACATAATTTTTTGTGGGCTGAAGCGTTAATGTGTGTCTTCCATCTCGCAAGCTGCGTTTTGTGGTTAGAACATTATTATTTACAAAATAACCATTTTCTGTAATACTGTCTAATTGTATAACGGTTATATAATCGTAATAAGCACCCGAAGCGCCCTCAATTGTTAAGGAAAGCGTACAAGGCTTTTTCCCACAATACACACAGCAATAAACACCACTTATTTGGCTCGCTACACCACCGTTATATAAAACTCCGTTCTCAATTTTCGGTGAAAAATTATACGCCCAGCTATTGAGCGCTGCCAGTTTGGGATTATCTATATCAAACAAATTCTTGCCAGTCACCGTCACAACCGGGTTTTCTATGCTGACAATTTCAGTGGGAGTTTCGGGCGAGGGCGTGCCTTCCTGTATGCTTTCACCAAAAAGATTTATATCCTTGATTGGTCTTTCAAGTCCGTTGCAAACCACCGCAGGACTGCCTTCCGCCTCATCATACTTTGGCAGATTTTTCATCCTCTCACGCATATAATTTGCATAAAACATCGCCTACACCTCCGAAGCTACATATTCTGCATAGGCAAAACGCCAGCCGTATACATACTCCGATGAGCCCCGGTCAAAGTACAAAACTCCCCAATCGAAGTATAAGCTGTATATCATATTACTCCTTGGAACAAAGTCATACTCGCTTAGTCCATTTGCCGAAGTTATAACAAGCGTTGTTGGCGTTTCGTCGCTTAAAAAATCAACTTCTACAAAATCGCTTATCTTCCCGGGCGGAAGATTAAGCGTCAATGACCTTTGCGTGCCAAGGTCGTATATGGTGTTTACCGCAAGTGGCTCTGGTATTTCGCCTGCCACATCAGGTGTGGGAGTATCCCCTTTTTCGCCCTGAGGGCCCCTTTCACCCTGTATGCCCTGTTCGCCTTTTTCGCCCTCTGCCTTTACTCCGGTATCCGTATGTGCCGCCTTATCTTTATCCCACTCAAACCAGTTGCCATTTTCGCCTATATAAGGGGCCTTTGCTCTCGACAATATCTGCTGGTATACATCAGGAGTAGGCTCTTGTGGAATTTTTCCCTCAGTATAGCCGCTCTGCAAAACATCCACTCTTACCGTGTTTGCGGTTATTCTGTCACCGCATACCAAAGAAACTGTGAAGAATGGAACTTTGATAACCTCCCAGGGGATATGACACAATCCATCGGCAAGAATAACATTGTAATACTCATTCTCATACCCAAATATCGCCGTTACATCTTCTTCCCATTCCTCGCTAAAACTAAATTTTGCCGTCAAATAGTTTCGGCTGTCTGCCACCACTTTGAAATTGTCCGTTCTTTCAATTATTTGGTTCTTCACATTAAATTCAAGCATACCCTGCCTCCTTTACATAAATGTTGCGGTATAATAACTATAATCTCTGTTTGCAACATAGTTTAAATCACCCTGGTTGCTGTTCACAATGCTGCAAACCGCGACAATGCAAAGTTCACTGTCGCAAACTTCCAATGTGTTCCAAACGGAATAATTAATCACCGTTTGGAATAGATTGCCTGATGCAACAGCATTATAATTCTGTATTGAAAATATGCCCTTATTTTTAACAAGGTCATAAAAACAAGTCAATTGTACCTTTTCAAAAGACAACTCACCATTTGTCATAATGGCATAATTAAATTTGCTTAAATCTACTCCTGGAACCCTGGCAATCTTGTAATGACTGAATGATTCATCTTCGCGAATCAAAGTGGGCGTTACATTCTCAAAATTTGCTGTCAAAGATATGTTCCGTCCCATTGTCGCTACTTTTGACCGTGCAAAAACTCTTTTATCTCTCAAACTTCCATCTGCCAAAACCTCTGCCAGAATTACGATTTCACCGTCTGTCGGCAGCTCTGCGGCAAACACAATATCCGCTTTTTGAAGTGACGGGCTGTAATGCGCAAAAATATATCCATGTATATTCGGCACCGCAGCAACAACATATCCTGCCTCATCAACTGTCAATCTTACCCCGCTTTCAAAAAACACAATACCTTGTCCAATCGATATGTACATATCTTCCGCACCTGCATTTTGCATCGTGCATTTGCACCCCTCAAGCGAAGTTCCACTTTCAACAATATCCTTTGTAAGCAAATTAAGGTCCGACACATTGTAGCTTTCTTTTGCCAGAAATGGCATAACCCCTGCTCCAACAAGGTTTCTTGCGATGTCATTTATATCCTCTGTTCCATACAATTCACCGTCAACAAAACTGTATTTTATCGCCATTTATCATTCCTCCAAACTTTTTAATACGGGTACAATCCCCGATTTGTCCACATCGTAATAAACACTGACCGCCGCAACTCTTTTTTTCTCTGCTTTTTTAAAAGCTCCAAATTCCGTCTGTACCTTTACAATATCACCAAGCTTATAATCTTCACCGTATACTATACTTTTTGTCTCGCAACCAGTCTCGTTGTTTCTATTAAGCTTTGATATTTCTGCAACAGCTTCCTCCCGGGTCTTTGTTCCTGTCAGCACTGCATCCCACTTTTTTGCGCCGGTTTCCCCCGAATTATTCAGATAAACCCATATGGTATCCGGCCGCTCATTTGTTATTTTCCATTCACCACTCAAAGAATCGCAATACAAATAATATCCTTTTGTACACTTAAGGTCAAAGCGTTCTACCGGATAGTACTTACTTCCATTTTGATAATATGATTCTGATGTTATCTCATAAAAGGTGTACGCGTTTGACGCTTGTCCCTCCGACAAAGACGGTGAATTGTTGTATGCATCCCATCCGCCCATATCGGTATATTTTTGTTCGTACCAACCCGAACCGGTTGCCATATCCTGTTTTTCGACCGTATATGTCATATCATAAGCCGTCCGGCTCGACGGCGAAATCATGCACAAAGCTTCCTCTCCCTCATACACCGAACAAACAAATTGCCTTAAGCTTATGTCAGGAACAATCCTGAATCCCAAATTCTGTCCGTTTAAGACCTCGCAAACAACATCATAAAGCACCCTCACCTTGTTGGTGGAATATTTTTGAGGAGCGCCAAGTCCGACTGCATCACCAAAAGTGACAAAGTCACCCGCTGCTGTGCTTATGACACTTCGCACGATATCTTCGGGCGTTGCCAGGGCAAAAGCCATTTCATTTGCACCACGCTTTGTCAAAAGCCATTCAGGTGTTCTGCCAAACACTGCAATATCCTCGCCAACTCTCCAACCGGTAACTATTGCCGAGTGTTCGCCTGCAACAAAAAATATATACGGATTTTCCTCAAGCAAGGTCAGCACCCCGTTGTCCGAAAGTGAATAATGTATTTCAACGTTTCCGTATCCGCAGTACTTTTTTTCAATGTTAAAAGAAATAAACTTGTTAAAATCTGCAAGGCGGTTAAAATCAAAGTCATAAAAAACAATGTCTCTCACACAATCACCGCCTCGTTATAAAGGTTGTTGTATCTGCACTCAATCATAAAATCAGATGAAACATCCCCCAAATCAAGTGAAATTACATTCAAACCTCTTACAAGAACAAAATCGCCCAAAAATGAATCATTTGTCAGACAATTAATCAGATTCCCGCTTGCCGAGCTTGTAATTTTTCGGTTTTTTATGTCAATCGTCACCGTGTCATTATCTTTTGGTGCATAATCGAGCTTTACAAACTTACCTGTGGTCTCATTAAGCAAGGTCACACCTTCTGCACTATCCAACGCCTCAGGGTAGTGCATCGTAATCACCGGCTCGGTCGGAATTGCACCACTTACTTCGGCTTTTCCGCCTATCACAATATCCCCAAACATCACCGGAAGTGTAAAAGGTGTACTCAGTAGCTTTGTTTTTTGGTAAAGCGGCACAACTGTATCTTCGCTGTCCTCAAAAAACGGATTGTCGCAAACAAATTGCACCACAAACTTAGCAATATATCCCCTCGCCACACGGCTTACATCCGAAATTTCTACCTGATTGCAATATATCCGTCTGTCCACATCTTCATTTTTTATATATAGCATTCCCTCTTTTCCAAACACACAAAGAGCATCTCTTACCACCTTTGTTGCATCTTTGCTTACCGCATCAAGCGAAACAGTTATGCTCCGCGATTCTGCTCTTGACGAATATGTATCCTGTCCGTCATACCCCGAATATATCGCCGCATTATATTCCCTCGAAGCAAGACCCAATCCCTCTATTGCAGTTATGCAAAGCGAAGACGAGCCACTGCCCATCATAGTGACCGTTCCAAGCTCATTTTTATATGTAAGTATAAGCCCCATTCCTAATTACCTCCTCTGAGCCTCGCTACAGCAGCGGCATTTTTTGCCGCGTTAAGCTGCTGAGTTGTTGTGTCTCTGCTCGAATTAAATGTGTATGTTGTCTGATATGTATTGCTAACACTCTGGACTGATGCCACCGCACTCTCTCTGACCGCAGCCGAAAGTTTTGCTGCAATTTCATTTATTGCCGCTGCAAAATAATTTCTGGTACTTTCCATTATGCCGGGGATTTTATCCAGAAATCCTCTTCCAAAAGCCTCGCCTGCCTGATTGCCAAGCGAAACATAACTTTCAGGTACTTCAGCAAAATTCTTCTTAAGCACCTCGGCAAATTTGCTCCCGGTCTGGCTACCCTGTACTACTCCGCCTAAGTTTATACCTTTACTTTCAAGCTCTCTTGAATTAAAAAGCCCCAGCAGTTCACCGGCAATAACCGTCGACAAATCCTCTCGCTTTTTATATCCCGAAAAAAATTCAAGTCTCGCTTTTTCATCAAGCGAAAGTATGGCTTTTGCCGCATCCAGGCCTTTTTGGACATTCAGCTTGCCGATATCCTCAAAAATCCCTTCGGGAACTGTGCCAAGACTCCTGAGTTCGTTCATAACACTGCGATAACTTTCAAGCAGGCTGATTTCCTCGCGGAAATTCTTAAGTTCTGTGCCACTGTAGACCAGATCTGTTCCGTTTTGTCCCTGTCCGGCAAACTTTACAACACTCTTGTTTGCCCAAGGCTCGTTCCCCTCAAGCTTTTTGCCCAGCTCGTCACGCATTTTAACAAGAGTTTCGTATTGTTTTTGAGTCTCTTCAACCAATCGCTGATTATACGCCGCTATTTCCTCGGTGCATTTATACCAGGCATCCGTGCCATATCGCAAATTCTCATCACGAAACCGCTTCAGTTTTTCATAATATTCCTGCTCGCATATAAGCTCCAGATCAAGTGCATTTTTAAGATTATCAAGCTGGCGCTGCTGGCGCTTTTTTGCAAGCTTTTCTGCGTTCTTTGTGGCATTTTTAGTCAGCGTTTCAAGCTCAACATACACATTTTCCATCGCCGTAATGGCATAATAGGACGAACCCTCGAGTCCAACACCCATGCCCTCGGCAATCTGCTTTCCAACTTCTGTACCAAATTGTTTCGAACTTGCGTCAGTTGTTTTTCTTCGAAATTCAAACGACATTTATTATCCTTCCTTATCAAATTAATCAACAAAAATTCAGTCAAAGGCTGCCGCAAGGTTTTCTGCCATCTTCTCTTCACAAAACATTGAATTTTCCAAGCCCGGCAATCTGAAACGTTTCTTCATCCTCTCAAAAAACCGTCTTTGTTCCTTATCTTTTATCAAAGACAAATCCATGCTTCTGTATCCGACAACTTTTGAAAAAAAGCACTCATCGCTCAAGCAGCCAAGAAGCACTCTGAACTTCCACCAGTGCATCTTTTCGCTTGTAAGGTCAATCCCAAACTCCCCTTTAAATGCCCCCCAGACATAATCAAAATCCTCCTGCAAATCATATACAGGGGCTTTGGGTGCTTGACCTGACTCCTTTTCGCAAACCTCGCCGCCCGAGTAAAACCAAATTATTTTCTCTATCGCCTTGCCTGGATCAGGGGGCAAAACGGGATAGGCGCTGACCAGAATTTTCGCAAGCCGTTCCTCATCATCTGAGCTTTTTTCAAAAAGCAACCTTTCAATCTCAATCCACACTCTGAAATCTGTATTTATCTTATACTCCCGGCCGTCAACATTTACACTTTCGCAAATATTCATAAGGCTCTTCGCCATTCCCGACACCCTCTTTCAATCTATTCGCAAGACTCTTCTGACTCCTCGTCTGCTTTTTGTCTTTCAAACCCGTCACGGATTTTTGAGACTATGTAGCATATCATATCCGAAAGGTCCAGAAGTTCCTGTCTTCTCTTTCCAAAAACTCTGTCGACCGAGCCTTTGCCCAAAAGCTTGTCTATGCTTTCTTTCAAAAATTCGCATATATCAGCTTCACTTACGCAATTCTCAATATCCTTGCGTCTGAGCTGCTCAAGCTTGTCCTTGGCATCATTCAAAATCTCACAGCAAATGTCTGCTGTCCTTTGAGAAAGCTCTATGCAAAAATCAGTTCCGCAAATACAAATACTGACTTTTGGCTCCCTAAGACTAAATTCCTCTGTCATATATTATTATGCCTCCACAAAGCTGCAGGTCTGCCAGTTATCATCAGTGGTTGCAAAGCCTGCAATTTTTTCGCCCTTTACTCTAAAGCTTCCTTCATATTTATAAAGGTCAGTTCCGCTGCCTTCACTTTCGGCAACAACCAAAAAGTCTCTCTTTATGGCAGGGCTTTCTCCCGCTTCTACATCCACCATAATTATGGGTCTTATCGCATCTGCACCCAACTTTTCATCATCAAATACAGATATGATATCCTCGTGTACAGCATCGCCCTCAAATCTGTCAAAGCCAAACGAAATCGTGGGGGTATAACCAACAACATCGGTTTGCTCAAATTCCTCGTCAACATACTGTCTTGAATATTCCTTCGGATTTTTTGAAGTCGATATGCTTTCAAAACCCTTCATGCGATAAAACTGATAAGCTTTTCCGCCCGAATTTTCCATCGGCACGCCATAAAACGCAACCTTTTTACTTCTTTTCACTACTGCTGACATAAATCTCTTCATTCCTTTCCTTCAAATTCTAAATCGTTAAACAAACTACTTCAATTTCTGCTTCATACCTCGCCGAAGCCCCGTCACTTTTAGCAAGCTCAAAACATTTCGAAACACCAATCGAAACAACTTCCGCTCCAACGAATCTTTCCAAAGTATCCCGACTTATATTCTGCTCCTCAATCCAGTTTTCGATTGCGATGCACTTGTCACTTATCCTTTGGCTGTCCATTTCACCAAAACCAAAGCTCTCACGCAATGCAAGGACAAACGAATACCTCATCAAAGCTCCGCCGTCAGCGTACTGTGTGACCGGTCTTCTGTTATTTGTCGCCTCCAAAGAAGCCCTGCCCACCTCTTTTCCCAGAAAGTTGGTCTTTACCACCTCTCCCGAAAAAGCCGGGCACTCCGAGATAAAGCTCGCAAGTTTTGTTATCATTTTTCCACCTTCTATCTGTAGCGGCGCGAAGAACTCAACCTCCAGTGCGGAGTCGTACCAAACGAATTGAATGCTACCTCCGCAATCTGCCTGCATTCCGAGACATTCACACACCCTGTTTCAGCTCTTCCAAAAAAGATAAGGTCACCTGTTTGGATGTCATCCGCATACTCCGCCTTGATTCTCACATCAAAACGATCCTCTGCAAAAATCCCTGCGCCGTCATTTCGTACCGCCTTTTCGAGGTATACCCAGGCGGGTACGGTCCCCAGGCACAAAAGTCCCGAGGCACCGCTGCCTGCCCTGAAAAGTGTAACCACGCCATTTTCGGTCAATCAGTCCACCCCCGCATAAAGCAATCCGCTTTTGCCCAGATAAATCAGGGCAGTTTTTAAAAGCCTGCGTCCGGCAGGACTCTGGTCCTTGAATGTAACCGAATACCCATCAATATTCTCACTCTTTACGCCGCCACGCTTCTCTTCCTCAAAAATCTCTTCCGCAAGTACATAAAGGCAACACTTTATATCATCCTCGCAAGACTTTGGAGCATCCTCTGCCAGAATACTCTCCAAAAAGATTTTTGCGCTTTTTATATACTTTTCAAAATTATCGGGCGACAAAATTGCCACCTGTCCAAAAGACATCTTGTCAAAATAATCGCTGTATAAAGTCTCAACATCAATCATTTTTTTCACCGCCTTTTGAGGCAGCCTTTTTTCTTCCTTGCCCGGAGGCTTTCTTTGCCTTTTTAACAACAAGTCCTACCGTTCGCATCAAAACATCCCCCTTTTTTATGCAAGTCTCAGGTCTTTACGCCTCTGCTTTGTGAAGATAAATTCCCTTAACCTTGTTTTCATAAACATCTGCAATACCATATGAACGATAGAAGAACTTCCAGCTGTCAGATGTCTGATTTTCTTCAGGTGTAACAACCTTGCTTACAATGTGCTTCTGATACTGAATAGCCGCTGACTTTTCAATTACCATAAAGTTGATGTTCTTTCCGTCTGCCTCATTCTTTACAAAATGACCAGCAGTCTCGCCCGAAGACGCACCGTCATAAAGGTCAATCGCTGTATAGAATCTGCTTTGCGGAACCTTTACAATCGCGCAGAACGAATCAAGTACCGCCTTTGATTTTGTTGTGTCAATATTCATAACACCATTGTAAAGGGTAGGTGTAATAAACAAAATTCTGCTTTCGGCCGGCACTTCTGCCTCGTCCATAGCATTCTGAGCAGCAATAAGCGCCGCAAGTGTCGCCTCAGGGTCGCTAAGGTCAGCGCTTGCCACACCTATACCCTCTGCACCTGCATACTGTGCAAAACGGAATGCGTCAATCTCGGGCGCCGCTTTTGTGCGGATAAACTCGCCCGAAAGCTGACCAAATGCTACGCCTGCCGTCTCCTCGTCATCCATAGCATCAATATTGAACGAACGACCTCTTTCATAATTAAACACAACTGTCTCGTTGGTAAGAGTAACATCTCCGCCAACATAACCGTTTTCGCGGCTGTAATCCGCAAGACCGTCCATGCTCATTTTGGGAATGATAATCTCATTCGCATTCGCTCCAAGTCTTACAAGTCTGTTGTTGCCGTCAAGAATTGAAGTCACCGACGCAACCTTATATACCTCATCCAAAACATTTATATACTTCTTAAATTTTTCTACTGCATTAGCCATAATTCTTATCTCCTTTTTTCTTTAAAATCTAATTGGCAAGCCCCATTATCTCCCTGACATCTCCGTCAGAAAGCGAACCGCCAAACCCCATAGTCGAGGCAACAACCGAGGGCACACCCCCCTGGGGTGCAAATATGTTGTCCTTGCCCTCAATCAACTGCTCATAAACCTTGCTGTCTGCCTTTCCGATATTTTTCTCGTCACCGACAGCCATTTTAAACTGTTCAAAAATCCCAGCGCGTGTAAAATCGTTTACAAACACCGCGCCATCCGATGCAGCATCAAATCTGCGGCAGAACTCCTGATTCAAAGCCTCCTGCCTGTCCGCCTCGTTTCTTTCGTCAACAACTTTTTGCAGCTCGTCTGCTCTTTTTCTTATTTCATCTGCTTCATGTTGATTTTTTTCAAAATCGGCTATACGACTTTCCATCTCGTTCATTCTTTCCGCCCTTTCGCCAAGCTGCTTTTCAAGCGCCTCGGTCTCTTTTTTTACCTTCCCGATGTCCGAAGAATTGATGTCAAGAATTCTTTTAAGCTGTTCATCGCTTATCCCCTCAACAATCCCTCTAAGTTCATCTCTTGTCATATGTACATACTCCCTTTCCTGTTGTCAAAAGCCCTTCCGCTTTGACAAAATCCTTACGGTTTGTTCTCGCAGTAACCTTCTGCATATTGGATTCAATAGTTTATCGTCATTTCCGGACCCACCAAAAAACTTCGACATAGTCTTATTTTTCGGGATTTTACTTCTTCATTTCTTTTTCGCCAACTGCCTTTTTCGCAGTCTCCTCGTCCTCGCCAAAATACCACACCCTCAGCTCCCAGGGCATCATAATTCCGCCGTCAACAAGCTTCATTTTCTCCTCAAACTCGGTCTGTCGGTCAGCGGCGATACTGTCGTCAAACTCAAAACTAATGCTGTATTCGCCCATAGGTGCAAGATTCAAAAGCGTACACCACACATCCATCGCATACACAAGGTCCGAAAGTGCAATCCGAAGCGCCTTCTGATTGTCCGAAACAGTAGCATAACTTCTCTGCTTCGAATTCCTTATCTCCTCGGCAGTCCTGTCGCGGCTGTCCACGTTCGAAAGTGTCCCATAAGCAAACCCACAGTTAAACTCAATGCTTCTGAAAATCTTGTCAAGTCCGTCAGCAATCTCGCTGCCACGCAGCTGGGGCGACCACTCGCGGAAGAAATCCACATCCTCAACATCCAAAGTTCTGTAAAGTCTTCTGTCCGGAAGTCTTGGTCTTCCGTCTCGGTCACGCTTAAACGCCATACTGTTGGCAATAAGCGCGCGCTCACCGCTTTCAAATTCCCACAAAAACCTCTCGTACTGCTTGTCCGCATCCCTGATAAGATTGACCGAATTTGCAAAAACCGAAACACCAAGCGGTGAAGTCTGGTCAATATTATTCGCCGCCGCAGGCCTGAAGTATCCAAAAAGCGGCTTTTTGACATTCGCAATCACCAGTTTTTCCGCCAAATCCTTCCACTCAGGCACCTCCGTCAAAGCAATCTCGTTGCCCAGAACACCCCTTGTCCGGCTTCTGAAAGCCCTGTTCGAAATCTCATAACCATTTTCCAGAACCTCATGCTTTTCAAGCCTTGTAAAAAACTCACCGTTTCGCGAAATTCCCTGCACAAACACCGCCCCGGTTATCCTTCCGTTATGGTCAAACGCCGTAGGGAAGAAATCGTCCGCCTGTATAAAATCCACCTCAATCGAATTTTCCTTGACATACGGTTTAAAAACCAATCCCCCCTTGGCGCAAGCATGCTCCACCGGTATCCTGATGTTTTCAACAACCCGCTGATAAGCCTCGTCAATAAACTCCGCACGCCTGCCTCCCAAAACCTTTGACCGCATCTCCAGCGTCACCATTCTCGCCATCTCAAAACTCAGCGCCGCAGCCAGATGCAACCCGTCTCTCTGCTCGTACATATCCTTCCACATCCGGATTGCCGCCGCCATCTCGGGCGAAACCACACTCTCAACCCCTGCAAACCTCTTAAAATTTTCTGTCTCAAACATACCTCTGCTCCTGCCTCCAAAAAAATTTTTTATCCCGTCAAACACAGTCATCTTCTTCCTTTCTTTATCCAAGCAGCCTCTTTGCCGCTATTGTCGCACAAAAATATCTTATATCATCCATCGCATGGTCAAACTCCTTGACCACCCTGTCTTCACTCGAATTCTCGTCCCACGAATATGTCCCAAATTCGCGGATAGTATCTGTGCATCCGTCACAGATTTTCAATCTTCCGCTTTCCAGAAGTGTCCCCGTAATCCTTATCCCGTCCAGAACCGCATTGTTGGCCCGTCTTACAGCAAATCTGCCGTGTCTTCTTATGGTCGCAATAAAGCTCGCAGCCGATGGGTCAATCACAACACACTTTATGTCGTACCCCTCCGCCAAAGCCTCAAGTCGCTCATAATACTCCTCATCAGTAAGCTGCCTCTTCTCCTGCCTGCCCGAGTAATAACTCTCCTTTATCCTGACCGCCGTCTCATTGTCAAGCTGCCAAAGTCCCATACTGCAAGGATTAAGCGTTCCATAGTCAATCGAAATATAATACTCTGCTCCAACGCTTTCGGGCGGACAGCCTATGATATGCTCATCCTTCGAAAACATCGGATAAACCAACCCCTCGGCGCTACACCACTCCCCAAGAATAAATCTGCGGTAAAAAACGCCCGTATACTCCTTCTTAAGCTGCTCAACATACCGCTTGTCCAAAAAAGTGTTGTCGTCTATCAAAAACTCCATCATAAAAAAATCAAGCTCGTCTTTTCGGTCAATGTAGTTTACCTTAAACCAATGATTCGGATTGTCAGGATTGGTTGTTCCAAACAGCTTCGCCCCCGGCTCCGAAAGTCTCGAAAGCAGCATATTGAAAAACTCCTCGTTAAAAAGCGTTATCTCATCACAATACGCCCCCTGAAGCGTCATCCCCCGGATTTTGCTCTCGGCACCGCTGTCCGACACCCCCTCAAGATAAATCTTCCTGCCATAAAGAACACCCTCTTTCTTCGAAATCGAATATCTGAAATTTTTCTTCCCTGCCAAAATCTCCACAAGGTCAAGACAATTTCGCTTAAGCGTGGTCAAAGTCTTTGCCGTCATAATATACGCCTTGTCCCTGGGCATATTCCGTATCCACACACACCAAAGCACCAGACTTATCCAGGTCTTGCCGCTTCGCACACTGCCGTGCAGAATGTTTATGCGCCTCAGTCCCCCCTTGGCAATATTCATCAGCTCATTCTGCTTTTTTGTAAGGTTTTTGTATGTCTTCATCGCCAAAACTCATCTCCCGATTTACTTTATATCATCAAAATCCTCAAACACCTTAACCAAAAGGCCCTCCTCATTTTCGTCTTTTTCGTCAGCCCCAAACTTGTCAAGAATGGTCCCCAAAACCGAAGAAAGCTGATTTAGCGGTGCATCCTCGATTTTTTTGTTTATCTCTTCAATAATCTTGTCTGCGATTTCGCACACAATCTCTTTTTTTGACTTTATAAAATTTTTCAAAACAAGCTCATCATTTGTGTTTTCCATTTTCCCCTCCGCATTTTCATTTCTCTTAATTCTATTATAGCGACAAAAAACGGACAAAACGGACAACTTTAAAAAATGAGGAATTTTGTCCGTTTTTTCATTAACTTTTCACCTTTCACACTTTCTTGTTTTGCTTCTTCAAAAATCTCTCGGCAATTTTCCTTACCGAATCTGCCGAATTACACCCACCAACCATATACGCCACCTTTTCCCAGCTCATACACTTCATAAACCGATACCTGAATATCTGCCTTACAAAACTGTCCTCAATCGAATTTATGTACCGACCAATCTCGTCACGCATTTTTTTGCCTTTTTTCACCTTTTTGACAAGCTCGGCCTCTCGCTTCGCAATCAGCTCCTCCTGCTCTCTTTCCCACCTCGAGTTTGCCTCGCCCCTGCTCCTTATTTTCAGTCCGACAAGCTCCTCTGTGTCGTTGATAATTTCACGATTCAAATAATAAAACTGCCTGAGTTCACCTTTTGTCATTTCAAATTCTCCTTTTTTATTGTGTCAAAACTTCTCTGTCTGCACTCACTTTGGCAAAACAAATTTCCTGCAATATCCAAAACGCATCTTTCTTCAAACAAAATTCTCTTACCGCAAAACAAACAAACCCTGTCCCCTCCTTTCCGGTTTTCTCTGCTTCCAAACCTCTCTGCCCTCAAAATTTCCGGGTCTGTAATATCCATCAACTCACCTCTTTTGTTTCCTAAAGGAAACTTTTTCGTCAAAAAAAATTGCTTGTAACTGATTTTTGTCAAGACCCAAAGCGCCCGAGATTTTGAGAATCTCCCACGCCCTGAACTCTCCAATCCCCATCAATCTAAGCCACATCAGCGATTTTTTAATCCCTGCTTTTTTCGCCAAAGACCCAATGCCTTGCCCCCTTTCAAAAATTATCTTTTTCAAAAGCTTCGCTCTCACAATACCACCCCCTTTCCGAATTTATTTTGAATTCTACCATTTTTTTACATTAATGTCAATAGATATTATTACATTTTTTTACTTTTTTGTCAAAACTGTTTGCAATTAAAGGACTGATATGATATACTTAAGCCGTGGGTAATCAAACTACATAAGGTTTAAAAATATAAACTCCGCGTAATGTTGCGGAAAAATCCGCAACATTACGCAGTTATTATCTGCAACTTTCGCCTTGTCTTTCATCAAAATTTTCATTTTTAAACTCTTCGACCTTAAATGCCGAGAAATTTAGTGTGATTTCAATGCGGAGGACGAAGACAGGCTGGTGCCTTTCAAGGACGACAAGTTGAAAGCGTGCAAATTAATCAAATTTAAGGCTTGTGCAGTTCGATTACCCAAGGCTCAATAAAAAATCCTCATAAACAAGAAGGGATAGAAAATGAAATTTGACATAAATACAAAACGAAAAGAACTTGGTCTTACCCTCGAAGAAATAGCAAAATATGTTGGTGTAAGCAAAAGCACCGTCAAAAAATGGGAAAGCGGCTACATAAAAAATATGCGCCGCGACAAAATAAAAAAACTTGCTGCAATATTGGATGTTTCGCCCATTGACATACTGCAATCGGGTGATGCATATCCAACGCCCGAGCCGGTCAATGTCCAATTGACCGCACCTCTCGAAAAACAGCTTAGCGAACTTTTAAAATCCGCATTCAATGCTCCCCTCAACCAAAATTGCACCCTTATTCTCAAAGACAACAAGCTGTTTTTTCTTCCCGAATCCTCCTCCATTGCCCCACTCTGACAAAAATCGCAGAGGAAGGCATTTTCTAATATTTACTAATGCAATCTCCCCTCCCAACAAAAACGGAGTATCTCTTAATGGATACTCCGCACATATTTTATCAAGTTTTACAATGTTCCAAAAAGTCGGTCACCTGCATCGCCAAGACCGGGAACGATATAGGCATTTTCATTCAGACACTCATCAAGCACGCCGACAAAAATATCAACATCGGGGTGATCTTTTTTTATAACCTCCACTCCCTCAGGTGCCGCAATTATGCAGGCAAAACGAATGTTCTTTGCTCCGCGCTTTTTAATAAAGTCAATTGCCGCACTGCCGCTGCCGCCTGTTGCAAGCATGGGGTCAAGAACAATAACCTCGCGCTGCGAGATATCATCTGGCAGCTTGCAATAATACTCCTCAGGCAAATGTGTGTCGTGATTGCGCGCAAGACCAATGTGCCCTACCTTTGCGGCAGGAATAATATTAAGAAACGGCTCCACCATGCCAAGCCCTGCACGAAGAATCGGCACCAGAACAGGCTGATTTTCAAGAACCGCCCCTGTCATCTTGCAAAGGGGTGTCTCGACCTCGGCATCTTTTACCGGCAAAGTCTTGGTCACCTCATATGCGATAAGCGTCGCAATCTCATAAAGCAAATTTCGAAAATCTTTCACATCAGTATTTTTATCTCTCAGCAATGTCAGCTTGTGTGTCAGCAGATTATGATTAAGGATTGTTGTTTGGCTCATAAATAATTCTCCTTTGTAATCGACAAATATTTATATTACTATAATATCACAAATTTTGCGGTTTGTCTACACCATTTATCCGCAACCCGATTCAAAAAACAAACTGTGACAGTATCTTCAACGCCCCTTTTCCCCCATCGCCCATCCCAATATTATCATCCAAAATCAAGGATTCTGAACAAAGAAGCAACCCCGCCAAATAAAAAAAGACAGTTGCATCCGCAACTGCCCAAGAATGCAGCTCGTGTCGGCGACACAATCTCTCAAATCCCAAAACAAAAGAAAAGCAGAGCCTTCGGCTCTGCTTTTCTTTTTTATTTATAGTTTAAATTACCAGTTGTAAGCACTGTATTTTTTAGCAGCAATAACACTTGTGTTTTCAATAACAGCATTATTATTTTCTATAGCATCAATAAGCTGTTCTGCTGCAACATCTGATAAAGTAGTGCCAACCACACTTACTGTGATTACATCTTCAACATCAAATACGGTAATTTCAACTACAGGATTTTTATAAAACTTTTTCATTTCAAAGTCCACCTTTCTTAAAATTAACCGTTTAATTAGTCAACTGTGTAGAATGCCTTAACATCCCAAGCAGCGTTCTGCTCAGGTGTAACACCTGTGAACAAGATACTGAATGTATATGTTCCGTCAGTTCCAGCTTCAAGTACAACATCATCAGTGAAATAAAGAGTATTACCTGCATTACCTGCAGCAGTATTCTTAAGCTTGAAACCGTAGTTTGTAATAGCTTCTTCAGCGCCAAGAACAACCTCTTTTGCAAAGTAAGCAACATCAGTATACTCCTTGTCAGCAACAATGATTTCATCCTCAACTGTAACTACACCTTCGTTCGCAACAAAAGAAATTGTCTTGTCAGTAGCTGTGCCGTTTCCGCCAAAGCGAACTACAAGAACTTTATTGTCGTCTATCTTAGCAGGATCAATTTCAAATGTAGCCGGAACATCACTGTCCTGAACAATAGCAATAATATCTTCAGCAGCAGGATCAGCAGCAGCATCGTCAGCAGCATAAGCGATAAAGGTCTTTACATCGCTTGCTCCGTAACCAGCATAAGCTGCATCTATATCAGCAGTAACGTCAAGAGTTGCATTTGCTGTCTCATTTGATGTAAGTGATGCTGCAAATGAAACTGTGCCAAGCATTGCTACAGCCATAACAGCTGCAATAAGTCTTGCCAAAATTTTGTTATTCATTTAAGAAAATCTCCTTTCTTTTGCAAGAAAATCTTGCATAAAATGGTTTGTTGTCAAATGAGTAACATATCGACCTTCCCCGTTCTGCACAACAGATATTGAAGATATATTCCCACATTCATAGATACATATCTATTATAAACTCCAAAAACTCTTTTGTCAACCACTTTTTATCCTTTTTTCAAAAAACATACTGCCCAAATTTTCTTAATATTTTTGTGCAGTTTGGACACCGGTACAATTCCCCGCCTTTTAACAAAGAAACATCCGGGAGTCCACGACTGACTCCCGGATGTAAAAGTTACCTTTTGTATCTGTGATTATTCAATGATAGCAGTAACAACGCCCGAACCAACTGTACGGCCACCTTCACGGATAGCGAAACGAAGACCTTCTTCGATAGCGATCTGTGTTGTAAGCTCAACAGTCATTGTAACGTTATCACCAGGCATGCACATTTCTGTACCTTCAGGAAGGTTAACAACACCTGTAACGTCAGTTGTTCTGAAGTAGAACTGGGGTCTGTAGTTTGTGAAGAACGGTGTATGACGGCCGCCTTCTTCCTTGGTCAATACGTAAACCTCGCCCTTGAACTTTGTGTGGGGGTTGATTGAACCGGGTTTAGCAAGAACCTGTCCTCTTTCGATTTCGTTTCTCTGAACACCACGGAGAAGAGCACCTACGTTGTCACCAGCTTCAGCTTCGTCAAGAAGCTTTCTGAACATTTCAAGCCCTGTGATAACAACTTTTCTTGATTCTTCAGAAAGACCAACGATTTCAACTTCGTCACCAACGTGAGCAACACCTCTTTCAACTCTACCGGTAGCAACAGTACCACGACCTGTGATCGAGAATACGTCCTCTACGGGCATCAAGAAAGGCATATCTGTAGCTCTTTCAGGTTCAGGAATGTAGCTGTCAACAGCAGCCATAAGCTCGTGGATGCAAGCATACTCAGGAGCATTGGGATCTGTTGATGTGCTTTCCAAAACGCCAAGACCTGTACCCTTAACGATAGGTGTATCGTCGCCCGGGAAGTCATATTCGTTAAGGAGTTCACGGATTTCCATTTCAACGAGCTCGAGAAGTTCGGGATCGTCAACCTGGTCAACCTTGTTCATGAATACAACGATGTAAGGAACGCCAACCTGTCTTGAAAGAAGGATGTGTTCTCTTGTCTGAGGCATAGGACCATCAGCTGAAGAAACAACGAGGATAGCACCGTCCATCTGAGCAGCACCGGTGATCATGTTCTTAACGTAGTCAGCATGTCCGGGGCAGTCAACGTGAGCGTAGTGACGGTTTTCTGTCTCGTACTCAACGTGAGCTGTAGAAATTGTGATACCTCTTTCTCTTTCCTCAGGAGCCTTATCGATCATATCATAAGCCTCGAACTGAGCTCTTCCTGCAAGTGAAAGAACCTTTGTGATTGCAGCAGTAAGAGTTGTCTTACCATGGTCAACGTGACCAATAGTACCGATGTTAACATGCGGTTTAGTTTTTTCGTATTTAGCTTTTGCCATTTTTATTTCCTCCTAACTTAATATAAAGTTAATAATTTTACTAAATATAATTTTAACACTAAATTTAATATACTTCAAGTGTTTTGTGAAAATTTATCAGGACAAGTGACTTTGGATTATTCCTCGGTCTTGTTTCTTTCCTTGATAATTTTTTCCATAATGCTCTTCGGAAGTTCTTCGAAGTGGCTGGGTTCCATTGAATACTGACCACGGCCCTGAGTTCTCGAACGAAGCTCGGTAGCATAACCAAACATTTCCGAAAGCGGAACATGTGCAGTAATTTCCTGAGCACCTGTTCTTGCTTCCATACCCTGAATCTGACCACGGCGTGAGTTGAGGTCACCCATAACATCACCCATGTAATCTTCAGGAACGTTAACAACAACTTTCATAATAGGCTCAAGGATAACTGCGCTGCCCTTGCGGCAACCGTCTTTGAATGCCATAGAAGCAGCAATCTTAAACGCCATTTCTGACGAGTCAACTTCATGGTACGAACCATCAACAAGTGTAACCTTTACGTCAACTACGGGGTAGCCGGCAAGAACACCTGTCTGCATAGCACCCTGAATACCTGCATCAACTGCGGGGATATATTCTTTGGGGATAGCACCGCCGACAATCTTGTTTTCAAAGATGTAGCCTGCACCCGGTTCGAGGGGTTCCATGTCAAATACAACGTGTCCGTACTGACCCTTACCACCTGACTGTCTTGCATACTTGTGGTCAACATGAACAGCCTGTCTGATAGTCTCGCGATACGAAACCTGAGGACTTCCGACATTTGCTTCCACCTTAAACTCACGAAGCAGACGGTCAACGATAATTTCAAGGTGAAGCTCACCCATACCTGCGATAATGGTCTGACCTGTTTCGTCATCAGTATAAGTTCTGAAAGTGGGATCTTCTTCTGCAAGTTTTGCAAGAGCGATACCCATCTTTTCCTGACCTGCTTTTGTCTTGGGCTCAATAGCAACACGGATAACCGGTTCGGGGAATTCCATAGATTCAAGGATTACGGGATTCTTTTCGTCACAAAGTGTGTCACCGGTTGTTGTGTTCTTAAGGCCAACTGCTGCAGCAATATCACCGGAATAAACGATGTCGATATCTTCACGGTTGTTTGCGTGCATCTGAAGAATACGTCCGATTCTTTCTTTGTTGTCCTTTGTCGAGTTGTATACATGCGAGCCACTTGTAAGTGTACCCGAATATACACGGAAGAAGCAAAGCTTACCAACAAAGGGGTCGGTCATAATCTTAAATGCAAGAGCTGCAAAAGGCTCTTCGTCTGACGAAGGTCTTTCAGTCTCCTCTTCTGTTCCCGGAACGATACCTTTGATCGGGGGAATGTCAAGAGGTGACGGCATAAAGTCGATTACAGCGTCAAGAAGGTTCTGAACACCCTTGTTGCGGTAAGATGTACCACAAAGAACAGGAACCATCTCGTTGGCAATTGTTGCCTTGCGGATTGCAGCCTTGATCTCAGGGATTGTAAGTTCTTCGCCCTCAAGATACTTCATCATAAGTTCCTCGTCTGTTTCTGCAACAGATTCCAGAAGCGCTGCGTGATACTCTTCAGCCTTGTCCTTAAGGTCAGCAGGGATTTCCTCCACACGCTCGTCCTGTCCAAGGTCATCATAGTATACATACGCCTTCATTTCAATAAGGTCAATAAGACCCTTAAATTCGTCTTCAGCACCGATAGGAAGCTGAATCGGAACAGCGTTACATTTAAGTCTTTCTTTCATCATGTTAACAACGTTATAAAAATCTGCGCCCATGATGTCCATTTTGTTTACGTATACCATTCTCGGTACACGATATTTGTCAGCCTGACGCCAAACGGTCTCAGACTGAGGCTCAACGCCGCCCTTTGCACAAAGAACAGTAACACTGCCATCCAGAACACGAAGCGAACGCTCAACTTCAACGGTGAAGTCAACGTGTCCGGGGGTATCAATTATGTTGATTCTGTGGTTTTTCCACTGTGCAGTAGTTGCGGCAGAAGTAATGGTAATACCACGTTCAGCTTCCTGTTCCATCCAGTCCATCTGCGATGCACCCTCGTGGGTTTCACCGATCTTGTGAATACGGCCTGTGTAGAACAAGATACGCTCGGTAGTTGTGGTTTTTCCGGCATCGATATGAGCCATGATACCAATATTTCTTGTCTTCTCAAGTGAAAACGCTCTACCCATTAGTAACTCCTTTCAAAAGCCAATCCGGAAACCCCGGCGGCTTCAAACTGTAAGCTTGCGGCATCGCCGCAAAGTGTAAATTTCTGTTAGTTTTCCCAAAATATGAGAAATTATTTCGCTGCGCTTAAAAATTATCTCCATAAGCGGTAATTTTCGAAGCAATACTTATTTTACAAAGAAATTTGTTTTAGACTTGGTGAATGCGAAACTGAAAAAAGCGGAGCATATATGATATATGTGAGCATTTTTTCAAGTTGAGCACATTCGCCGAAGATGAAATAAATTTCAAAGTAAAATTCTGTAGTGCAAAGAAAATTGCATTAGATTCGGCAGATGTGAGGTGCGAAAAAGCGGAGCATATATGACATATGTGAGCATTTTTCGCAGCCGAGCAACGCTGCCAAAGATGAGGTAATTTTCGAAGCAATACTACCAGCGGAAATGTGCGAAAGCCTTATTAGCTTCTGCCATTTTGTGTGTGTCTTCTTTCTTTTTGAATGCACCACCTGTGCTGTTGGTTGCGTCGATGAGCTCGTTTGCGAGTCTTTCGGCCATTGTTCTTTCGTTTCTCTGTCTTGAGTACAGAGTGATCCAACGAAGACCGAGAGTTTCTCTTCTTTCTGCTCTGACTTCAATCGGAACCTGGTAGTTGGCACCACCTACACGTCTTGCTTTTACTTCAAGCACCGGCATAACTGCGTTCATTGCTTCCTCAAACACTTCAACAGGGTCTTTGCCTGTCTTTTCCTTTATGATTTCAAATGCATCATAAACAATTGCCTGTGCTACGCCCTTTTTGCCGTCGAGCATAATATTGTTTATAAGACGAGTAACGGTTTTGCTGTTGTACATAGGATCCGGCAACACATCACGTCGTGCAACATGTCCTTTTCTTGGCACTTATCTTCCCTCCATTCTTTGTGGTAAATGCTATCCACAAGGTACTCAATACCCTTTTTGGATACTGCTAGTGCTGTACTAACTATCACACGAAAGACGCGTTGTCTGTTATATATAAAATAGTAATACGCACTATAAATCAATTTCTTACTTAAAAATTTTGCCTTACTTAGCTTCCTTCGGGCGCTTAGCACCGTACTTGGATCTTGACTGGTTTCTCTTCTGAACGCCCTGAGTATCCAAAGTACCACGAATAATATGGTAACGTACACCAGGGAGGTCCTTTACTCTACCGCCACGGATAAGCACAACGCTATGTTCCTGCAGGTTGTGTCCGATACCGGGGATGTAAGCCGAAACCTCAATACCGTTTGTAAGACGAACTCTGGCAACCTTACGGAGAGCCGAGTTAGGCTTTTTGGGTGTCATTGTTCTAACCGAAGTGCAAACACCACGCTTCTGCGGAGAAGCCTGCTCGGTATGCTTTTTCTTGATAGTGTTAAAACCATCCAAAAGAGCGGGAGCTGTTGACTTTTTCTCAGCAGTCTTTCTGCCATTCTTTACTAACTGGTTAAATGTTGGCAATTAATTTCACCTCCTGTATATAATATGGGTATATAAAAACGCAGGCTATGCGCTTTTAACAATTGTAACAACCGCGGTCGGCACCTCAATATGCGAAGCCTTTGCAAGCTCCTTCATATTATTTACATAGACGACCTCGATTTCTTTGCCCTCACACATTTTTTCAAGGGGCATCACCACGTGACTGTCAGCATCGCGTGCAATAAACACCACCCTGGCATTTCCTGCTTCAACAGCCTTTTTTGTCTGCTTAAGTCCTGCCACATGGGGGCTTGTTTTTATTCGTTCCATTTTTTCACCTTGCATTTTGAATGCGTGGTCAAGTGCAAAAAAACGCACTCTCCCAATATTAAAAATCATCTTATTGTACCAACTTTTTTTTCTTTTGTCAAGAATAATTTACGGGTTTTCTGCAAAATTTTCAACAAAATACTCACCCGTTTTATCGGCATATAGGACAAATTTTACAATTCAACCGCATTATTTGCTCATTTTAGCATCCTTAAGTGCCTTTGCAAGCTGGTCCGGGCAGGAAGTTCCTCTTCCGCCACAGTTGATTCCCTCAAGTCTTTTTATAACCTCGTCAACCGTCGTCCCCTCAACAAGGCGCGAGATGCCCTGAGTGTTGCCGTTGCACCCCATAACAAACTTTACATTTTTTACAATATCACCATCAATGTCAAACCTTATCTCGCGCGAGCAGGTTCCGCTTGTTTTATACGCATAACTGTTCATCTTTAAATTCCTCCATCGGTTGATTTTGTCTTCCTGAAATAAACAACAAAAAAAGAACGCTTATGCAGCGTTCTTTTTAAGAGCTTAAAGCTTATTATTTGTTAATAAGATCCTTAAGAGCCTTGCCTGCTTTGAAAGCAGGAACCTTAGCTGCAGCAATCTTCATCTCAGCACCTGTCTGAGGATTTCTGCCTGTTCTTGCAGCTCTTTCTCTAACTTCGAAACCACCGAAGCCAACGAGCTGTACCTTGTCACCCTTAGCGAGTGCGCCTTCTACTGCGCAAACAAAAGCGTTAAGAGCAGCTTCTGCATCTTTCTTAGAAAGATTAGCTTTTTCAGCCATAACTGAAATCAATTCCTGTTTATTCATTCTTAAAAACTCCTTTTCTTAAAATATATTGTTTTTTAAGCTTTTTCATAATGATAGTTTTATTCTACTACATAATTTTATAAATTTCTATAGTTTTCTGTATTTTTTCCCAATTTCGTTACTTTGCACAAAATTTTAGTTACTTATTTGTGCTAAATACGCTTTACATTGGGCAATTTGAAGTGTTTTTTAGTCAGAATTGTTCATAATCATTTCATTAAGCTCGTTTCGGGTAATCAAAACCTGTCTCGGTTTTGTGCCCTCATAAGGTCCGATTATGCGGTTTTCTTCAAGCTGGTCAATGATTCTTGCCGCCCTTTGATAACCGATTTTGTACTTTCGCTGAAGCATCGCAACCGACGCCTGTCCCGATTCAAAGGCAAGCTCTGCCGCTTTTACAAACAATTCGTCCTTTTCGCCGGCACGGGTGTGAGTTTCTTCCTCATGCCCCGAATCACGGCTTTCCTGCTCGCGCTCGATGTGCTCCAGAATTGAATCGTCATACTCGGCAACATATTGCTTTTTGACAAACTCGATAACATTTTCAATCTCGCTGTCCGAGATAAAGTTGCCCTGAATACGCACCGGCTTGATTGCACCGCGCGCCGCATACAGCATATCACCCTTGCCCAAAAGCTTTTCGGCGCCTACACAGTCAAGAATTGTCTTACTGTCAACCTGTGCCGAAACAGCAAACGAAATTCTTGACGGAACATTTGCCTTTATAACGCCGGTAATAACATCAACCGATGGTCTTTGAGTCGCAATAACAAGATACATTCCGGCAGCTCTTGCAAGTGCAGCAAGGCTGTTTATTGCATCTTCAACCTCATTTTTGGCAGCAAGCATAAGGTCCGCAAGCTCGTCGATAATAATCACAATCTCAGGCAGCTTGTTCTCGGGCGTGCCGTTTTCCTCCATCAGCGCATTATAGCCCTGGAGGTTTCGCACCTTGTTGTCCTTCATAAGCTGATAACGGTTTTTCATTTCGGCAACCGCCCAGTTGAGCGCACCAGCCGCGTGTCTTGGGTCAGTAACCACCGGAATAAGCAGATGCGGTATTCCGTTGTAAACACCAAGCTCCACCATTTTGGGGTCAATCATAATCATCTTGACCTCGTTGGGTTTTGCTTTATAAAGTATGCTCGTTATAAGTGAATTTATGCAAACACTCTTACCCGACCCGGTTGCTCCCGCAATAAGAACATGAGGGAACTGTGCAATATCCGCAATAACCGAATTTCCGCTTATGTCCTTACCCAGTGCAAACGCCGTCTTTGACTTAAAGTCGCGAAACTTATCGGTGTCAATAACCTCGCGTATCGGCACGGGACTCGGCTCTTCGTTTGGAATTTCAATACCTATTGCCGACTTGCCGGGAATCGGCGCCTCAATACGAACACCCGATGCCGCTAAGCTGAGGGCAATATCATCAGCAAGGTTGGTTATCTTCGAAACCTTGATACCAAACCCCGGATGCAGTTCAAATCTGGTAACAGTCGGACCCTGGGTTATGTTCATAATGGTCGCATCAACCTTAAAGCTCGAAAGTGTCTCCAAAAGCCTGTTTGCCTTTTCTTCAAGCTCGCGTTTGACTTCAGCGCGGCTCTTGGTCTTTGGCTTTGGCTTTGACAAAAGCGACACCGACGGCAGCTTGTAATTTATAATCTTTGTTGCCTCGATACTCTCTTTTGCTACTATATTTATACTTTCCTTAGCGAGTTCTGCCTCTTCGTGCTTGATTCGTTTCCCTGCTTCAACCGCACGGTCAATCGGGATACCCCTGTCAAGCGCTTCCTGAGTCATTATATCCACTTTCTCCTGCTGCTGAACCAGGCTCGGCGGCTCAAACTCGTCACTTTCTTCCTTAAATACCCCATTTTCGTCGGGCATCGGTGTCAGAACTCCCGAATTCACCTCGGTTATCTCAAACTTTTTCCTGTCAGGGCTTTCAGCACCTTGCTTGTACGCCGCAATCACCTCTGATGCTATGTCCGAAATATCAAGCTCCTCTTCCTGCGGCTCGTCATCAAACCTGAATTTTGCCGGTTTTTTCTCTCTGCCTTTACCCTCAGCAATCGCCGCAATATCATCATCTTTAAAATAAACATCAAAATAATCGTTGTTGGGAGTCTTTGCCGCAGGGGCCTCCGTCTCTGTCTCCAACACCTTTTTCGCTTTCTCTTTCCTGCGTTTCAGCTTTTTCTGCTTTGGCTCTTTTTCGTCAATCTCCATATCAACCTCTTCGTCCAAAGCCGCAGACATCTGCTCGCGGTTGCGTTTTATGTAAAGCGAAATTGCCTTAAACATCTTCTCAAGCGAAACCTCGGTCAAAATAAGCAATAAAATCATCGCAGCCGCAATAAAGACAACCGCAGTTCCCGAAATTCCAAGGCACTTCACTGACAAAACGCAAATCGAAGTACCTATCACACCGCCCGAGCTTCCGTCGCTGCCCCAGGCATACATCGACTTTATTCCACTCCAGAAATCAGGGTAGGTCCACTCGGTATCTCCGTGCCATACCGCCCATATAACCGATGTAACCACCATAAGCGCAAAAAGTATCCACAGTTTGTAACCGGTGTTCTCATACTTTTTCTCAAGGAACATATTTATTCCGGTCCATATTATAAACACAAAAAAGATAACCGCCGCACCGCCAAAAAGTCCCATAAGAACACTCTTAAAGGTCTCGCCAACGATTCCGGTTGCGTTGCCCCAAAGAGAGAGTGCCATAAATATTCCCAAAGCAATAAGGACAATACCCTTTATCTCGGCACTGCGTTTTTTTGTACGCACCGCAGCCGGCTTTGACCGCCTTGCCGAAGTGCTTCGCGTCGACCTTCTTGCCGTGCTTGTTTTTCTTTTGTCCGCCATAATCTATCCTACCACCCTCTCACAAAAAGTGCCGCAAGTGCTGCAGCATTTGCCAATTGACTTATTCCAAAATACAAAATTACTATAACACCCAACACAATCCGGTAAACGCCAAAGAACTTGAAGTCATGATTTTTTACATAATTGGTAAGGAATTTTATCGATATCATTGATGTCACATATGCAACCAGCATACCCGAAAGCAAAACCACTGCATCCTGACCGCTCATACTGAGTCCGTATTTAAGAATTTTTAAAAGACTGACACCAAACATAACCGGTATCGCCAGAAAAAACGAAAACTCTGCCGCAACACCGCGCGAACACCCAACAAGCATCGCGCCAAGAATTGTCGCACCCGAGCGCGAAGTCCCCGGAATAATCGAAAGCACCTGAAAAAGTCCTATGTAAAGTGCTGTTTTGTAGGTCATATCACTTATACTGTCAACCATAAAGGTTTTCTTTCGTTTTTCTATCACAATAAACAAAACACCGTATATAATCAGCATATACGAAACCGTGTACCAGTTTTCAAAGCTTTCCATAAACGAATCCAGCAAAAGTCCTATAACCGCCGCAGGAATGCAGGCAAGCAAAACCTTGCCCCACATATTCCAAGTCTCAAGCCGTTCCTCCCTGCTCTTTGACAAAGAGAACGGATTAAGCTTTTTGAAGTAAAGTGTAGCCACCGCAAGAATCGCACCAAGCTGAATTACATAAAGATAAAGGTCCGACGCCGTAAAGCTGCCCTCATTCTTTAAAAATTCGTTGACCAGAATCATATGCCCTGTCGAGCTTATGGGCAGCCACTCGGTTATCCCCTCGACCACGCCCAACACAAAAGTCCTTAAAATCTCTGCCAAAAACATAAGTACTCCTCCAAAAGAACAGTTTTTATGTAATTTTACTCATACAAAATTATTTTATCACAGTTTTTCATTTGTTACAATAGTTTTCGCAAATTTTGTCCCCATCGGGCTTTTGGCAACAAAAAAAAGGACGGCTTTCGCCATCCTTTTTTTAAAAAATCAAATTAACAAAATCAATTATTCGCCTGCAGGGCCCATATCAGTAACGGTAACATCGTCAACCCATGCACCGCCTGCGTCCATGTTGCTGGTAGCAGAATAAAAATCAGCGCTTGCAGCGAATATCAAACCGTAGTTATAACCGGTAAAGTTCCAAAGAATGCCTTCATGACCTTCTACCAAAGGTGCATTGGTGCCGTCAAACAGTAATGCCTCTGCCGCCGGAGTCTCAAAGGTAAAGGTTACCTCTTTCCAGAAGGGGTCTGCTGCTTCAGCAGAGTATGCCTGCAACATTGAGCCATTGGCCTGTCCTGGTGCCTGTACCAAGTTGTTACCGCTCAAAACATTGTTTCCGTCATGGAACTTAAGGCTTGTGTTCCATGTTCCTGCCGGAGCATAAACATAGTCACCCCTAAGAACATTTGCCGGTGTAGCACCTGTCACACCCATCTTAAGGCTATCCATGTATGTTGAAGCCTGAGCAACATAGAACTTAACCTCGTACTTGCGGCCCGGCTTAATGGGGAATGTTGTTCCAACAATACTCTCGTTAGCTGCACTTGCTATGGTCGGAATATAAAGTGCTCTTGCACCGGTTCTTGCTACTCCGCTTTCAACAGATTCTGTGTGTGCTGCATACAGATTTGCTCCCGCATATTCGATATTATCTCTCTTAACCCATGTCTCTGTCGAGGGAAGAGGTTTTGACCAGAAAGATTGAGTCTCTGCCTGATCGCCTACAGCCTTTTGATGATAGGTTGCATATTCCGAGTCTACCTTTTCGGTATAGGGGAACAGCTGCTTTGCATCGTTCCATGCAAAAGTCTTGATTTCTCCCGCTGTAACACCTGCAGGAACCGCAAATTCATTTGATTCAATATGCTGAATTGCAACCGATGTCGGAACAGATGTTTTGTAAACATTAAGCACTGTGTTAAGACTTCCGTCCTCGTTGTAGTATGCTGTAATCAATGTAAGGTCTTTTGCAGCACCTGTCTCGTTCTTTACATCCATAACAACCTGTGCGTTTGTCTTGCCTGCAAGTGCCGAAATCGGGTATGTCGGCATACCTGTCTGGCCGTTAATTGTCGACTGTACAGCATTTTCAACCTTGCGGAACTTTAAGTCATCAAGGTAAATACGATCAGTCTCATTGGGCCAAGCGATGTTCAAATCAAAAGATACTGTTCCGGTAGCTGTCAAAGCCGCATCAAAACTAAAACGGCTGACAATTCTTTCCCAGTCTGTCGAAGTGGTTGTCTTTGCAATCACCTGACCGTTATCTGCATACGAAGTCTCCATTGAATTTCTGAAACAAGGCTTTATTGAAACAGGTATTCCGGCTGCTGTACCCTTAATATAAGCCTCCACCTCATAAACACCGCCTGCAGCAATCTTGTCTGCAGCGAAGTTTATATGAATGCAATGGCTGCCGGTGCCTTTACTCAATATCACGCATCTTGATGCGCCAGGTAGCTTTGTGTAGTTATAATCGCGCGAAAGATCACCATATGATTGATCACCACTACTCCACAAACCAATTACGCCATTGTTAGCGTAATTGTTGTCGTCAAAATGGTATCCTTCACCTAACAAACATTCGCCGTAAGCACGAATCTCAGGCATTGATACATAGAAGTCATCAATCGGCTCAATTTCAAAGCTATCGCTAAAAACAACTTCGCCGGTAGTACTCGCAAAGACAGAAGTGCCGAGCATGCAAACAACCAACAAGCTTGCCATCAAGCTTGCAAATACTCTTTTTTTCATTTTAGCTTTCTCTCCTTTTTGAAAATAAATATAAGAAAACAATACAATTGGTGCAGCAATCGTATTTTTCTTCAAATAAATATTAACACAAGCTTCTGCCGTCGCAGACAGCTTGCCACCGTCCACTGTACGCAAAATTTGCCTTTGTATGTATACCATACCACCAAACCTTGTTTTTGTCAATATCAATTTCCAACTTTTTTTATTTCCTTAGATATCTTTATGTTATTTTTCTCTCAGCCCGGTCAAAAAAGACTGTGGCAAAAACTTTGCCGCAGTCTTTTTCAAAAAAACAACTTCTTTTTTAGTATTTCAAAAACTCCTTAGGGTCTTTAACATTTCCGTCAACGCTGATTTCAAAATGCAGATGCGGCTCCAGATTCTTTTCAAGCGCACCGCATTCGCCTACTCCTCCAATTATATCGCCTTTTTTTACCTTTGTTCCAACCTTTATAAAGTCAGCATCCTGCAAATTGGCATAGGTGGACAAAATTCCGTTTCCGTGGTCAATTGTCACCACAACACCCAAAAGCTCGTCTTTAAAAACCTTTGACACAATGCCGGCCTCGGCAGCATTAACCTGGTCACCCACCTTTGCCGCAATATCAATGCCATTGTGTGTCCGCCAGTCCTTCATTGTCTCCGAATACACAAGCTCGTCAATCGAACATTCGGCAATTACACCGCCTTTACACGGAAGGTCCATAACAAACTTTGCCTCTTCAGCCTTTGCTTTTGCCCCGGCAACCGTCTCGACAACTTCGGGAACTTTTTCAAATCCCGTTACTGTTTCGCCCGGGTCTGTATCAGATGCAGCATTGTCCACATCTATTACTTCAACTTCCTCAAGGCTCTCTGTTTCTTCCGGCGGGGCGGCTTCAAATGAAACAACCTGTTTGTCCATATCCGCCCTCAGTTTTGCCGAATATACCGAAAATCCTACCACAGCCACAACCGAGCATACGGCTATGTAAAAGCCCCTGCTCATAGCTATTTTTTTGAAAAAACTCTTTTTAACTTCCTTTTTCTTGTTTTTGATAGCTAAACACCTCCACATAAGGAAGTATTGCCCAGTTTTTTCTCTTTATACCAAGCTTCCAAAAAATTATGCACTTTTTACGCCTTTGGGGATTTTTATTGTGTATTCAATAAAGTTCTCGCTTTCGGTCTTTTGTGTCTCTGCCTCAATCCCCGACCGTTTCATAAGCTCAACCGCCTGCTTTATGGTATTTGAAAAAATTCTGACATCCCTGAAAACCCTGATATCCTTTTTCGCAAGGGGCGGTTCCGCCGTTTCATTTTTCCCCAAAAGCTCATCTATCAACTCTTCGGTCTTCGAGACATTAAGTCCTCGTCTTACTATTGTGTCAAGAGCTTTGATGCGCGCTTTTTCGTCGTTTAACCTAAGCAGCGCCCTTGCATGTCTTTCACTCAAAGCATTTTCCTTAAGAACCTCGCGTATCTGGGGCGACAACTTGAGTATTCTTATTTTGTTTGCTATTGTTGACTGATTTTTTCCAAGCCTTGCGGCAAGCTCCTCCTGAGTAAGTCCGTGCTCCGACACAAGCGAACAAAACGCCTCCGCCTCTTCTATGTAGCCAAGGTTCTCTCTTTGTATGTTTTCAATAAGCGCCATAACCGCGCTGTCTGTTCCTCCTGTACGGGTCACAACAGCAGGGATTTCCTCCATGCCTGCCATACGGCACGCCCTGAGTCTTCTTTCTCCTGCAATCAGTTCAAAATCCCTGCCGTTTATCTGCCGCACCACAACCGGCTGCATAAGTCCGTATCTTCGGATTGATGCGCAAAGCTCGCCAAGCGACTCTTTGTCCATCCCGCGCCTTGGCTGATATGGATTGGACCTTATCGAATTTATGTGCAAAATCTGCACATTCAAACTTTTTTCTTCTGCAAACATAAACATCACCTTTCCAAAAAAGTTTTTACATATTCTCTGCCCCATCATTTTATCACAAGTTTTCCTTGTTTACAAATTTTTCCATATACAAAAATCGAAAATTTCTGCAAATGTCTGAGCCTTAGTGACAGCTATTTCGCAAATACAAAAGAACTCGACAAAACCACACAAAAACAGCCGACAAAAAAATTTGCCGGCCGGTTGTTTCTTTCTCTATTCACATTTAAATAAACCCTTTTCAGTAACCAAAAAGTCCATTCGAACATCATGTTCCTCTGGTATTATACCCTCAAAGACCTGAAAATCATAACAAAATCCAACCTTTACCACATCGGTATGGGCAAGAAGTCTGTCGTAGCATCCCTTGCCAAAGCCGACCCTTGCTCCGCTTTTTGAAAAAGCAATTCCCGGCACAATTACCACATCTGTTTTTGACATATCCGCTTTTTTTGCACTTTGCGGCTCCTGAATCGAAAACGCACCTTTCTCAAAAACGGTGTCTTTGCACACTTCATATGCAGTTATCTCGCCGCTTTTTGCATCCGTGACCGGCAAAAGTACTGTTTTTTTGTCATTAAACGCCGCATTTAGAATCAGCGATGTATCCGATTCGTTTCCAAGCGGCATATAAAGCATAATCTGCCGGGCATTTTTGTAAATTGAGCTCTCTAAAAAAAGCCGAGCGGCAGCAGAGCTTTTTTCGGCGACTTCTTCACAGCTCATCTTTGTGCGTCTTTCTTTGTTTGTTTTGCGAATTTCACTTTTCATACAGCTACCTCAAAAACAATCGGGCGGACACAGTCCGCCCGCACTTTTTAACACGTTGCCACAACATTATTGAATTCAGCAACCTCAACGAACCTCTGGTCCGCTTGTGCATTATGTGCATTTCTCACAGCTCAAGAGCGAAGAAAAATTGATGCAGAATGTGCAAACCGAACCCAAAGGGTTGTCCCGACGGCGTACTTTTGTGTACGCCGAGCGGTGAGAGTTTGTACATTATGCGCAATTTTTCACAGCTCTAC
>JAFQSM010000085.1 GCA_017409575.1 Clostridia bacterium
AGGTAATCTCTTTAACCGGCACCGTTAAATTCCACAGCTTGAACCTGTTTGATTTTTGGAAAAAGTGCGAGGAGTGTTTGACCGCTGGTTACACGGTTGCTTGCAAGCGGGTAACTGAGGGAGTTGGCATAGCCTTAAATGTGCTGCACTCGTTTGGTAACTTACAAGCAAGCTTGTGTTACACTCGTTGGCAACATTTTTCCGCAGCACCCAAAAATCAAACAGAAAGTTCAAGCGGCACCATTGCGGGCGAGCAATGTTTGCGACGCCGATGCGAAAGCATTGGTTGCGACGAAGGAAGGTTTACCTTCCCCGAGGAGTGCTGCTTGCAGCCATTGCCTTTAGTTTCCCAGAGGAGTGTGCTTTAGCACCCAGCCGGCCGAAGAATGTTGCCTGCAACTTGTGAGCAGAAGGCTGTTGTGACTAATTTTTACGCGTGATGGGCGTTTTTTGATTACTATTTCATGAGAGAAAAAGTAATGATAGCAAGCTCTTCGTTCAGCAACAATTTACAGTCGAAGGTTGAGAAATGCATAAGAATATAATGTCGAGCAATAGCGAGTTTGAAAACCTTTAGTTTTGTTTTATAGTTTTTCTCAAACCACATCTTTTGGCTACTGAGCCATTTGTTTGTTTTTGGAACACGTTTGGAGCACACTTGGTTCGCGAAAGTTCGCAAAAGTTCGCGATTTTTCGCGATTTTCACCCATTTTTTATGGTTTTTTCTCCGCCAAAAGCAACGAAAAAAGGTGCTCTAAACACTGCTAAACGCTTGTTTACAAACACCTTACGCATTTTGTAGCGAGACCCGGGATTGAACCGGGGACCTCATGATTATGAATCATGCGCTCTAACCAGCTGAGCTATCTCGCCATTGCATTTTTGCGGTGCAAAGATATGTCTATAATTTCAAAGAGACAAATTTTTTGGAAAAAATCAACAAAAAATATTTTTTGCACCGGTTTTTATATCGTTTTTATCGCTGCTGATATATTGGTAAAAAACTGTAATTAATTGAATTTAACCAATATTATAGTGCAATAATTTGATTTATAAATAATATTTCATAACTTGCGACTGAGAAATTCAAACATCTTCTTACTTATAACCGAAATATGAGCAAAGAGAAAATATTCCTTGAATACCCGATGAAGGGAAGCGCATCGATGATATGGCGCTACATTGGCACTGCTGCCGGTCTTTCACCATGGTTCGCCGACAGAGTTGAGAATATAGACAAGACATTCAACTTCTATTGGGGAAAAACCGAACATAGAACTGCTCATCTTGTTGCACAGAGGAACGGTGTGTATGTGAAGTTCCGCTGGGATGACGAAAGCCACAGCACATATTTCGAAATGCGAATCGCATACAATGAACTGACTCGTGAGCACACTTTGGAGGTGACTGATTTTGCCGAAAAGGGAGAGGCTGAGGACCATAAAGACCTTTGGGATTCACAGATAGAGAACCTGAGAAGGCAATCAGGCATGTAATATGCCAACCGGATGAACTCTTATCAAGGAAACATTTTTTGGAAATTTAAACAACTTCTAAAATAAACACATAGCGAAAAAGTAAATTTGGGTAAAACGTAGCGAATTAGCTGATACAGCGTTCGTTACGCTTTGTTTTTCTATGGGACAGAGCCAACGAAATACCACCTCGAAGCCAAACAGCGCAGAAGTTCAGTTA
>JAFQSM010000086.1 GCA_017409575.1 Clostridia bacterium
ATGTCAGCAACTTTTTTGTTTGATATGGCAATGATTATATTGTTTCCTATAATGGGCAGAGCTTTGGGACTAAGCGATATGGCTTACGGATTATGGGCAGGTACGGCAGTAAATGATACATCAAGCGTGGTTGCTGCAGGATATGCTTTTTCAGAAGGTGCAGGCGATTTCGCTACTATGGTTAAACTGACAAGAACACTTAGTATAATCCCGACAGTTTTGGTGTTTTCTTTTGTAAGTTTGAGGTTAAAACGAAGAGAAATATCTGATGCTTCATATCAGAAAGTTAATATTTTAAGGCTGTTTCCATGGTTTATTTTGGGATTTTTGGCTTTGGCAGCAGTAAACAGTATGGGAATGATACCGGCAAATGTTTCATCAGTTGCTAAAGATATAAGTAAATTTTTGATGGTTACTGCACTTGCGGCAATAGGATTAAACACAAGCTTTAAGGATATGAAAAAGTCCGGAATAAATCCAATGATTCACGGATTTATAATATCAGCACTTGTAGTCATTGTTGCCATTTGTGTTGAGTGGTGTATGGGATTAGTGTAATTTAAGAATGATTTTTTATTCCTAACTTAACACGAACGTGCCTCTAATAACATTGGCATCTAGATTATACAGTCTTTATATAAAGATTGTCGAAAACTGTCGAAAGCGAGGAAGATGAATGAAGAAAACATATATAACATCAATGCCAAACCATATTGGCGCATTTTTAAAAGCGAGTAAGTGCTTCTCGGCATTAGGAATTAACATCACTCGTGTAAGTTACAATAAGGCTGTAGATTCGCATACACTGTTTATAGATGCAGAAGGAACAGAAGAACAGCTGAAAAAAGCAGATAGTGAACTTGAAAAGATTGGTTATCTTCAAAATAATAATTCAAAAACAAGCATTGTTTTATTGGAGTTTTGTCTGAAAGATGTTCCGGGAAGTGTTACGGATGTTTTGACTCTTATTGACAAATTTAATTTTAATATATCATATATAAGCTCACAAGAGAATGGGACAAATTATCAGTATTTTAAGATGGGATTGTATGTTGATGATTCACAAAAAATATCTGAGTTTTTGAAGGAAGTAGAAAAAATATGTAAAGTTCGAATAATAGACTATAACAGCTCTGAGAGGGTTTATGATAACAGTATTTTTTACAATACATATGTTATGGGATTAGCACAAATTATGGGTTTAACTACCGATATAAGCAAAGAACTTTTAGTACATGTAAATCTTGCTATGCAGACATTGGACGAACAGGGCTTGTCTCCATATCGTACTTTTGACAGTATCAGCAAATTTGCAGAATTGCTTGGTGCTTCAAAAGGAAGGAATTTTTCTCCACGCATAACTAAACACAAAATCACCGAAAAGACTGAGATAATATTGATAGAACCTCCTTGCGGAAGCAATACAATCATTATAAACAGCGATAAAAAATATTTGTTTATAGACAGCGGTTATGCTTGCTATAAAGAAGAAATGTTAGGCATATTTAAAGAGATTATACCTGAATTTAATGAAATTAAAAAAACAATACTTATAACGCATGCCGATGTTGATCATTGTGGACTATTGCCTCTGTTTGACGAGGTTATTGCCAGTCATAAAACCGCAATGTGCTTAAAAAAGGAATATAATGGAAAAAACGGGTATAGGGAGGAAAATGCCCTGCACAAATCTTATATTAATATTTGCAAATTACTTACCTCATATAAAACGGTAAATCCTGATAAGATTACAGCATTGTGGGATGATGTAGAAAATCCTGAAGAACCTCTTACTCAAATTGGTTTTTTCGATTTTGGAGAACTCCATTTTGAGGTGTATGAGGGTCAGGGCGGACATCTCCCCGGAGAAATAGTTCTTATTGACTATCGGAATCATATTGCATTTACGGGGGATATTTATATTAACATTCACGGATTAACTCAGGAGCAGGCAGAGTACAACCAATATGCTCCTATACTTATGACAACTGTTGATACCAACCATGAGCTTTGCGCAGAAGAACGAAAGGCAATCATGCAAAGACTTGGTGTAGGGAAATGGCAAATTTATGGGTCACATGGATTTAAAAAGGACTATTCAGTTAATGTATAATTTTGCTGCTCAACTTGATACGAGCCTGATGCTAAAAACTTTGGCATCTAGATTATACAGTCTTTATAAGTTTGAAGTTGTTCCGGAATATCCCGAATTTGCTTGGCTTGAGGGAATTGTTAATGCTGTGACGCACAGAGAATACGCTATGGTGGGAAACTATATTTCTGTTTTTATGTATGATGACAGACTGGAAATATTAAGTCCGGGAAAACTACCTAATCTTGTTACTGTGAAAAACATTACAGAGACTCGATATTCCCGAAACCCCAGAATTGCTCGAGTTCTTACTGAGTTTGGCTGGGTTAGAGAGTTGAATGAAGGCGTAAAAAGAATCTATTCTGATATGAAAGACTTTTTCTTGAAAGAGCCGGTTTATTCAGAGCCGGAGCAATCGGTTAAACTTGTTTTAGAAAATAATATAGTGATGAGAAAATTGCGACTGCACGATAGAATGATAAAGGATATAGGTCAAGATGTTTGGGATAAATTAGACGAAAGTGAAAAGTCTATTGTTTCGTACCTGTGTTCGTGTAAAGAAGCGACAAGAAATGACTTAGAAGTCCAAACAGGGAAATCAGCATCTACAGTAACCAATAAATTAAAAAATTTAATAGAATATGGAATTGTAAAAAGAAATGGAAACACTAATGACCCAACGCAAACATATTCAATAACATTTCTTGTGCAGTAATTGTGAAGTAAAAATGGAATTTTGTGAACTTAATCAGTGAAATAATACAAGCACCACAATATATTGTGGTGCTTGTATTGTTTTTTATCTAAAAACACTAAAAAACTGAAAAAATTTTTGTGAAGTTAAATTCCCAAAATACGAAGTTAATAAAAATTCGGTAATTAAAAATTTTTAGGATTGTCGGTAAGCCCCAGGATATAGTCGGTACTTACTTTGTATATTTCGGCAAGTTTTATCAAGTGTTCTAAGGGAATGTTTTGAAAGCCTCTTTCGTAGCGTGAATATACGGTTTGCTGTATGCCAAGAAGTTCGGCAACCTGTGCCTGTTTTAAGTCGTGGTCTTCTCGCAAATCTTTCAATCTTCTAAAATACAAACCGCATCACCTCCGTTAAGTATTTATAAGTACTTACCTTATGTTGACTTTATCATATTTTTATGATAAACTAAAAATATAGAACTTATAAGTACTATTTGGAGGGGTTATGAACATAAAAACCGAACTAATTAAAAGTTATATAGCCGAAGTGGTTTGCAGCAATATCTCAGATTTTGAAATTGACGAAAGTAAGGTTGCAGATACAACGGCTGTAAAAGTGCTTGGTGAAATTCAGCAGGTTTTGAAAGACAACAAGCTTGATGATTTTGAAATGATAGAGGAGATTGTTTTGATATTTGAGAAATACAATCTTAATGCCGGAAGTTGTCATGAGTTTGGGTAAAATCTGAACGATGAAACCCGGTGGCAGATGCCAAAGCTTTGAACGGCCGGAGAGGGTGGGTGCAAGGACGGTCTTTTTGAAAAAGATAATTTTTGACAAAACAAAAGACTTATGCTACAATAATACAAGCATTACAAGGTGCGGCAAAGGTGACCTTTGCGTGCCTTTTGTTTTTCATATTCCGCAGGAAGGCGGAATATGAAATATATTGAAACTTAAATCAGGAGAGTGGTTTTGAAATGATGGCGCAGATAGAGACGTTTTTTAATAACTATGGAATTTTGTTTAAGGCGGAAATGTTTCTCAGGATTGTTATAGCTGTGCTGTGCGGAATTGCAATCGGCTATGAACGAAAGAATCGCGGTAAAGGAGCAGGACTTCGTACGCATGCGATTGTTGCTCTTGCGTCGTGTCTGATGACCATAATCTCGCAGTATGGTTTTGAAGATTTTTTTGCATCCGCTCAAAATTCAAATATAGAGCTGAACCTTGACCCGACGAGAATTGCCGCACAGATTGTTTCGGGCATAGGCTTTTTGGGCGCAGGAATGATATTTATTCAAAAGAATGTGGTTACTGGTCTTACAACGGCGGCGGGCATCTGGGCAACCGCAGGAATTGGTATGGCGATTGGTGCAGGAATGTATTTTTTGGGGATTTCGTGCGTTGTTGTGATGGTTGTTGTGCAGATAATTCTTCACAAAAACATAAAGTTTTTGCATGTTCCTGCGGAGCACGAGCTTAAATTTGTCACAGAAGACAGCGATGAGTGCCTGGAAAAGCTGACCGCGGCGATTGCCGAATTTGATGTGACCGTTCTTGGGGCAAAGTACAAAAGCAGAGAGGACGGTCTTCTGGAGGTTTTGATTACGGCTCAGGAACATAAAGAGCTTGACAAAATAGAGATGATGAAGAGACTGTGCGAAGAAAAATGCATAAAATCGGCGTCGCTTTGATGATTTTTTGCCCCGATTTGTCAAAAAAGACTGTTAAATTTTTGAAATTGGACTTGTATTAAGAAAAAAACAATGGTATAATAGGTGATTGTAATACCTATGATTATATTGAAGAAAGGCACGATTTTTAATTATGGCTGACATAATAAAGCCCGAGGGCTATCGTACATTACTTAACCTGAGAGACACTCAGGTCGCAATAAAGGCGACAAAGGATTATTTTGAAACAAACCTTGCACGCGAACTTAAGCTTACACGCGTGTCGGCTCCGCTTTTTGTTGATTCGGAATCGGGTCTTAATGACGACCTTAACGGCGTTGAAAGGGCGGTTTCGTTTGATGTGCGCGAGACGGGCAGACAGCTTCAGATTGTTCATTCGCTTGCAAAGTGGAAGAGGTGTGCACTTAAGGAATACGGATTTTCGCATGACGAGGGACTTTATACCGATATGAATGCCATCCGCCGCGACGAAGATACCGACAACATACATTCGATTTATGTTGACCAGTGGGATTGGGAAAGGATTATCGAGAAAGACGAACGTACAGTTTCAACACTTAAGCATACAGTAAAAAAGATTTTTTCGGTGTTTAAAATGACCGAAAAGTTTATAAACTCGATGTTCCCTCAGTTGGGGCCAAGACTTCCTGAGGAAATTACCTTTATAACAAGTCAGGCTCTTGAGGATATGTATCCGAATCTTACGCCAAAGCAGAGAGAACACGCGATTGCAAAAAAACACGGTGCGGTATTTCTTATGCAGATTGGCGGAGTGCTTGAATCGGGTCAGCGTCACGATGGCAGAGCGCCCGATTATGATGATTGGGAGCTTAACGGCGATATGATATTTTATGATGACATTTTGGACATTCCTTTTGAAGTGTCAAGTATGGGTGTTCGTGTTTCGGAGGAGTCGCTTAAAAAGCAGCTTAAGCTTGCGAACTGCGAAGAACGCGCAAACCTTCCGTACCATCGCGATTTGCTTGCCGGAAGACTTCCCTATACAATAGGTGGCGGAATCGGTCAGTCAAGAATTTGTATGTATCTTCTCCACAAGGCACACATAGGCGAGGTTCAGGCGTCGGTATGGCCGGCAGAAATGATTGAAGAATGTGACGAATTTGGCATCAAGCTTTTGTAATGATTACAAACCGTTTTGGTGGTTAAACCAACCATCAAAACGGTTTTTTTTTGTATATTATAACGAAAATTTTGAAAAAAAAGAAAAATTTAAAAAGGCGATTGAAAAAAACAAAAAAATGAAGTATAATGAATTTATATATGATTTCAATTTGAAAGGAACAGTTTGATATGAAAAAGATTACAGCAATAATTCTAACAGTTATTCTCACTTTGTCCACAGTTGCTTTTGCAGCAGAATTTAAGGACATGCCTGACGACTGGTCCACTGCGGCACTTAATGCTGCGGTTAAAAACGGACTTCTGACCGGCTCGGACGGATACATCAATGCGTCGGGAAAAATGACCCGTGCTGAGATGGCAACCATTATGGTGCGTGCTTGCGGAGCGACAAAGACGGCTGATATATCGGCGTTCAGTGATGTTAAAGGGGGCGACTGGTACTATGACTATATGTCAAAGGCTGTTGCTATGGGTGCGTTTGCCGGCTCGGACGGAAAGCTGAACCCCGAAAACCCCATTACCAGACAAGAAGCGTTTGTTGTTCTTTCGCGTGTGTTTGCTTTGACAGCAGGACTTGACAAAACGCAGAGCGTTCTTGACACATTCAAGGATGCCGACAAGATTGCTGACTGGGCAAAAGGCGGTGTTAATGCGATTACTGCAAGAGGTTATGTTGCAGGGGACAATGGTTACATCAAGCCTCTCAACAACATTACACGCGCAGAGTTTGCAGTTGTTATGGACAGACTTATCAAATATTACATTGATGATTTGAGTGACAATATTCCCGAGGACGGAAATATGATGATAAGAATTCCGGCTAATGCACTTTCGGAGCTTGATACAGACAAGATGGTTGTGTTGGGTGACGGAATGGGCGAATGTGACATTGTTCTTAAAGGCAACAATATGACCGGCAAGCTGGTTGTAAGAGGCGGAAAGACTGTCACATTAGACGGTGGAAGTTACAACGAAGTAAGTGTTGTTGCTCACGGCGTTACATTGAATGCATTTTCGAGCAAGTTGAAAAAGGCGTTCAACCAGTATGCTGACAGCAAATTTATTCTGCCTGCTATCGTTGGACCGGAATCAAATTAAAGATGAATTATACTGATGTTTTTGGCGAGCCGACGCGCGGTAAATATGTGATAGCCGGCATAAATGTCGGGATGATTTTGCGCAAAGACTGGACAACTCATCAGCAGGCGAGGGACTACCTTTGTGATTTTGACGGCGAGCCGCAGATTGTTGAAGGCATTGATGACGAGTTTATCCGTGAAAAACATAAAGAATATCCGCATCTGTCGCTTGCAGACTGCGAGTATATGTGGACAGGCGCGCATTTTTGCGAAGAGCTTCTGAAATTTGACGGATTTATGCTTCACGCATCGGCGGTTGTCTATAAGGAAAGGGCGTATTTGTTTTCGGCACCCAGCGGAACAGGAAAGTCGACTCACACAAAGCAGTGGCTTGATGCTTTTGGCGAAGATGCATATATTCTTAACGACGACAAGCCGGTAATCCGATTGCTGAATGGTAAGGCTGTGGTGTTTGGAACGCCGTGGAGCGGCAAGACTGACCAGAACCGAAATGCCGGGGTATTGCTTGGCGGAATCTGCTTTTTGGAAAGGGCGGATGAAAACTGGATAAAGCCGGTTGGGGCAAAAGATGCGGCGTTTGGCATTTTGAATCAGACAATCAGACCCGGGGACAAAAAAAGACTTGTAAAGCTTTTGGAGCTTTTGGACAATGTTATAAAGACGACCGGGGTATTCAGAATGGGCTGCACAATATCCACTGATGCGGCGATTATGTCATATGACGCAATGAAGGGAGAGACACGAGCGTGAAGGTAAAAAGTGATTTTGTACTTAAAGAGGTTGCAGGGCAGTGGATTGTTGCTCCTTCGGGAGATGCTTCCATCAGCTTTAATGCCATGATTACACTTAATGACAGCGGAGCTTTTTTGTGGAAAACACTGGAAGGCGGTGCTTCGGAAGAGGAGCTTGTTTCGGCATTGCTTGGCGAATACGAGGTATCAGAGGAAACGGCAAGAGCCGGTGTCAGAAACTTTGTAGAAAAAATAAGAGAGGCGAATCTGCTTGATGACTAACCGGGAAAAGACGCCAAAAAAAGTAAGCCTTGAACAGATTTTTCCGGTTATGGAAGAAAAGCTTAAGGCAGGCGGAATGGTTACATTCGGACCACATGGGCAGAGTATGCTGCCGCTTATCCGCGAGGGGAAAGATACGGTGACGATTTCGGCAAAGATTCCGGCAAAAGTCGGGGATGTTGCCTTTTATCGAAGACCGGACGGACAGTTTGTTCTGCACAGGATTGTGGGAAAAAAAAGTGATGGTTTTGTTCTTTGCGGCGATAACCAGACCATGCTTGAAAAGGGCGTTCCCAAAGATTGGATTATTGCGGTGATGACATCTGTCAACCGCAACGGTAAAGAGGTTTTGTGCAAAAGCCTGAGTTACAGATTTTATGCAAAGGTTTTGTTGCCGCTTTGGAAAGGAAAGCTTTTGCTCAGAAGGTTTTTGCGGAAAATGAAAAGAATAATCAAGGGAAAGAAATAAAAAATTAAAGGGGCTGTTTAAAAACTATGTTTTTAAACAGCCTTCCTTTAGGGGATAGGTAAAATTGATTCAGAACACACAAACCGAGCCAAAGTAAAGGCTTTGGGGTACCCGAAGGTGTACTTTTGTGTACACTGAGAGGCGAGGTTTGTGCGTAGCAAAAAGAATATAAAAACAGAAAAATCGCATAACAATGCGATTTTTCTACATTTATAATAACTTTTTATTGTTAATTCGAAAGGGATATTTTTTCTTTTTCTGGTCTTTTTGCGGTCTGGACTATTTTAACATCCCCTTTGTTTTTTATAAAGTTGAAAAATATGGAGCGGCAGAGGAACATCTGACTTCAAGGTCGGGGAAACGGTGATAGAAGAAGTCTGCCAGAAATTCGCAGATGATATTCTCGGTTTCGAAGTGGCCTGCGTCGATTATGTTCAGCCCAAGTTCGCGTGCAATTCGTCCGTGGTCGTGCTTGAGGTCGGCAGTTACATACACATCTGCACCCGAGTTGTATGCGGCATAAAGCTCTGACCCACCGCTGCCCGAACAAAGTGCAACTGTCTGGATTTGTTCGCTCGGGTTTCCGCAGTATTTGAGTGCGGCACAGCCGAGTGCTGATTTTGCAGAGGAGATGAATTCGGCAAGGCTTAAAGGCCGCTCAAGCGTACCCACGCGGCCTATGCCGTCAAGTTTTTCGCCGTCTTCGCCAATGGCCTCGTCGGGAGTGAATTTGCGGATGTTTTCAAGACCCAGTTTTTGTGCAAGAAGGTCATTCATTCCGCCGTCTGCCATATCAAAACTGGTGTGCATACAAAATGCCGAGATATTGTTTTGGATAAGAGACCGGATAATCCCCTGAGTTATGCCGTTTTCGGTTATGCTTTTAAGCGGCTCCATAATAAGCGGATGATGTGAGATGATAAGGTCAGCACCAAAGTCGATTGCATCGCGGACATTTGCACTTGTTATGTCAAGGCAGACAAAAACCCGGCTGATTTTTTGGTTTTCGTCGCCGACCAGAAGCCCCACATTGTCCCAGGGGCATTTGAGAGATGACGGAGCAACAAGCTCGAGTTCTTCCATTATTTTTGAAAGTCGTATCATAGGTATTCTCCTTATCGTGTTATTTCAAAAGCTCAAGCAGCCTTTCTATTTCGGTGAGAGTTGCTTTGTTTTCTTCGCGGCAGGATTTTTTGAGTCCTTCGGCTCGGTTTTTGTATTTTTTGAGGATGTTTTGCCTGTGCCTGTCAAAAAGTCCGGGCGAGGTTTTGTCAAGGTCTTTGCCCAGGATAAGCTCGCGCTCGGTATATTCGCGTAAGGGCGCACCGACAGAAACAATAAATATATTGTAGATTTTTTCGTCTTCGGCGATAAGGTGCTCTTCTGTTATACAAAAGCTGTTTTGAAGCAGATACCCACGCAGCTCCTTTGCTGCGGTCATTGGCTGAAGAATGAGGGTTTTTGCCGAGAGGACGGTGCTTTTTGCGTCTTCCAGAATGTTTGAAATAAGCATTCCGCCCATGCCGGCAATGACAATGGTGTCAGCCTCGCCAACCGAGACGGTTGAAAGTCCAGTCCCCAGACGAAGTGATATTTTGTCCGAAAGACCAAAATCGGATACATTTTGAAAGGCGCGGTCAAGCGGACCTTTGTTTATGTCAGATGCGATTGCAAACTGCGAAACCTTGTTTAAAATTGCCCATACAGGAATATATGCGTGGTCGGTGCCAATATCGGCGACCGTCTGGCTTTTTGGAAGAAGCCGGGCAATTTTTAAAAGTCTGGGGTTCAGGCAAAGGTTTGCCGATGGTTGTTCCTGAGTCACTTTTTGCACCTCTTTGTGAGTTTTCGGTTGATTTATATACTAATTATATAGTTATACCCGGCAATTTGTCAACAAAAAAAGGAATTTTGGAATAAATGTAGAAAATAATTTGTGAAAAGGTAAAAGTATTTTGAAAGGACAGAAAAGTTATGACCCTGCGCGAAAAAATGGAGGAACTTGAAAGAAAGACACTAAGTCCGTATGCGTGCCTTAGTGCCGAGAGTGACGGCAGAGCGAAAAACGAGCCGGAGTGTGACATACGAACTGCGTTTCAGCGTGACCGCGACCGGATTATACACGCCAAGGCGTTCAGGCGGCTTAAGCACAAAACGCAGGTGTTTCTTGTGCCCGAGGGCGACCATTACAGAACGCGGCTGACACATACGCTTGAGGTGTCGCAGATTGCAAGAACGGTTGCAAGGGCGCTGAGACTTAACGAGGATTTGACCGAGGCGATTGCACTTGGACATGATTTGGGGCATACTCCGTTTGGACATACCGGCGAAAGTGCGCTTGACGAGCTTTGTGCACAGGGATTCAGGCACAATGAGCAAAGCCTGAGGGTTGTAAATATTCTGGAGAGAAAGGGCGGACTTAACCTTACACACGAGGTGCGTGACGGAATTTTGTGCCACACCGGCGCAAAGCAACCACAGACCCTGGAGGGCAAGATTGTCAGGCTTGCTGACCGCATTGCTTATGTAAATCATGATATAGACGATGCAATCCGTGCCGGAGTTCTTGAGGAATCGGACATCCCTGCTGAGTTTTCGGAGGTTTTGGGCATTGGACATTCGCAAAGGATAAGCACGCTTATACACAGTATGATTTCGGCAAGTATGGACAAAGATGATATAAAAATGACCCCCGAGGCTTATGATGCGATGCTGGGACTCAGGAAGTTTATGTTTGCCAATGTATACAAAAATCCTTATGCCAAAAGCGAGGAGGGCAAATATTATGCGGTGGTGGAGGCTCTTTTTGAAAAGCTTGTCCAAAACCCTGAACTTATACCCGAGAATATTCGCGCGGCAAGCTGCAGCGATGATGTGAACATTGTTGTCAGGGATTTTATTGCCGGGATGAGTGACAGATATGCGGTGTCGCTTTTTGAGGAGCTTTTTGTTCCAAAATCCTGGAATATTTAATTTAATCGATATTTTTAACGAGGAAATTGCGACTTTGTGTCGAATAAATAATAGAGAGAGGTGATGTAGGTGAAGCAGTCCGTTGATTTTCAGGACTTTATTGATGAAGTTATAGCGAAAAATGATATAGTGGATCTGATTTCACAGTACACCACTTTGAAAAGGGTAGGAAGTCGCTATCAGGCACTTTGCCCGCTGCACAACGACAAAAAGACACCGTCGTTTTCGGTCTCGCCCGACAAACAGCTTTTCCATTGTTTTGGCTGCGGTGCAGGCGGTACGGTTATACATTTTGTTATGGCAAAGGAAAACCTTGATTTTATGGAGGCGGTCAAGCTTCTTGCCGAAAGGTCGGGGATTGCAATACCTGACTTCCGCAGCAGCGCAGAAAAGGACAAGGCAAATGCCATTCATGAAAAAAAGAAGCGTATGTATCAAATGAATGCTGAGGCGGCGAGGTTCTTTTTTTCAAAGCTTACAGAAAGCGGCGGCGAGGTTGCGCTCAGCTATCTTCGTGGCAGAGGCCTTTCGAATTCCACAATAAAGTCGTTTGGGATCGGTTTTGCTCCCGATACATGGACAAGCCTTGTGGATTTTATGAAAACAAAAGGTTATACCGAGGCGGAGCTTGTTGAGGGCGGACTTGCCAAAAAACGCGAAAATGGTACGGCATACGATGTCTTCAGGGGCAGGGTGATGTTTCCGATTATTGACCTCAGGGGCAATGTGATTGCTTTTGGCGGCAGAACCCTTGTGGATAATCAGGCAAAGTACCTCAATTCGCCCGAAACGCTTGTTTATAAAAAGAAAGAAAATCTTTTTGCAATGAACATCGCCAAAAATTCGAAGGCAGGGCAGTTCCTTTTGATGGAGGGATATATGGACGTTGTTTCGCTTCATCAAAATGGTTTTGACAATGCGGTCGCATCGCTTGGTACGGCATTTACGCCCGAGCAGGCCGAGGTGCTTAAACGATACGCGGACAAAGCAGTTCTTTGCTATGACGCTGACGAGGCAGGACAAAAGGCGACCGACCGCGCAGGCGAAATTCTGAGGGCGGCTGACATAAAAACCCGTGTTTTGACAATCAGTGACGCCAAGGACCCCGATGAGTATATAAACACCAAGGGCAAAGAGATGTTTGAACACATGGTGACATCGGCAGAGAGCTTTATTGAGTATAAAATCGGCAAAATCGAGAAACAATATAATCTTGACGATACTGTTGAAAAGATAGAGTTTGTCGAGCAAATTGCAAAAATTCTTGCAAATATAAAAAACGATGTCGAACGCGAAATTTATATAAAAAAGATTGCGCGAAAGACAGATATTTCGCCCGAGAGTATCAAAACCCATGTGGCAAACATTGCGCTTAAAGCTCGGCGTGGCGATGCCCTTAAGGAGCGCAGGGTTGAAAAACGCGAGTTTGAAGCCCGTACAGGCGGCAGACAGGACCTTGAAAAAATGAGAGTTTTTAATGCCGAAAAGCTGATGCTTAACCTGATTTCGGAAAGGGATGTTTTTCTGGAGGTTTCGGAGCGGCTTGCGCCTGAAGATTTTTCGGAGGGGCTTCACAGAAGATTGGCAGAAATTATTTTTGACTGCCACAAAAGAGACGAAAAAATCAATGTCTTAAAGGTTCTGGCCCAGTTCCCCGAAGAAGAGGCGGGGTGTGTGTCGGAAATCCTTTCGGATGACAAAAATGTGGACAACCGCAAAGAAGCGGCTAAACTTCCGCTTAAAATAATAAAAGCTTATCAAATGAAGCAAGAGGAAAAGGATCTTGCCGAGGGTGGAGACACCGAAAAGCTTCAGGAAATAATGAACAGACTGAAAAAAGATAAAAAATAGAAAGGCGAAAAAGGTATGAGTAACAAAGAAAAAGCCGAGGTAAAAGAAACAAAAGAAATGAACAAACCGGCGTCAAAGGATGCCCAGAAGCAAGCTGTTCAGGAACTTGTGGAGCTTGGTAAAAAGACGGGCGAGCTTTCGTACAATGATATTATTGCAAAGCTTGAAGCGGTAGAAATGGATACCGAGCAGATAGAAAGAATTTATGACTTTCTTGAAAAACAGGGCATCGAGATTATGGGCAATTTTGGCGACGAACTGCCCGAGCTTGAGGAGGTTGATGAGGATTTTGAAATAAGCGAGGACGAGCTTGCGGACCTCAGCGTTCCTGACAGCGTCAGCATTGACGACCCTGTTCGTATGTACCTTAAGGAAATTGGTAAGGTTCCGCTGCTTTCGAATGCAGAAGAGGCTGAACTTGCTCAGAAAATGGTTGAGGGAGACGAGGAAGCAAAACGTAGGTTAGCCGAAGCTAACTTAAGACTTGTTGTAAGTATCGCAAAAAGATATGTGGGCAGAGGAATGCTGTTTCTGGACCTTATTCAGGAGGGTAACCTTGGTCTTATTAAGGCAGTTGAAAAGTTTGACTATACAAAGGGTTACAAGTTCAGTACCTATGCGACATGGTGGATAAGACAGGCGATAACCCGTGCGATTGCTGACCAGGCAAGGACCATTCGAATTCCGGTGCATATGGTTGAGACAATAAACAAGCTTATAAGGGTTACCCGTCAGCTTGTTCAGGAGCTTGGTCGTGATCCGCTTCCCGAGGAGATTGCAAAGGAGCTTAATATGCCGATTGACAAGGTTGGCGAAATTATGAAGATTGCTCAGGAACCGGTTTCGCTTGAGACCCCAATCGGTGAAGAAGAGGACAGCCATCTGGGTGACTTTATTCAGGACAACGAGACCCCTGCACCTCAGGATGCGGCGACATTCAGACTTCTTAAAGAACAGCTTGTTGATGTCCTCAGCACTCTTACACCCCGAGAAGAAAAGGTTTTGAGGCTGAGATTTGGTCTTGACAACGGCCGGGCAAGAACTTTGGAGGAAGTCGGCAAGGAATTTAATGTTACTCGTGAAAGAATTCGTCAGATTGAGGCAAAGGCTCTCAGAAAACTCAGACATCCCAGCCGCAGCAAAAAGCTTAAGGATTATCTTGAATAGAAATTTTGTTTGGGTAGCGAACATATATTTTAAGAGGAGGTAAAAATTATGCATATATTGGTTACAGGCGGTGCGGGATACATAGGAAGCCATACGGCTGTTCAGCTTTTGGAGGCAGGATACGAAGTCACTGTTGTTGACAATCTTTTAAACAGTTCGGAGGAAGCTCTTGTAAGGGTGGAGGAGATTACCGGCAAGAAGCTGAAGTTCTATAAAATTGACATGCTTGACAAGGATGCCTTAAGGCGCGTTTTTGAGGAGAACAAGTTTGATGCGGCAATCCATTTTGCCGGACTTAAGGCGGTTGGCGAATCTGTTGCGAAGCCGCTTTGGTACTATCACAATAATATTTTAAGCACAGTAAACCTTTGCGAGCTGATGACCGAGTTTGGCGTGAAAAAATTGGTGTTCAGCTCATCAGCGACGGTTTATGGCAGACCCAAGAGCGTTCCCATAAGTGAGGACTTTGAGCTTTCGTGCACAAATCCTTATGGCAGGACAAAGCTTATGATAGAGGAAATTTTGAGAGATGTGGCGGTAAGCGACCCCGAGTGGGGAATTGCAATCCTGAGATACTTCAATCCGGTTGGAGCACATCAAAGCGGTATGATTGGTGAGGACCCACAGGGAATACCCAACAACCTTATGCCCTACATTGCACAGGTTGCGGTGGGGAAACGCGATTTTGTCCATGTTTTTGGCAATGATTATGACACCCATGATGGCACAGGTGTACGCGATTATATCCATGTGGTTGATTTGGCGGACGGACATTTGTGCGCGCTTAAAAAGATTGAAAACGAGGTAGGCGTTGTCACATACAACCTTGGAACTGGCACGGGCTACAGCGTTCTTGATATGATTGCGGCATTCAGCAAGGCTTGCGGACGCCAGCTTCCTTATGAGATTGAGGCAAGACGCCCGGGGGATATTGATGCTTGTTTTGCAGATCCCCAAAAGGCAAAAGATGAGATTGGATTTGAAGCAAAACGCACTTTGGAGGATATGTGTGCGGATTCGTGGAACTGGCAGCAGAAAAATCCAAACGGTTACAAACAGGCATAAATGATTTGATTGGAAGGAAAAAGATTAAGTGAACGAATATCAGAAAAACATACGCAATTTTTCGATTATTGCGCACATAGACCACGGAAAGTCAACACTTGCGGACAGACTTCTGGAGCTTACCGGGGCGCTTACAAGCCGCGAGATGCAGGCGCAGATTCTTGACAATATGGAGCTTGAGCGCGAGCGCGGTATTACCATAAAGGCGCGTGCGGTACGGCTTTTGTATTCGGCAAAAGACGGGCAGAAGTATGTACTCAACCTGATTGACACTCCGGGGCATGTGGACTTCAACTACGAGGTTTCGCGAAGCCTTGCTGCGTGCGAGGGTGCGATTCTAATTGTTGATGCGGCGCAGGGGATAGAGGCGCAGACACTTGCAAATACCTATCTTGCACTTGAGCATGATTTGGAGCTTGTGCCGGTAATCAACAAAATTGACCTACCCAGCGCTCAGCCCGAGGTGGTCAAAAAAGAAATTGAAGATGTAATAGGAATAGAAGCCGAAACTGCTCCGCAGATTTCGGCAAAGAATGGAATAAATATCGAGGCTGTTCTTGAAAAGGTTGTTGAGACGGTTCCTGCTCCAAGCGGAGACGAGAATGCTCCGCTTAAGGCACTGATTTTTGACTCGTATTATGACAGCTATAAGGGCGCTATTGCCTATGTCCGTGTTATTGACGGAAAGCTGAAACCGGGACAGACAATCAAAATGATGGCAACGGGTGGTACATTTGATGTGGTGGAGGTTGGTTACCTCAATCCAATGGGGATGCTGCCGGCAGACGAGATAAAGGCAGGCGAGGTTGGCTTTGTTGCAGCCAGTATAAAAAATGTCCGCGACGTGCGTGTGGGCGACACAATCACAACGGCATCAAAAGGCGCAAGCGAGCCGCTTCCGGGTTACAAGGAAGTAAAGCCGATGGTATACTCGGGTGTGTATCCTGCTGACGGTGCAAGATACAACGATTTGAGAGATGCTTTGGAAAAGCTTCAGCTTAATGATGCGGCACTCCAGTTTGAAGCCGAGAATTCGGTTGCGCTTGGGTTTGGTTTCCGCTGCGGATTTTTGGGACTTTTGCATATGGAGATTATCCAGGAGCGTCTTGAAAGGGAGTATAATCTTGATTTGGTGACAACCGCGCCATCGGTTGAGTATATTGTTGTCAAGACCGACGGGACCGAGATGACCATTTCGAACCCGACAAACCTGCCTGACCCACAAGAGATTGACTATATGTCCGAGCCGGTCGTTTCGGCGGCGATAATGACCCCGAAGGAATTTGTGGGAAGCATTATGGAGCTTTGCCAGGAGCGGCGCGGAACATATATTGATATGACCTATCTTGACGAAAACCGCGTGACGCTCAATTATGAGCTGCCGCTTAACGAGATAATCTATGACTTTTTTGATGCGCTTAAGTCAAGGACACGCGGATATGCATCGTTTGACTATGAGCTTAAGAATTATCAGAAGTCTGACCTTATCAAGCTGGACATCCTTTTGAATGGCGATATGGTGGATGCGCTTTCGTTTATTGTTCACAAGGAAAAGGCGTATGCCCGGGGCAGACGAATTGCCGAAAAGCTTAAAGAGTCCATCCCCAGACAGCTTTTTGAGGTGCCGATTCAGGCGGCTGTCGGAAGTAAGATTATCGCGCGCGAGACTGTAAGGGCGATGCGAAAAGACGTTCTTGCCAAGTGTTACGGCGGCGACATAACCCGAAAGAAAAAGCTGCTTGAAAAGCAGAAAGAGGGTAAAAAGCGTATGCGTCAGGTGGGCTCGGTTGAGGTTCCGCAGGAGGCGTTTATGTCGGTGCTTAAGCTGGATTAAATTGTGCCGGTACTACAGAAAAGGAGAATATAAGATGAGTTCGGGGCTTTACATTCACATTCCATTTTGCAAAAGTAAGTGTCTTTATTGCGACTTTAACTCTTTTGCAGGCAAGGATGAATGTATGGCTCCGTATTTTTGTGCCCTTGACCGCGAGGTTGAGGCGTGGTCAAAAAGGCTTTCGGGCAAGACTTTTGATACCATTTATTTTGGTGGTGGTACACCGTCTTATGCCGGAGCAGATTTTTTGTGTGGGGTAATTGCATTGCTCAAAAACAATTTTGACATTGACCCGAATGCAGAAATTACTGTTGAGTGCAACCCCGGAACAATTGGATTTGACGGCTTTCAAGACTTGCGGCAGGGTGGAGTAAACCGTTTGAGCATCGGACTTCAGTCGACTGATGACAAAATGCTGAGGAGCCTTGGTAGAATACATACGGCAGACGATTTTGAGACTTGCTTTGATGCCGCAAGGTGTGCAGGGTTTGACAATATTTCGCTTGACCTTATGTACGGGCTGCCTGATATGACAATGGAGGATTGGGGAAGAACTCTTGAAAAAGCACTTAGCTTTGATGCCGAGCATATCTCGGTTTATGCACTTAAAGTAGAGGATGGAACGCCTTTTTCGAAAATGGAGTTAGCTTTGCCTAACGACGATTTGACGGCGGATATGTACGAGAGGGCGGTTGAGGTTTTCAGGCGCGCAGGGTATAAGAGATACGAGATTTCGAACTTTGCAAAAAAGGGGAGTGAGTCGCGGCACAATCAGAAGTACTGGCGGCTTGATGACTATCTGGGGATTGGAGCAGGTGCATATTCGTGCATTGACGGAGTCAGGTTTTCGAACGAGACTGATATTTTGACATATATCGAAAAGACAAAACAAAAGGGCTTTGCGGTGTGCGGAGAAGAGGTTGTATCTTTGGATGAGCAGATGAGCGAGTTTGTGTTTTTGGGACTTCGGTGCGAAGACGGAATTTCACTTTCGGAATTTGAAAAAAGATTTGGTCGGACAATAATGGATGTTTTTGGAGCCCCGATAAAAAAATATACAGATTATGGCTTTTTGGTTTTGGAGGGCGACAACTTGCGGTTTTTGGACAAGAGCTTTTTTGTCAGCAACCGGATACTTGCCGATTTTGTGTGATAATTTGAAAAATGCCTTGCAAATGCAAGGCGTTTGTGCTATACTGAGTTTTGGAAAATTTGAAAATGCCCCCGTAGTAAAGAGGATATTACAAGCCCCTCCTAAGGGTTAGTCATCGGTTCGATTCCGGTCGGGGGTGCCAAAAAAGCACTTGCGTTTTGCAAGTGCTTTTTTTGATGAAATCTACCTGCGGCAAAACAATATTTTACTGTGTATCGTCAAACAGCTTTTCCATCGGGACGTCAAGGATTTTTGAAATAACAAAAAGCTCTTTGTCGGTTGCGCTTCGCACCTGTCCCTCGAGCTTTGAATAGCTTGTCGGGTTCATATCGCAACCCATAATCTGAATTTGGGCAATAAAATCTTTTTGTTTGATTCCTTTTTCTTTTCTGATGCGTTCAATATTTTTTCCTACCAGGTTTTTATCACCGTATTCCTGCTTTCTTATCTTCATACTGTTGCTTACACAGACAGCGACGAGATTTCGGAATATGCAAAGGATGCAGTAAAGACGGCAAACAAGCTTGGTATTCTTGTTGGTAATGCAGACGGAAGTTTTGCACCCAAGAAAGATGCTACCAGAGCAGAGGCTGCGGCACTCTTCGTAAGACTTCTTGGGGTATTGGCGAAATAGTAATATATTTCAAAGTATAAAAAGGGAATCCTTTTGGATTCCCTTTTTGTATGCAAAGAGTATGGGCTTGATGCCCTTTGCTGACCCAAGCAGTGTTTGGGAAACAAAAAAACACCTGTTTGAATCAAACAGGTGTTTTTTGATATCTTTATTATTTGTTGAGGTTTGCTTCGAGTGTGTCCATGCTGTCCTTGATTTCTTTGGGGAGCTTGTCGCCGAACTGTGCAAAGAATTCTCTCTGGTTTGCGAGGTCTTCTTTCCATGCCTGCTTGTCGATTGAAAGCAGCTCGGTGATTGCTTCGTCTGAAAGGTCAAGGCCTTCAAGCTGGAGGTCTTCCTTGTTGGGAACAAAGCCGATTTCGGTTTCAACTGCGTCAACTTTGCCGTCGCAACGGTCCAGAATCCAGTTGAGGACACGCATATTGTCGCCAAATCCGGGCCACATAAAGTTGCCTTCGTCATCGAGACGGAACCAGTTTACATTGAAAATTTTAGGCGGATTTGCAATCTTTTTGCCCATATCATACCAATGCTGGAAGTAGTCAGCCATGTTGTAGCCAACGAACGGTCTCATAGCCATCGGGTCGCGTCTTACAACGCCTACTGCACCTGCAGCTGCAGCTGTTGTCTCGGATGCCATTGTTGCACCAACAAATACACCGTGATCCCAGTCGCGTGCCTGATATACCAACGGAGCGGTTTTTGCACGTCTGCCGCCGAATACGATTGCCGAAATCGGAACACCCTGCGGATTTTCGAACTCAGGTGAGATGCAGGGGCAGTTGATTGCCGGAGCAGTAAATCTTGAGTTGGGATGAGCAAGCTTGTTACCGTCAGCGGTGTATTCTTTGCCGTTGACATGAGCGCCCTTCCACTCGGTTGCTTTTTCGGGAGGATTCTTGTCGAGACCTTCCCACCAAACAGTCATATCTTCTTCGTTGATTGCAACATTTGTGAAGATGGTGTTCTTCTTTGTTGCTTCAAGAGCATTGAAGTTTGATTTTTCGGAAGTACCGGGAGCAACGCCGAAGAAACCTGCTTCGGGGTTGATTGCATAAAGTCTGCCGTCTTCGCCAACGCGGAGCCAAGCAATATCGTCGCCTACGGTCCAAACTTTGTAGCCCTGCTCCTTGAGGAACTTGGGAGGAATAAGCATTGCGAGGTTGGTCTTTCCGCAAGCTGAGGGGAAAGCTGCACAGATGTACTTAACTTCGCCCTTGGGATTTTCAAGACCAAGGATAAGCATATGCTCTGCCATCCAGCCTTCTTTCATACCCTGGTATGATGCGATACGGAGTGCGAAGCACTTCTTGCCGAGGAGAACGTTTCCGCCGTAAGCTGAGTTAACAGACATAATGGTGTTGTCCTGCGGGAAGTGAACGATGTATCTTTCGTCAGGGTTTACATCTCTTTTTGCATGGAGACATTTTACAAAGTCGCCGTCTTCGCCAAGAGCTTCGAGAACTGAATTTCCGACTCTGGTCATAATATCCATGTTGAGAACAACATAGATGCTGTCTGTAAGCTCGATGCCGATTTTTGAGAAGGGCGAGCCAACAGGACCCATTGAGTAGGGAATCACATACATTGTGCGACCAACCATTGAGCCGTCATAAAGCTTGTTGAGTTTTGCGTACATTTCAGCGGGAGCCATCCAGTTGTTGATGGGGCCTGCCTCTTCTTCGGTTTCGGTACAGATGAATGTGCGGTCCTCTACACGAGCTACGTCGTTTTCGGCTGTTCTGTGGTAGTAGCAGCCGGGGAGTTTTTCCTGGTTGAGTTTAATCATCTCGCCTGTCGAAACAGCTTCTTCGCGAAGAGCCTCGAGCTGAGCCTCGGAGCCGTCAATCCAGACAACTTTGTCGGGCTTGCACAAAGCTTTCATTTCTTCGAGCCAGGTGAGAACTTTTTTGTTGTTTGTCATAATCTTTGACCTCCTTATATATTATCTAATTATTTATCAAACCGATAAGGAAGACTTGAAAAAATTTTTTCAACTTCTCCCTTGCATAACATATTATCACAATCTTTGCAAGTTTTCAATATTTTTTTGACAAAAATTTAACCAATTTAAAGAATGATCCGAAACCATCTTTAGTTCTTATTTCCCAAAAACAGAGTTCCGATATGCTTTCCGTCAAAGATATCATAGATATTTTCGGGTGATGCGCCATTGGTGATAATCATATCAATCCCCAGGGGCGTTACGATTTGAGCGGCTTTCAGTTTGGTTATCATTCCGCCTGTACCGCGTCTTGTGCCTGCGCCGCTTGCCGCAGATAAAATATCGTCGTTTATGTCATTTACCACAGGGATAAGCTTGGCGTTTGGATTTTCGAGTGGATTTGAGTCAAAAAGACCATCGATATCAGAGAGGATAACAAGCAAATCTGCGCCCACCAATGCCGAAATATATGCAGAAAGGGTGTCGTTGTCGCCGAATTCCAGCTCGTATGTGGAAATAACGTCGTTTTCGTTGACGATGGGGATTACGCCGTATTCGAACATGGTTTCGAAGGCGTTTGTTGTGTTCTGACGGCGTTCTGCGTCGTCAAGGATAAACTTGGTCAAAAGGACCTGAGCGGTGTTGTGACCGTACTCGGAAAAAAATCTGTCATAGATTGAAACCAGTGATGCCTGACCGATTGCGGCAAGAGCCTGCTTTTTTCGGGTTTCCGCAGGTTTTTCGGAGAGACCCAGCTTGCCGACACCTGCTCCCACAGCGCCGCTTGTGACAAGAACAACCTCAATTCCGCGGTTGCGAAGGTCCGAGATTACGCGGACAAGACTTTCGATTTTTTTGATATTTATTTTTCCTGTTTCGTAGGTAAGAGACGAGGTCCCCACCTTGATAACCACTCGTTTTGCGGTTTTGAATTTTGTGTATTCCATAGGACAATACCTGCCTTGCTTGGATTTGTTAAATAAAGTATAGCTTTTGCGCTGAAAAATGTCAAGCATTGCTAACAAAATGTTGAAAAATTGCACGATTTGTAGTATAATAAGTTATACAGCTAACAGAAAAGGGGAGACACTATGAAAGCGATATTTAAAGTGGTGGCAATGATTATGTCCTTGACTCTTCTTGCCGGTTGCGGCAAAGAGGAGCCGTCGGTGCCGGCATCAATCGAGCCTTTGGCGCAGGAAGAAAAGGTTGATAAAGCGGCACAGGAAATTGAGGAATTCTTTGAAAAGCATGTTGATACAAATGAACGACCCATTGCGGTAATGGTGGATAATGATGACAAAAATGCGCGTCCTCACGCGGGACTTGATGAGGCATATCTTATTTATGAAATGGTGGTTGAGGGCGGCGCGACAAGGTTTATGCCGGTATTTCTTGGTGTTGACACCGAGAAAATAGGGCCTGTCCGCTCGTCAAGACATTATTTTTTGGATTATGTAATGGAAAATGATGCAATATACACACATTTTGGCTGGAGCCCCAAAGCAATCACCGATATTTCGGCTTTTGGGATTAACAAAATAAACGGAGTCCTTGGCGCAGACGGAGGGATTTTCTGGCGCGAACAAAAGTTTAAGGGTGACTGGCACAGCGCCTATACAAGTCTTGAAAAAGTTCGTGAACTTGCAAAGCAAAAGGGGTATAAAACAGAAACTACCGCCAAAAACGGACTTAAATTTGCAAAAGAGTATTTTGAGCTTGAAAATGCAAAGCCGGCAAAGTCGGTGAGCCTTGAATATTCGGGACTGTATACCACAGGATATACTTACAATGCTGAAACAAAGCTTTATGAAAAAACAATAAACGGCGCACCGCATACACTTCAGAACGGTAATACTGTGACGGCAAAGAACATAATTATTCACTATGTTTATGACACAGCATTAGGCGATGGCACGGCACGCCGGAATATCAATACAACCGGCAGCGGCAAGGGTGTTTATATTACCGAGGGCGGTGCGGTCGAAATTTCGTGGTCAAAACCCTCGCGAAGCGGAAATACTACTTATAAAACGGGCGATGGTGCCGAACTTTTGCTTAATCCCGGAAAGACCATAATAAATTTAATCAGTCCTTCGGCAACGATAGTGATTGAATAAAGACAAAGGAAATTTTGTATGAGGATAAAGGATATCGAGCTTAAAAACAATGTGATACTTGCTCCGATGGCAGGGGTGACGGACAAGGCGTTTCGCCTTATTTGCAAGCCGTTTGGTCCGGCACTTATGTATACCGAGATGGTTTCGGGCAAGGGCCTTTTTTACAAAAACAAAAAGACTGCGGATTTGCTTGATACGGACAGTATGGAAAAACCTGTTGCGACCCAGCTTTTTGGACACGAGCCTGATGTGCTGGCGGAAATTGCAGGAAGAGCGCTTGAGTACGGAGCGGAGATAATTGATATCAATATGGGATGCCCTGCCCCCAAAATTGTGGGGAACGGCGACGGCTCGGCGATTATGAAAACGCCAAAGCTTGCAGGGGAGATAGTTGAGGCAGTTGTCCGTGCGGTTGATGCTCCTGTAACCGTAAAAATCCGCAAAGGGTGGAATGACGAAAGCGTAAATGCGGTAGAGGTCGCAAAAATTGCTGAAGCGAGCGGTGCTGCGGCGATTACTGTTCATGGAAGAACAAGGGAACAGTTTTACAGCGGAAGGGCGGACCTTGATATCATAAGAGAGGTTAAGAATGCTGTAAAAATCCCGGTTGTCGGAAACGGTGATATAACAGGCGAAGAAAGTGCAAAGCATATGCTTGATTATACGGGCTGCGACGGTATAATGATTGGCAGAGGAGCAGAAGGAAACCCGTGGATTTTTGAAAGGGTTATACATTACCTTGAGACAGGCGAAAAGCTGCCGCTGCCGACAAATCAGATGCGCGCAGAGAAGATGGAGGAGCATCTTGCCCTTTTGGTTGAGTTTAAAGGCGAATACAGAGGCGTTCAGGAGGCGCGCAAGCATATGGCGTGGTATATCAAAGGGATGCCGGGCGGCGCAAGGCTGAGAGAGGCGATAAATAAGGCGGAGACGCTTGAAGAAATGCTGAAAACAGTTGAACATATAAAGAATATGGAGTAGAGCTTTGTCAAAACCCTGCAGTGCGGCGGAAAAATTTGTTTTTTATTCGACAAAAAGGGCAAAATTTCCTTGACTTTGGAGGAATTTTGTAGTATTATTTTAATAACTTTATAATGGGGTGGAATTTTCAATATTTTTCACCTGCAAAAATTGGGTATTGCCAGAAAGGGTTGATATAAATGAAAATTGCTATTATGGGATTTGGAGTTGTGGGCTCGGGCGTTGGCGAGGTTGTAACAAAAAATCAGGAAATGCTTGTCAAAAAATGCGGCGAGCCGATTGAAATTGCGCACATTCTCGACCTTCGCGATTTTCCCGACAGTGAGCTTAAATGTTTCACCAAGGATTTTAACGACATTTTAAACGATGACGAGGTTGGTGTTGTAGTCGAGACAATGGGCGGTATAAACCCTGCTTATGACTTCACCAAAAAGCTTTTGCTTGCAGGCAAGCAGGTGATTACCTCGAACAAAGAGCTGGTTGCAACCCATGGTACCGAGCTTTTGCAGATTGCAAGAGAAAGAAATTTAAACTATCTGTTTGAAGCAAGCGTGGGTGGCGGAATACCGATTATAAGACCGATGTATTCGTGTCTGACTGCAGGGGAGGCGACAGATGTTTTTGGTATCCTGAACGGTACTACAAACTATATACTGACACAGATGTTCCAGTGCGGCGAAAGCTTTGAAAGCGCACTTAAGGCGGCACAACAAAAGGGTTATGCCGAAGCTGATCCCACAGCCGACGTTGAAGGATTTGATACCTGCCGCAAAATTGCAATTCTTGCAGCACTTGCGTTTGGCAAGGCGATTGATTATAAAAAGGTTTCGACCGAGGGTATCACCAAAATTTCTGCCGAGGATGTGGCTTATGCTGACAAGCTTGGATACTCGATTAAGCTTATCGGACACTGCAAAAAGCTTGAAGACGGTGTTTATGCAGGGGTGTTCCCGGCGTTTGTTCCAAAGGGTAATCCTCTTGCCGGAATAAACGATGTGTTCAATGGCATAATCGTCAAGGGAGATGATTTGGGCGATGTAATGTTTTATGGCCGTGGTGCAGGAAAACTTCCGACAGCCAATGCGGTGGTTGCTGATGTTGTTGATGCAATCAAACACCAAAATGTAAACATTGTCATAAAATGGGATGAGCACAAAGATGAGAATCAGTCACAGGGTGATTCTTTGGCATATGCATATTATGTAAGATTTTCGGGGGTTGCACCTGCGAATGTTCCCGGTTGCAGTGTTGTGGCTTTTTCGGAAAGCAGCGAGAATGAGTTTGCTGTTTTGACCGAGCCGAAAAACAAAAAACAGATTGACGGGTTTGTAAATTCGCTTGAAGGCTGCAAGCCGATATCGATTATGCGAATCATTTAAATATCAATTTGCCGGTTTAAAGATAAGGAGGTTTTGACTTTGGCAATTATAGTTCAGAAGTTTGGTGGCAGCTCGGTTGCAGATGCTGCTAAGGTAGAAAATGTGGCAAACCGTGTTGTTGAAACTTATCGCGAAGGCAACAGTGTTGTAGTGGTTGTTTCGGCTCAGGGTGACACAACAGATGATTTGATTGAAAAAGCGCACGAGATAAACAAAAATCCATCAAAGCGCGAGATGGATATGCTTCTTTCGTCGGGCGAGCAGATTTCGATTGCTCTTCTTGCTATGGCGATTGAAAAAATAGGCGTTCCGGTAATTTCGCTCACCGGCTGGCAGGCTGGGTTTGCTACAAACTCGAATGCAGGAAATGCCCGTATCAACAAAATAAATACCGAGCGTATAATGGCAGAGCTTGACCAGAAGAAGATTGTTATTGTTGCAGGATTTCAGGGTCTTGACAAGTACGACAACATAACAACATTGGGTCGTGGCGGAAGTGATACATCGGCGGTTGCAATTGCGGCGGCAATCCGTGCTGATAAGTGCGAGATTTATACCGACGTTGACGGTGTATATACAGCCGACCCGCGTATTGCACCAAATGCTGTAAAGCTTGACGAAATAACTTATGACGAAATGCTTGACCTTGCAAGTCTTGGTGCTAATGTTCTTCACAACCGTTCGGTTGAGATGGCAAAGAAATACGGCGTAAGGCTGGAAGTTAAATCAAGCTTCAAAAAAGTAGACGGAACAATTGTTAAGGAGGCGGTTTCAGTGGAAAAAATGTTAATCAGAGGTGTGGCAAGAGACAACGATGTTGCAAGAATTGCTGTGATTGGGCTTGAAGACAAACCCGGCATCGCATTCAAGGTATTCTCACTTCTTTCGAAAAAAGGTATTAATGTAGACATTATTCTTCAGTCAATCGGCAGAGAGAACAAGAAGGATATTTCGTTTACTGTTACCAAAAATCATATGCAGGAAGCTCTTGAACTTCTTGAGGCTGAAAAAGACAGTCTTGGCTACGAAGAAATCACACATCGTGAGGACATAAGCAAGGTTTCAATCGTTGGTGTGGGCATGGTCAACAACCCCGGCGTTGCTGCTACCATGTTTGAGGCACTTTATGATGCAGGAATAAATATCCATATGATTTCGACATCCGAGACAAAGATTTCGGTGCTTATCAATGTTCAGAACGCTGAAAAGGCTGTTCAGGCAATTCATGATAAGTTTCTTATTTAATTTGTAAATTATTAAAAAGGTTGGGGATTGATGCCTTGTGGCGACCCCTTCCTTTTTTGCGGTATAAGAGAATTTGAAAGAAAGGAAGAACAAAGGATGGCAGGACTTTCAAACACATTTGTTTGCATTATGGGTATGGGCACTGTTTTTATCGGGCTTATTTGCATAGTTCTTATCTGCAAGCTTCTCAGCATTGTTTTAAAGGGCTTTGCAAAGCTTGAAAAACAACCGGCTCCTGTGACAAACGCACCGGCAATATCGCCTGCGCCCGAAATGACACTTTCGCCAAACGAAAAAGCTGAAATTGTTGCAGGTGTTTGCGCTTGTATCGCCGAAGAACTTGGCGAAGACGCATCAAACATCAAGGTTTTATCATTTAAGAGGGCATAATTTTTTAAAATTTTGTTAAAAAATAACTATTCGGAGGAAAAATCAATGAAAAAATACAAAGTAAATGTAAACGGTACAGCGTATGAAATAGAAATCGAATTGGTAAGCGAAGCTGAGGCAAAGGCGGCTCCTGCACCTGCAGCAGCTCCGGCCGCGGCACCTGCACCTGCAGCAGCTCCTGCTGTTGCACCTGCGGCAACCGGCAAAGGCGAATTGATTGCAAGTCCTATGCCGGGAACAATCGTTTCGGTTAATGTAAAACCGGGCGACAAAGTAACAAAGGGTCAGGTTCTTATGATTCTTGAAGCTATGAAAATGGAAAACGAAATTATGTCAGGTGCAGACGGAACTGTTACTTCGGTTTCGGTAAATGCAGGTCAAACAGTTGATGCAGGAACACCGCTTTGCACAATTGCTTAAGCCGGGGGGTCAATTCCCTTTGTCTTAATAACAGGCGAAAACTTCTGTCTGCCCACGACAGAAACAAGACAGATAAATTTGTGGGCAGAAAGGCTTTGAAAACATTATGAAAAAGAGAATATTCACAGGTCTTCTTGCGGTAGTTGTTGTTCTTATGTCGATGATCCCCTGCTTTGCAGAAGGAGAGGCAAACGCCCTTACCGTAAAGACTCCTACATATGATGCAGAAACAAAAACTCTTAATTTTGTCGTTGCAAATGTATCAGACACATCTATTCTTTTTGCAATATCAGGTTTTGATTTTGATGAAACAACAATTGTTATGGGCGAACTTAAAAAAGAACCTGTAGCAATGTCAATCGGAGCAGGCGGAGAGGCTAAGATTGCTGTTCCGCTGGATATTAAGGATTTCGACAGCAAGAACCTTCCGCAAATAGACGTGAATCTTCAATATATGGAAACAAGTGAGACTACTTTGGATCTTACGCAGGCAGATGAAGTAAAATCGGTTGTATGTGAAGATATTTTTGCAAATGATGTGACACCTATGCAGGCCGTTATGAACTTCCTTGGACAAACAGGGTTCAAGGCTATTGCTGACAACTGGAAGGTTGCGGTGATGATTCTTATCTCATTTGTTCTTATGTATCTTGCGATTGTTAAAAAATTTGAACCATTGTTGCTTCTTCCAATCGCTTTTGGTATGCTTCTTACCAATCTTCCGGGGGCAGAAATGTTCCACGAAGAACTTTTTGCTGACGGACATGTGCATTGGAATTTGTTTACAGCTTCAAACAATTTTACGCCCGGTCTTATTGACTATCTTTATCTTGGTGTAAAGCTTGGTATTTATCCTTGCCTTATTTTTATGGGCGTTGGTGCCATGACAGACTTTGGTCCGCTGATTGCAAATCCCAAAAGCCTTCTTTTGGGTGCGGCTGCTCAGCTTGGTATTTTTATAACATATATAGGCGTGAACGTGTTGTTTGGATTTACCCCTGCGGAGGCTGCGTCAACAGGGATAATCGGTGGAGCTGACGGTCCTACTGCAATATTTGTTACAACAAGACTTGCACCGCATCTTTTGGGCCCGATTGCCGTTGCGGCATATTCGTACATGGCACTTGTTCCAGTAATTCAGCCGCCTATTATGAAGGCGCTTACCACCAAAAAGGAACGTCAGATTGTTATGAAACCGCTTCGAGAGGTTTCGAAGGTGGAAAAGATAGTGTTCCCGATTGCGATAACTGTATTTGTTACACTTCTTGTCCCGTCGGCAGGACCTCTTGTTGGTTGCCTGATGCTTGGCAATCTGGCAAAAGAGTGTGGCGTTGTTGACAGAATTTCAAAGACGATGCAAAACGAGCTTATGAACATCGTAACTATATTCCTTGGTGTTTCGGTTGGGGCGACAGCAACCGCCGATACATTCCTTCAGTTCAGGACACTTGCGATTATACTTATGGGTATTGTAGCATTTGGGTTTGGCACTTCGGGCGGTGTTCTTTTGGCTAAGTTTATGAACCTCTTCCTCAAGAATAAAATCAATCCGCTTATCGGTTCGGCAGGCGTTTCGGCTGTTCCTATGGCGGCTCGCGTATCGCAGACTGTGGGACAAAAAGAAAATCCGCAGAACTTCCTGCTTATGCACGCTATGGGTCCCAATGTGGCAGGCGTTATCGGTTCGGCAATTGCAGCCGGTGTTTTGATAGCGCTGTTTGGATAAATTTAACGAGAAAGGAAAAAAGTAATCATGGCAAAATTACATATTACAGATACAATTCTTCGTGATGCGCATCAGTCGCAGGCCGCAACCCGTATGCGGATTGAGGATATGATTCCTGCACTCCAGGCGCTTGACGATGTTGGATATTGGTCGCTTGAGTGCTGGGGCGGCGCGACTTTTGACTCGTGTATGAGATTTTTGAACGAGGACCCATGGGAAAGACTTCGCACACTTAAAAAGCATCTTCCCAAAACAAAGCTTCAGATGTTGTTCCGTGGTCAGAACATTTTGGGTTACAAGCATTATGCTGATGATGTGGTTGAGCAGTTCTGCAAAAAATCAATCGAAAACGGTATTGATGTTGTCCGTGTTTTTGACGCACTTAACGACCCCAGAAACCTGGAAGCAGCAATTAAATTTGTTAAGGAATACGGCGGTATGTGCGAGGCGGCAATCAGCTATACCACAAGCCCTGTTCACAATGAGGATTATTTTGTTAAGCTTGCGATGACCCTTGAAAAGATGGGCGCAGACACCATTTGTATCAAGGATATGGCAAATCTGCTTCTGCCTTATGATGCTTACAGCCTTGTCAAAAAGCTTAAGGAAAATGTTTCGGTGCCGATTCATCTTCATACACACAATACCGCAGGTACAGGTGATATGACAAACCTTATGGCTGCTCAGGCAGGCATTGATATTGTTGACTGCGCTCTTTCGCCGCTTGCAAACGGCACATCAAACCCCTCGACCGAGGCTATGGTTGCAACAATGAAGGGTACAGACCGCGACACAGGTCTTGATTTGGTTAAGCTTTCAAAAGCGGCAGAACACTTCCGCAAGATTGCCGAAAACCTTAAGGCAGACGGCACACTTGACCCCAAAGTTCTTAATGTTGACCCCAACGCACTTCTTTATCAGGTGCCGGGCGGTATGCTTTCGAACCTGATTTCGCAGCTTAAGCAGCAAAATGCTGAGGACAAGTACTACGAGGTGCTTGCCGAGGTTCCCAGAGTTCGTGAGGACTTTGGTTATCCGCCACTTGTTACACCTACCAGCCAGATTGTTGGTACTCAGGCTGTTCTTAATGTGCTGATGGGCAGATACAAGATGATTTCGAAAGAGTCAAAGGGGCTTCTGCGCGGCGAATACGGAAAGCTTCCGGGCAAGGTGAACGAAGAAGTAAGAAAGCTGGCTATTGGCGACGAGGAAGTAATCACAGTAAGACCCGCAGACCTTATTTCGCCCGAGCTTGAAAAGTATCGCGAGGAGACAAAGGATTTTGCAAAGAGCGAGGAAGATGTGCTCAGCTATGCGCTTTTCCCACAGGTAGCAAAGAAGTTCTTTGATGCTCGTGAAAAGGCAGCGAATGACGACGGCGTTCGCACAATCAATGTTGTTGATTTGTCTTAATAAATAACTTTAAAATAAAAAAAGACAGACTTTTTAAAAGTCTGTCTTTTTTTGTGGAGCAGGCAACGGGAGTCGAACCCGCGACGACGGCTTGGGAAGCCGCAGTTTTACCGCTAAACTATGCCTGCAGAGTTGAAATTGGCTTAAATCAAAATATCACAAACAGCGAGTTTTGTCAAGATAAAAACGCGGCGGCACCTGACTGGCACCACCGCGAAAGAACTGTCTTTTAGTTATTGCACAGGCATTTTGCAACACATATTGTCGAAACAAGCTGTGTCACCGCAAAAAATGTTGCAAGACCTAAAATAATTGCTGTAGCCACAATTGAGCCAAGCGGAGCAACAATCAGCCCTGCGCTTGATGCCACGATTGTACCTGCCGAAGCGGTCAGGAATATCTTCAGGTAATTGCAAAAACACTGTTCGGTACCCGGACAGGCGGTGTTTGCTGCATACAAAGGCGCAAGAAAAACGCCTGCAACACCTATGGCAAGAAGTGCCCAGAAAATTATTCCGGTTGCAACAAAGCCTAAAGCAAAGAGCACGCCCAGAAGAACACCGGCAACTATGCCGATTATTATTGAGAGGTATGCACATTCGCATCTTGAACAACGCATAAATTTCACCCCCTTTATGTCAGTATATGATTGACATAAAAGGTTGGTGAGGGGGCGAGGTTAGTGAAATAGTATGGGAAGCAGAATTATAGGGGTATTTAATAAAATTTGTTTTGCGTAAGCAAAACTACATTTTCTCTTCTCTATTCTCTTTTATCTCTTATCTGGAAACGACAATTTTAGTGAAGAGTGAAGAGAGAATAGTGAAAAGATAAGAGTACAAAAAGAAACGACAACTTTCGAATGCGAAAATTGTCGTTTCTTTTTGGTGACTCCTAGGGGATTCGAACCCCTGTAGCCGCCGTGAGAGGGCGGAGTCTTAACCACTTGACCAAGGAGCCATATAAACCCACGACTTTCGCCGTGGGTTTTTGGTGGTAGCGGTAACTAGATTCGAACTAGTGACACTACGGGTATGAACCGTATGCTCTAGCCAACTGAGCTATACCGCCATAGCTTGTCTATAATAACATATTCCAAGGAAGATGTCAAGCTTTTTTTAAAGATTTTTTCAAAAAATGCTTCGCCTGAGTGCCGAATTAAGCATGTTTGCAATATGTGTAAACAAAACTATACATCAGCATTATTATTTGCGCCAAAGGTATTGAATTAAAACCGTATTTGTGTTAAACTAAGGGGAGAAAAAAGGGAGAGGACAGGAAGATGTTTATGATTGTAAAAATCTGGGATATTATAAAAAAATACTGGGGGATAGTTCCCGGGACCCTTATGACTGCAGTAGGGGTAAGCTTGTTTTTGCTTCCTAACAAAATAATAACAGGCGGCGTGTCGGGCGTTTCTACATTACTTTATCACGCACTTGGGATCGAGCCCGGTCTTTCGTCGGCGCTTATAAATATTGTACTTCTGCTTGTCGGAATCAAAATATTGGGTAAAGCCTTTATTGTAAAGACTCTTGTCGGCTCGATGTTGGTTTCGGTATTTATTCAGATTTTTGCATATATGCCGCCGGCAACCTCCAATGTCCTTCTCGCTGCAATCTTCGGAGCGATGCTTTATGGTGTGGGGATTGCGATTACTTTTGTTTCGGGTGCGTCGACCGGCGGAACCGATATTGTGGGCAGAATAGCGCAGCATTTTATGCCGCATCTTTCAATCGGGTCGCTTTTGCTGGCAATTGATGGGGTGATAATTGTCACTTCCCTGTGCATATTCCGTGATTTTGATTTGCTTATGTTCAGCGTTATTGCGCTTGTTGTTTCTACATATTCGATAGATTATATAATCCAAAGCCTCAATATTTCCAAGCTGGTTTTTGTTGTCAGCGAAAAAGGAAGCGAAATCTCGCAGAAGCTGGTTGCGACCTCGCCCAGAGGTGTTACCAAGATAGATGTTTGGGGCGAATATACAAACGAGAAAAAAATGATGCTTTTGTGTGCTCTTAAAAACAAAGAGGTGCCTGCATTCAAACGCAAGGTGAGAGAAATTGACCCGGGAGCATTTATAATACTTGCCGAGGCACAACATGTAGACGGAAAAGGATTTTTGCTTTACAAATAAACTTCAGGATTTGAAGGGCGTTATTATGTTGATAATTAAAAACCGGAAAACTTGTTTTGGAAGACAAAATTGTTGAGGGTAAATACCTTTGCATAAAGGATGGCACAATCTTTGGAATTGAGGATGCGATGCCGGAGGGAGAAGCAGAGGTAATTGATGCAGAGGGGGTTTTAGTTGTTTTTGTGGTCAGGAGTTTTTAACAGACCCTTTCTACTTTTTTTCGTTTGCGACAATGAGCCTGGGCCCGTTCATAGCCTGTATTTTTTCGATTTCTTCTGCGGCGCCGCTTGATGCGTTTGTAATTATATAGTCGGCATTTTGGGTATCGGCAATCTTTACAAAAGCACTGCGGCCTATTTTTGTGGAGTCCGCAACCACGATTTTAAGCGCCGAATTTTTAAGCATCAGTTTTGCGGTCTCGACCTCCTGGGCATAGTAGGTGGTGAGCCCACTTTCGGTATCTATGCCGTCTACAGACAAAAACAGTTTGTCGGCGTGATATTTTTCGAGCTGGACATTTGCATCGTCGCCATAGATGAAACGGTATTTTGCGTTTATTGCGCCGCCAAGCAGGATTGTGTTGAAGTTTGGGTTGGCACTTGCTTCGGTTGCAATCTCGAGCGAGTTGGTGACAATGCTTAAATTCATTCGTGGCGGAATTGCACGGAATACTGCCAGGGTAGTTGTGCCGGGATTGAACATAACCGTATCGTTTTCTTCTATCATTGCAGCGGCACAGCTTGCTATGGTTTGTTTTGCTCCGGGGTTTGATGATATACGTTGCTGAAGACTCATATTATAGTAACTTTTGTATGAGCTTATTGCACCGCCATGAACTCTTGAAAGAAGGTTTTCGGTTTCCATATCGGCAAGGTCGCTTCGGATTGTAACTTCCGAAACCCCGAAAATATGGCTGAGCTGTGAAACCTTGACCCTGCCCTCGCGATTGAGAATTTCAAGAATTTTTTGCTTTCTTTCATATGTATCCATTTTTAAAGGCTCCTTTTCGGTTTTTGCTTAAACAAAAGAAAATTCGAAAATTGCACGGTTTGAACTTTCGGTTTTCTTGCGGAAATATTATATATCCCTTTTGTAACTTTGTCAAGATATATTGTTTTTGGCTACTTTTTGCTTGACATCACGCAAGGAAATGTTGTATAATACTGTAGAGTACAAGCACGCCGATATCTCGGTATGACTTAAAAGGAGCTGGTATAAATGTTAGCTATTACAAATGCAACACTTGTTATGCCTGACCACTACATACCTGATGCCACTCTTCTTGTTGAAGACGGGAAAATTCTGGACTTTGGCAAAAAGCTTGCCGTACCTGACGGCGCTGAAGTCCTGGATGCAAAGGGACAGTTTGTGGGACCCGGGCTCATCGACATACACACACACGCTGATGGCACGACTTATTTCCATGATGACCCCATCAAGTGCTCGAAGACACTTATTGAGCATGGTGTTACTTCTGTTCTGCCTGCGCTTTTTTACAGCATGAACAAAGAGGAGCATCTTGAGGCTATAAAGAAATACAAGGATGCAATCGCAAATGGTGAATGCAAAAACATTATTGGCGTATATATGGAGGGGCCGTACCTGAACCCCGACTTTGGCTGCGACAAGGAGAAGAATGTCTGGAAAGACCGCATTGCCGAAGCTGATTATGCAGAGGTTGTTGAGGCGGCAAAGGACTTTGCAAAGGTTTGGTGCGTTGCACCCGAACGCGAGGGAATAGAGGACTTTGTCAAGTATGTTAAGCGTGAAATTCCCGGAATCGTATTTTCGGTTGCACATTCCGAGGCGACTCCCGAACAGATTGAAGCACTTATGCCTTATGGTCTGAAACTTGGCACACACCACACAAACGCAACTGGAACTTTGGAAAACTATCCCGAAGTGCGCGGCGTTTGCGTTGACGAGACTGTAAATTACAATGACGGAATTTATGCCGAGATTATATGCGACTCGATGGGCGTTCATGTTCATCCGTATATGATAAGACTTATCAAACGCATCAAGGGACAGGACAAAATCATTCTTATTGCCGACTCATTTGTGGCAGACGGACCTCCTTTGCCGGGACTTGAGGAAGCATTTGACATCAACTTTGACTGGGGCGGCGATATTGCAGGCTCCAAGCTGACCCTTGACATTGCGTGCCGCAATATGATGGTACACACAGGCGGCTCGGTTTGTGATGTGTTTAAATATGCATCACTCAATCCGTCAAAACTTCTTAATATGCCCGAAATCGGACAGATTAAGAAAGGAAATCTTGCAAATTTAATCATTGTTGACCAATGGTTTAATGTTAAAAATACTATAATAAAAGGAGAGATTTTAAAATGAGTAATTTTATTACTGACCCGGCAACAAAATTTGATTTTCAGCCACATGAATTTGTTCCTTTTAAGGACAAGAAGGTTTGCGAATATGTTCGCAGCCTGAGCGGCAAGGATCTTGAAAAGAGAGAAGATTGGTGGCATCCTGAATTTAACGTAAAAGTTATGATGAACCCCCATCCTGTTCTTATCGCAACACTTTTCGAACGCCTTAAGGCTGCATCAGAAGCAGGCAAGAGCTTTACAATGATTCTTGGTAACCCAGAGCCGGATACTTACATTCCGCTTGCACAGCTCATCAACTACTTCGGTGTTGATTGTAGCAAGGTTCACCTTGTAGCAGAGGATGAATGGGCAGACGAATCAGGAAACATCGCTCCTATTACATACGAAGCAGGTTTTGCACATTCGATGATCAAGTATCTTTACTATCAGATCGACGAAAAGCTCCGTATGCCTATGGAAAATGTTCACTTCCCCACAAATGCAAATATCAAGGATTACTCCAAGATTATTGACGACATCACAGAGGGTACAGGTGCAGATATCGCATCAACTTCACCCGGTTGGGCAGGTCATATGGCATTCGTTGATCCTATTCCCGAATTCATCGGCAGTGGTGACATCGAAGAATGGCTTAATCAGCCTGCACAGATCGTTAAGCTTCACCCAATGACCATTATGCAGAACTCTCTTAACGGTACATTTGGTCAGTCAGGTGACATTGCCAATGTTCCTCCTTGTGCAGCAACCATTGGCCCGCTCGATGTAATGCGCGCAAAGGAAAGAATTGAAGTTCATGCGCTTGCAACATGCGGCACATTCTCATCATGGCAGAGAATGACCAGCCGTCTTTGCACACATGGACCTATTACACCTTACCTCCCCAGCTCGATGCTTCAGACAAAGAAGACACAGGTTTATATCAGTGAAGAGCTTGCAGCTCCGTTTGAATGCTGGGAAAAGGTTGGCTATTAATGAAATAAAATCGGGCGGGTTTTTCCGCCCGATTTTTTATTGTTAAGAAAAGCACAATTATATTTGACAGAGGAGCCCTATACTATGGATATCAAACAAGAAGCACTTAAGATGCACTATGATCTTAAAGGAAAGATTGAGGTTGTTTCGCGCGCGAAGGTTGAAACAAGCGAGGATTTATCGCTTGCTTATACCCCCGGTGTTGCGGAGCCCTGTCTTGTAATAAAAGAAGACACAGACAAATCATTTGAACTGACACGCAGACACAATCTTGTGGCGGTTGTTACCGATGGCACAGCTGTTCTGGGACTGGGTGATATAGGTCCCGAGGCAGGTATGCCGGTTATGGAGGGCAAGTGCGTTCTCTTTAAGGAATTTGGCGATGTTGATGCATTCCCCATTTGCGTAAAGTCAAAGGATGTTGACGAGATTGTACAAACAGTTTACAATATTTCGGGCTCGTTTGGTGGAATCAATCTTGAGGATATTTCGGCGCCCAGATGTTTTGAAATTGAAAAGAGACTGAAAGAGTTGTGTGACATTCCTGTATTCCATGATGACCAGCACGGTACTGCAATTGTTACAGCGGCAGCGCTTATCAATGCTCTTAAGGTAGTTAAAAAGGACATTGACAAAATCAAAGTTGTTATAAGCGGCGCAGGCAGTGCGGGTATTGCAATTGCAAATCACCTTTTTGCAATTGGTGTTAAGGATATCATTCTTTGCAACAGCAAGGGAATAGTCTGCGAGGGTATGCCAAACCTCAATGATGCACAGGCAGAGATGAGTAAAAAGACTAACCGCGAAAAGCTGACAGGAAGCCTTTCGGATGCACTTCGCGGAGCAGATGTATTTGTTGGTGTTTCGGCACCCAATATTGTAACCGGTGATGATATAAGAGCTATGGCAAAGGATGCAATTGTTCTGCCTATGGCAAATCCTGTACCTGAAATTATGCCTGATGTTGCAATCGAGGCAGGTGCTAAAGTTGTGGGAACAGGCCGTTCGGACTTCCCCAACCAGATAAACAATGTTCTTGCATTCCCCGGAATTTTCAGAGGTGCGCTTGATGTGCGTGCATCGGATATCAATGACGAGATGAAGCTTGCGACATCTTTTGCAATCGCAAGTCTTGTTTCGGACGAAGAGCTTTCGCCTGAATATATAATTCCCAAGGCGTTTGATCCCAGAGTCGGCAAGGTTGTTGCCGAAGCAGTAGCAAAGGCGGCAAAGGAGAGCGGCGTTGCAAGAATTTAAACGGGCTGTGACAAAATGTGCCGATCGTTAAATGGCGAGAGACTAAATAGAAATTAGCTAATGTAGAAAACCGCGATTTCTCGCGGTTTTCGTTTTTGTGCCATTTAACTACAAACAAACCTCACCTCTCGGAGTACCTGTGCACGCCTTCGGGTTCAGTTTGTCTGTTCTGCACCATTTTCTCTTCGCCCGGGCTGTGACAAAATGTGCCGATCGTTAACATTGACGAGAGGAAAAACAGAAGTTAGCTAATGTAGAAAACCGCGATTTCTCGCGGTTTTCGTTTTTTTGTGCGGCTTGCTGAGGGTTTAAGCAGGCAGTTATTTGACTAAGTTGTCAAAAAAAAAGCGAATAATCGGCAAAAGTGCACAATGTTAAGGGGAAAACGCTTGATTAGTTTGACATCCCATACAAAAAATGATAGAATATAATTAGGTATGTGTGCCTTCATGAAACTTTGAATGCAGCGTGCAAATTGTGAAGTTGGGAGATAGTACAAAATGTATAAAACTGTTGTTAAAAGACTGTTTGACTTTGTTTTGTCGGGTATGGCGATTGTTGTTTTGGCAATTCCTATGCTGATTGTTGCAATTATTATCAAAATAGATTCCAAGGGTCCGGTACTTTTTAAGCAGAAAAGAATAGGCTTACATAAGGCGACCTTTATGATTTGGAAATTCCGCAGTATGCCAACGACGGTTGCAAAGGATATGCCGACGCATCAGTTTACAGCAAAAGACCAGCTTAGCAAATGGCAGAGGTTTATGCGCAAGACTTCGATTGATGAGCTTCCGCAGATTTTTAATATTTTTCTTAACCAGATGAGTATCTGCGGCCCAAGGCCCGCGCTTTGGAATCAGTATGACCTGATTGCCGAAAGAGACAAATACGGTGCGAATGATGTAAAACCCGGACTTACCGGTTGGGCACAGATTAACGGCAGAGATGAACTCCCCATTGATGTTAAAGCAAAATATGACGGCGAATATACAGAAGCACTTAATGCAGGAAGCTTTAAAGGGCTTGCGATGGACATCAAATGCTTTTTCGGCTCGATTGTGAGTGTTCTTAAACTTGACGGCGTTGTTGAGGGCGGTACCGGCACAGGCACGGCTGAGAAAGAGCAAGAGGTGGTACATAAATGAGATGCTCGGTTTTGATGTCGGTATATAAAAATGATAACCCTGATTTTTTAAAAATTGCCTTGGAGAGCATTTATGAGAAGCAGACCAGAAAGCCTGATGAAATTGTGGTGGTCTTTGACGGCAAGCTGACTCCGGAGCTTTATGCAGTTCTGGATGAGTTCAGGGAAAACAAGGAAGACATTGTTTTCTATTATCCGCAGGAAGTAAATCAAGGTTTGGGACAGGCACTTCGCATTGGGTCAGAAAAGTGTACGGGAGACTATATTTTAAGAATGGATTCGGATGATATAAGCGTTCCCGAAAGGTTTGAAAAGCAGCTTGCCTATATAGAGGCGAGACCCGATATCGATGTGTTGGGAACAGATATTGCGGAGTTTGATGTTTCGCCTGATGAAGAGATGCGCTTGCGTGTTTGCCCCCCAAAACATAATGATATTGTCCATATGGGGAAAAAGCGGAATCCGATGAATCATGTTTCGGTTTGCATGAAACGGTCTGCTCTTGAAAAGTGCGGCGGATATGAAACCTTGCTGCTTCTGGAAGATTATTATCTGTGGCTTAAAATGATTGCTTGCGGCTGCAAACTGGAAAATATGAACGAGGCGTTGGTTTATGTTCGTGTGGGAAATGGATTTGACAGCAAGAGGAGCTCGAAAGTGCGTATTGCAGGCTGGAAAGAGCTTCAGAAATTTATGCTGAAGCATAAACTGATAAACATCGCAGAAGCGATAGTCAATATGGTTTATATTGTTGGATTTGTTTACTGCCCTGTGGGATTGAAAAAGGTAGTATACAGCAAATTGCTGAGAAAATAGCGCTTTGCGGAAGATTGAGAGGAAACGATTATGCAGAAAAAGTACAAAAAAGGGTACACAACAGGTGTTTTTGACTTGTTTCATATAGGCCACCTCAATATACTGAGGCGTGCGAAAGAACAATGTGATTATCTGATTGTCGGCGTGAGCACAGACGAGTTGGTAAGAAACTATAAAAACAAAACGCCGATAATTGCATTTGAGGAAAGAAAGGCTATTGTTGAGGCGATAAAGTATGTAGACGAGGTTGTTGTTCAGGATAATATGGACAAACTGGAGGCTTGGGAAAGACTTGGGTTTGATGCTTTATTTCATGGTGATGACTGGAAGAATTCGGATATGTACAACAGCCTTGAAGCAGGTCTTAAAGCGCGTGGGGTGGATTTGGTTTTTCTTCCGCATACAGATGGAATATCATCAACCGAGATTGTTGAGAGAACGGGGAAGTAGGAAATGGGAATTGCAGGCAAAAAGGAGCTGTGCTCGGGCTGCAGATTGTGTGAGGAAGTTTGCCCGGTGGGGTGTATTTCGCTTGAAAAAGACCGGGAGGGATTCTTGTATCCCGGGACTGGCGAGGCTTGCATAAATTGCGGACTGTGTGAGAGAAAGTGTCCGGTTCTGGCACCCCCCTTAAAATATCTGGCAGACGAGGGGTATATGGCTTTTTCGAATGACAAAAGCTTGCGCCTGAAAGCTTCGTCGGGAGGCATTTTTGGTGAAATAGCAAAATGGGTAATCCAAAACGGCGGAGTTGTTTTTGGAGCTGAATTTGACCAAAATCTGAAGCTTGTCTGGGCAGCAGCAACCAATGGAGATGAGCTGGAGGGGTTTTACAAATCGAAATATATCCAATGTGATATGAAGGGGTTTTACAACGAGGTGAAGGTGCGGCTTGAAGAAAACAGACCGGTTTTGGTTTCGGGGACTCCTTGTGATATTGCAGCATTAAGAAATTATCTTGGCAAAGATTATGATAATCTTATTTTGCTTGATTTTGTTTGTCATGGGGTGCCATCACAGGATTTTTTTGACAAATGTATGGCATATTATAAAGATTTTTTTGGGAAAAAGGTTTTAAAATACTCGTTCAGGGCAAAACAGAAACGGGCTTCGACTCCGAAAATTTTTGAGATTGAATACACAAAAAACGGAAAAACAAAAAAGAAGACGGATTTGTATATGAAAGACCCATTTTATTTTGCGTTTCAAAAACGCATATCATTGAGACCGTCGTGTTATGAATGTGAATTTGCCGAGACAAAAAGGGTTTCGGATATAACAATGGGAGATTTTCATACAATAGAAAAATATCGCGGGGACATCAACCGTATGGACGGGGTCTCGATGGTGCTTTTGAATACAGAAAAGGGGAAAGATGTTTTTTCGAAAATTAAAGGCGGTTTGAGTATACAGCGCTTTGATGTTGGCGTTTTGGCGGATAACAACGAGTGTCTAAAAGGGGCGGCAAAGCGACCGATGGGCAGAGATGAATTTTTTGACATACTTGAAAAGGACGGCATAGGGGCTTTGATAAAACGCAAGCTGAAACCAAACAGGGTGGCACTTGTTTATTATAGTTTGCCAAAGTTTGTGCGGAAAATATTAAAAAAATTTGTTTTGGGAGAATAGGTATGGAATTTAAGTATATGCGCGAGGGGCTTTCTGACGAATATGGATTTTTGCCGCTTCAGGATAAAATTCTTGAGATTATGGAATACATAGATTCGTTCTGTCGCAAAAATGATATAAATTATTGCCTTATGGGTGGGTCAGCACTTGGCGCAAAGCGGCATAAGGGGTTTATACCATGGGATGATGACCTGGATATCTTTATGACCCCGGACAATTATGAGAAATTCCGCAAGGCCTTTGATGAAATCGGCGATAAGGAGAGGTTTTATCTTCAGCAGATATGCCTTACCGACGGGATGGTTAAAACTGCCAAGCTCAGAATGAATAATACAACTTATATTGAGCCGCTTTTCAGGGATTGGGATATTCATCAGGGAATTTTTATTGATATTTTTATTTTGCACAACTGTCCCAATACCAAAATAGCACAGCTGTGGCAGTGTTTTTGGGCAAAGTATGTTGTTGTCAAAGGGTTGGCTTCGAAGGGGTATGACAGACGCAAAGGTGCAGCAGAGATAATGCTTAGATTTTTTGCCTGCCTACCGAAGCGGTTCCTTTTGAAATTTGCGCTTAAGCAGGTTTACAGATACAGAGGGAAAAAGACAGACTTTTTCTGCAACTTTTTGGGAAAAGCAGTTTTTAAAAAGGGAATATACAAACGCGAATGGTTTGAAATCAGCAAGGATACGGAATTTGAAAAGCTGATACTTAAGGTCCCGTCAGGGATTGAAGCGTTTTTGACCGAGAGATTCGGCGACTATATGACGCCGCCTTCGCCCGAACGCATAAAGTGGGAGCAGCATGCAGAGGAATGGGATACCGAAAAGGATTTTCAGGAGCTTTTGAACAGAAAGTGTTGCTTTAGGGATGAAGAAAAACTAATTTAGATTTGTGGAGATGTTCAGATGAGTCTTAAGGTTCTGGTTGTAAGTCACAATGTTTTTTCTTTTTCGTCGAATATGGGAAGGACATTGGCGAATTTTTTCAAAAGTTTTCCCTGCGAGGATATTGCGCAGCTTTATTTTCATACCCAGGTGCCGACAACGGATATATGCAAGAATTATTTTCGCATAACCGATTTTGATATTCTTAAGAAAAAAAAGAGTGAGACGGGTAAAAGGCTTTCGGAAGCTGATATCCGCAAAGATTTGAAAACAGAGAGGGTTGATGAGGGGGTAGAGGCTCAGATTTATCAATTTGGGCGAAAGAGAAGACCCTGGATGTATATCGGCAGAAATATCCTTTGGGGTCTTGGGAAGTGGAAGAATGACCGAATGGAAGAATGGATTGATGAATTTGACCCGGACATAGTATTTTTTGCATCGGGGGATTACACTTTTGCATACAAAATTGCCATGTGGGTTTCCGGTTATAAAAAAATACCCATTGTTACCTATGTTTGTGATGATTTTTACTTCTTAAAAAGAAAATCGATGTCACCTCTTTATTATATAAATCGTTTTGACTTTAAGCGGACAATGAAGAAGCTTTTTAAAGAGCATAAAGAGACGGTTATGATTTGTGACGAGCTTAGCCGGGATTATAAAAAAGAGTTTGGTATAAATCCGACGACCGTTATGACTGTGAGTGATTTGACGGGAAAAGAGTTGGAAGAGGTCAAAGCAAACGATAACATTAAAATTTCGTATATCGGCAATCTTGGCTATAACAGGCATCTGGCTTTGGCTGAAGTGGGCAGAACTCTAAAGGATTTGTATGGGGGTCGGGTGATGATTGACCTTTATTCGACCGAACGACGACCAAGAATCGTTAAACACCTGACAGAGGAAAACGGGATAGCATTTCATGGGGCGATATCGGCGGCAGAGGTGAAAGAGGTCATAAAAAAAACCGATATACTTATGCATATTGAGTCCATGGACAAGAAAAACCGAAACAAAGTAAGATATTCGGTTTCGACCAAAATTGCAGACAGCCTTGCAAGCGGGAAGTGTCTTTTTGCTTATGGACCCGGGGAAGTTGCTTCTATGCAGCACTTGATACGGAATGAATGTGCAATCGTTGCGACTTCAGAAGAGGAGCTTAAGAAGGCACTCAAAATTGCGTTTGAGGACAGCGAAAAAAGGAAATCCGTTTGCCAAAATGCTGTCAAGACGGCAGAAAAGTATCATTTTGGCGAGACAAACGATGCGATGTTTAAAGCGGTTCTTGAAAAAGCGGCGAAAAATATATAAAAAGGAGAGGCGGGAAAACAATGAAAGTTATGCAGATTAACTGTGTCTACCGGTCGGGCAGCACGGGAAAGATAGTTTTTGATATACATACCGCCTTGAAAGAAAAGGGAATAGAGTCGCTTGTATGTTATGGAAGAGGAAATGACTTTTGTGAGGATAAAGTGTTCAGGACCTCAGGTGAGCTTGAGGGAAAGCTTAACAATCTGATTTCGCGCATTAACGGTGTCAGCTATGGCGGATGTTTTTTTGCAACCAACAGACTGATTGACAGAATAAAAAAGGAAAAGCCGGATGTTGTACACCTTCATTGTATTAACGGATTTTTTGTTAACATATACAGACTTGTTAGGTATCTTAAAAAACACAGAATTCCAACAATTATCACGCACCATGCTGAGTTTTTTTACACTGCAAACTGCAGTTATGCTTTTGATTGTGAAAAATGGATGACAGGGTGTGGGAATTGCCCATCTGTGAAGAAGGCGGTACATTCGTATTTTTTTGATTTTACCAAGGCAAACTTTGGGAGAATGAAGAAGGCTTTTGCAGGGTTTGAAAATATGATTTCGGCGGCGGTTTCGCCCTGGGTGCAAAAAAGAGCTGAAATGTCTCCAATTTTTGCTGATAAAAAGAATGTATCTGTTTTGAACGGAATAGATTGCAGTGTGTTTGCACCATGTGGGGACAGAGAAAAACTGAAAGCAGAACTGGGGATTTTGCCGGATAAGAAAGCTATTGTTCATGTTACTGCGGATTTTGATGACCCGCGTAAGGGCGGCAGATATGTAAGAGAATTTGCCGAAAAAATGGGAAATGAGGCAGTCGTTGTTGTGGTTGGAAATCGCAGACCGCCTGAAAATTTGCCGAATAATATTATTGCTGTGGGCAGAGTTGAAAATCAAAGGAAACTTGCCGAATATTATTCGATGGCTGACCTTTGTCTGATTGCAAGCAGCCGAGAGACATTCTCGATGCCGGTTGCCGAAAGCCTTTGCTGTGGCACGCCGGTTGTGGGCTTTGAGGCAGGCGGACCTGAATCTATTGCGATTTCTGAATTTTCGGAATTTGTTGAGTATGGAAATGTGGAAAAATTGTGCGAAGCAGCACATAAAATTCTTGTCTGCGATATTGACCGCAAAAAAGCAGCGGAAGCAGCGGCGGGGAAATATGGTAAACAGACGATGGTTAATGAATATATCGGGTTATACAATGAAGTTTTGGGAATAAACGCGACACAAAATTGATGAACCGGATATAAGGGATGGAAATTTGACATGGTAACGGGAAGAAGAATTAAAAATGAAGGTACACTGATAGACTTTTTGGTTAGGATTGAGTGCATTACCGTATTTGCGATATATCTTTTTACAATACTTGAGCAGGACACCGCTGTAAGTGCGTGCATTGCATTGAATTTTTTGATAATTACCGGTATGACGGCAATGAGCTTTTTTGGAAGAGGCGAAGTAAAAATATTTTTTATATGGTTTTTTGCAGTTGGGTTTAGTCTGCTTTCGGTCATAGTGACGGGATACTCGCTGTCGTTTGGTTATTTGAAAAAGTGGCTTATGTTTGCAAGCACTGTCAATATGTTTTTTTGGGTATCAAATTCGGATATAAGTGAGGATATGATAAAAAGTCTTAAAAAGACGGCTACCTTGATAGCCTTGTTGTTTGTTTGTGCCTATGTGATCGGGGAAAAAGGAGATCCAGCCAGCTTTAACGGGGCATTGACCTTTAATTTCAGCAACCCTAATTTTACGGCTATCAGCATTTTGCCGATTTGTTTTTATATGTTTATTCTGGCATCCGAGCATAACACAAAGATGAGGGGACTTTTGTATCTGGCACTTGCTTTGGCGTTGATCTGGTTTGTATGGCAGACCACGGCAAGAGCATGCATATTATCCGTAATCGCTTTTTTTGCGATGCTGATTTTTTGCAGAAGATACAGCCGGATAGTTACCTTTGTAGTTGTTATTTTCCCGGTTGTTTTTGCTGTTATTTATATGAAGCTTATTGATACCGATTTTATAGAGCACCTTGAGTTTTTGGAGACGGAGGGCAAGTCACTGACATCGAGAGAAAGCATCTGGACTTATGTATTTGCTATAATAAAAAGATATCCTGTTTTGGGGAATTATTATGTTGCGACAAGTGGAAGTGGTCTTTCAAATCTTCACAACATACATCTTGATACTATGGCGTCATATGGGATGATTGTATTTGCATTTACGGTGTGGATAATGGTAGCCGTCCTTAATAAAATAGGTGAAGGTGCACGGAAATGGGGAATGGTCGGAATTGCGGCAATGTATGCAGTAATTCTTTCGGGAACATTTGAGGCGGCACTGTTTTCGGGGTCGCAAGGAGTATACTTTTTGATAGGTGGGTTTTTGATGATGTCGAAATATTACAAAAAGCAGAGGGCTACTTTGGCGGAAGATACAGAGCAAAACTATATCAAATGTGATAGCTGACAGATATATCGGCCTGAAGAGAGGCTTTTTTGAATCGAACGAGGTATAAGAGTGACCCACAGTACATAAAGAATGGAGATTTGACATGGTAACGGGACGAAAAATTAAAAATGAAGGCACACTGATAGATTTTTTGCTGAGGATTGAGTGTATTACCGTATTTGCGATATATCTTTTTACAATCCTTGAGCAGGACACAGTAGTGAGCGTATGCATAGCTTTGAATTTTTTGATAATTACAGGTATGACGGCAATGAGCTTTTTTGGAAGAGGCGAGACAAAGATATTCTTTATATGGTTTTTCACCATAGGGCTAAGTTTGCTTTCGATCTTTGTGACGGGGTATTCGATAGGTTTTAATTATTTGAAAAAGTGGCTTATGTTTGCAAGCACTGTTAATATGTTTTTTTGGGTGTCAAATTCGGATATAACCGAGCAAATGATAAAAGACTTAAAGAAAACAGCTGTTTTAATTGCTTTGCTTTTTGTTCTGGCGTATATGATGGGAAAAACAGGGCCATCGGACAGCTTCCAGGGAATGCTGACATTTAACTTTAACAACCCCAACCTTACTGCTATCAGCATTTTGCCGATTTGTTTTTATATGGTTATTCTTGCCTCTGATTACCGAACAAAACTGAGGAGCGTTTTGTATCTGGGACTTGGGATAGTTTTGGGATGGTTTGTATGGAAGACTACGGCAAGGGCGTGTATGCTGTCGATGGTTGCATTTTTTGTATTGATACTTTTTTGCCAAAAGTATAGTCGAGCACTTACTTTTGTTGTGGTTATTTTCCCTTTTGTTTTTTCAATCCTTTATATGCAATTGGTTGATACAGAATTTATGCAGTGGTTTGAGTTTTTGGAATCCGAGGGCAAGTCTTTGACTTCGCGAGAAAGAATCTGGGAATATGTATTTGCTATAATAGAAAAAAATCCGATTTTTGGGAATTATTATATTGCGACCGGCGGAAGCGGACTTTCGAATCTTCACAACATACATCTTGATACTATGGCGTCATATGGGATTATTGTATTTGCATTTACGGTGTGGATAATGGTAGCCGTCCTTAATAAAATAGGTGAAGGCGTAAAACGGTGGGGAATAGTTGAAATTTCGGCTTTTTATGCGGTAATTCTTTCGGGAACCTTTGAAGCGGCGTTGTTTTCGGGGTCGCAGGGAGTATACTTCCTGGTCGGTGGATTTTTAATGATGGTGAAACATCACAAAAAACAGAGGATGGAATTGCAAATGGCCGAGACTGATTTGAAAAATGAGGTGGCAGAATGAAGATAGTATTTGTTTCGAATTTTTTTACTCATCATCAAAAACCGTTGTCAGATTTCATCTATGCACAAGAGGGAACAGAATATACATTTGTTGCGACAAGTGAGATGACCGATGAGTGTAAAAAGACGGGATATGCTTTTGGAAACGAGCCGGAATATGTAAAATTTTCGTACAAAGACGAAAAAAGCTTTGAGGAATGCCTCGAGCTTATAGATCAGGCAGATGTTGTGATTGCGGGCTCGGCACCGGAGAAGATGCTTAAAAACAGAATAAAAAGCGGAAAAATTCTTGTAAGATATTCGGAAAGACCGCTTAAAAAGGGAAATGAGGTACTTAAATTTGTGCCAAGATTTGTCAAGTGGAACTTGAGAAACCCAAAAAACAGGCCGGTATATATGCTTTGCTCAAGCGCATATACGGCCGCGGACTATGCAAAGTTCGGCCTTTTTAAAAGGAAGACATATAAGTGGGGATACTTCCCCGTGGTCAAAGAGGAAAATGTAGAAAGGCTGATGGAGGAAAAAGAGAAAAACTCTCTGACCTGGGTCGCGAGGGTTATTGACTGGAAGCACCCCGAAATTCCGGTTGAGATAGCAAAGCGGCTTAAGAAAGATGGATATTCGTTTGAAATCAAGCTTATTGGCACGGGTGTGATGGAGGATGAAATCCAAAAAAAGATTGAAGATGAGAATTTGAGTGATTGCGTAAAAATGCTTGGATCGATGCCGCCCGAAAGGGTGAGGGAACATATGGAAAAGTCGGAAATTCTTATGTTTACTTCTGATTTCAATGAAGGCTGGGGCGCAGTTTTGAACGAGGCTATGAATTCGGGTTGTGCAGTTGTTGCAAGCCATGCGATTGGAAGCGTTCCGTTTGTTGTGACAGATGGTGAAGATGGTGTTGTTTATAAAAACGGCGATATGGATGATTTGTACAAAAAGGTAAAATGGCTTTTGGATAATCCCGAAGAAAGAAAAAGAATAGGAAGGTCGGCATATTGGACAATGGTGGATGCGTGGGCACCGGAAATTGCAGGAAGACGGCTTTTGAAATTATTAGAAGATTTGACAAAATCAGGAGAGTGTGATTTTTTTGAAAGCGGGCCTTGCAGCAGAGCAGAAATTTTGAAAAATGATTGGTACAGGTGATAAGAATGGAAACTCTAATCAGTGTTATTGTTCCTGTTTATAATGTTGAAAAGTATCTTGAGAAATGTATAGACAGTATCTTAGCACAGACATACAAAAATTTGGAAATTATTTTGGTTGATGATGGGTCGACAGATAATAGCGGCAAAATTTGTGATGAATATGAGAAAAAAGATGCCAGAATAAAAGTTGTTCATAAAGAAAATGGTGGACAAGGTTCGGCGAGGAACCTCGGATTGGATATTTGCAAAGGACAGTTTGTTTCTTTTGTTGACAGCGACGATCGAATTAAACCGGATATGTTGGAAAGAATGCTGTCTGCCTTGCAGAAAAATTCTGCAGACATTGCGATATGTGGAATCGCGACAAATACCGGAATTAAATACATTGACAATCCTGTTTTTGAATGCGAGCGAGTGTTTAACAGCGGGGAACTAATGAAAGAATATGTGACAACAGGGAATATACATACAGGTCCGTGCAACAAGCTTTATAAGAGGGAATTGTTTGGAAATATCAGATTTCCTGAAATCAGGGTGAATGAAGACTATTTTATTATGCACAGACTGTTGGGGCAAAGTAAAAAAGCTGTCCACACAGGAGAAAATCTATATATCCAGAATATAAGACCGGGCAGTACGGAACAGTCAGAGTTTTCTGAGAGAAATTTTGTGTTGCTTGATTGTGCAGAGGATTTGATTGAATATTACAAAGAAAACTTTCCTGATGTGTATGAATTTGCGGCTTACAATAAGGTCAACGATATTGCGGGACTGATTTGGAAAATCAGGCAAAGCAAGATGACTCTTTCAAATCGGCAGGCATACAAAAGGCTTAAGGCTGATATGTTTAAAGAATTTGAAAAGATAAAAGCAGAGGTTCCTTGCGACCAACGGTTGTCCAAGATTGCAAAGGAAGCGTTGTTTTATCCGGTTAGGTTTGAGAAAAATTTTGTAATATCGAGGATAAAAAAGAAAATAAAAAGATGTATAAGAATATTTTTGAAAAAATAGTGTGTATAGCTTGAAAAAACTGAAAAGGCGGAAATCTGATATGAAAGATAAAATGATTAAAATTGTTACATTCCACAATGCTCATAATTTTGGAGCGGTTTTGCAGTGCTATGCATTGAAAACTGCGATAAAAAATCTGGACAGAAAATGCGAAGTTGAAAATGTTGTTAATCAAAAGATAAACGATATGTACAAACCGCAGATTGGCCTGAAAAAGAAGTCACTTGCCGGGCTGGCGAAAAGTATTATAGCGTATCCAACAAGAAAAAAGGGATATGATGTGTTTGAAGATTTTATAAGCAAAAGAATACTTGATAAATCGGCAGATTGGGATTGCAAGGATGCCGACACGATTTATATCAGCGGAAGCGACCAGGTCTGGAACTGGGAAATGACAGATTTTGACAAAACATACTTTTTGGATTTTGTAAAAATGCCAGAAAGTAAGAACGCGTATTCAGCAAGTTTTGGATTTGACGAGATCCCTGCTGAATATCAGGATGAGTATAAAAGACTGTTGGGTGATTTTAATAAAATATCTGTCAGAGAACAGCAGGGGGCAGATATATTGAAAAAATTGCTGGGAAGAGAAGTCCCTGTAACACTTGACCCGTCTATGCTGTTGACAGAAGATAACTGGAGGCAGTTTGCGGAAACAGAAAGAAAAAGGAAGAAGGAGTATATACTTTTATATCTGATGTCAGAGACAAAAAGCCTGATTGAGTTTACACGAAAGTTGAAAAAAGCAACGGGGTTGGATGTTATATATATAAACAACAGTCTTTGGAACAGAAAAAGGGGATTTAAATATAAATCATATATTTCTCCTGAGGAATGGGTTCGGCTGTTTTTGAACGCAAGATATGTTGTGACCAATTCGTTTCATGGTACGGCATTTTCAATAAACTTTAATAAAGATTTTTTTGCAGGATTACTGCCTTCGACATCGAAGGTTAATTCGAGAATTGAAAATATTTTGAAAAAGTTTGGCTTGGAAGACAGGCTTGTTTCGAATGTTTTGGATGCTGACTTGAAAAAAGCTATTGATTATGAAAAGGTAAACAATATTATTAAAACCGAACGAAAAAAATCGTTGGAATTTTTAGAAAGTGTAGTGAAGTAAAACAATGATGGGTAGGACTCAAAAATTTTTGTATAATTCGCTGTCGGCAGCGATGTTGCAGCTTGTGAATATGATTGTGGGGTTTATTACACCTAAGGTTATGCTTGTTTATTACGGCTCGGCAATAAATGGACTTGTGTCATCAATATTGCAGTTTTTGACATATTTCAATTTGGTTGAGGCAGGTCTGTCAGCTGCAGCGGTGTATGCACTTTACAAGCCGTTGGCAGATGAAAACCACAAGGAAATCAGTGCGGTTGTGTCTGCGGCACGAAAGTTTTACAACCAAATCGGAATAATTTTTGTTTTGCTGACCGTTGCTTTGGCGATTGCATATCCTGCGTATATAAAATCGGAGGAACTATCTTTTTTGGAGATGTCGTTGCTGATTGTTGCACTGGGTTCAAACACATCTTTGCAATTTTTTACGCTGTCAAAATACAGTCCTTTGCTGACTGCTGACCAAAGGAATTATGTTGTTTCGATATCAAATGCTCTGACGCAGATACTGAGAACTGTGATGATTGTTGTTTTTGCAATAATGGGGATGAATATCGTATGGCTTAAGTTCTGCACTTTGCTTTCGGTTGTTGTGAGGTTTTTGATATTGCGGACATACACCAGACGCAAGTACGATTTTATCAATTACAAAGAAGAGCCAAATGTAAGGGCATTGGACAAAAGATGGGACGCTCTTTATCTGCAAATATTGGGGGCCATACAAAATGGGGCGCCCGTTGTGCTGCTTACCATATTGACAAAGGATTTGAAACTGGTAAGTGTTTATGCAATTTTTAATATGGTGCTGGTTGGAATAAACGGAGTGCTAGGGATATTCAACAATGGCCTTGCGGCATCATTTGGCGAGGTGCTGGCAAAAAAGCAAACCGATGTTTTGAAACAGGCGTACAAGGAGTTTGAATTTTCTTATTATTTGATAGCATCTGTGATTTATTCACTTGTATTTGCTTTAATAATGCCGTTTATAAGAATATACACGCAAAATATTGTTGATACAAATTATGATATGCCCTTGGTTGGATTTTTGTTTGCATTAAGCGGATTGGTAGCCAATTTAAAAACTCCGCAGGGCATGATGGTGATATCGGCTGGAATGTATAAAGAAACAAGATGGCGCTCGACATTGCAGGGAATAATCCTTTTGATATTTGGGATTGTTCTGACCCCTGTGATGAGAATATCCGGAGTGCTGATAGCATCGATTTTGTCGCATCTTTATAGGGTTGTGGATTTGGTGATTTTTGTACCTAAAAAAATTACGGGAACAAAGGTTGCGGGCAGCGTTTTCAGAATGGCAAAAATGCTTCTGTGTGTGGCGCTTGCTGTATTGCCGTTTGAATTCATTCAAATCACACCGCAAAATTTTGTTGAGTGGGCTGTTGATGCTGTTTTTGTGGGTGTTTATGCTTTGATTGTTGTTTTGACTGTAAATTTTATTTTCGACGCAAAAACCATGATAAAGGTTGTATCAAGAATTAAGAGGCTGGTAAAAAGATGATTGATTTGTATGATAAAAAACAGGGTTGCTGTGGGTGTACAGCGTGCGAGAATATTTGTCCGGTTATAGCGATAAATATGGTTGATGATGAAGAGGGGTTTAAATATCCTGAAGTTGATGATTCCAAGTGCATTTCGTGCGGTTTGTGCAAGGCAGTTTGCAAATTTAAGCCGGAAGCAGAAGAATTGACAAAAAAAGTCCCTCTCGTATATGCTGTCAAGCACAAAAACGAAGATGTAAGATTTAAAAGCACATCGGGCGGCGTGTTTACCGCTCTGTCGGACAGTATTCTGGGAAAAGGCGGCGTGGTATATGGCGTGGCCTTTGATGAAAATTTTGTTGCTGTGCACAAAAGAGCGACGACACGGGAACAACGCGATGAATTTATGGGCTCCAAATATGTTCAAAGCTTTTTGGGGAGCACTTTTTCTGGAGTAAAAAATGATTTAGAAAGTGGCAGGACGGTGTTGTTTACAGGAACGCCCTGCCAATGTGACGGGTTGATGTCATATCTGAAAAAGAAGAAGGTTGACTGCGGAAAGTTGTATGTAGTGGACATAGTATGCCATGGTGTACCCAGCCCGTTGATGTGGAAAGAACACATTGAATCCTGTGAGAAGAAGAGAAAGGCAAAAATTGAGGAATATCTGTGCAGATCTAAAATAAACGGATGGCATACACACACCGAATTGATTGTTTATGATAATGAAAAGAAGGATTGCACATCTGCGCTGTCTCAAAAACAAAAAATTCTGTTTTATTCGCACAAAATTTTGAGACCTGCGTGCCATAGATGCAGATACACAAGCATATATCGGTGCTCAGATATTACGATGGCAGATTTTTGGGGAATAGAAAATTCTATGCCCGAATTTGATGACAACAAAGGGGTTTCGCTGGTGCTTGTCAGCTCGGACAAGGGGGAAAAGCTTTTTGAAGAAATCAAAGAACAAATTGTGTTTGAAAAAAGCCATATTGAAGATTGTTTGCAACCGCAGCTTAAAGAACCATCGAAGCCTGCTGCAAAGCGTACAAAGTTTTGGGAGGATTACAGAAAAAGAGGATATTGGTATATTGCAACGCGCTATGGCGGATGCGGCTTGAGGGGAAAAATAATCAGATTTTTGGCCGGAATAAAAACATTGAAAAAAGTTAAGAAATTTATTGGAAAATAAATTGTATTTGTTGCGCTTAAAAAAGAACAGGGTCCCTCCTGCTGCAGTTTTTTGGACTGCAACAGGAGGGCTTTTCTATCCTTTTGTGTCGGTATTCGGTGCTGCCGGTATTGGATTTGGAATCTGCATACCGCTTGGGTCAATAGTAAAGTTTTCTTTATAGATAAGCTCGGACACGGGGACAATTTTGTAGCCGTCTTTTTGCAGACTTTCGATTATACCGGGAAGAGCCTCGGGGGTGTGGAGCGCGGCGTTGTGGAAAAGGCATATCGAGCCGGGCTTTACTTTTTTTAGCACGCGATCCGTGATTTCACTTGCCGAGAGGTCCTTCCAGTCGAGACTGTCAACATCCCATTGGATTGTGAAGTGCCCGGTGTCGCGCATTGTGCCGACGACTTTGTTGTCGTAGTCGCCATAGGGGGCGCGGAAGAGCGTTGGTTTTTTGCCGGTTATCGCCTCAATTTTTTTGTCGCAGGATTTAACTTCCTGCTTCATCTTTTCAACTGATATCTGGGTCATATGGGGGTGGGTGTCGGAGTGGTTCATAATCTCGTGCCCTGCGTCCGAAAGCTGTTTTACCGATTCGGGGAATTTGTCGACCCAGCCGCCAACTACGAAGAATGTGGTTTTGACCTTGTATTTGTCCATAATTTCGATTAGCTTTCCGGTATCCTCGTTGCCCCAGGCGGCGTCAAAGCTGAGGGCAACGACCTTGTCGTTTTCGGCCTTTTGTACACAATAAATGGGCAGGTCGCGCTTTGTGCTTGATGTGGGCAGAAGCTCGGCTTTTCCTATGTATATAAGTGAGAACATCAGTGCGAGTGTCACCGCCAGGGCTATCCCTGTTTTTTTGGTTATTACGAAAATTTTCATAAATAACTGTCCCTTTCATATAATTTGGTTTAGTTTAAATATATTCAAAACAGACGGATTTAGAATTTTTTAGGAAATTTGGGGTAAAATAAAAGCTGTTCTAAATAACCTTTGTGCGAATATAATTTTAATATATCAAAATATACCGAGGACTTAGGGAGTGAATTATGTTGAATACATCAAACTATGCAGAAAACAATCGGGTGCAGCTTTGCGGCACTGTTATAAGCGAACCGGAATATTCGCATGAGGTTTACGAAGAAAGCTTTTATACATTTATGCTTGACACACCCAGACTGAGCGAAACGAGCGACAAAATTAAAATCACTGTGTCCGAGAAGTTTTTGGCAGGCGGTGGTTTTGAAGTTGGGGACAGAGTGCGGATTGACGGGCAGTTCAGGTCTTATAACAACTTCAGTAATGTGGGGAATCGCCTTATACTGACTGTTTTTGTAAAGAGTATAGATGTCATACAGGACGAAGAATTTGAGGAGAATATAAACTCAATTTATTTAAACGGATACATATGCAAACAGCCCGTTTACAGAACTACTCCGTTCGGTCGCGAAATTGCAGATGTTTTGATTGCTGTAAACCGTTCGTACAACAAGTCGGATTATATCCCCTGTATTGCATGGGGTCGCAATGCAAAGTTTGCCGAAAGCCTGAAGGTCGGCGACAATATAATCGTCAGGGGCAGAGTTCAAAGCCGTGAATACCAGAAAAAAATCAGCGAGGACGAGATTGAGACAAAGACTGCATATGAGGTGTCTGTTTCGAGGCTGGAAGTGGCGGAGAAGATTTTTTTTGAGGAGAATATTCAGCATTTTTGATAGAAGGAAATATTGACAAAAAGGGCATTGAAAGATTATAATAATCCTGAGGAGGGGATTATTTGTGATTGACAGAATAACTCTTAAAAACATGGCAAAGGAACAGATAAAAGGAAATATCGGTGTTTTGTTTGTTATATTGCTGATTGCACTTGGCATTTCTACCGTTGCGGCGATGATTCCGATGTTTGGGTGGTTTGCGTCGGGCTGGATTGCTGAACCTGCATTTGCGCTTAGTCTGTTTATGATTTATCTTGATTTGGTAAAGGGCATAAAGCCGGAGATTTCACGCGTGTTCGACGGATTTTATGACCTTTGGAGCAGCATCAAAGTCAGCTTTTTTGTGGGTGTTTTTACTCTTCTTTGGTCTCTTTTGTTTGTAATTCCCGGAATTGTAAAGGCATATTCCTATTCGATGGCGTATTACATTTTGGCAGAAAACAAGGGGATGCCCGCACTTGAGGCAATCCGTCGCTCACAGGAAATCATGGATGGGCACAAAATGGATTTGTTCGTGCTGTCACTTTCGTTTATTGGATGGAACATTTTGGGCATTATAACCTTTGGAGTTGCATACATCTGGGTAGCTCCATATATGCTTGCGACACTGACTAATTTTTATAATGAAATAAAAAACGAGAAGTTTCCGATAACTGTTGAGACAGATAATTTTGTTGTGGTTGATGCACAGGAGGAAACAGAAGAATAATTGTGTGAATGAAAAAGCACTTCTTTTTGAAGTGCTTTTTTGGTATGAAATATCAAATTAGTTGAAAAAACCGTCAATCCTGATACAAGGTTGACGGTTTTTTCTGGAGGAGAGGATGGGATTCGAACCCACGGTGCGCTATAAACGCACACAGCATTTCCAATGCTGCGCCTTAAACCATCTCGACCACCTCTCCGAGTCTAAAACAGTATACTACAAACTTTGAAAAAAATCAAGACTTTAGTTTAAAAATATTCTTTTGGGAATAATAAAAATAAAAAACCAAAGGAGAAACTTGTTTATGAAGGAATTTGTGTATAAAATAACCGACAGTGTAGGAATTCATGCAAGACCTGCCGGAGAGCTTGTCAAAAAAGCATCTGAATTCAGGTCGGATATCAAAATTAAAAAAGGTGAAAAGGTTGCGGATGCAAAGAAAATCTTTTCGGTTATGACGCTGGGCGCAGTTCAGGGTGATGAAATAACTGTCGTCGTTGAAGGTGCGGATGAAGAATCGGCGTTTGAGGAGATTAAGACTTTTTTTGAGGAAACTTTGTAAAAAAAGACGCTTTTTTCTGTCAGCATACAAGAAGGGTTGTTTAAAAAGTCGGTTTGACCTTTTAAACAACCCAATTTTATATTATATTGATTTCCTGCGCAATCTTCAGCATTTCGGCATCGGTTGCGGCAATTACATCCGCGCATTTTTTGAGGCGAAGAGCCATTTCTTCGGAGTTGGGGATGTCTTTTTTGTATCTTACCTTGTGTTCAAGGCTTGCCCAAAAGTCCATAGCCATTGTTCTGATCTGGACTTCGACGCGCATATACTGCTTGCGGTCCGAGAAGAAGACGGGAATTTCGATTATCATATGATAACTGCGGTAGCCGTTTTCTTTTGGGTTTTTTATGTAGTCCTTGACATTGACAAGATGAATATCGTCCTGGCTTGTAAGCATTTTTGCAATGGTGTAGATATCCTCGATAAACGAGCAAATCACGCGTACGCCTGCGACATCGTTGAGGTTTTGTGAAGCTGAATCAACAGACACCTCGAAGCCGTTTCGGATAAGTTTTTCGGCGATGCTTTTTGGCTTTTTGATGCGGAACTTGATTGTTTCGATGGGGTTGCGGTTGTTGCGAACCGACATCTCGCGGCTCAGGACTTCGAGCTTCGTTGTGACCTCTTGAATTGCACACTGGTACATCATCATCATTTCTTCAAAACGATGAGCTGTTTCGGCAAATATGTGTGCTGTATCTTCGGGGATGCTGATGTTGGCAAGCACCGCTTTGCTTAGTTCTTTTTCCATTTGTTTTATCCTTTCAATCCGTCATTTATCTTGTTTGGCCGTTGCCGCGGATTATATATTTGGTGGTGGTCAGCGCGTTTAGTCCCATGGGTCCTCTTGCGTGGAGCTTTTGGGTGCTGATTCCTATTTCGGCACCAAAACCGAACTCGAAACCGTCGGTAAATCTGGTGGATGCGTTTACATATACTGCGGCGGCGTCAACTTCGGCAAGGAATTTTTGCGAATTTTCGTAGCTGTCGGTGATGATAGCTTCGGAATGGCCGCTGTTATATTTGTTTATGTGCGAAATTGCATCATCAATTGAATCCACAACCTTTACACCGATTTTGAGGTCAAGATATTCTGTTCCCCAGTCGTCATCGGTTGCAGGGATGACATCGGGATATGGATATATGCGGCAGGTTTGGTCGTCACCGATTAAGGTTACGCCTTTTTGGGTGAGAGCAGGAAGTATTTTTGCAAGCGCTTCTTTTGCAACAGATTTGTGGACAAGAAGTTTTTCGGCGGCGTTGCAGACCGATGGACGCGAGGTTTTGGCGTTGATTACTATATCTTTTGCCATATCAAGATTGGCAGTTTGGTCAATATAGATGTGGCAGTTGCCTGTGCCGGTCTCGATTGCCGGAACGGTAGCGTTTTGGACAACTGTACGGATAAGACCTGCGCCACCGCGTGGGATAATGACATCAAGATAGTCATTTAGCTTCATAAGCGCAACAGCGCTCTCGCGTGAGGTATCTTCGACCAGTAAAACCGAGTCTTTGGGAAGTCCGGCTGCGAAAATAGCATCCTGAATAACCTTTGTGATTGCCATGCTTGATTTGTGAGCCTCTTTGCCACAGCGGAGTATGCAGGCGTTGCCTGATTTGATGCAAAGTGCAGCGGCGTCGGCTGTTACATTGGGTCTTGCTTCGTATATAATGCCGCATACACCAAGCGGAACGCGCATCTGGCCGATAGAGAGCCCGTTTGGGCGTTTCACTTCGGATAACACTTCGCCAATGGGGTCGGGAAGGTCGGCAATCTGGCGTATTCCGTCAGCGATTGAGCTGATGCGCTCGGGCGTGAGAAGAAGACGGTCAATAAGGCCGTCGCTCATACCGTTTGCTCTTCCTGCGTCAATATCTTTTTTGTTTTCTTCCAGTATATAGTTGGTGTGTGCGACCAATGCGGTTGCTGCGCACAAAAGTGCAGTTCTTTTTGCATCTGATGATGCTGCAGCAAGCTTAGCCGCAGCAGCTTTTGCGAATTTTCCTTTTTGAATGAGTTCTTCCAAAGAATATCACCTCTCCTGATTTAAAGTATATCACGAGGCAAGAAAAAAAGCAATAATTCTACAATTTATTTATATATTGTTAAAGAAAAGTTAAAAAACAGGCTGATGCAAAATCAACCTGTTTTTAAATTATTTCTATCGTTCTTTATGCGGTGTGCACATTTTATCACAGCCCGAAACGAGGACGAAGAGAAAATGATGCAGAACGGACAAACTGAGCCCCAAGGGGTTACCCGAAGGCGTACTTGTGTACGCCGAGAGGCGAAGTTTGTTTGTAGCATAAAGAAATTTAATTACAAAATTCGTTATTTAACGAATTTTCACCGCAGCTTTAAATTATTTCTATCGTTCTTTATGCGGTGTGCACATTTTATCACAGCCCGAAACACCAAGATGTTTCATTTGCTCTATATCAAATTCTTTGGGGGAATAATTTTCGATATAATCAAGAACTTCGGCAGGAGTATCAAGAATTTTGAACAGCGAGAGCGAGTCTTCGCGCATAAAACCTTTTTCTGCCGTTGATTTGAGCACATTGCCGATTGCATCGTAGTAGCCGTTTGTGTTGAGAAGAACAATCGCCTTGTTGTGACGGGCAAGCTGCTTGAGGGTCAGGATTTCGAAAAATTCGTCAAAGGTACCGATGCCGCCCGGGCTTATGATAAACGCGTCGGACATCTCTTCGAGGAGCTTTTTGCGCTCGCGCATATCCTTGGTGCGGATAATTTCGCTACACTCAAACAAAATCCCGTCGCCCGAGAAAAACGACGGAACAATCCCGATTGTTTTGCCGCCGCCTTTTGTGATGCCCCGTGCTGCGGCACCCATAAGTCCGTTTGCACCTGCACCAAAGACAAGCGAGTGACCGCGCTGTGCCATTTCTTCGCCCAGAAGCTCACCGGCAAGGATATAATCTTTTTCTATCGCATCGCTTGATGCACCATAAACACAAATATTCATCAAATGAAACCTCCAATCACAAAAGTATATTTGATGTCTTTAATGAGTATACCATATTCGAGGAAAGAATTCCAGTCCATTTGTTGACAAATTTTGAGAAAAATAGTATAATTTCTTAATAATACGGGGGAAAAACTTTATGAAAAATCAGAATATATACAAAAATATGGGCATATCCGACGAGCTGTTTGCTTTTGGCGAATCGGTGCTTTTGGACCTTGAAGAAAGATTTAAACAGATTGACCAAAATGCCGAATACAATCAGATGAAGGTTATTTCGGCAATGCAGAAAAACCGGGTTGATGCGGCGTGCTTTGCCGAGTCGACAGGTTATGGATATGATGATGTCGGCAGGGACACTTTGGAAAGAGTGTATGCTGATTGCTTTAATACCGAGGACGCGCTTGTCAGACCGCAGATTACCTGTGGGACCCATGCGCTCAGCCTTGCGCTTTCGGCAAACCTGAGGCCCGGTGACGAGCTTTTGTCACCTGCAGGCAAGCCGTATGACACGCTGGAGGGCGTTATTGGAATCCGCTCTTCCCCGGGGTCACTTGCAGAGTATGGGGTTTCGTACCGTCAGGTTGATTTGCTGCCGGATGACAGTTTTGATTTTGACAAAATTCGCGAGGCTATAAACGAAAAGACCAAGCTTGTGACAATTCAAAGGTCAAAGGGATATCAGACACGCGAGACATTTTCGGTTGAAAAGATTGCAGGACTTATAAAATTTGTAAAAGAAATAAAGCCTGACGTAATCTGTATGGTTGACAACTGCTACGGCGAATTTGTCGAGACTGTTGAACCGTCGGATTTTGGCGCAGATATGATTGTGGGTTCGCTGATTAAAAATCTTGGTGGCGGACTTGCCCCGTCGGGCGGATATATTTGCGGAACAAAAAAATGTATCGAAAATTGCGGATATCGTCTTACTGCCCCCGGTCTTGGCAAAGAGGTCGGGACAAATATGGGAATGATGCGACAGTTTTATCAGGGACTTTTTATGGCTCCGACTGTTGTGGCAGGGGCGCTTAAGGGTGCGATATTTGCGGCAAATATTTATGAACGGCTTGGCTTTAAGTGTGTGCCGAATGCCACAGAATCAAGACATGACATAATTCAGGCGGTGGAGCTTAAGACCCCTGAGAATGTAATTGCATTCTGCAAGGGAATTCAGGCGGCGGCTCCGGTTGACAGCTATGTAACGCCTGTGCCGGGGGATATGCCCGGGTATGAGTCGCAGGTGATTATGGCAGCAGGGGCGTTTGTTCAGGGCTCGTCAATTGAGCTTAGTGCCGATGCACCTCTTAGAGAACCGTATGCGGTTTACTTCCAGGGCGGAATAACCTGGGCACATGCGAAGCTTGGAATTCTTAAGTCGGTTCAAGAGATGCTTGATGAGGGTCTTATAAATCTTTAAATTTTTAAAAGGAGATAAAAATTATGTGGTTAGTAATAGCAGTAATAGCAATGCTTTGCTGGAGCGGTTCGGACTTTTTCAGCAAGCTTGGCTCAAAACCAAGTGACAAGTACAGTCATTGGAAGATGGTTATGGCTGTGGGACTTGTTATGGGTATTCACGCATTTTATGAAATAGCAACAGGTACAAAAATCACTTTGCAGGACATAATATACTACCTGCCTGCATCGTCAATGTACATACTTTCGATGATTTTTGGTTATGTATCGCTGAGATATATTGAACTTTCGGTTTCGTCGCCGATATGCAATTCGTCGGGTGCGCTTGCGGCAATCCTGTGCTTCCTTGTTCTGGGACAGACGATTGACCAGCTTTCGACCATCGGCGTTGTTATTGTATCAATTGGTGTAATCTTTTTGGGAATTGCCGAATACGCCGAAGACGACGAGGCAAAGGCGCGCCGTCAGCTTAAGGCAAACAGAAAGTACACAAAAAGTGTGCTTGCGATTTTGCTTCCTGTTTTGTACTGCCTTATAGATGCGCTGGGTACATTCTTTGACGCACTTATACTTGAAGAAGGCAATACATTCCTGACAAATATTTTCCATTATCTTGATGAAGATGTTGCAAACGTTGCCTACGAGCTGACATTCCTCTTTATGGGAATTGTTGCGGCGATTTATGTATTTGGTATAAAACGCCAGAAAATTGTTGATATAAAAGAAGAGGTGCCAAAGGGCGTCGGAGCAATATGCGAAACTGCAGGACAGTTTGCATATGTTTATGCACTTGCGGCAAATCCGGTAGGGGCAGCACCGATAATCTGTTCATACTGCGTAGTTTCGTCACTCTGGAGCGCAATATTCCTCAAAGAAAGACTTTCGTGGAAACACTACGCATCACTTGTTGCGGTGTTTGCCGGAATAATAATAATGGGCATAGCCGAAGGCCTCGCAGGGTAGAGCTGTGAAAAATTGCGCATAATGTACAAACTCTCACCGCTCGGCGTACACAAAAGTACGCCGTCGGGACAACCCTTTGGGTTCGGTTTGCACATTCTGCATCAATTTTTCTTCGCTCTTGAACTGTGAAAAATTGCGCATAATGTACAAACTCTCACCGCTCGGCGTACACAAAAGTACGCCGTCGGGACAACCCTTTGGGTTCGGTTTGCACATTCTGCATCAATTTTTCTTCGCTCTTGAG
>JAFQSM010000087.1 GCA_017409575.1 Clostridia bacterium
TACCCGAAGGTGTACTGTAAGCCGAAGCGTGTCAATCCCCATAAGCCTTAAAGTTGTTAAATTTTTACCCTTTAAATTTGTCGTCCTCGTAAGGCGACAAGCCTTACTTCGTCCTCCGCATTCAAATTATATAAAATTTTCCTGCCTTTAAGGTCGAAGAGTTTAAACCCTATAAATTTTGATGAAAGGCAAGGAAAACTTAAAAATAATACTTGGCGTATGTTTGCAAAGTTTTCCGTAGCATTACGCAAAATTTATGGTTTTAAACCTTATGGCGTTTGGCAAGCCTCGGCTTCTACCGAGAGGCGAGGTTTGTGCGTAGCAAAAAGAATATAGAAACAGAAAAATCGCATAAAAATGCGATTTTTCTACATTTATAATAGTTTTTTATTGCTAATTCAAGAGGAATACTGTTTGCTTTTCCAGTCTTTTTGCGGTCTGGACTATTTTAACATCCCCTTTTTTTATATCACAAGCCAAATATCCTGACCGCCCAGACTGCAAGTATCATCCCTGCCGCATCTGCAATCAAGGCAGATTTAAGAGTATGTCGCAGATTTTTTATGCCAACTGCACCAAAATAGACCGCAACTGTATAAAAAGTTGTTTCGGTTGACCCCATCATTACCGAAGCAATTTTGCCCACGAGAGAATCGGGTCCAAAATTTTTGAAAATATCATTTACAATCGCCATCGAACCGCTTCCGGACACCGGCCTGAGGAGTGCAAGAGGCAATACCTCCGATGGCATTCCCACAAAATCGGTTATTGGTTTCAATATTTTTTCGATAAGTTGCATCGCCCCCGAACTTCTGAACATATAAATTCCAACCATAAGTCCGACCAATGGTGCAACAATTTGCAGCATATTTTCGGCTCCTGTTTTCGCCCCTGCTACAAAGCTGTCATAAACATTTATCCTTTTAAAAAGTCCAAAAACAATAATTCCAACAATCATCACCGGCACCGAAAAGACAGAAATCATTCTCACAGCCTTTCGGGCCTTTTTTCAAAAATTTTTGCTGCCATAACTCCGATTGTCAAGACGCATACACTGCAAATCCACACCGGAACAACAATCTCGGTCGGGTTCAGCGAACCATACATTTGCCTGAGCGAAATTACGGTTGACGGAATAAGCTGGATTGATGCTGTGTTGACCACAACAAACATGCACATCTCGTTGCTTGCCCTGTTCTTTCTGCCGTTTAGCCTGTCAAGTTCTTTCATCGCCGCTATTCCAAGCGGAGTTGCGGCATTGCCCATACCCAAAAGGTTTGCCACCATATTCATAACAATTGCGCGAAGCGCCGCCGAGTTTGCCTTAAGCTTTGGAAAAATAATTTTTGTGATGGGTCTAAGGAACTTTGCAAAAACATCCACAAGACCCGAATTTTCCGCAACCTTTGCAAGTCCGGTCCAAAGACACATACTGCCCAGAAGTCCAATGCAGGTTTCTACAGCAGCTGCCGCGCCCTCCAATGCACCGTTTGTGATGGTCTCAACATTACCCGTAAAAACCGCCACCACAAAAGATACAATAATCATTCCGCACCAAATATAATTGAGCATAGAATTCCCCTTTCAGGTTTAATATATTCAACCCGAAAGGCGAGTATAACCTTTTTATTTTAAAGGAGGCATCCCCCTTAAATAATTCTAGAAGTATTTATAGGCGGGCTCTGCCCCCTATAACCCCCGTAGCCGCCGCTCAAAGGCTTGGCAGATGTAGATGCTCAAATTTTCTCATTACACAAGCGCTCGGATACTTAATATATATTAAGTGCCTTCGCTAAAAACGGCGGATGAAAAAGGGAACTGATATCCGCCGTTTTTTTGCTGCTTCAAAAATTTTTGCAAACATCTGCTCTGCGCCTTTTCTATGGCGGAATTAAAGACACCCAAAGGGTGTCTTTTTAATCACCTTATTTATAACGATTGGAGATTGTTTGTGAGGATTTTGTGAAATAACAGAAAAATGCCTTGCAATCAATTTCATTTGCAGGCAAGGCATTTTAGCGAGAGCAGGCGATGAGTTCGCGTATTCGAGCGTTCGTTATTTCAAAAAAGACAAGCAATTACAAGCTCCTGAGTTATAAATCGGTGCGGCAGGGGGTTCTTCAAGGGGGTCTTGCTGCAGAGACCCCCTTGTAAAAATAATAGTTGTAATTTAATTAAATTGATGGTATAATAATTGTGCTACATTTCTAATTTAATAATTTTCTCACGAAAAGGGTATACTTTGCAAAAAGCGCACTCTTTGGTTCTTGACCTTTTTGTGAGAAATGGTTAGAAGTGTAGCAACTTGGAATCGAAGTTGTGCGTTTTTTATGCGCGACTTCGGTCACGCATTTTTTTATTTAAAGGAGATTTCTTATGATAGGCTTATCAAACTCTTCATTTTACGAATCAAACGAAGCACTTGACAACAAGTATTTGTCAAATTTGTCCCCATACTTTCTAAAGAACGAAAAGATTTTTAAAAGCTTTAAAAATTTTGACTGTTTTGCTCACTTTACCAACAAGCGAATAATCTTTACTTATTGCAATGGTGGCAGATTCAATCCCTCGCATTTCGAAATCGAATTTTTGCCATACCGAAGCATACAGCGTTTTTCGGCTCTTTTTGATGATAAGCTTTCGCATTACAGTATTTTTGATATCCCTGTCTTAAACTTTATTCTGCCCGACAAAGCTACCGCAGCAACTCTCTCTGAAGCGGTCAGCGAATTTTCTGCATAAAAAAAGATGCTTTTACGCATCTTTTTTGTTTTTTATCTGTTTTTCACTATTTCCACAATTTCTGCCGGGTCCGAAATAATCACATCTGCCCCTGCAGTCCTCAGTTCTTCTTCGTCGCGGAAACCCCACAAAACGCCAACCGAATAAAGCCCGGCATTTTTTGCGGTTTTTATATCGGTTGCGGTATCACCTATGTAAAGACATTCGTCTTTTGATGCGCCAAACTTCTCGATAATTTCGAAAACCGCCTGCGGGTCGGGTTTCAATGCAACGCCCGGTCTTGCACCAAGGCAAAGGTCAACCAGGCCTTTTTCAAAAAGCTCATCCGAAACTTTTTTTGCAGTGCTGTCATCCTTGTTCGAAAGAATTGCCGTATTTACGCCATTTTCTTTAACCTTGCCAAGCATATCGGTTATGCCGTCATAAGGCGCTGTCAGATACATAAAATCCTTGTCGTATATATCAACATAATAAGGATGCACCGATTTTTGAAGTCCCTCGTCTGCGCCAAGTTTTTTAAGCATTCTTTGAATCAAGACATCCGAGCCGTTGCCCACCATAAGCTTGTAATCATCCGTCGGGATTGCATCAAGGCCAAACTTTTTGAGTGCAGTATTGCCAAAATGCGCGATTGTGTCAATGGTGTTCACCAGTGTTCCGTCCATATCAAAAATACACAGTTTAATCATATTTGCCTCCATCCAAGATCTGTTCCTAAAAAAATGGCGACTCAAAAGAGTCGCCAAAGTTTTTGAATTTAATTACACAAGCTCCAATATTGAAATCTCAGCTGCGTCACCGCGTCTGGGTCCAACTTTAACGATTCTTGTATAACCACCATTACGCTCAGCGTACTTGGGAGCGATCTCGCCAAATACTTTTGTGACAACATCCTCTTTTGTAATAAACGCAAGAGCCTGTCTTCTTGTGTGAAGAGTATTCTTCTTTCCGAGAGTAATCATCTTCTCAGCAAGCTTCTGAACTTCCTTTGCACGGGTAGTAGTTGTTTCAATTCTGCCTGTTTCAAGGAAAGAAGTTGTGAGATTTCTTAACATTGCTATTCTCTGGTCAGTCGGTCTGCCCAACTTTCTCTGGTGTGCCATACTATCACCTCTTTCAATAAAATTCCATCCGATTGAAAAATCTTTCGGAGTTAATCCTCGTTTGTCGCAAGACAAAGTCCCATACTGTCAAGCTTCGAAATAACCTCTTCAAGCGATTTGCGACCAAGGTTTCTTACCTTCATCATATCATTCTCGCTGCGGTTTGTAAGGTCCTGAACAGTATTTATCCCTGCACGCTTCAAGCAATTGTAAGAACGAACCGAAAGGTCAAGTTCTTCAATTGTTGTCTCAAGGACTTTTTCCTTCTTGTCTGCTTCTTTTGTCACCATAATCTCAGTATTTCTTGCACTTTCAGAAAGGTCAATAAAGAGATTGAGGTGCTCGTTCATAATTTTTGCGCCAAGGCTTACTGCGTCTGACGGGTCGATTGTACCATTTGTCCAAACTTCCAAAACAAGCTTGTCATAGTCAGTAATCTGACCAACACGAGTGTTTTCAACGGTGTAGTTAACCTTATTTACAGGAGTGTAAATAGAGTCAACAGGGATAACCCCGATTACCGGCTGAATAAGCTGCTTGTTTCTGTCAGCAGAAACATAGCCACGGCCTTTGTCGATAACAATTTCCATAAACAGTTTTGCATCTTCGTTAAGGGTTGCGATATGAAGGTCGCCGTTTATAACCTCAACATCCGAGTCGCATTTTATGTTACGCGCACAGATTTCGCCTGCGCCTTCGTGGTTGATGTAGATTGTTTTGGGGCCGTCAGCATGAAGCTTTACTGCAAGCTTCTTGATGTTAAGGATGATTTCTGTAACATCTTCCTTTACACCCGGGATTGTCGAAAACTCGTGAAGAATACCGTCAATCTTTACAGAATTTACAGCCACGCCGGGAAGCGAAGAAAGCAAAATTCTTCTGAGGCTGTTGCCAAGTGTTGTACCGTAACCTCTTTCCAAGGGTTCAACAACAAACTTGCCATAGCTGTTATCTTCCGAAATCTCAACACATTCAACTCTTGGTTTTTCTATTTCTATCATATTAGCCCTCCTATTCAAATTGATTAATATGAAAAGGTCTGATAGACTCTATTACTTGCTGTAGTACTCAACAATGAGATGCTCTTCGATAGGAAGATCAATATCTTCTCTCTCAGCAAAAGCAACAACTCTGCCTTCGAGTGTTTCCTTATTCATATCAAGCCACTTCGGAACAATTCTTGACTCAGTAGATGCAAGAATTGCATCAAATTTAGCGCTCTGACGGCTTGTCTCGCAAACAGTAATAACATCTCCAACCTTTACGAGGTATGAAGGAATGTTTACCTTCTTGCCGTTTACAAGGAAGTGTGCGTGTGAAACGAGCTGTCTTGCCTCGGGTCTTGAAGTTGCAAGTCCGAGTCTAAACACAACATTGTCAAGTCTTCTTTCGATGAGTGTAAGAAGGTTTTCACCTGTAACACCCTTGGTTTTGTTAGCCATCTCGAAGTAATGAGCAAACTGTCCTTCAAGAATGCCATAAGCGCGTCTTACCTTCTGCTTTTCTCTGAGCTGTGAACCATACTCTGAAAGCTTGCGTCTGCCCTGACCATGCTGACCGGGAGCATAAGCGCGTCTGGTAATAGCACATTTATCTGTATAACATCTGTCGCCCTTTAAGAACAACTTCTGTCCTTCGCGTCTGCATATTCTGCAAACAGATTCTGTATATCTTGCCATGTTTTATTTCACCTCCTGTGATTACACTCTTCTTCTCTTGGGCGGTCTGCAACCGTTGTGAGGAATAGGTGTAACATCCTTAATCATATTAACCTCCAGGCCTGCAACCTGAAGTGCACGGATAGCAGCTTCACGGCCGCTGCCGGGTCCCTTTACATAAACTTCTACGTACTTAAGTCCGTGCTCCATAGCAGCCTTTGCTGCTGTTTCTGCTGCCATCTGGGCTGCAAAAGGAGTGCTCTTTTTCGAGCCTCTGAAGCCCAAGCCACCTGCTGATGCCCAAGAAATAGCGTTTCCTGCAACATCGGTGATGGTAACAATTGTATTGTTAAAGGTTGACTTGATATGAGCCGCACCTCTTTCAATATTCTTCTTTTCTCTACGACGTCTGGTTTTCTTTACTGCCTTTGCCATAGTAAATTTCACCTCCTGGTTTTAGCTAAGTCCGCGACAATGCGCAAAGACGCAGCTTCAATTCGTTACTTATTTCTTTTTGTTGGCCATAGTTTTTCTTGGGCCTTTTCTGGTTCTTGCATTTGTCTTTGAACGCTGTCCTCTTACAGGAAGGTTTTTCCTGTGGCGAAGACCTCTGTAACAGTTGATTTCGATGAGACGCTTGATATCAAGAGCGATATCACGGCGAAGGTCACCCTCAACACTGTAGTTGTCGATTTCTGCTCTGAGTTTTGAAACTTCGTCCTCAGAAAGGTCGCGAACTCTTGTGTCAGGATTGATTCCTGTAGCAGCCAAAATCTTCTTTGATGTAGAAAGACCTATACCGAAAATATAGGTAAGTCCGATTTCAACTCTCTTCTCATTTGGTAAGTCAACACCTGCAATACGTGCCATACTTTAATTCACCTCCGAATAATTTTTTTCTGAAAAGTGTTATGCGGAGCAGAATTTCACTCGCAGCGGCGGTCTTTAGCACCTGCCGCTTTCATCAGCTTAAACAAATTGGTGTATAAGCCTGACTCTGCTCCATTAATCAAAACAATTGTTTTTGATTAACCCTGTTTCTGTTTGTGACGCGGGTTTTCACAAATAACCATTATTTTGCCTTTTCTTTTAATTACTTTACACTTTTCGCAAATAGGTTTAACTGAAGGTTGTACTTTCATTCCTTCACCTCCCAAAAAAAGTCCGTCAGCGCAAAATTCCGCATTTTGAGCTAACCACAATATTATAACACCAACATTTTAGTATGTCAAGTGTTTTTTTGAGCAAATATTTCAAGTTATTTTGCTCGCCATGTAATTCTGCCTTTTGTAAGGTCATAAGGCGAAATTTCAACCGTAACCTTGTCACCGGGCAGAATTCTGATGTAATGCATTCTCAGCTTGCCCGAGATATGTGCCAAAATTTTGTGTCCGTTTTCAAGTTCTACCTGAAACATCGCATTAGGAAGCGCTTCCAGCACTGTCCCCTCTATTTCCAAAACATCTTCCTTTGCCATAAACCTTTACCTCCTTGTTTTAATTTTTTATTAAAGACAGCTTGGCGGTGCCAAGGCGCCGCGGTGCTTGTCATATATTTTCGATGCTTGTTGTACCTTCTTCAAATTCCGAAACAGCTCGTCTCAGCTCTTTGTTGGTCACTTTTGAATCCTGCAGAAGTTTTTCTTTTATATATTCGCTGCAGCTTTCCATACTTTTAAGATGCTTAAGCTTTTTCTTTTTGGGGCTGTCTGTTTTGTGAAGGTCACCGTCACAAATTTGGGCAAACATATCATCCAAAGACATTATCACAAAATAATTACCCTTGTCGCGTCCCGCCTTTGACAACACTATATCGCCTATATCAAACTTTTCTTCCATGCTTCTTTCCTCGCTAATCAATCAAAGTCAAAATAATTGGTTCGCCACTTGTAGTCAGAACTGTATTCTCATAATGTGCCGAAAGCTTGCCGTCAGCAGTATAAACCGTCCAGTCATCATCACCCACATATATATCTTTCGTACCCTCATTTACCATAGGTTCTATCGCAAGGCACATTCCCGGTCTTATACGCACACCTCTTTGTCCCGCGCTGAAATAATTGGGGATTTCGGGGTCTTCGTGAAGACTTTTCCCTATGCCATGACCGCAATACTCACGCAAAACGCTGAATCCGGCATCTTCGGCAACCCGTTGGATTTCTGCCGAGATATCCGAAATGCGATATCCGTCTTTTGCAAACTTGATTCCTGCAAAAAAGCTTTCTCGGGTCACATCTATCAATCTTTGTGCCTCTGCTGAAATTTCGCCAACGCCAAAGGTCCTTGCCGCATCGCCGTTATAGCCTTTAAAGCAAGCTCCCACATCAAAGCTTACAATGTCGCCCTCTTTTAAAGTGCGCTTCCCCGGTATTCCATGAATAATTTCATCATTTATACTTATGCAGACACTTCCCGGAAAACCACCATAGCCTTTGAACGATGGTGTGCAGTTTTGACTTCTTATAAATTTTTCTGCCGCACGGTCAAGTTCAAGTGTTGTTATGCCGGGTCTTATAAGTGACTCCAGAAGTTTGAGGGTTTCGCCTGTGACTCTGCCGGCTTCTTTCATATATTCAATTTCTGTTCTGGACTTGATTGTTACCATAACTTTAACCTTTCAAACCTGTCAGTTTTCAAGAGCTTTCAAAACCTCTGCCGTGGTATCCTCTATAGACTCTTTTCCTTCGGCAACGCAGAGAATTCCCTTTTTCTCATAAAAGTCTTTAAGCGGAGCCGTTTGCTTGTGATAAGTCTCCAAACGGTCGCGTATAACATCAGGCTGGTCGTCTTTTCGGGTACGAAGACTACCGCCGCAGTTGTCACATACACCATCAACCTTTGGAGTTCTGTATATTTTGTGGAAGCTTGACCCACACGACGAGCATTCAAGTCTGCCCGAAAGTCTTTCAACAATTTTTTCTTCTTCGACCTCTATGGTCAAAACTTTATCTATATTAATGTCAGATTTATCAAGAGCTTCTGCCTGATTTAGTGTTCTGGGGAAGCCGTCAAGAATAAATCCGTTCTTGCAGTCATCTTCAGTTAATCTTTTTCTTACAATATCAATCATAATGTCATCAGGAACAAGTTTTCCGTCATTGATGTAGTTTTGTGCGATCTTTCCAAGTTCTGTTCCTTCCTTGATGTTGTGTCTCAGTATAGCTCCGGTAGAAATTGTGGGGATACCAAAATGTTTTGAGATTATTTCCGCCTGTGTACCCTTTCCTGCACCGGGTGCTGCAACTATAATAAGTTTCATGTCAAACACACCTTTCTGTCAATTTTAAACTTACTTTAAGTCTTTAATTCTGCATATACCGAAATATGCAAGATTTGTCGCTAAAACCATATCCGCTTTCAAAAACTCCACAAGGGGTGCCCTGAAATATATCAAGGCATCCCCTTATAAAGCTTAGGGAATACTCCCTATTATTCCAAAAATCCTTTGTAATGTCTCATGAGCATCTGTGACTCAAGCTGGTTAACAGTCTCAAGAGCAACACCGACTACGATGAGAAGTGATGTTCCGCCGATTGAGAAGTTCTGAATGTTGAGTCCCATGTTCATAAAGATCGGAACCACTGCGATAAAGCCAAGGAATATTGCACCAGCAAGAGTAATCTTGTTGAGCACACGGCTTATATATTCCGAAGTGGGTCTTCCGGGACGGATACCCGGAACAAATCCTCCGTTATTCTTCATATTGTTTGCCATTTCAATCGGATTGAACTGGATGGCACTATAGAAATATGTGAAGAATATGATAAGAAGGAAATAAAGTACCGCATAAAGCCAATGTGTCGGTGAGAACACCTTGAGGAAACCTCCCCAGAATCCACCGGAAGTTGCGCTTACGCCAAAGAATGAAGCGATTGTGCCGGGGAATGACATAATTGACATTGCGAAAATAATCGGGATAACACCAACAGCCGCAACCTTGATCGGGATGTGAGTGTTCTGTCCGCCGTACATTTTTCTTCCAACTACTCTCTTAGCATACTGTACCGGAATTCTGCGTTCTGCCTCGTTCATCATAACAACAAGACCAACAACAGCCAATGCAACTATCAAAAGTGCAACTGTACCGATTATACCCATTGTGCCGTTCTGCATATACTGCCAAAGTGAAACTGCACCTGAGGGTATGCTTGATACGATACCTGCAAAAATGATAAGTGAAATTCCGTTACCTACGCCTTTTTCGGTAATCTGCTCGCCAAGCCACATAAGAAAAGCTGTGCCGGCTGAGAATGTAATAACTATAATTGCTGCAGGCCAGAAACCGGTCTCTGTAACAGCGTGATAGTTTTTAAGAAGGAAGTAAAGTCCGATTGCCTGGATAAGAGCAAGAACAACTGTTCCATATCTTTGAATCTGAGCAATCTTCTTTCTGCCCTCTTCGCCTTCTTTTTGCAATCTTTCAAGTGCGGGAATAGCCACACACAAAAGCTGCATAATAATCGACGCGTTGATATACGGTGTTATACCCATTGCAAAAATTGTTGCATTCTGGAATGCACCACCTGATACCAAATCAATAAATCCAAACAACGAGTTGTTTGTTCCCTCAAACATAGCTTTGAGCTGATTTGGGTCAAGCAGCGGAACAGGGATGCAGGAGCCAAGACGGAAAACTATAAGCATAACCAAAGTATAAATAAGCTTCATTCTAAGGTCCTTAATTTTCCATGCGTTCCTAATTGTTTCCAACATTTATACCACCTCAACCTTTCCACCGGCAGCAACAATCTTTTCTTCAGCTGTTTTGCTGAAACGCTTTGCTTTTACGGTGAACGCTTTAGTAACTTCGCCACGGCCCAAAATAACAACACCATCGCAAATCTTTGAAATAATGCCGTTTTCCTTAAGGATTTCAGCTGTTACTTCACCTGCTTCAAGCTTGTTTAAAGCTTCTACATTGATTGAAACATATTCCTTTGCAAAAATGTTTGTAAAACCGCGTTTGGGAAGTCTTCTGTAAATAGGCATCTGACCACCTTCAAAGCCCGGTCTTACGCCACCGCCACTGCGGGCATTCTGACCCTTGTGACCCTTACCACTTGTTTTGCCGTTACCGCTTCCGTGACCTCTGCCTACTCTGAATCTATCTTTCTTTGAGCCTTCGCTCGGAGACAATTCATGAAGTTTCATCGAGTACACCTCCTCTTTATTTTTATAAAATGAATTAAACCTGAGGCGGCTAATTACGCCTCTTCAACTGATACCAGGTGAGAAACTTTGAAAATCATACCTCTGATCTGAGGATTGTCAGGTTTCTCTACGCAATGATGAAGCTTCTTAAGTCCAAGGGCTTCAACAGTTGCAATCTGGTCTTTTTTACATCCGATTGTACTTTTAACAAGTGTAACCTTCAATTTGTTAGCCAAGGAAAAAACCTCCTATCTCTCTTGGTTGTAAAATTACTTAACCTAAAATTTCTTCAGGCTTTTTACCTCTTAATTTGGCAACTTCTTCCACACTCTTAAGAGCCGAGAGCGCCTGTACTGTTGCTGAAACAACGTTCTTAGGATTGTTGCTTCTGAGGCACTTTGTTCTGATGTCTCTGATGCCGGCAAGTTCCAAAACTGCACGAGCAGCACCACCAGCGATAACACCGGTACCTTCTTTAGCAGGCTTTAAGAGAACACGGCCTGCGCCGAATTCACCAATGATTTCGTGGGGAATAGATGTGCCAACCATAGGAACAGTAATCATATTCTTTTTAGCCTCGTCGATACCTTTGCGGATAGCGTCCGGAACTTCAGCCGCTTTACCCATTCCGTAACCAACATGACCATTCTCATCACCAACAACAACAAGAGCGCTGAATCTGCTTGTTCTACCGCCCTTAACTGTTTTTGATACACGGTTAAGAGAAACAACTTTTTCTTTTATATCAAGAGTATCTGCACTGATACGTTCCTGCTTTCTTGTTATTTCTACTCTTTCTGCCATTGTCTGTTTTCACCTCTTTCAATGTATTTACTCTAAGTTATCTGACAACATACTCTTTTAAAGGAGTATTAGAATTCCAATCCGCCCTCACGAGCGCCTGCTGCAACCTCTGCAACTCTGCCGTGATAAACATATCCGCCTCTGTCAAAAACAACGGCCTTTATGTTTGCTTCAAGTGCCTTCTTTGCAATCAAAGCGCCAACAGCCTTTGCTGCTTCTTTGTTGCCACCGTAATTTGCCTTGAGTTCTGCATCAAGTGTAGATGCCGAAACAAGAGTCTTTCCGGTTGTGTCATCAATAACCTGAACATATATATTCTTAAGACTTCTGTAAACACAAAGTCTTGGTGTTTCAGTTGTTCCTGAAATCTTTTTGCGAACTCTTGCGTGTCTTGCGCGTCTTGCTTCTTCGCTGTTCTTTCTTTTTATCATTCTAACTCGCACCTCCTTGCGGTTTAGTATTGATTTTTTATCTGTTTTGCTGATAAGCCTTTCAAAAATCAGGCTGCAAGCTTTACTTCAAAGAAATTATTATTTCTTCTTAGAACCTGCTTTACCTTCTTTTCTTCTGATGTGCTCTTCAACATATTTGATACCCTTACCCTTATAAGGTTCAGGCGGTCTCTTTTCTCTGATCTGCGCTGCGATCTGACCAACCTTCTGCTTGTCAAAACCTGTTACCACGATCTGGTTAGGCTGAGGAACTTCGATTTTAATGCCATCGGGTTCTTCCATTTCAACCTGATGCGAGTAACCAAGGTTCATAACGAGCTTGTTGCCCTGCTTTGCTGCACGGTATCCAACACCATTGATTTCGAGCTCTTTCTTAAAGCCTTCGCTAACGCCTTTTACCATGTTGTCAATCAAAGTACGGGTAAGACCGTGAAGTGCTCTGTGCTCCTTTACGTCAGAGGGGCGGCTTACAGTAACTGTATCTCCGTCCTTTTTGATAATCATATCAGCCGACATGGTTGCATTAAGAGTTCCAAGCTTACCTTTAACTGTGACTTCGTTGTTTGCGCCTATTGTAACATCAACACCAGCAGGTATTGTAATAGGCATTTTTCCTATACGAGACATTTCGTTTTCCTCCTTTCCTTACCAAATAAATGCAAGAACTTCTCCGCCTACATTCTGACGGCGAGCTTCTTTGTCTGTCATTATTCCCTTTGAAGTAGAAATAATAGCAATGCCTAAGCCCTTAAGAACCTGAGGCAATTCTTCCTTTGAAGCATAAATTCTAAGACCGGGCTTTGATACTCTCTTAAGACCTGTCAAAACCTTCTGCTTGTTCTCAGCGTACTTGAGTGTAACTCTGATTACGCCCTGAGTTTCGTCGTCGATAAGCTCAACATTTTTAACGTAACCCTCATCAAGCAAAATCTTAGCGATAGCTTTTTTCATATTTGAAGCAGGAATGTCAACAGTTGCGTGTCTCTGATTGTTCGCATTTCTGATTCTTGTCAACATATCTGCTATCGGATCTGTGATGTGCATATTTTATCCTCCTTTTTACCGGATTTTGTGAGCCGGTTTGGTTATCCGTTCAAATTAATTTAACCACCTTGCTCTACCTAAAGTTTCAAATATATTTGTTCTTGTGTTCAAAAGAACATTTTGGCGATTTACCAGGAAGCTTTCTTCACTCCGGGTATCTGACCCTTGTATGCAAGTTCACGGAAGCAGATTCTGCAAATGCCGAACTTGCGCAAGTATGCATGGGGTCTGCCGCAGATTTTACATCTGTTGTATTCGCGTGTTGAATACTTCTGTTCTTTCTGCTGTTTTAAAACCATAGCCTTTTTTGCCATATGCTTTAATCTCCTCCATTTCTAAAAGATTAAATGGGTAAATTTTTGTTATCTTGTAAAGGGTGCGCCCATAAGTGTAAGAAGCTCGCGAGCTTCCTCGTCATTGGGAGCTGTTGTAACAAAAATGATATCCATACCACGAATTTTGTCAATCTTGTCGTAATCTATTTCAGGGAAAATAAGCTGTTCCTTAATGCCCAGTGAATAGTTACCTCTGCCGTCGAAGGAATTGGGGTTGATACCTCTGAAGTCACGAACACGGGGGAGTGCTGCGTTAAAGAGTCTGTCAACGAACTCGTACATCTTCGCACCTCTCAGGGTAACTTTGCAACCGATGTTCATACCTTCTCTGACTTTAAATGAAGCCACAGATTTCTTAGCCTTTGTAACGACAGGCTTCTGACCTGTAATCAAAGCGAGGTCGTTCATTGCTGAATCAATAGCCTTTGAATTTTCTTTTGCTTCGCCCAAGCCGATGTTGATAACAACTTTATCAAGCTTAGGAATCTGCATAACGCTCTTGTAGTTAAACTTTTTCATAAGAGCGTCTTTAATTTCTTTTGTATAGCGTTCTTCAAGTCTCATTGAAGCTTACCTCCTTTCACAATGAATAATTATTCACCAAATGTTTCTCCGCACTTTTTGCAGTAACGAACATGAGTTCCGTCCTCCAGAACCTTTCTGCCGACTCTTGTGGGAGCACCACACTTGCCGCAAACATTCATAACTTTGCTTGCATAAATCGGAGTTTCCTGGCTGATAATACCACCAGCTTCGCCCATACGGCGAGGCTTCTTGTGCTTTGTTGCCACAGAAACGCCTTCAACAATAACTGTGCGTTTTGCAGGGTTAACTGCAAGCACTTTGCCTTTTTTGCCCTTATCTTTACCGGAAAGTACCACTACCTGGTCACCGGTTTTAACATGCATCTTCAGCATTTCTTTTCCTCCTTTCGCATCTACTCAGGAATTTTTTAAATCTGAACCGGATGCTTGTTACACTCTGCCGGGTGTGCCCTTAGGAGAATATACAAGCCTCCGCTTGTGTTTGTTTCTTACAGAACCTCAGGAGCAAGAGACAAAATCTTCATATACTCTTTTTCACGAAGTTCTCTGGCGATTGGGCCAAAGATACGGGTTCCTCTGGGAGTTTTGTCGTCCTTGATGATAACTGCTGCGTTTTCATCAAATCTGATTTTTGAGCCGTCAGCTCTCTTAACGCCCTGAACTGTGCGTACGATAACCGCTTTTACAACATCGCCTTTTTTAACAGCGCCGCCGGGAGCTGCTTTCTTAACTGAAGCAACGATAACATCGCCGATGTTTCCGTAGCGTCTGTACGAGCCGCCGAGAACGCGAATGCACATAAGTTCCTTTGCACCGCTGTTGTCAGCAACTTTTAATAAACTCTGCTGCTGTACCATAAATGGATTCCTCCTAACTTATCATTTTGACGCAAAATTGCGTTTTCCAAAAGACCGGCTTATTTCGCCTTTTCGATAATTTCAACCAATCTCCATCTCTTGTCTTTAGAAAGAGGTCTGGTCTCCATAACCTTTACCTTATCACCTATGCCGCACTCATTGTTTTCGTCATGAGCCTTAAGCTTGTAGGTGCTCTTAATAACCTTTTTATAAACCGGGTGCTTTACGCTGTCTTTGATAGCAACAACGATAGTTTTGTCCATCTTGTCACTTACAACTTCCCCCACACGGGTTTTGCGGTAGTTGCGCTTTTCTTCCATAATGTGCACCTCCTATTAATTCATGTTGGCATTCAAGCCAAGCTCTTGTTCTTTCAATACTGTCTTAAGCTTCGCAATATCCTTCTTAACTGCGGCAATTCTCATAGGATTGTCCAGCTGGTTCATTGCGTTCTGAAAACGAAGATTGAAAAGTTCTTCTTTTAAATCCTGAATTTTATCTACTATTTCCTGGCTTGAAAGGTCTCTAATCTCATTAATTTTCATTACATTTCACCTTCCATTTCCTGATCGGCTTTTCTGATGAACTTGCACTTGAGCGGAAGCTTGTGCATAGCAAGACGCATAGCCTCGCGAGCTACTTCTTCGCTTACGCCGCCGATTTCAAATAATACTCTGCCCGGCTTAACTACTGCTACCCAGTATTCCGGTGAACCTTTACCGCTACCCATACGAGTTTCAGCAGGTTTTTCTGTTACGGGCTTGTCAGGGAATACCTTAATCCAAACCTGACCGCCTCTCTTTGTGTAACGAGTCATTGCAATACGGGCTGCCTCAATCTGGTTGCTTGTGATCCAAGCAGGAGACTGAGCCTGAAGACCGAAATCTCCGTAAGTAACCTTGTTACCGCGCGAAGCCTTACCCTTCATTCTGCCACGCATAACTCTTCTGTACTTAACTCTTTTTGGTGATAACATTATTTGTCTCCTCCTTCCCTTTTCTTGGCAGGAGCTTTAACTTCCTTTGCTGCATTCTTGCTTTCTGCAAGAACTTCGCCTTTGTAGATCCAAACCTTAACGCCAAGCTTGCCGTAGGTTGTATCAGCCTCAGCAAAGCCATAGTCAATGTCTGCTCTGAGTGTCTGAAGCGGAATAGTTCCCTCGTGATACTGTTCTGTACGAGCGATTTCTGCACCGCCTACACGACCCGAAACCGCTGTCTTGATACCTTTTGCACCAAGCTTCATTGTTCTGGTCATGCACTGCTTCATAGCTTTTCTGTAAGAAATTCTTCTTTCAAGCTGTGATGCAATGTTTTCGGCAACAAGCTGTGCGCTCATGTCGGGTGCCTTAACCTCGATTACATTGAGGATAACAGCCTTACCTGTTAAGTTTTCAACATCTTTCTTAAGCTTGTCGATTTCGCTTCCGCCCTTACCGATAACAATACCGGGTTTTGCGGCGTGGATAGAAAGACGGATTTTGTTAGCAAATTTTTCAATTTCAATTTTTGCAACTCCGGCCAAGAACAGCTTTTTCTTAAGAAAAGCTCTGAGCTTGTAGTCTTCTACAAGGTTTTCGCCGTAGTTCTTCTTGTCAGCATACCATCTGGAATCCCAGTCTTTGATTATACCAACTCGGATACCGTGGGGATTAACTTTCTGACCCATGCTATATACCTCCTTTTTGAAAGATTATTCTTTTTCTGCAAGTTTCAAAGTAATGTGACTTGTCTTTTTGTTGATTCTGAACGCACGGCCCTGTGCTCTTGCCTGAACTCTCTTAAGAGTGGGACCCTGGTCAGCGAACACCTCTGAAATATAAAGGTCTTCAACATTCATATTGTAGTTGTTTTCAGCGTTGGCAATTGCCGACTTGAGTAACTTTTCAACAACCGGGCTTGCAGCCTTGGGTGTGTTCTTGAGGATACCAAGTGCTGTGCCAACGGGCTTGTTTCTTATTAAATCTATAACTATACGCACCTTTCTCGGAGCGATGCGTACATGAGTAACCTTTGCTACTGCTTCCATTGCTCTTTAGCTCCTTTCCTATTTAATATCTGTAACCATTCTCTGCTTACAGGAATTATTTAGAAGTTTTTGCACCTGCATGACCTCTGTATGTTCTGGTGGGAGCGAACTCACCCAGCTTGTGACCAACCATATCCTCGGTTACATATACCGGAACATGCTTTCTTCCGTCATAAACTGCAATTGTATGACCAACCATTTCAGGGAATATAGTAGATGCTCTTGACCATGTTTTAACAACGACTTTTTCGTTTTTCTCGTTCATTGCAACGATTTTTGCGAGTAACTTCGCTTCAACGAAAGGTCCTTTTTTAATACTACGACCCATGAAGTGACCTCCTTAATCAATTTTTTGTAATCTAATCACTTTTATTTAGCGTTTCTTCTCTTTACGATGAACTTATCAGACTTGTTCTTCTTGTTTCTGGTCTTGTAACCAAGAGCAGGTTTACCCCAAGGAGTAACAGGCGAGGGTCTACCGATAGGTGACTTACCTTCACCACCACCGTGAGGATGGTCGTTCGGGTTCATAACAACGCCTCGAACTGTGGGTCTGAAGCCCATGTGACGCTTTCTTCCGGCTTTACCGATGTTGATGTTTTCGTAATCGGTGTTGCCAACCTGGCCGATTGTTGCGCGGCAGTCAAGACGAACCATTCTAACTTCGCCGGATGGAAGTCTTACCTGTGCATAACCGTTTTCTTTAGCCATAAGCTGAGCAAATGTACCAGCGCTGCGAACCATCTGTCCGCCCTTGCCGGGGTAAAGCTCGATGTTGTAAATCAAAGTACCAACAGGGATATCTTCAATCAAAAGAGCGTTACCGGGCTTAATGTCTGCGCCCTTACCTGAAACAACTGTGTCACCTTTCTTAAGGCTTACAGGTGCGATGATGTAGGTCTTAACGCCATCTTCGTACTGAAGCAGTGCAATGTTTGCACTTCTGTTAGGATCGTACTCGATTGAGAGAACTGTTGCGGGCATACCGTCTTTGTTTCTCTTGAAATCGATTACTCTGTATTTTCTCTTAGTGCCGCCTCCGCGGTGTCTAACTGTTATTCTGCCGTAAGAGTTACGACCTGCTTTGCTGTGAAGTGGACGAAGAAGTGACTTCTCGGGAGCCACCTTGTCGATTTCTGCAAAATCAGAAACAGTCATTTGACGAAGCGAAGGTGTTGTAGGATTATATTTTCTAATTCCCATTTTTACATCTCCTTATCTACTTTCAAATCGGGTAAAATTAGTTTTCAAAAAGCTCGATTGTCTTGCTGTCTGCAGTAAGCTTTACAACAGCTTTCTTCCAGTCAGCTCTCTTGCCCTGATGAACGCCCATTCTCTTATTCTTACCGATATAATTGATTGTTGTAACGTTCGCAACTTTTACCTTGAAAATTTCTTCGACAGCTTTCTTAATCTGGATTTTGTTTGCAGATTTTGCAACTTCAAAAGTGTACTTTTTGTCTGCTACCTGATCCATACTCTGTTCTGTAATGATAGGTCTTTTAATGATATCATGAGATGTCATATTCATTATGCGTACACCTCCTCAAGTTTGAGTGCTGCATCTTTTGTGATGATGCACTTTGTAGACTTCAGCACCTCGTATGTGTTGATTGCTCCAACAAATGTTGTATCAACACCTCTCAAGTTTCTTGCCGAGAGAACAACATTCTTGTCATTTTCCGGAAGTACGATAAGTGCCTTTTCTGTTACGCCAAGATTTGCAAGAATCTGTGCCATCTTGCTTGTCTTGATTTCATCCATTGTAAGGCTTTCGAGAACGATAAGCTCGTTTTCAGCCACCTTTGAAGAAAGTGCAGAACGAAGAGCAAGTCTTCTAACTTTCTTGTTTACAGCGTATCTGTAATCTCTGGGCTTGGGACCAAGAGCAACGCCGCCGCCAACCCACTGTGGAGCGCGGATACTACCCTGTCTTGCACGGCCTGTGCCCTTCTGTCTCCAGGGCTTGATTCCGCCGCCGCTGACTTCTGTACGAGTCTTGGTGCTCTGTGTGCCCTGTCTCTGGTTTGCGAGGTAGTTTACAACTACTTCGTGCATAATGTCAGCTCTGACTTCTGCGCCAAACACATTGTCATTTAATTCTATATCACCGACTTGTTTGCCGTCTGTGTTATATAATGCTACTTTTGGCATATCTTATATCCTCCTCTCTGTAGGTTTAGGCATTTGCCTTAACTGCGTTTTTAACAACCAGCAATCCACCTTTAGGTCCAGGAACACTGCCCTTAACCAAAAGAAGGTTGCGCTCTGTATCTATCTTCACAAGGCTGAGGTTCTGGATTGTAACCTTGTCCACGCCGTAATGTCCGGGAAGCTTTTTGCCCTTGAACACTCTTGACGGTGATGAACAAGCACCCAACGAACCGGGGCCTCTGTGGTAATGGCTACCGTGAGTCATAGGACCTCTGTGTGTGCCCCATCTCTTGATTGTTCCGGCATAACCATGACCTTTGCTTGTACCTGTAACGTCGATAATCTCGCCTTCTGCGAATACGTCAACTTTGATTTCGTCACCGACATTCATATCTGCAGCATTTTCAAGCTTGAATTCTCTGAGATAGCGTTTCGGTGTAACATTTGCTTTTGCAAAGTGACCCTTCATAGGCTTATTAACGTTCTTTTCTTTCTTGTCTTCGAAACCAACCTGAACAGCCTCATAGCCGTCAACTTCGGTTGTTTTCTTCTGGATTACACTGCAGGGACCTGCCTGAATAACAGTAACAGGAATGAGTGTACCGTCTTCTGCAAAAATCTGAGTCATACCAAGCTTTTTGCCTAAGATTGCTTTTTTCATTTTTCTTCCTCCTAAATTTTCATATGCATCGGTTCAGTACTGAACTTACATACGGGTCATCGGTTGGATTTCCAACATAACCAAATTTTTTCTTACCGATTTAATTTAATAATATATCAAACTATATTTTAAGTTCGATATCAACACCTGCCGGCAAGTCAAGGTGCTTAAGTGCGTCGATTGTCTTGGCATTGGGCGCCAAAACGTCAATCAATCTCTTGTGAGTTCTCAGTTCAAACTGCTCACGGCTGTCCTTGTACTTGTGAACAGCTCTGAGGATTGTAACGACTTCCTTCTTTGTGGGAAGCGGAATAGGTCCTGAAACCTTTGCTCCCGATCTCTTGGCTGTTTCAACAATCTTCTCGGCACTCTGGTCGATAAGGTTGTGGTCATAAGCCTTGAGTCTGATTCTGATCTTCTCTGTTGCCATGCTGTACCCTCCTTCAAAATTTGCTTTTGATAGTTACACTGCGCCGGGCGTTTCGCGCAGCCATATAATAAAACCCGAACCTTTTTCTCTTTTCAAAATCGGTTTCGGGGACAACAGCGCAGGGAATCCTTGCAGTGTGACAGCATACCACACCCAAAAAAATCTGCTCTGTATTAAAATAGAAGTGTGACCTTCCGCCCGCTTTTGAAAACCGGACAATCTCCTCCGAAATTTCCAAAACCCCAGTGAGACAAGGGGTTTGCTACCTCCGGAATCATCGTATGTCTTTGTCACGCCTAAATAGTATACTATAATAAGAAATAAATGTCAACATTTTTTTTAAATTTTTTTAATCTTTTATTTAAAAGCAAAAATTATATATTTTTATGTAGGAAATCACTAAATAAATTCGTCTAAACCAAGTTCCTTCATTATAAGAGAATTTTTTTCTTGAAAATCTTTTAAAAACTGCAAAAACTCCTCTCTTGTCAAAGGTTGCTGCTTAGCCTTGCTTTCAGCCTCTTCGGCAATCTTTACAAGATCCTCGGCATGGGATTTGATAACATCGGGTTTTAATTTCATAAGTATACTCCTTTACAAAAAAAGATGTGTCGCCAAAGCGACACATCTAAAAAACGTATCTCTCTGACTTGATTCCGCGACGAATCACAATCCCCCAACGAAGGTTGAACAATGTCAGAGGTACGCTTTTTGCATAGCATACCCCTTCGCGTGAGGAATTATTTAGTTGTGAATCGTCGCAGAAATTATTATATCACTATTTTTATTAAATTACAAGTATTATTTCTTTTTTACAAGGGGGCTTCTGCAGCAAAGCCCCCTTGCGGCCCCCTGCCGCGCCGATTCTCATCTCAGGTGGTTGTAATACTCAAATTGTCTGCGGTATCGACCGCTTGGATAAACAAACTTATTGTTTGTGAGGATTTTGTGAAATAACAGAAAAATGCCTTGCAATTAATTTCATTTGCAGACAAGGCATTTTAGCGAGAGCACACGCTGAGTGCGTGTATCTGAGCGTTCGTTATTTCGCAAAAGACAAGCAATTACAAGTTCCTGAGTTATAAATCGGTGCGGCAGGGGGTTAAGGGGGCGTTGCTGATGCCGCCCCCTTATAAAAAACTCATTAATCTATAAAAAGTTTAAAAGCAGGTTTTTTTAAAAACCTGCCACACCATTCTATTCCTTATTCAATTTCTGTATAAAGCGAATAAAGCTTTGCATATTCGCCACCTTTTTCCAAAAGCTCGGCATGAGTCCCCTCTTCCACTATCCCGTCTTTTGTAAGAACAAAAATTCTGGTCGCATTCTTTATTGTAGTCAATCTGTGAGCAATGGTAAATGTAGTCCTGCCCTTTGAAAGTTCTTTAAGCGACCTTTGAACAAGTAACTCGTTCTCGTTGTCAAGTGCCGAGGTTGCCTCGTCCAGAATCAAAATCGGAGGGTTTTTGAGGAACAGTCTTGCAATCGAAATCCTTTGCTTCTGACCACCCGAAAGCTTGAGTCCGCGCTCGCCTACATAGGTGTCATATCCGTCAGCAAGCTCCATAATAAAGTCGTGCGCACCTGCCGCCTTTGCAGCCTTTATTACCTCGTCACGCGTCGCATCAACCTTGCCGTAAACAATATTCTCATACACCGTGCCACTGAACAAATAAACATCCTGCTGCACCATACCTATACTGTTTCTGAGCGAACTGAGCGTCAGGTCTTTGATATCTTTTCCGTCAATTAGAATGCTGCCTTCGTTAAGTTCGTAAAATCTTGGTATCAGATTGCAAAGTGTTGTTTTGCCGCCACCCGACGGGCCAACAAATGCGATATTCTCGCCCTTTTTTATTTGCAAATTCAGTTTTGTCAGAATCTCGTGAGAATCTTCCGAATATTTAAAGCACACATCCCTGAATTCCACATCACCGTTTACTGCTTCAAGCTCGGCTGCATTCTGTGCGTCCTTTATGGTATCCGGCTCGTCAATAATTTCGTAAAACCTTTCGATTCCGGTTATGCCTTTTTGGAACTGCTCGGTAAACTCAACAATCCTGCGGATTGATGTAATAAGAGTCTGTATATAAAGAAGATACGCAACAAAATCTGCCGCCGTAAGCGACCCCTTTGCCATAAACACAGTCCCCAGCATAATAACGCTGATATACATCACACCGTCACAAAATCTGGTCCCTGCCTGAAAGAGCGCCATATATTTATAGGTATTCTTTTTTGTCTCAAAAAACTTTTCGTTGCCTTTTTTAAACTTCTCGCGTTCAACATCCTCGTTGGCAAAGCTTTTTACCACTCTTATTCCAAGCAGGCTGTCTTCAAGGTCCGCATTAAGCTCACCCACCTGCTGACGCTGCTTTTTGAAAGCATTCTTCATCTTTTTGCGGAATACAACCGCCGACACAAGCATAATCGGAAGCAGCAAAAATATCGAAACCGTAAACAACAGATTTATTCTTGCCAGGATTATAAACGCACCGACAATCTTTATTCCCGCGATAAAAAATTCTTCGGGGCAATGATGCGAGAACTCGGTTATATCAAACAGGTCCGAGGTAACTCTGGACATAATCTGTCCGACCTTTGTGTTGTCAAAATACGAAAACGGCAGTTTTTGCAAATGGTCAAATATGTCACGGCGCATATCGGTCTCGAGCTTTGCACCCATAATATGCCCGATGTTTGCCATATAAAACTGCGCCACAGTATCCACAATCCGCAAAAACAGATACACTCCGCCAAGGCGGATTACCGTCTGCAGAAGCAACATGCCGCCGCCGCTTGTTGCGATGCCCGTTATCTCCCTTACAATAAGCGGAAAAACCAGCTCGCACACGGTGGTAAGCACTGCGCAAAAAAGGTCAATTGTTACTATAAATACATACGGCCTGTAATAAGCCAGAAAACGCCTGAACATTTAAATCCCTCTTATTTAACTTCGTAAACTTCCTCTATAACGCCTGTCGTCTTTGCCGCCTTTGAATTAAAAATCAAAGTTCCGCCGGACGCAATTGCCTGATTGTTCGCATTGTAATATCCCGAGCTGTTTATCTTGCCGTCAACCCTGACAGTAAGCACTGCATCGTATCTTTCGGGGACAACACTTTCGCGCAGCTGACCGCTTGCTGTTTCACCGGCATCAACCGCCTCTTCAAACTCGACTTTCACTATCTCGCCCATATATTCTTTGGTAGTAAAATCATTCACAGGTCCCATAAAATCCTTAAGAGCGTCAACTGTGCCCTGCCTTACCTCACTTACACGCATTGTATATTCAATGTGGCTTGATGCAGTCTCGACTTTTTCGTTTCCCACAAAAAATCTTGTGTATACGCCAAATGCCGCTACCACAATTGCCAGAACTACCGCAATATCTATAATACTGATTTTTCCAAACATCTTTCCGTCTTTGCTAAGCATATTTATCTACCGCCTTTCTGTCTTTTATTCCGAAACAGTTTTTATTCCCACAACAAAGCCAAAGCCTGCTGCGTTTTTGCCTCTGACTGCAGTTTCTTCGCCGACTCTTATCTCGGTGCCACCGGCAACAATTGCCGAATCTGTCTCGACAACATCTGCTTTTACTGTAACAGTTACATCGTTGGTAGCGGGATTTTCTGCCATAACAACCTTGCCTGTGTATATATCACTGGTAAGTTTTTTTGACTTTTCAATTGTGACATTTGAAACTTTGCCCTCAAAGCGTTCTTTGACTCCAGCCCACACACTTTCGCCATTGTCCGCCATTTCGCAGAACTTTTGGTATATGCTTTCGTCAACCCTGGTAAACTGAACCTGTATCTCGGCAACCGCATTTTTCTCGGTCACAGTCGATGTTGTACCGCGGCCCTTTACAAAATACACGCCTGCCACCACCATAACAACCACCAACAGAGCGATAACTCCGTCTAAAAAATTGAACTTTGGTTTATCCATTGTTTTTACCTCCAAGCTTTAAATAAATATTGTCAATATTCTCAGCATACTTGACTGCCGTAAAAGTGCTGTCAAAAATCTCTTTGCTTTTCTTGCACATTTCTTCATAGAGGGTACTGTCCTCAAAAAGTTCTTTGAGTCTTTGCGCAAGTGCCATCGAGTCATGCGTCGGCACAAGATATCCGTTCTTTCCGTTCTTAATAACTCCGGGGTTGCCTCCAAAGTCCGAAACAACAGCCGGTTTGCCAAGGCTCATACCCTCAAGAAGCGAAAGGCTTGTTGCCTCTGTTCCGAATGAACAGTTTGCCTGAACATCAATTATGTTCATAAGCGGCTCAACATTTGTCAAAAATCCAAGCATAATCACGTCTTCTTCGAGTCCAAGCTCGCTTATCTGCTGTCTTATTGCAGTTTCCATATCGCCTGTGCCGGCAATAAGAAGCTTTGCCTTTACCCCCATATCTTTCAGATGCTTTGCAGCCTCAACAAAGTACTTGTGGCCCTTAACCTCATTGAGCCTTGCGACAATCGCCGCACATTTATGGCCCTCGGGCACGCCGTATTCCGCTTTTATCCCGGCAATTTCCTCGTCGGAATATTTTCTCAAAGGCTCTACGCCGTTTAAAATCACATCAATCTTCTTTTCCGAAACACCAATGTCGCAAATATTCTGCTTTGCCGCCTCTGCCACCGCAATTATTTTGTCGGCTGTCGAGTTGTTTGCAAGTCCGCAAAGCATCTTGCCTATGCCGTGTGTCAGCTTTGGATTTGGTGGGAACACGCTGTGTCTTGTATAGACCACCTTTGCCCCATAAATCCTTGCCGCAATCCTTGCCGACATACTTGCGTGAGTATGGACAATATCGGGCTTGAACTCACGAAAAATATCAAGAAGCTTTTTTATCGCCGAAAAGTCAAGAGACTTGTCCGCCATTGCATCGATTTCGAAAACCTTTACTCCAAGCCGGTCAATATGAGGCTTTAAAAGGCTGTCCTTTGGCACCACCGTCGCAACCTCTATCTTTTGCTTGTTGTAATATTTGAGATAGGTAAGTATGCACTTGCCTGCACCGCCTATGTTTGTGTCCGAAGAAACCTGCAAAACCCTAAGCATCTGTTTTTACCTCCGTCTTTTGTTTTTCCGTTCTTGCAACATTGGCGGCAGCCGCACCAAGTGCGAGCACCGACCAGAATATCATAAACACACGATAGTTGTAGAAACAGTTGTCAAACAAGCCCTGAACCAAAAATCCAACCGTTGCCGCACCAATGCCTGTGATAACAACCGATATATCGCCAAACTTGCCCTGAATCTGATGAGCAGACGCAAGCTTTCGGCAAAATACCACCAGCAAAAGTAAAAACGCCAGGATTCCCAAAACACCCGACTCCACCATAATCTGCAAAAACAGATTGTGCGAATGCGGAGCAACTACCGAGCTGTACGAATAAAACGGATAAACCTGGCTGAACGCCTCGGTCCCGGGTCCCACTCCCGACAGCCAGAAGTCTTTGAGCATAAGGAGTGTTCCCATCCATATATAAACACGGTATGATGTTGATGAATCCTTCATATCCCCGATACTTGCAAAGCGGTTTATTATGCTTTCAGGCAAAATCATCGGGACAATCGGCAAAACAAGCAGCAAAAGCCCCCACAATTTTCCTGCCGCAAAGGTAACAAACACCGCTGCCGCCGCCATAATACCAATCCAGCACCCGCGCGAGAATGTAAGTATCAGCGCAGCACCCATAACCAATGCCATCACCCCGTATACGATTTTTGAGAAGACAGTTTTTTTCTTCCACATAAGAGCAATAGTCACCGGCATAACCAGCAGAATATATTCGCCAAGGACATTGGGGTTTTCAAGCGTTGAATAAATTCGCATTTTTATATCCATAAACATTTCTTCGTCAATCCACGCCTGCTTAACATCCCAGCCAAAAACATACTGCATTATACCATAAAGACATACGCAAAGTCCCGAAAGCGAGAATACGGTCAAAATGCCCATCAGTTGCTCTTTTGTTTTTACCGTATTTATAATAAGGAAGTAAAAAATCATAAAAGCAAAATAAACCAACCAGATCTGAACTCCCTTAAATGGTGCAAACGAGGTAAACGCCGCAAGCAGATATACCGCCAGCATAATTATAATCAAAAGACCCATTCCGTCGGTTTTGAATTCAAACTTTTTGGTTGTAACCGCCTTGACTGCAAGCGAGAAAAGGCACAAAAGCGACAACGCAACCACCGCCATTGTCGGTATAATAGGTGCAAGGAACAGCGTCAGAAACACACCGAACTCCACCTTGTAAAGAACCATAAAGAAGAATAAAAGTCCAAATGCAAATACCGCCGCAATAACAGGCGAAACCAAAGCGGCTATAATCCCGGTCAAAACGCCAAACACCGCCGCGCACGAAACACTTTTTGCGCCCCGGGATTTTGTCACATAATAAAAATCAAACGAAAATTCAAGACCCAAAGCCGATTCAAAAAGCTTTACAATAAGTGAATTTTTTAAAAAGTCTGTCATATTGACATCAAAAAATGCCAAAACAGCACCAAGTGCAAGAACTAAAAGTTCAAGCTTTATTCCGCCGTCCAAAAACAACTCTGCAATCATCGACGCAAATGCCGCACCTGCCGCGAACACGCCTACAAAACGAGTGTTGAGTGCCAATGAACTGTGCAGATAATATTTGCAGGTCCGCACAAGAAAGCTTTTTTCTTTTTGTGTTGTCAGCGTTTCTCCAACCTTTTTCTGCAGCCACTCAAGGAATCTGAACGGCCAAAAACAAAGTTTTCCTGCCAGGCTTTTTGCCGCCATATTGTCATCAAAAAAAGTCCTGCGGAAAAACGATACAAAAATGCTGTTTTGCCATCTGGTCGAAAAAAACGCATAAATTCCGCAAAGAATCCGGTAAATTGCGCTGTTTTTGACAAACCGCTCCCAGAAAATTCCCCAAAAGGTCAAAAAATATCCGTTATTTTTCATGGGTTAATCTCCTTATCTGTTTTATTTCGTCTGCTTTCAAAATCACAAGTACAGCAATATACAAAAGAAATGCCGGCAAGCCTGCAATGCAAAGCTTTGCAAGCGCCCAAACCGTACCGGGACCAATACCGTCAACCATTTCAAAAACACACCATGCCGCAAGTGCCGAAATCACGCCTGCCGCAATCACCTTTGCCAAATTTATGGCAAATCCTTTGCCGAATGTCCCCGGCTTTTGCCGATTCATCGCCAGTATCAGAAAAATCGCCATAACAACCGAGCCTGTCGCACTTGCAAGAGCAAGTCCGCCAACACCCATATCCAAAGCCTTTACAAACACAAACGCCGCCGCAAAGTTCACAAGCACCCCCATCATTGATGTAATCATCGGGGTTTTTCCGTCTTGCACGGCATAAAAGCTTTTGTTGAGTATCTCGCAGATAGCATATCCAATCATACCCACCGAATAAAACATAAGTGCTCTTGCGGTCAGGCTTGTATCATCAGCAGTAAAAGCTCCACGCTCGAAAACCACCTGTATAATCGGTCTGTTTAATGCAATAAACATTGCCGAAACAAAGGCAATAATAACCACCACCCACGCAACCGAGGTCTGCGTTGTTCTGGAAAATGCGTGGCTGTCTTCGCCGGCATTCAGCCTTGAAAGCTTTGGGAAAATAAAGTTTGTAACTGCATAGGCAAAAATTCCTACCATTATAATATAAATCTTGTTTGCCCAGTTGAGCCCCGACACCGCACCGTCACCAAGCGACGAGCCAAATGCCATATTGATAACCACGCAAAGCGGCTGTACCCACGAGCTGACAAGCACAGGAACTGCAAGCTTTGCCGCCGAAACAAGATTTTTGTCCTTAAAATCAAAGCGTGGAGCGTAGCGATAACCAAACTTCGTAAGATAGGGAATCTGAACAAAAAGCTGTGAAGCCCACGCCAGAACCATCGAAACAATAACCCCCACTACACCGAAGCGATTGCCGAAAATCAGCAGATACAAAATCATTATCAGGTTTGATACCACACTGATAATCGACGGGATATTAAACTCGCCAAAGGACTGAAGTATCCCGACAGATGTATATGCCGCGGTTGTGAATATAATTGAGGGGAACAAAATCCTCAAAAGCTTTGCCGTTTCGGCAATTTTTTCGGGGTTGTAGCCGGGCACCATCAATCTGACAATGTGCTCGGCAAAAATTATGCCAATCGCCGAAAAAACAACCGCCAGCAAAACCGTAACCGACATAAAGTTGTTTGCAAAATGCATTGCGTTTTGTTTGCCGCCTTTTTCGAGGCATTGATTAAACACCGGAACAAAGGTCGAAAGTATTGCAACGCCAAGTGTCATATCAAAAAAAAGCAGCGGAATCTGGGTGGATGTGTTTAAAATATCCGAAACATACCCCTGCCCATAGACACCGGCAATCAGAACCTCGCGAAGAAGTCCCAGAATTTTTGCAAAAAATATAATAACCGCCATAAGTCCGATGGTTCGGATTGCTTTGGCAGAAGACTCTTCCTTCAAGAAATCACTTCCTTGCCTGTTAAAAAAAGTATACTATTATATCACATTGTATCACAAACCTTTGCAAAAGTAAAGCAATTGACGGGAATTTATATTTGTGGTAAAATTTAAAAATCAAGAGGTGATAATTTTGAAAAAGCTTAAGACCTTTTTTTCGGTTTTGATTATTCTTACGCTTTTTGCAGGTCTTTTCCTGACTTCCCGAAAAGGCGGCAAAAGTATTGAAGAAACCGAGTTTTTGTTTGACACTGTCTGCAGTATAACAGTTTTTTCGCGAAGTGACCGGCAGGCTGCAAAAGATGCATTTGATGAAGCAGCACAACTTCACAGGCTATCCGACTTCTTTGATGAAATCTCGGATGTTTCTAAAATAAACAAAGCCGATGCATCTGAGGCTGTCAAAGTCGACGAAAGTATAATCAATATGATAGAGATTGCGAACAAGATAAATTCTTACTCCGACGGCGCATTTGACATAACCCTTGCGCCTGTCTCGGTTTTGTGGAAGTTTGACGCAGAAAATCCCATACCGCCAACTGATGACGAAATTTCTGCCGCGCTGAAAACCTCCGCACGTGAGAATATTAAATTTGACAAAAAATCCGGCACTGTTACAAAAGCCTTTGCAGATACAAAAATTGACCTGGGTGCCATTGCAAAAGGATATGCCGCAGACCGGGCAGCAAAGATTTTGAAAGATGCAGGTGTAAAGTCTGCCATAATCGATTTTGGCGGCAACATTGTCACCATCGGCAAAAACCCCAAATCGCCCGATGGCAAGTGGCGGATTGGGCTCCAGACCCCCTTTGCCCAAATTGGAGAATACAGCAAAATCCTGAAGCTTGATGAAGCCGCAATTGCCACAAGCGGCAGCTATCAGCGAAGCTTTGAATACGAAGGCAAACTTTATCATCATATTATCGACCCCAAAACAGGTCATCCTGCAAGCCAAAGTTTTGACAGTGTAACCATCACCGCCGAAAGTGCTGCGCTTGCTGACGCTCTTTCAACCGCATTCTTTGTGCTGGGCGAAGAAAATGGTAAAAAGCTTGTCGAAAATTTTGGTGCTAATCTCGACATTTTATAGTTTGCAGAAATTTAACAGTTTTGAGATTGACAAAATTTCGGATACTATTGTATAATTAACTTATCAAATAATCTTTCGGGAGAAAACCAATGAACTTTTTTTCAACATACTTGGGCAAAGCTTTGGCTACCTTTTTTATATCGATGGTTCCGGTAATAGAACTCCGCGGAGCCATACCTTTTGGTGTTAGTTTTGGACTTGATGTATGGACCGTATCTGTCCTTGCTGTCATTGGAAATATGATTCCTATTCCGTTTATTATTTTATTCATCCGCAAAATCTTTGCATGGATGAGGACCAAAAATGATAAACTCAACAGCCTTGTTTCAAAATTTGAAGAAAAAGCAGAAAAACACAAATCTAAAATTACCCGATACGAATTTTGGGGGCTTTGTCTTTTTGTTGCAATCCCCCTGCCGGGCACAGGGGCGTGGACAGGTGCGCTTGTTGCAGCTATGCTTGAAATGCGTCTTAAGGACGCAATCCCTGCAATATTTTTGGGTGTGGTTATAGCTGCTGTTATTATGGCAGTTTCGTCCTATGTTGTTGCGACAGGTATGACATTTTTGTTCTTTTAACGGAGTGATTTGAAAATGCTTTTCGGAACCGAATTTTTTGAACTTGAAATCCTTAAATCCATCCAAAGTCTTTTTGGATGTGCATTTATGGATTTTATTATGCCCCTGATTACAAAAATCGGCAACATCGGTGCTGTATGGATATCGCTTGGCGTGATACTTTTGTGCACGAAAAAACACCGCCGGCTTGGAATCATGCTGCTTTCAGGGCTTCTTCTGGGCTTTATTTTTGGCAATCTGCTGCTCAAAAACATTATAGTACGCCCAAGGCCCTGCTGGATAGACAGTTCATTCCCCCTGCTTATCAAAAATCCTGATGATTTTTCGTTTCCGTCGGGACATACCCTGTCATCCTTTATTTCTTCGTTTGTTATCTTTGGAAAAAACAGAAGATTTGGCACTTGGGCATTTGTTCTTGCCGCTTTGATTGCATTTTCACGACTTTATCTTTTTGTACACTTCCCGACCGACATATTGGGTGCAATTTTGCTGGCATTTGCCGTTTGGAAAGTCCTTTGTTTTGCCGAAAAACGCATATCCTGTAAACACTAAAAATTTTCGCAAAAACCTTGCGAAAATTTTTTTAATATGTTATACTTAACCTGAGAATATGGGTAACGGTATTCTAGTCAACTGTTTCATTCCCCAGGGCGGGCCTAAAAATTCGCCGAAGGGCATATCGATGAAGTTCCTTGTGCGTGCTTGCGACGCCCAGTCGTGGGTATGTGCTGGGAGTTAAGGTTTAGGGGCGATCCGCAATGGCATGTGGGCGTTGACCCCTTTTCCGCGGAGGCCTATGACCGTATAGGAAAGAACATTTTCTTTTTTATACGCCTTAGGTTAAAACCTGCTTTGCGGTCCCGTTTGGGTGCTGTGGGCAGCGTAGCCTGCCTTGAGTGAATATGGCGGATAATTGTTCAGGTCTTGCGTTCTTTGGCCGAAGACGCATGGGCTATTGCCTTTTGAAACCATACTTGCAAAAGAGGCTAAGGATTGATTTCAGTTGTCGGGGAAAACCCCTAGGCCGTTGTATGTGTAGGATTGCAGTGTGCACTAAGTGGCAATCAGGTAATGCTGCAGGGCAAAGGTCCTTGCTTTCGGTAACGACGCATAAAGAATTTTAAAAGGGAACTTCCATTTTGGCAACAATTTGGTAATTCTTTGGGAAATCCAACCTGACCTAAGGCACAAGATTTACTGCACATACTACCCGCTTTTTTCTCATTATTAAATTTTTACTTGGAGTTGAATTCTTAAATTGAAAGAAGATATTCCCCGAAAACAAAAAATTAAGTTTAAACCTTCAAACAACAAGAGTGCAGACAAATCCTGGATTTTAAAAACAATCATCATCACCTTTACAATGTCGGCAATTTTCAACGTTCTTTCAAGTGGCGTTATGCAAATGGTCGACATCTGGATTGCGGTTTTGATTCTGAGCGCAATCATACTTATCGGCATTATTTTTGACATTATCGGTGTGGCAGTTACTACCGCTTCCGAAGCTCCTTTTCATTCGATGTCGGCAAAAAAGGTCCGGCATGCTGACCGTGCAATCCGCCTTGTCAAAGAAAAAGATAAGGTCTCAAACTTCTGTAACGATGTCATAGGCGATATCTGCGGCATCGTCAGCGGCTCAGCCTCGGCGGCAGTTGTTGCATATATTCTTAAAGCCGCAACAAACATCAACGGATTTTTCCTGAGTCTTATAGTCACTGCAACCGTTGCTTCCATCACTGTCGGGGGCAAGGCTCTTGGAAAAAGCATTGCAATCCGATACAGCAATATGATTGTTTATATGTCAGCAAAAGCGCTGTCGTTTTTGACCTTTTGGAGAAAGTAAATTACGGTGTATCTATGAAAAAACTACTGGACGATATCAACTCGTCAAATGATGTGAAAAAACTGAATATCTCCCAGCTTGAAATATTGTCTGCCGAAATTCGTGAATTTCTTATCAGCAATGTTTCCAAGTGTGGTGGTCATTTGTCTTCAAACCTTGGCGCAGTCGAGCTTACGCTTGCCTTACACAAGGTTTTTGACTTTTCAAAAGACAAAATAGTTTGGGATGTCGGGCATCAGTCTTACACTCACAAAATCATAACCGGCAGGCGCAAACAATTTAACACACTTCGCCAGAAAGACGGCATCAGCGGTTTTCCCAAAACCGAGGAATCCGAAACCGATGCCTTCAACACAGGTCACAGTTCGACCTCTGTCTCGGCGGCACTTGGCTTTGCCAAGGCTTTTGAGTTTGAAAAAAGCTCCGCTACGGCTGTTGCAGTTATCGGCGACGGAGCTCTTACCGGGGGTATGGCATACGAAGCCCTCAACCACGCCGGAAGTGGCAAAACACCACTCATTGTTGTGCTTAACGACAATGGCATGTCCATTTCACAAAATGTGGGCGGAATTTCGAACCATCTCGAAAAACTTCGTGGCGATGCACGATATATATCGCTTAAGGTCAGGGTGAAAAACGCTCTCAACGACCTGCCTGTTTTCGGAAAACCCTTTATCCGCCTTATGCGCGGTTCAAAACGGCTTCTTAAGAAAATTCTTTTGCAGAAAAAACTGTTTGAAAATATGGGCCTTGAATATCTGGGACCAATTGACGGTCACGATCTTAAGGATCTTATAACCTCCCTGGAATATGCAAAATCCCTTGCAAAACCTGTTATCGTTCACACAATAACACAAAAGGGCAAAGGGTATATACATTCCGAAACAGACCCTTCCTCTTTTCACGGCATTTCTGCTTTTGACCCCGAGACAGGTCTTGTCCGGGCTTCTCAAAAAGCATCATTTTCCGATGTATTCGGCGACGAAATTGTGAACCTGGCAAAAAACGACAGCTCGATTATCGCTATAACAGCTGCTATGCCGCAAGGTACCGGTCTTGAAAAATTTGCAAAAGCCTTTCGTGACCGTTTTTTTGATGTTGGAATTGCAGAACAACACGCCGTGACTTTTGCAGCAGGTCTTGCAAAATCCGGGCTAAAACCTGTTTTTGCAGTATATTCGACTTTTTTGCAAAGGGCATATGACCAGCTTCTTCACGATATATCGCTTCAAAACCTGCACGCAGTGTTTGCAATTGACCGCGCAGGTGCAGTCGGAAGCGACGGCGAAACACATCAGGGAATATACGACCTTTCGTATCTTTCGCATATACCAAATATGACCATTATGGCGCCTTTATCCGGAGACGAGCTTCGCGAAATGCTGTCCTTTGCACTTTTCGAATGCAAGGGGCCCGTTGCAATAAGATATCCCAAAGACAATGCAGAATTTTGTATTGACCAAAATGCGCCTGTTGAACTTGGCAAAGGAACAGTCCTGAGACAAGGCAAAGATGTTTTGATTGTTGCTTTGGGCACAATGGCAAAAGAAGCACTCAAAGCCGCCGAACTTCTTGAAAAAGACGGGATTTTTGCCTCGGTTATGAACGCCCGTTTCCTAAAGCCATTTGACAAAAATCTTTTTGACAAGCTTTCGGCAAGCTGCAAAGTTGTTGCAACAATCGAAGACAACTGCGAAATTGGGGGTCTTGGTGCTGCTGTCTCAGATATATATGACGGCAAAATTCTTAAATTTGCCTATCCGGACAAGCCTCTTGAAATGGGCAGCATCGCCCGGCAAAAATGCGAGGCAGGTCTTGACAGTGCGTCAATCGCAGAAAAAATAAAAAAAGCAATAGGTGATAAACTTGGCTAAAATCAGACTTGACATTTACCTTGCCGAAAACGGTCTTGCTCCCTCGCGCAGTGCAGCGCAGGCAATGATTATGGCAGGTGATGTCTTTATCGACAATCAAAAAGCTCTGAAATCAGGCGAAACCGTAACAGGTAGTGAAAATATAGAGGTCCGCACAAAAGGGCCCAAATATGTAAGCCGTGGCGGACTGAAGCTTGAAAAGGCAATGGCGGTGTTCCCGGTCAGCCTTTCGGATGCCGTTTGTATGGATATCGGGGCATCAACCGGTGGGTTTACCGACTGTATGCTTCAAAATAGTGCAAAAAAGGTATATTCGGTGGATGTAGGTTATGGCCAGCTTGCCTGGTCGCTTCGCAACGACCCGAGAGTTGTCAATATGGAACGCACAAACATCCGCTATCTCACACACGAAGATATTGACGATATACTCGACTTTTTTTCGGTTGATGTATCGTTTATATCCCTCAAGCTTGTTCTGCCTGTCGCATACTCACTTCTGAAAAACGGTGGCAGCGGCGTTTGCCTTATCAAACCGCAGTTTGAGGCAGGGCGCGAAAAAGTGGGCAAAAAAGGTGTTGTGCGCGAAAAGTCAACACATATCGAAGTCATAGAAAATGTCCTCAACTTCACAAAGGAAATGGGATTTTCGGTCCTGGGTCTTGACTTTTCACCCGTTCGCGGACCTGAAGGAAACATCGAATATCTTATGTATATCAAAAAATCTGATGAGGAAAGCCAAAGCTTTGACATACCTGCCCTTGTTGAGCTTTCCCACACAATATAAATCAACCAGACAAAAAAGGTGTGATTATTTATGACCAAAATCGGAATCTATGTAAATCGTGAGCGTGACCCTGAGCTTAAGTCTGCAAAGGCGGCAGCCGAGGCTTTGCTTTCGCGCGGGAAAAAGGTCTTTTTTGACACGGATTTTAAAGACGAACTGAAAGGTCTGGGTGCAGAATTTGTTTCTCACCGCGATTTGCTCGCGTTGTCGGACCTTATTGTTGCACTTGGAGGCGACGGAACAATTCTGAAAATAATTGGCGATGCCGCCGAACACCAAACCCCCGTGGTGGGTATAAACCTTGGTCACCTTGGTTTTCTTGCTCAGGCGGAACGTGACGACACAGATGTCTTTGACAAAATTTCAAACGGCGATTTTTCCATCATCCCTGTTATGCTGCTTGAAGCTCGCATTATAAAGAACGGCAAACCGTCAAACCCGGTAATTGCCCTCAATGACATTATACTGCGTGGCAAGGATGCCAAAATTATCTCACTTGAGGCAGAAGTGGACGGTACGGTGGCACACCGCTATCTTGCAGACGGAATTATCGTATCGACCTCGACCGGCTCGACCGCATATTCGCTGTCGTGCGGCGGTCCCATTGTTCATCAGGCACTTGACTGTATAATTCTTACCCCGGTCTGCCCACATTCTTTAAAATCAAGATGCATCATAGCACCGCCAGAATCACGCATAATTCTGAAATTTGATGCAACCTATCGCAGCGAGGTAGAGCTTAAAGCCGACGGAAATCTCTTTGTCGAAGTAGAGCCGGGCGACTGCATAGAAATCGTAAAAAGCGAGAAACATGCACTTCTGGTGCACTTCAACGACCACAGTTATTTTGATGTAATACGCAAAAAACTTTCTGATTGAGAAAGGTGATGCAATCACTATGCTAAAAGAATTACATATAAAAAATGTCGCCGTTATTGACGAAATCCGCATAGAATTTCAGCACGGATTCAATGTCCTGACCGGCGAAACCGGTGCCGGCAAATCTATTCTTATTGATTCAATAAATATGGCATTGGGCGGCAGATGCAGCCGCGATATTATTCGCTTTGGCTGTGATTTTGCCATTGTTGATTTATGCTTTGAGACCGACAATCCTCACATATCCGAGCTTTTTTCGGACTTGGGGATTGACTTTGAAGACGGCATTGTTACCATCAGCCGAAGACTCGGTTCAGACGGCAAAAGCGTATTCCGCCTGAACGGAGGTATTGTCCCATCTGCTACCGTGCGCGAAGTATCGGCTTTGCTTATTGATATCCACGGGCAAAACGACAATCAGTCACTTCTTTCGCAAAAAAATCATCTCCGTCTTCTTGATGAATATGCAGCTTTGGGCGATGAAGTCAAAAAATATGCCGCAGAATACGGCAAAATGAAAGACCTCCTCTTGCAGATTGACAAACTCAGCCTTGATGAAGACGAAAAGGCGCGCCGTTTTGATATGCTTAAATTCCAGGCAGAAGAGATAAAAATGTCAAATCTTCAGCCAAATGAAGACGAACAATTGATTGAAAAACGCGACCGTCTCAGCAATATGGAAAGCATCATATCAGGCGCAAGCACCGCATACGAAGCCCTTTATGGCAGTGATGCGGCAGCCGCATTTGACCTTTTGAAGACAGCCGAACGCGCACTTTCGGACATCTGCCGTTTTGACAGCGGTCTTTCTGATGCCTATGGTCGTCTGTCTGGCGTGGTTGCCGAGGTTGAAGATATTTCGGGCGAAATCAATTCGTGCATTTTAAAGTCCAACTTCAGTGCAGCCGAGCTTGACCTGATTGAAGAGCGTCTTGACCTTATAAATAACCTGAAGAGAAAATACGGAAACACCATCGAAGAAATAATCGAGTTTGGTAAAAACGCAGCTTTGGAAGCCGAAAAAATTGAAAAAAGCGACGAGCAGCTTGAAGCTCTTAAAAAAGAACTTTCTGCGCAAACGGCAAAGGTTGCAGCTTCGGCAGAAGCACTTTCAAAAATGCGCCGGGCTGCAGCTTTGGTTCTGGAACAAAAAATCTGTGCCGAGCTTTCGGCTTTGGATATGCCAAAGGTCAGGTTCAGTATATCGATCTCGGAAAATTTGTCAAATGAAGAAGTACATTATACCGAAACCGGCAAAGACATCGCCGAATTTTTGATTTCTACCAATCCGGGCGAAGCATTAAAGCCTATGGCAAAAATCGCCTCGGGCGGTGAACTTTCGCGTATTATGCTTGCCGTAAAATCAGTGCTTTCGGCATCAGACGATGCTGACACAATGATTTTTGACGAAATAGACACAGGTGTAAGCGGCAGAGCGGCACAAAAAATTGCCGAAAAAATCAGCCGTCTTGCAAAAAACAAGCAAGTCTTTTCGATTACTCACCTTGCACAAATTGCAGGCATGGCAGACAACCACTACCTTATCGAAAAAGACATTGACGGCGAGCACGCCAGAACCTCGGTCAGACTTCTTGACACCGATGCACGAATAGACGAGCTTTCACGCATTATCGGCGGCGTGGAGGTCACCGAAACCACAAGAAAAAGTGCCGAAGAAATGCTTGCTTTGGCAAAAACAAAAAAGGAACTGTAATCATAATGGAGAAAATCGGAAAAGTCTCAAAAATCAGCGGAAATATTGCCGAGATAATCATCACACGCGACTCTGCCTGCGGCGAAAACTGTGCCGCTTGCGGACTTTGCCAAAACCGCGAGTTTACTGTCACACTGGCGGTTTCGGATGATATACAAACGGGCGATACAGTCCGGCTTTTAGCCGAAGACAAAGGTATACTGCGGTTGTCTGCAGTCGGTTATCTTTCGCTTACAGTTTTGCTTTTTCTTGGCGCAATACTGGGAACACTTTTGGGCAGCGAATGGCTTGCATTTTTGCTTTCCATACTGTTTGTATTACTTGGAGTTGCTGTACTTAAGCTTATTCCGCCCAAAACCCCTCAAATACGAGTAGAAAAGCTGTGAGGTAATTATGCTTATCAACATAGAAAACATCAGCAAAAGCTTTGGTGACAAGACAGTCCTCAAAGATATAAAAATGACCATAAACGAAAAGGGTCGCTATGGGCTTATCGGGATCAATGGCTCGGGAAAGTCCACACTCCTTAAAATCATTATGGGCGAACTACCTTTCGAACAAGGCGAGCTTTCAAAAAAGCCCGGCCTTTCTTTAGGTTATCTTGCGCAAAACAATGGTCTTGAACGCGAATCAACCATAATTTCGGAAATGCGCAAGGTTTTTGATGATGTGTTCAGAGCCGAAGAAGATATGCGCAGGCTGGAAGTCGAAATGGCCCTTGTCACAGACCACACCTCCGCTGAGTACCGCAGAATTGCTGCACAATATGCAAGCAAGCAGGCATTGTTTGACAGTCGTGACGGATACAATGTTGATGTAAAAATAAAGACCATACTAAACGGTATGGGTTTTGGTGACTGGGATATGGACACCGTGATTTCAACCCTGAGCGGTGGCGAAAAGACAAGGCTTGCAATGGCAAAGCTCCTTCTTGAAGAGCCCGAGCTGCTTATCCTTGACGAGCCGACCAACCACCTTGACTTTAAGACTCTTATGTGGCTTGAGGATTATCTTTCATCCTACAGCGGCGCAATCCTTGCGGTATCGCATGACCGCTACTTCCTTGACAAGATTGTGACTCATATATACGAAGTCGAGCGCGGACATTTGTACTCGTATGCCGGCAACTACTCAAGATATCTGCCGCAAAAAGCCGAACGCCGCGAGCGTCAGCAAAAGGAATACGAAATCCAGCAGGCAGAAATTGCACATATGCAGGAATATATCGACAAAAATATGGCACGCGCATCCACCTCGGCAAGTGCAAAGTCAAGGCAAAAGGCGCTTGACTCTATGGAAATTCTGGAGCGCCCCGATGGCGACCTCAAAACCATGCGGCTTCGCTTTGAGCACACAAAAGACCCCTACAAAGATGTCCTTACCGTAAAAGACCTTGAAATCGCGGTTGGAGACGAGCTTCGCACGATATGCAAAAATATAAATTTTGAACTCAAGCGTGGCGAAAAAATTGCAATTATCGGCTCAAACGGAATCGGCAAGTCCTCGTTCCTGAAAATAATTCAGGGGCTTATCCCATTAAAAAGCGGAACGGTCGAATGGGGGAAAAACGTATCGCTCAGCTACTACGAGCAGGAAAACTTAAATCTTTCAACAGACAAAATAGCGCTTGACGAGCTTTGGGACCGCTTTCCGCAAATCCCCGAAGCCGAAATACGCCGGGTACTTGGCAATGTTCTTTTGAGCAAAGACGATGTATTTAAACCTGTCAGGGTTATCAGTGGCGGCGAAAGAGCAAAGCTTGCGTTTTGCATAATTATGCTCGAAAAATCAAATGTCCTTATCCTTGACGAGCCGACCAACCATCTTGACCTTTCGTCAAAGGAAATTCTTGAAACTGCAATGTCGGACTTTGGCGGAAGCATTTTATTTGTGTCGCACGACCGATATCTTCTTAACAAGGTCCCCGATAAGATTGTCGAGATAACCGAATCGGGTGCAAAGGTTTACAACGGAAACTACGACAGCTATTGCGATGCCCTTGCTCGTGAGGCACACCTTGCCGCCGAAGCAGCCGCAAAAGAAGCTCTTGCCGCTGCTACAAATGCACCCAAAAAGACAGACAGTTCTTTCAGATCAAAAGAGCAGCGCAAAATAGATGCTATGCGGAAAAACCGAATCCGCGAGCTTGAAAAACTGATTGAAGATGCCGAAACCAGGCTTTCGGCTCTGGAAGAAGAAATGACACTCGAAGAAGTCTTTTCGGATTACAAGCTGATGAGCGAAAAATGCAGCGAGGCAGACCTTCTTCGTAAAAATCTTGAAGATTATTTTGAGGAATGGACAAACCTTGCAGATGAATAAAATTTTAAAAGGGACTGTTAAAATAGTCCAGACCGCAAAAAGATTGGAAAAACAAAGAGTATTCCTCTTGAATTTGCAATAAAAAACTATTATAAATGTAGAAAAATCGCATTATTATGCGATTTTTCTGTTTTTATATTCTTTTTGCTACGCACAAACCTCGCCTCTCGGTAGAAGCCGAGGCTTGCCAAACGCCATAAGGTTTAAAACCGTAAATTTTGCGTAATGCTACGGAAAACTTTGCAAACATACGCCAAGTATTATTTTTAAGTTTTCCTTGCCTTTCATCAAAATTTATAGGGTTTAAACTCTTCGACCTTAAAGGCAGGAA